>NZ_JAGGPK010000009.1:0-112412 GCF_018613855.1 Arthrobacter sp. ISL-30
CCCGCCGCGGCGAAGTCGATGAGGGGACGCCGTCGTACGCCATGGATCGCTACAAGCTGCTCGACGTCAATGCTGGAACTACGGGAAGTGCCGGCGGCGACTCGTAGCCGCCGGCGGGTGCTGCCGACCCCCAACGCCCCGCAGCGCCCAGCCTGAGAAGTTTGGGTCCAGATAATCGCCCTTCACCCCAGTTGTCGGTCGATTATCTGGACTCAGGCTCCCCAGGATTAGTTTGCTGCCACCGTTCGCCGGTCAACCACAAAACCGGTAGCGGCGCTTTCCCTGACCGCGTTGATCCCCGCAACGACGGCCTTGATATCCGGAAACTTTGGGGAGACGGCAACTACGGTGCCGTCGTCGGCCTTCAGCCGGAACCTGAACGACCCTTCCCCCGCCATCGAAATTTCGAAAACGCCCGACAAGTGACCTTCCTTCCTCGTGGGCGCGCCTTCGCGCACACTTTTTGAATGAATGAGACTCGGAGTCTCACTAGACTATGCTCACCCCCTCAACGGGGAATAGTCCTACTGACCAGTAGCTTCGAGGAAAAGTCGTGTTCGCGCTACCAATTTTCGATGCAAGCGTTTACCTCCCTTTAAGGTGTTTTCATGACCACCTCAACCATCGGCGTGCTGCTTGCTGCGGGAGCCGGAATCCGCTTGGGACTGGGTCCCAAAGCGCTCCTTCCCTTCCGCGGCCGTACCCTGGTGGAGGTCCTGGCGGATACGCTGCTCGACGGCGGTTGTAAGGAGGTTGAGGTGGTCATTGGAGCGGAGGCGGAGAGGGTTCTGAGCTCCACGGATCTTCACGCCCACCGGGTCATCGAAAACCCGGAGTGGGCCTCCGGAATGGCAAGTTCGTTCAGTGCCGGGGTTGAGGCGGCAGCCGGAAGCGACGTCCTGGTCGCCCTCGTCGACCAGCCTGGCCTCACGGCGGAAGCTGTTCGGAGAATCATCAGCGCCCACAGGCCCGGCCGGATCACCGCAGCAGCCTATTCACGACCCGACGGCGCGGTGCGGCGAGGGCACCCAGTACTCTTCGATGGTCGCCTGGCCGCAGAGGCGGCGATGACCGCCGAAGGCGACACAGGCGCACGCCGCTTCCTTGAAGAGCACCCTGAGCTGATTGACCTCGTGGACTGCCCATCCTTCCCGGGCGCTCTGCCAGGGGACGCCGACGTCGACACGCCCTCTGAACTGCACCTCCTCAAGGAGGGGGAACCTGGGCAGGGGGACCTTAGACAGCTGGGCGCTTCTTGACGAGTCCTATGCAGAGAGCCGCTGCTGCCGCGGAGGCGAAAGCGATGATGCCAAACGGTACCGGGTTGTCGGCGCCGGCGATGCCGACCAGGGGTGCGGCGAGGCCACCAAAGGCGAACCTGGCCAGCCCGAGAAGTGAAGAGGCCGTGCCGGCAATGTCTGGATACTCCTTGAGCGCCAAGGACGTTGCCGGCGGACTGGTCACGGCCACACCGCTGACCATGGCGAGCAGGGACAGGATGATGGCTACCAGGGGCAGGTGCAGGAGTGCCGTTGCCAGCAGGCCGAGCGCTCCGAAGACGGTCATGGCAAGGCCGACGGCGAGGGCTCCCTTTTGGGACCATCGTTCGGACAGGCGCCCTGCGACGAACCCACAGACCATAAAGCCCAGGGAGTTCAGGCCGAAGGCGAACGAGTACCCCTGCGGTGAGAGCCCGTACATGCCCTGGAGGATATACGTTGCCCCGCTGAGGTAGGCGAAGATCGCGGAGTACGTGAAGCCGGTGATGAGCATAGCTCCAACAAACACCCGGTCAGCAAGGAGTCGGCGGAAGTCGTGCAGGGTGTGCGAGAGCCCGCCGGTGATGCGCCGTTGTGCGGGCAGCGTTTCCTTGAAGATCAGCAGGGATGCCACGAGGATGCCGACTCCGACGGCGGCGAGGAACAGGAAGACTCCGCGCCAGTCGGTGACAGCTGCGAGCTGGCCACCGATGACTGGGCCGATGATTGCGGCAAGTCCGCCAAGAACAGTCAGGCGGCCGTAATAGCGAAGCAGCTTGCCGCCGGAGTACACGTCCCGCCCTGCAGCCTGCGCAATGACGATGCCGACGGCCCCGGCGAGCCCTTGGACGAACCTTGCTGCGATGAGCGTTTCGATCGTCGGGCTCACGGCGCACAGGACTGACGTGAGGGTGTAGGCGATGACACCGATGATCAGTGGCAATCGGCGGCCTAGGCGGTCGGAGAGGGGGCCGGCCACGACTTGGCCTATGGCCAGGCCGAGCAGGCATGCCGTGATCGTCAGTTGCGCCGCAGACGTCGAGCTTTGAAGCTCTGCTGTCAGGGCAGGCAGGACGGGCAGGTAGAGGTCCATGGAAATGGGACCGAAGATGGTCAGGAGGCCGAGCACAACCGCCAGCGGGCGGCCGACAGCCTGTTCGCGTGGGGTAATCGGGCTATCGACGGCGGTCACGCTGGCTCCGTTCTTAGGCTTCAGGATTCTCAGGGCGTCAGGAGGACTTTGATGGCCCGCCGTTCGTCCATGGCCGCGTAGGCCTTGGCGGCTTCTTCCAGCGGAAGTTCGAGATCGAAGACCTTGCCTGGGTTGATCTTGCGGGTCCAGATGAGGTCGATGAGTTCGGGCAGGTACTGGCGGACAGGGGCCGGCCCGCCGTGCAGGTGGACGTGGGAGAAGAACATCTCCAGCCCGGGAAGCTCGACGTCAAGGGCGACGCCGACGTACCCGACGTGTCCGCCGGGGCGGGTAGCGCGGATGGCCTGCATCATCGATTCCTGGGTACCGACAGCCTCAATGACCGAGTGTGCGCCAAGCCCTCCGGTGAGCTCCTTGACCTTGGCTACGCCGTCATCTCCGCGTTCGGTAATGATGTCGGTGGCGCCGAATTCGAGGGCGAGTTTCTGGCGGGCGTCGTGGCGGCTCATTGCGATGATTTTCTCGGCACCAAGCTGCTTTGCGGCGAGGACGGCGAGGAGCCCGACGGCGCCGTCCCCGACTACCGCTACCGTCTTGCCAGGGCCGGCTTGGGCGGCAATGGCGCCGAACCAGCCGGTGCCGAGCACGTCCGAGGCGGCCAGCAGGCTCGGGATGAGGTCCTCGGGCAGGGTGCCCGGCGTGGCGACGAGCGTACCGTCTGCGAGTGGAACCCGAAGGAGCTCAGCCTGTGCGCCCTGTGGTCCTTCCCGGTGGATGCAGGAGCTCTGGTAGCCGGATCGGCAGATCTCGCAGGTGTTGTCGGAGGCGAAGAAGGATCCCACCACAAAGTCGCCCGGTTTGATGGTCTTCACATCGTTGCCGATTTCTACGACAGTGCCGGCGTACTCGTGGCCCATCGGCCTTGGGCTGTCCACCGCATCGGCTCCTCGGTATGGCCACAGGTCCGAGCCGCAGACGCAGCTCGCGACCAGCCGGATGATCGCATCTGTTGGTTTGAGAATTAGGGGTGCGTCCAGTTCCTGGACTCGGACGTCACCGGGGGCGTGCATGACAACTCCGCGCATCGCGGGCTCCCTTCAGAGGGTCAGGGGGTTGGTTCGGGTTCACGTTCAATCCAACAGGGAAACGTCTTTGCCAGGGAGGGCCCTGCTTATCCGGGTTCTGGCAGTACCTCCCTAAGGTGAGGCACTGAGATGTAGCGTGAATGGATGGATAACCGGACGGAAGTGCGCGAGTTCCTTGCCTCCAGGCGCGCCAAAATCACCCCCGAGATGGCCGGACTGGCGCTCTTCGGCGGACGCCGCCGGGTCCCAGGCCTGCGCCGCGAAGAAGTAGCAATGCTCGCCGGCGTCAGCGTGGACTACTACACGAAACTCGAGCGCGGGAACCTTGCCGGAACCTCCGAAAGCGTCCTTGACGCCATTGCCAGGGCGTTGAAGCTCGACGAGGCCGAACGCGACCATCTCTACAACCTTGCCCGTGCAGCCAGCCCTTCAAGCAGGACCAGGCGCGGTCCCCTCCAAAGCGGGACTGTCCGCCCGAGCCTGCAGTTCATGCTTGACTCGATTACCGGTTCGCCGGCAATTATCGGAAACCACCACATGGACGTCGTTGCGGCCAACCAACTCGGCTATGCCCTTTACTCGGAGTTGTACCGCGGACCGGCTCGGCCAGCCAACCACTCCCGGTTCATCTTCCTCGATCCCAGGGCCCATGACTTCTATCCCAATTGGGATCTGGCGGCCAACACCAACGTGGCGATCCTGCGGACCCAGAGCGGGCGCAATCCCTTCGATAAACGCCTGGCCGACCTCGTCGGAGAACTGTCCATGCGCAGCGAGGAATTCCGTACCCGCTGGGCGGCCCACAACGTCCGGCGCCACTACACCGGGACCAAAGTCTTCCGTCACCCTGTCGTAGGGGAACTTGAACTCGCCTACGAATCCATGGAGCTCGCCGAAGACCCCGGCTTCACCCTCACGGTCTACCCGGCCGTCCCCGGCTCGGCATCGGATGAACGCCTGCGCCTGCTCGCCAGCTGGGCCGCCACTGAACGAATCGAAGACCTGGCCGAGGCAACCCAACAGCAGGACGCCGGCCGGTCCTGAACCCTCAGCCCTTAACCAGGGCCGTCAGGTTTAGCCCCGCGTTCCTGATCCGCTGCCTGCCAGGGAATGATCCTTGGCCTGCGTGTTCCGGATGGCCAGGTAGATCTTGTCCCGGGAGATCGGCAGTTCCCCGAACCGTATGCCTGTCGCGTTCCGGATGGCATTCGCCAAAGCGGGGGCCACCGGGTTGAAAGGACTTTCGCTCATGGACTTCGCGCCGAGCGGTCCCATGTCGTCGCTGGTTTCGGCGAAGTAAACCTCGCTGCGCGGAACGTCCGCGAACGTGGGGATGTGGTACTGCCGCAGGATGTCCGTGGTGACCCGCCCGGCGTCGTCCACGTGGACCTCCTCATAGAGGGCGGCGCCAATAGCCTGGGCGATCCCGCCTTCAATCTGGCCGCGGCACTGCCGCGGATTGACCACAACGCCGGCATCCGCCGCCTGGACGCTTTGCAGGATTCGCAGCTCGCCGGTTCCTGTATTGACTGCCACACGGAAGCCGTGGACGTTGAATGCCACGGACCGCGGCGTCCCGCCCCAACGGCCTTCCGCCGCCAGTTCGATGCCGGCTTCCTGCGCTGCCTCAAATAGTTCCGTCAGGGTCTTGCGGGTGCCCCGTGATTCCACTGCTCCGTCTTCAAGGACGCAGCTCGCCACGTTGGTCTGGAGGATGCCGGCTGCAAATGACCTGATTCGAATCGCCAACTCTTCGGCCGCCGCCAGCGTGGCCTTGCCCGCCACCACCGTTCCGGAGGAACCGAACGCCCCGGTGTCGTGTTCCACGAGGTCCGTGTCGGACTGGCGGACCAGCACCTTGGAGGCCGAGGTGGACAACGCCGTCGCCGCGAGCTGGGCGTGCACCGTGGTGGTGCCGTTGCCGAATTCGGCCGTTCCGACGTCGACGGCGAACGTACCGTCCGGCAGGACCTCCATGCGGCTGTGTGCGAAGTGTCCGCGGGGCGGCACCGTATCGATCATGGACAGCGCAGTGCCTTGGCCGACTACCCAGTCCGGGCCGGCGTCGTCAAGACCCGCCTCGCGATACCGTTCGCGGCCGCGGTCCAGGGCATCAGCGACCAGTTTCACGCACTGGTCCAGGCCATAGCTGCCATAGAACACGTCTTCTTCCGGCACTGGGCTCGTGGACAGCATCTCGTCCCCTTCACGCACCATGTTCCGGAGCCGGAATTCCATTGGGTCCATCCCGATTCCGACAGCCAGCTCATCCATGCCGGATTCGATGGCAAAGATCATCTGGCTCAGGCCGTAGCCTCGGAAAGCGCCGGCCGGCACGGTATTGGTGTAGACGGAGTGGGCGTCGACTTTCTTGTTGTCGCACTTGTAGACGGCCAGCGATTCACCGCAGCCATGGAACATTACCCCGGGCGCATGGTTGCCGTAGGCCCCCGTGTTGGTGATGACGTCCAGCTGGAGCGCCGTCAGGAACCCGTCCCTGGTGGCTCCGGCCTTGAGCTTGATAGTGAACGGGTGCCTCGTGGTGGTTGAGGTGAACTGCTCAGTCCGAGTGAATTCGAGCTGGACGGGGCGTCGCAGCTTGAGGGCCGCGAGCGCCGCGATGTCTTCCGTGAGCACCTCCTGCTTGCTGCCGAAACCTCCGCCGACACGCCCCGCCACTACCCGGACCCGGTCTTCGGGCAGGTCAAAGAGCCGGCAAAGAGTCCGGCGGACCAGGAAGGGAACCTGGCTGGACGTGCGGACCTGCAGCCGCTCGTCGTCGTCGATCCAGGCGATGGACGCGTGGGTCTCCAGGGCGACATGCTGCACCCTTTGCGTCCGGTATGTGTGCTCGTGGATGAAGTCCGCCCGGGCAAAGCCGGCCTCGACGTCGCCCAGTTCCGAATGCAGTTCGGCCACTACGTTCCGGTCAGGTCGTGAGATCCGGGCGGTTTCGGCGTCTTTGTCGCCGTGCAGGGCGGGGGCGCCGGGAAGCATGGCCTCCTGCGGGGTGAACACTGCCTCAAGCACCTCATACTCGACGGCGATGGCCCGCGTCCCCGCCTCCGCGGCGGCCACGCTTTCGGCAACGACGGCGGCTACCCGCTGCCCGATAAACCTCACCACATCATCCAGGATGCGGGTGTCGTCGGGGTCGTCCGTATAGAGCTCATGCTGGGCAGTGGAGAACAGCTGCCTGGGGGCGTCTTTGTGCGTGAAGACGGCGACGACGCCCGGCACCTTGAGTGCCTCGGTGGTGTCGATGGAGAGGATCTTCGCGTGGGCATGCGGCGAGCGCAGTAGCTTCATGTGCAGCAGCCCGGGCAGCTGTTCCGAGGGGACATCGAGTGTGTAGCGTGCTTTGCCGGTGACGATTGCGCGTCCTGCGGGCGCGGGTACGTCGTCGCCCAACTGCCCTGGCTGCTGCTTCGCCGGCGGTTGATTCGTCTCACTGTGGTTGCCGCAGACGGCATCCCCGATAGCCCGATACCCCGTGCAGCGGCACAGGTTGCCTTTGAGGTTCCGGGGAAGGTTGGCGCGCTGCTCGTCGTCGAAGCTGGCAGCCGTCATGACCATACCCGCGGTGCAGAAGCCGCACTGGAACCCCTGATTGTCCAGGAACTGCTGCTGTACGGGATGCAGCACGTCGCCGTCCGCGAGGCCTTCCACAGTGGTGACCGACTTGCCCTCGGCGCGGAAGGCCGGATAGATGCAGCTGTGCACCGGCTTGCCGTCCACATGTACCGTGCAAGCGCCGCAGTCGCCGCCGTCGCAGCCCTTCTTGACGCCGAGGTTGCCCTGTTCGCGGAGGAAGGTCCTGAGGCACTGTCCGGGCAGCGGCGCGGCCGAGGCTGGTGTGCCGTTGATTTCGATGGCCATGCTTAGGCTTCCTTTCGTGCCGGGCGCTGCGGGGGCCAGAAATCGCCCGATACAGCGGCCTCGGCTCCGCCTTCGTTCGGCGGATCGAGCAGTTCGGCGCGGATCTCCTCCGCGAGGCGGTACGTCATGTCGCGGCGCCATTCCGGCAGGCCGTGGATGTCGTCGTGGTAGAGGGCTTCGGGGACGGCGTCGTCGATTGCGGCGGCCAGTTGCGACGCGTCCGGGAGGTCTCCAGCCGTGAATCGGAGTTGGACCGGACGCCGGGTGGCGGCAGTGATGGTGAGCACCAGGGCTTTCTCACCAGCGTTTGGGCCTCCCAGCCTGCCGATCAGCAGCACGCCGGAGCGTCCGAGGTTGCTCAGTGACAGGCGGCGAAACGCGGCCTTCGAAGCCAGCGCCGAGGCGGGAAGGTGGATGCTCCGCAGGAGTTCCCCGGGGGCCAGGACGTTGCGTCCGTCCCCGACCACGAACTCGGCTACAGGAACGGTCCGGCTGGAGCCGCCGGGGCCCAGGATGGTTGCGGTGCCATCCAGTCCAGCGCAGAGCGAAATCATGGGTCCTGCCGGGAGGGAGGTGCAGAGGTTGCCGCCCACGGTGGACATGTTCCAGACTTTGAAGGACGCCACGAAGGAGTCGCAGCAGGGCCGGACAAGGTCAAGGCCGGGCCACCCATACTCCTTGACCGCATACTCCCGAACAACCGGCTGGTCCGGCAGGGCGTACAACTCGGCAATGGTGGCGGTTGCGGCCAGCTCGATCCCTTCGGGCCCCACTTTGATGGCCGGCCATCCTGCGGAGCCGAGATCCAGCAGCCGTTTGAGCACTGCACTGCCGTAGGAAAACAGCATGGTGCCCCCGGCCAGCCACGCGTCCCCCTCGCGCCAGTCTGCGGGATCGGTCGTGGGCACTACGGCCTCAATGGTGTTCATGTCCATGGGCCCTCCTGAAGGGACTGGGTGGTCTGAAAGGACGGGCTCGCTTCGGGTTCCGGGCGGTGGATTGGTCCCTTTCCCTCTTTCAACGGCTTCAGCGACGCTCCACTCCTCGAGGAGATGATTTCGGCGGTGATGGAAACGGCAACCTCCGCAGGCGTGACGGCGCCCAGGTCAAGGCCGATCGGCGAATGCAGCCGGGTCAGGGCCTTCGGAGCCATGCCGCCGGCCAGCAGGGATTCGATCCGCTGGCGGTGGCTGCGCCGGGATCCCATCGCGCCCACAAAAGCCAGGTCCAGGCCAAGGGCAGTTTCCAGCAAAGGAACATCGAACTTGGGGTCATGGGTGAGAATGCAGACGACTGTTCTCGCGTCCAGGCGCCCTTCGGAGGCCTCGGCTGCCAGGTAACGGTGAGGCCAGGCCATGACGACTTCATCTGCAGTTGTGAAGCGGCCCTGGCCGGCAAAGGCCGGGCGGGCGTCGCACATCGTCACCCGGTAGCCCAGAAGCTTACCGGCAGGGATGAGTGCGGCCCCGAAATCGTTGGCACCAAAAACAATCATCCGGGCCGGCGGAAGCCTGCTCTCGACGAACAATGAAATGGGTTCCGGGGTTGTCATGGGCTCGATGGCCGGCCCGCTTCCGGGAGCGCATCCCTCGACAGGAGCCAGGCGAATTAGCCCGGCGCGCCCGCCGCGCAATAGCGATTCGAGCTGCGGCGCAGCTGACCGCAACAGGCGCGGATCGCCGTCGAGGATCGCGGCAAGCTCCGGCGACTCGCTGGCCCGGAAGCGGGCGGGATCCGCGACGACGATTGCGCCGCCCCGTACGGCGTCCATCCTCCGGATCAGGGCGACAGCATCCGTGGCGCCATGGTTCCGGAGCCGGTCCAGCATCGCAGGGTTCAGGTGACCGTCGTCGGCACCAATGGGCTGGATGTGGACGTCCAGCTCGCCTCCACACGTAAGTCCGACGGCGAACGCGTCCTCGGCACTGTAGCCGAACTGCTCGCGCCGACTCCCGCCATCGCGCAGGGACTGGAGGGCCGCCTCTACCACGGCTCCCTCGACGCAGCCGCCGGAGAGGCTGCCCAGTACCTCGCCGTACTCGGACACGAGCATGGACGTACCGAGCGGACGCGGCACCGAGCCGCCGGTGGCGACGATGGTAGCCACGGCACAGCGTTGCCCCGAAACCGCAGGACGCCAGCTGTCCAGCGCAGACATCAAATCCAACATGGCGACAGTCCCCCTGTCCCTGAGGTCCTGGCCGGGATGCCCCGACCGGGGCGATGCACGTTCTTGCCCAATATTCTCATTCCTTGGAGGTGCTGGGGTTACGCGATGATTGCAGTTCACCGCGAAGTGGGTTTTGGTGTTGGTGGGACCGGGGCGGGACTTCACCTTCCCGCCCCAGTCCCTGGGAGACGCTGCTCCCGGTGGCGGCTCCGCCACGCCCCGCCGCCCGCCGTCGTCGGCCGCCGCCGGTCCCCCAACAGGACCGGCGGGCCGGTGTACAACGGCGAACGCCTATTCAATGCGGTGACTTGGCAGGACCGCCGGCAGAAGGGCCGGTCCGGGAGACCGGCCGCTGTGGACCGGCCGCGGTCAGGCGCCCATGAGCGCGTTGATGGGGCCGCGGGCGAAGTAGATGATGAACCCAACGGTCACCACCCACATGAGCGGGTGCACCTTCTTTGCCTTGCCGGAGGCGGCGCCGATGATCGCCCAGGTGATGAACCCGACGCCGATGCCGTTGGCGATGGAGTAGGTCAGCGGCATGGTCACGATGGTCAGGAACGCCGGCAGCGCCACGGAGAACTTGGTGAATTTGATCTCCCGGATCTGCGCCATCATCATGGCACCGACTACCACCAGGGCCGCCGCAGCTACTTCAAGCGGAACCACCGAGGTGAGTGGCGTCAGGAACATCGAGCCCAGGAAGAGCACTCCCGTGACCACCGAGGCCAGGCCGGTGCGGGCGCCTTCGCCGATACCGGCGGCGGAGTCGATGTACACGGTGTTGGAGGAGCCGGACGTCGCACCGCCGGCCACCGCCCCGAGGCCCTCGACGATGAATGCCGACTTCAGCCGGGGAAACGTCCCGTCCTTGTGGGCAACTCCCGCGCTCTTGGCCAGTCCGGTCATGGTGCCCATTGCGTCGAAGAAGTTGGTGAACACCAAGGTGAAGACCAGCATGGTCGCTGCGAGCCCGCCGATCCTGGCGAAGGAGCCGAAGAGGTCGAACTGGCCCACGAGCCCGAGGTCCGGTGCCGATACCAGTTGGCCGGAGAGAACCGGGGTGTTCAGGTGCCAGCCGCCGGGGTTGTTCGGCCCGCCTGGTCCTATGTGCAGCACGGCCTCGACGACGGCGGCGAGGACTGTGGTTGCAACAATGCCGATCAGCAGGCCACCCTGGACCCTGCGTGCCACGAGGATGCCCATGACCAGCAGTCCGGCGATGAAGACAAGGGTGGGGATGGAGGTAATGGAACCGTCGGTGCCGAGCTGCACAGGCGGGCCGCCCTGGGTGCCGCGGACAAATCCAGAGTCGACGAAGCCGATGAAGGCAATGAACAGGCCGATGCCCACCGTGATGGCAGCCTTGAGCTCCTTGGGGACAGCCCGGAAGATCGCGGTCCGCGCACCGGTGACGCCGAAGAGGACGATCAGGATGCCGTTGATGACCACCAGGCCCATGGCCTCGGCCCAGGTGACTTCCTGGATCACGGCCACCGCGAGGAAGGAGTTGATGCCCAGCCCTGCGGCCAGCCCGAACGGCAGGTTCGCCACCAGGCCGAACAGGATGGTCATGACGCCTGCGGTGAGCCCGGTAACCGCCCCCACCTGGGCCGCGGACAACCATCCACCAGCGACGTCAGTCGGAGCGTTATCGGCAGCGAAGCCGCCGAGGATGAGCGGGTTGAGGATCACGATGTAGGCCATCGTGAAGAAGGTGACCAGGCCACCGCGGAACTCGCGGGCCAGCGTCGATCCCCGCTTGGTGATCTGGAAGAAATTGTCCAGGAAAGAGCCCGACGCCGGTGGCCGGTTGCCAGGGGCGGTCCGGTTCGCGTTGGCGGTCCGGACGGCAGTGGGCTGCTGCTCAGCGTTGTTGTCCAGCATTGTCATTTCAGCCACCTGGCCCTAGTAGTCGATCCTGGAATCGAGGGTGTTCCATGTGTTGAATGGCTCGAGGATTCCCGGAGCCCTGGGGTCGCCCAGTTCCAGCTTGGCGACAGGCATGAGCGCGTCCCGCTGGTCATTCTCGAAGTAGTCGTAGAAGACGGCGTCGTCGAAGCCGACGGAAGCGGCGTCGTGGCGGTCAGCGGCGAAGACAACGCGGTCGATGCGTGCCCACAGGGCCGAAGCCAGGCACATGGGGCAGGGCTCGCAGCTGGTGTAGAGCGTTGCCCCGCTGAGGTCGAACGTTCCCAGTTCGCTGCATGCGGTGCGGATTGCGGTAACTTCGGCGTGGGCCGTGGGGTCGTTGCTCGCGGTGACGCGGTTGACGCCCTCGAAAGCCTGCCCGTCGGCGGTGACTACGACGGCGCCAAACGGACCGCCGCTGTTCAGGACGTTTGCTGTTGCCAGCTGTATGGATCGGGCCAGGAATTGTTCGGCCGTGACGGTGGTACTCATGTTGCGACTCCCTTTGCTGGGAAGCCGAGTGACCTAGGCACAAACGGACGGGACTGCTCCAGTGCTTGGTTACCAGGCTTCAGCATTTGCGATGAAGGTTAAGTTGCGCCTGGTAGATAGCTTCCCGAAGTCCGGGTGCCCGCCTTTGGCAGTTAGAGATTAGCACCGGCTTTGTGACCAGCGCCATAGTCTTCCGGAAAAAAGTTTTCATCATGTGAGATTACCAACCAACGCGGGGTCATTTGGAGCCCATTCGAGGGCCATTTATGGGCCGGAAGTGACCCGGCGTTGCTTGAGGCGGATTGACGGTGCCCTGGTCGCCCCCTACGCTGGGGCCACACCTGGATCAGCAGACAGGGCCTAACTGAGCTGGCTAGCGAAACTAGCAAACCGCCAACCAGACAAGGACCCCTATGTCCCGGATACCAAACACATCGCCAGCCTCCCGCCTTTGGATCAGGAATCCCCTCGCGGTGTTTACTGCCAATGCGCTCGATGCCCGCGGTGGCATCGTGATCAGCGAGGGCAAAATCGTGGAGCTCATTCCTGCGGGAGGGCAGCCATCAGCGCCATGCAACGAGAACTTCGATGCCTCCGCCCACGTCCTGCTTCCGGGCCTGATCAACACGCACCACCACTTCTACCAGACCCTCACCCGGGCCTGGGGTCCCGTGGCCAACACACCCCTCTTCCCCTGGCTCGAGCGCCTTTATCCGGTATGGGCGCGCCTGACGCCCTCCAGCCTGGAACTCGCGGCCAAGGTAGCCCTCGCCGAGCTCTTGCTTTCGGGGTGCACTACAGCAGCCGACCACCACTACGTCTTCCCTGCCGGCATGGACGAGGCCATTGACATCGAGGTGGCCGTCGTGCGGGAGCTGGGGATGAGGGCAACGTTGACGCGTGGGTCCATGACGCTGGGCAAGGACGACGGCGGGCTGCCGCCCCAGTCCACGGTCCAGTCGCCCGATGTCATCCTGGCGGACAGCGAACGGCTGATCCGCAAGTACCACGACGCCGGTGAAGGCGCCGTCATCCAGGTCGCCCTGGCCCCGTGCTCACCATTTTCCGTAACCAAGGAAATCATGGTGGAAAGCGCAGCACTCGCTGAGCGCCTCAACGTCCGGCTGCACACACATCTCGCCGAGACCATGGACGAGGAGGACTTCTGCCGGGAGATGTTTGGCATGCGCACCGTCGACTATCTCGAGAGCGTCGGCTGGCTTGGCAACCGAACCTGGCTCGGCCATGGCATCCACTTCACCAGCGAGGAGATTTCCAGGCTGGGAGCCGCGGGAACCGGCGTCGCGCACTGCCCGACGTCGAACATGCGGCTCGCGTCCGGAACGGCACGCGTGCTGGAACTTGAGGACTCGGGAGTTCCTGTGGGCCTCGGGGTGGACGGCTCGGCGTCGAACGATGCTTCGAACATGATCCTCGAGGCACGGCAGGCGCTGTACCTGCAACGGCTGCGCTATGGGGCGGATGTCCCGGTGGAGCGGGCGCTGGGCTGGGCCACGCGAGGCTCAGCGACCGTCCTCGGCAGGCCGGACATCGGCCAACTGGCGCCGGGCATGCAGGCGGACCTTGCCATGTTCACGCTGGATGACCTGCGCTTTTCCGGCAGCCACGACCCCCTCGCCGCCCTGCTCCTATGCGGGGCCGACCGCGCTGATCGGGTGATGGTCGGTGGCACCTGGCGGGTGATCAACGGCGCCATTCCAGGCCTCGATGTCGCAGGGCTGGTGGCGGAACATTCGGCCGCGGCTAGGAAACTGATCAGCGGGTAGTCCCCTCCGCCCGCGATGGTTCCCTGCGACAACCGATCGTTGCTAGCGTGGCGGAATGAACCCGTCGAAGACCCCGGCAGAGATCCTCAACATTGGCGGCATCGAGGTTAGTATCTCGAGCCCGGACAAGGTGGTGTTTCCCGAGCCCGGGCTGACGAAGCTCGACCTGGTGCGCTACTACCTGGCCGTCGCGGATGGCGCGCTGCGCGGCGCTGGCGGCCGACCCATGGTGCTCAAGCGCTTTCCGAAGGGCATCGACGCGGAGCCGTTCTTCCAGAAGCGCGTGCCCGAGAACCACCCCGCCTTCATCGACACGACGACGCTGCACTATGCATCCGGGACGTCGGCGGAGGAGGCCGTCATCCGGGATGCCGCGGGCCTGGCGTGGGTCGTGAATCTTGGATGCCTCGACCTCAACCCGCACCCGGTGCGCGCCGAGGACCTCGAGCACCCCGACGAGCTCCGCGTCGACCTCGATCCGATGCCGGGGGTCGACTGGTCCCAGATCGTCGACGTCGCGTATGTCGCGCAAGAGGTGCTCGACGACGTGGGACTCGTGGGCTGGCCGAAGACGAGCGGGTCGCGGGGACTCCACATTCTGGTGCGCATCGCGCCGCAATGGTCGTACCGCGACGTGCGGCTTGCCGCCGAGACCCTCGCCCGGGAGGTTGAAAACCGTGCTCCCGGTCTCGCCACCGCGCGATGGTGGAAGGAGGAGCGCGGCGAGAGTGTGTTCGTCGACTTCAACCAGAACGCGAAGGACCGCACTGTGGCGTCGGCGTACTCGGTCCGGCCCCTGCCCGATGCCCGAGTCTCGACGCCGCTCACATGGGATGAGGTCCGCTCCACCCGGCCGGAACAATTCACGGTGCCCACGGTGCTCGAGCGCTTCGCAGACGTGGGCGACTCCCACGCCGGCATCGATGACGCGGTGGGCACACTTAACGGGCTTCTCGCCCTGGCTGCCGAGCTCGGCCCAGCCGAGAAGCCGCCACGTGGCGGCGACGGCTCTGGCCGCCGGCAGTCGGTGATGCCGCTCATTGAGGTGGCCCGCACCAAGACCAAGCCTGAGGCGCTCGCCGCCCTCGACGAGTGGAAGTCCCGGCATGCGGACGTCGTCCCGTCCCTGCACCCAGCCGATGTGCTCGTCGACGGAATGCGGGGGTCGAGCTCGCTCTGGTACAGGGTGCGGGTGAACCTTCAGCACGTCCCCGAAGCGGAGCGTCCGCCGCAGGAGGAGCTCATCGCAGACTACGACCCATGGGCCGGCAAGGAGTGGCCGGGGCGCGCTGGGTCCTGAGCCTACGCTGGGTCCTGAGCCTAAGGGCGCTGCCGGCCGAAGACCGGGAGCGCGCGCAGCCAGCGGGAGAACCCGCGGGCCTTGCGGTCACAGTCGGCCGGAATGTAGAAGTCAGGGTCCGTCGCGCCAAACGGCAGGTACAGCTCCTGGCCAGGCGCCGGGAATTCCGCGACGTTGTTCTTGTCCTTCGAGTCCATCTGTTCCTCCTCCGTTTCGGTTATTTTCGCAGTCTGATGGTTTCCATAATCCGGAAAATTCTTTTTGTTATATGAAAAGTCTAGAACGCAGTCCTTCAACCCGTCAACACTTCCTAGGGCAGGTCTTGAAACGCTTGTTTCGGATGGACAGCAAAAGTAATCCATTTGTTTCATCCCTGAAACATGCCGTGCCTACCGTGGATAGGGTCCCCTCAACGTGCGCCGCGGCCCCTGGGCCGCCCGACGATTGGTTTCCCCATGAAGTTCGACACGATTGCTGCAGCAGAGCCGGCAGCCGTTCGCAAGCGCCCCTTTTACGCCTCGCTTTTCTTCCAACTCACGCTCGCAGTGATCGCCGGCGTCCTCATCGGCCACTTCTGGCCCGCCGTTGGATCCGCCCTCCGCCCGTTTGGTGACGGGTTCATCCAGCTCATCAAGATGATCATCGCGCCCTTGATCTTCCTGGTTATCGTCACCGGCATCGCCGCGGTCGGCGACGTCAAGGCCGTGGGACGCGTTGGGGTGAAGGCCCTGATCTACTTCACAGCCGCCACTCTCTTCGCCCTGGCCTTCGGCCTGGTTGTCGGCAACTTCGTCCAGCCGGGCAGCGGCCTGAACATCGACCCCAACTCGCTTAGTCAGGACGCCCTCAATGCCAAGACAAGCACCGCTCCGCCCAAGGACGTTGGCCAGTTCCTGCTCGGAGTGATCCCCACCAGTGTCGTCGGGGCGTTTGCCAACAACAGCCTCCTCCAGGTCCTCTGCTTCTCGGTGTTCTTCGGCTCGGCGATAGTAGTCATCGGCCGCGAACGGTGCGTCCCCGTCCTGAACCTCCTGGACACGGTCCTGGAAGTGTTCTTCAAGATCATGGCGTGGGTCATGCGAGTGGCACCCATCGGCGCCTTTGGAGCCATGGCCTTCATCATCGGGCAGTACGGGCTGGGATCACTCGGAACCTACGCCGTGCTCATCGCGGCCTGCTACGGCGCAGCCATCGTGTTCATCGCACTGCTCTTCCTCGTGGCCTGGAGTATCGCCCGTGTACCCCTATGGCAGTTCATCAAATACACCCGCGAAGAATTCCTGCTGGCCCTGGGAACTGCCTCCACGGAATCGGTCATGCCCCGCATCATGACCAAACTGAACAATGCCGGCTGTTCGCGCTCCACCACGGGACTCGTCGTTCCCACCGGCTATTCCTTCAACCTTGACGGCGCCGCAATCTACCTGTCCATCTCCCTGCTGTTCCTCGCCCAGGCCTTCGGCCACCACCTGGACCTCGGCCAGCAGCTCGCGGCCCTCGGCATCCTCATGCTCACCTCCAAGGGCATGGCAGGGGTTCCGGGCTCGGCGTTCCTTGCACTGTCCGCCACGTCGGCAGCCCTGGGCATCTTCCCGGTCGCGGGAGTCGCACTCCTGCTGGGCGCCGACCGCATCATGGATTCGATGCGCGTCGTCGTCAATCTCCTCGGGAACTGCGTGGCCACTTTCGTCGTCGCCAAGTGGGAAGGCCAGTTCGATCGCGAAGCGATGCTCCGGGCGTTCCGCGGCGAGCAGCCCGCCGTCGACGATCCTTCAGCTGACGTTGTCGATGACGCAGACAAGGCGGATGCCCTGCCTGCCGGAGCCGCTGTGCGCTAACCAGAGCCGGCCGGCAGCGTTCCAGCTGCCGGCCGGTCACAATCCGTCGGTTCATAACGATCTTCAAAAAGGCGTGTACAGCCCCCGGCACTGTGGGCTACTCTTTCATCAATTCGTGGCGCAGGTCACGTAACCTGGGAGCAGCAGGCAGGGTCGTAATGAGCTGGCATCAATGGATGCCGGCTCTTTTTTGTTGGGTCGGCACCACCAGTCCACATCACGGAAGTTGGGAATGACCATGAGTAACAACATCATTCTGGGCGACAACCAGTACGGCAAGGCGGAAGTTCGCGTCGTCAAAGTCACCAGGGACACCGAACGCCACCAGATCGAAGACCTGAACGTCACCTCGCAGCTCCGGGGCGACTTTGAAGCAGCCCACCTGCAGGGCGACAACGCGCACGTCGTCGCAACGGACACGCAGAAGAACACCATCTATGCCTTCGCCCGCGACGGCATCGGCTCCCCCGAAGCGTTCCTGCTCCGCCTCAGCGAACACTTCACCTCCAGCTTCGACTGGGTGACCGGCGGGCGCTGGGAGGCAGAGTCGTACGCCTGGGACCGCATCCAGGCACACGGCGCCTCGCATGACCACAGCTTCGTCCGCAACGGCCAGGAAGTCCGCACCGCCGTCGTCGTCCGTGAGGGCGCCATCACCCATGTGATCTCCGGGCTAAAGGACCTGACCGTCCTGAAGACCACCCAGTCCGGATTCGTCGGATACCCGAAGGACAAATACACCACGCTCCCCGAGACCACGGATCGCATCCTTGCCACCGATGTCTCGGCCCGCTGGCGCTACACCCCCGGGCTGGACCTCGCGGGAACTGATTTCAACAAGGCATATGAGGACATCAAGGGCCTCCTGCTCGAGGGCTTCACGGAGAACTACTCCCACGCCCTGCAGCAGACCCTGTTCGACATGGGCAAGAAGGTCCTGGCGGCTCACGCCGAAGTGGACGAGATCAAATTCTCCATGCCCAACAAGCACCACTTCCTGGTGGACCTCACGCCATTCGGCCTGGACAACCCCAACGAGGTCTTCTACGCGGCGGACCGCCCCTACGGCCTGATCGAGGCCACGGTCCAGCGGGAGAAGACGACGGCGGCCCCGGCAGCCTGGAGCGGCATCGCCGGCTTCTGCTAAGCCCTCACGGTTCCCGCCCATTCCCGCCCAACTGACTCGCAGTAAACGTCGTTATGGAGCGTCATAACGACAACAACTGGGAGTCAGTTGGGCCGGATTCCCCACATTGTTAGCCAGACATTGTTAGCCAGACGAAGGCGTCTGCCATGAACCAGGAAAGTCTGCCATGAACAGCAAGAAGAATTCCCGCATCGCGCCTGCCCGCACTGTACAGGCCCGCCCGGAGGACCAGCGCCTCTCCATCGGAAGCACGTTCGCCTACGGTTTCCAACACGTGCTCACCATGTACGGCGGCATCATTGCGCCGCCGCTCATCATCGGCGCGGCCGCCGGGATGTCGTCACAGGACATCGGCCTGCTGATCGCAGCCTGTTTGTTCGTCGGCGGCCTCGCCACGATTTTGCAGACGGTCGGCATTCCGTTCTTCGGCTCCCAACTGCCCCTGGTCCAGGGCGTCTCCTTTGCCGGCGTCTCCACCATGGTTGCGATCGTCAATGGCGGCGGAGGCATCCGGGCCGTGTTCGGCTCGGTGATCGTAGCCTCACTGATTGGCCTGGCAATCACCCCGCTCTTCTCCAAGATCATCAAGTTCTTTCCACCGGTAGTTACCGGGACCGTCATCACCACCATCGGCCTGACGCTCATGCCGGTGGCCGCCAACTGGGCCATGGGCGGCAACAGCAAAGCCCCCAACTACGGCAGCATCGCCAACATTGGCCTGGCCGCCGCCACCATGGCTGTGGTCCTGCTCCTGAGCAAGCTCGGCAACGCCGCCATCTCGAGGCTGTCCATCCTCCTGGCCATGGTCATCGGCACCCTCATCGCTGTGTTCACGGGCATGGCCGACTTCTCCAAGGTGGGCCAGGGCGAAATTGTCGCCTTCCCCACCCCCTTCGCTTTCGGCGCACCCACCTTTGAGGTCGCAGCCATCATTTCCATGTTGATCGTCATCATCGTGACGCTGACAGAGACGTCAGCGGACATCATTGCTGTGGGCGAGATCGTAGGCACCAAGGTTGACTCCAAGCGCATCGGCAATGGCCTGCGCGCCGACATGCTCTCCAGCGCGGTATCTCCCCTGTTCAACTCCTTCACCCAGAGCGCCTTCGCCCAGAACGTCGGCCTCGTGGCCATCACGGGCGTCAAGAGCCGCTTCGTGGTCAGTGCCGGCGGCCTGATCCTGGTGATCCTGGGTCTCCTGCCGATCCTAGGCCGTGTTGTCGCTGCCGTTCCCACCCCCGTACTGGGCGGTGCCGGCGTCGTACTCTTTGGAACTGTTGCCGCCAGCGGCATCAGGACGCTGGCCAAAGTGGAGTATCGCAACAACATGAACCTCATCATCGTGGCCGCCTCGATCGGCTTCGGCATGATCCCTATTGCAGCCCCGAAGTTCTATGACCAGTTCCCGTCCTGGTTCTCCACCATTTTCCACTCGGGAATCAGCTCGGCGGCGGTCATGGCGATCGTGCTCAACCTGCTGTTCAACCATTTGAAGGCCGGAAACTCCGACAATCAATCGGTGTTCGTCGCCGGAACCGGACGCGTGGTCCGAGAGGAGGACATCGCCTGCCTGGCCAATGGCGACCGCTTCGAGGATGGAAAGCTCATCGACGCCGACGGCAAGGAAGTCGCTGTCCAGGCGTCGGACAAACCGGCAGGGCACCACTAAGCCCTGAGTTGCAAGAACCCCGGCACCAAAAGGTGCCGGGGTTCTTATGCAGGCGGCTGTTTTAGACAATCAGCGGAACCGGATGGATTTCGTCGGCGGGATGGCCGGCCCGTTCGTGAATGCGCAGTACCGCGTCCGCCGACGGAGCCTCCGACAGGCAGTAGACCAAGCCGGATTCCGGATCCGCCCAGGCATTCTTGAAATCAACCTTTTCATCGTCCTGGATGTCCAGGTCGGCCTTGTGGGCGGCCCGTAGATCCTCGGCTGTAATACCTTTCATGTGGTGATGAACGTCCATAAAAGTAGCCATGATGGCACCCCCGATGGGATATCTTCCTGTGGATGCGCTGATGGTACGCCCGCCCCAGTCGTGGGTCAATGAGTCGGGGTGAGTCTCACTATCCATCAGATCCCTGGCAAGGCATCCGGTCAGCGCCATGTGAGACGGTTGTTTCATGAGGATCGACGAGCGGATCGAACAGCACTACTCGCAGCTTGGCCCACAGGAGCAGAAGGCCGCCGATACCCTGCTTGACCATCTCGGGGATCTCGCCGTCTATAACGCCGCGGAACTCGCCGAACTCAGTGGCGTGTCCAAAGCGACAATGAGCAGGCTCTTCCGCAGGCTCGGCTTTTCGGATTTCCAGGAGGTCAAGGAACACACTCGCGCCCTGCGCTCCAGCGGCGTGCCCCTGGGCACCAGCGAGGCCACCGGCGGCCTGGCGCTCCACGCCGCCGTCGAACAGCAGAACCTGAACCGGCTCTTCGAAAACCTCGACGACGAACAGCTGGCAGCAATTGCTCGTACCGTCGCCGGGGCGCGCACCGTAGCCCTGATCGGCTTTCGCAACAGCTTTCCGGTGGCGCTTCACCTGCGGCAACAACTCCTACAGTGCCGCGGCGCTGTCACCCTGGCCCCGCAGCCGGGCCAAAGCGTAGGCGAGGAACTCGCAGGGATTGGCCGCGGCGACGTCATCGTGCTGCTCGGCTTCCGCCGTCGGCCGGAGGGCTTCCGGCAGGTGTTGAAGGCAGCCGCGAAGACCGGCGCGCACACCATCCTGATTGGTGATTCAAGCGCCCGCTGGCTTGCTGGAGAAGCGGCCACCTGGATCGAATGCCCCGTTGATGGCAGCGGGGCATTCGACAGTTATGCGGCCGCAATGAGCCTTGCGAGCGCCTTGGCGAACGGAGTGATTATGGAGCGGGGCCGGGATGGCCGGAAGCGTGTCAGCGAAGTGACCGGGCTCTACGACGACATCGGAGAAATAGAGAAGCGCTGACAAGTGGCGCAGCCTCGCGAACCGTAAAGGAACCTTAGCGTCGGCGAAACGGTGTTGAAACATCTGTTCCATGTAATGGGTGATATGAAACGGCAGGGTTCTGCCGCGGACCCCACCTACACCGAGGAACACGCATGGAAGAAACCCAGGCCGTACAAGTCGTAGAGGCCGCCGGCCTCCACGACGCTGCCGAGGCCGCCGGCCTCCCAGTCGGCGCCGGCGTCGTCAAGCCCGGACACGATCACCGGCTCTCGAACGAGGACCTTGCTCCGCTGAAGAAGCAGGGCTGGAGTTCCTACAACATCTTCGCCTTCTGGATGTCGGACGTTCATAGCGTGGGCGGCTACGTCACAGCCGGCAGCCTCTTCGCACTGGGAATCGCCAGCTGGCAAGTGCTCCTCTCGCTACTCATCGGTATCGTGATCGTCCAGGTCTTCACGAACCTGGTGGCCAAGCCCAGCCAGAAGACCGGTGTCCCCTATCCCGTCATCAACCGCGCAATTTTCGGCATCAAGGGCGCCAACATCCCTGCCATCATCCGCGGACTCATCGCTATTGCCTGGTACGGCGTGCAGACCTTCCTCGCAGCGGAATCGCTCAACATCATCTTCCTGAAATTCATCCCAGGCACCGAAGTCCTGGTGACGGACTACTCCTTCCTGGGGCTCTCCGCCCTTGGCTGGATCTCCTACGCGATCCTCTGGGTTGCCCAGGCCGCGTTGTTCTGGAACGGCATGGAGACCATCCGGAAGTTCATCGACTTCGCCGGGCCCGCCGTCTATGTCGTCATGATCGTCTTGGCCATCTACCTGGTCTCCCAAGCGGGCTGGGAAAACATCAGCCTGGATCTCTCGGCCGGCGAACCTCTCGGCTTCTGGGCATCCATCCCGGTCATGCTGTCCGCCATCGCAATCGTGGTGTCGTACTTCTCCGGCCCGATGCTCAACTTCGGCGACTTTGCCCGTTACGGCAAGTCGTTCAAGGCGGTAAAGAAGGGCAACCTCCTGGGGCTTCCGGTCAACTTCCTCTTCTTCTCCGTGCTGACTGTGATTACTGCGTCGGCAACAGTTCCGGTCTTCGGGGAACTCATCACCGATCCCATCCACACTGTGGAGCGCATCGACACTCCGTTCGCCATCCTGCTGGGCGGCCTGACGTTCGTCACGGCGACTGTGGGCATCAACATCGTGGCCAACTTCATCTCCCCCGCCTTCGACTTCTCGAACGTCGCACCGCACAAGATCAGCTGGCGCGCGGGAGGCATGATTGCCGCCGTCGGTTCCGTGATCCTGCTGCCGTGGAACTGGTACAGCAACGCCACCGCCATCCACTACACGCTGGGCGTGCTCGGAGCACTCATCGGCCCCTTGTTCGGTGTCCTGATCGCCGGCTACTACCTGGTGAGCCGTCAAAAGGTCTGGGTGGATGACATGTACACCATGGATCCCAAGGGCAGGTACTGGTTCAAGAACGGCTACAACCCGAACGCCGTGAAGGCCGTAGCGATCAGTGGCGGCGTTTCAATCGCCTCGGTCATCCTGCCGAAGCTGCTGCTGGACACCGGAGCCACCGCCATCGATGCCACGTGGATCGGGAACTACAGCTGGTTCCTTGGCTGCGCGCTGGGCCTGGTGATTTTTCGGAACCTCGAAAAGCGCAACCCAATGATCCGAATGGATTAGTTCCGGTTGAGCTCCGAAGAGATCGTCTGGGCCGCTTCGCGCAGGAGCGGCACGGCCCGGTCCGCGAACGGCTGGTCCACGCGGGAGACGGGGCCGGAGACGGAGATCGCCGTCGGCGTCGGGGCGTTGGGGACAGCCATGGCGAAGCAGCGGACGCCGATTTCCTGCTCCTCCTCGTCAATGGAGTAGCCCCGTTCGCGGATGAGCTTGAGGTCGGCGAGGAGGTCGTCGATGTCGCCAATGCTCTTGGCCGTGGGCGTCGGCATCCCGGCGCGGGAGATGATGCCACGAACCACGTCATCGTCCAGCTGGGCCAGGATGGCTTTCCCGACGCCGGTTGCGTGGGTATGGGCGCGACGGCCCACCTCGGTGAACATCCGCATGGAATGCAGGGACGGCACCTGGGCCACGTAGATCACCATGTCCGAATCGAGGACGGCCATATTGGACGTCTCGCCCAGGCGGTCCACGAGCGACTTCAGTTGCGGGCGCGCCAGGGCACCGAGCTGCTGGTTGGCGCCTTCGCCCAGGCGGATCAGCCGCGGCCCCAAGGCGTAGCGCCGGTTGGGCAGCTGTCGGATGTAGCCGAGGGACACCAGGGTACGCAGCAGCCGGTGGATCGTGGGAAGCGGCAGGTCGGTGGACGAGGAGAGCTCGCTAAGCGTGACGTCCCCGCCGGCGTCGGTGATCAGCTCCAGCAGTTCGAAGACGCGCTCTACTGACTGCACGCCACCCGAGGCTTTTTCTGCCATTCCGTTGTCTCCTATGGCTCGGAATCCGACAACTCTTATCCGCATCGTGAAAAGAGTGCTTAGAACACCAAGATACAGCACCCAGGCGGGATTGGGCTTGTATTTCCATGCTGCAGATAATAATATCCATAATACGAAAAGATCACATGAACCGGCGGCCCGGGAACGGGTTCTCGAACGGTTCCGCAAGGCCTGTACCAGGAGGAAATTCAATGGCGAACCCGAGCCCCGGAAATTCGATCACCCTGCGCGTCGCGGCGCCGTCGAGCTTCACCGCGACCAGTGAGCTCGCAGCCGCCGTAGCAGCCGAAGGCGCGGCCGTCACAGCCCTCGACGTCAGCGAATCCCACCACGACACCCTCGTTGTGGACGTCACCTGCAACACGACGGACGAAGCCCACGCAGAACGCATCAAGGATGCCCTCAACGCCCTCGACGGCGTCACCGTCCAGCACGTCTCGGACCGCACCTTCCTCATGCACCTGGGCGGCAAGCTCGAGGTGGTCCCCAAGGTTGCCCTGCGCAACCGCGACGATCTCTCCCGCGCCTACACCCCCGGCGTCGCGCGTGTCTGCCTCGCCATCGCAGAGGACCCGGCCGCTGCCCGCAACCTGACCGTAAAGCGCAACACGATCGCCGTCGTCACGGACGGCTCCGCCGTGCTCGGCCTTGGCAACATCGGCCCCGCCGCCGCCCTTCCCGTCATGGAAGGCAAGGCCGCCCTGTTCAAGCAGTTCGCCAACGTTGACGCCTGGCCCGTCTGCCTGGATACGCAGGACACCGAGGAGATCATCAGCATCGTCAAGGCCCTCGCCCCGGTCTATGGCGGCGTAAACCTTGAGGACATCGCCGCTCCGCGCTGCTTTGAGATCGAAAACCGCCTTCGCGAAGAACTGGACATCCCCGTCTTCCATGACGACCAGCACGGCACAGCCATCGTCACCCTCGCCGCCCTGGTCAACGCCCTGCGCGTCGTGGACAAGAAGCTCTCCGAGGTCAGGATCGTGGTGTCCGGCGTCGGCGCCGCAGGTTCGGCCATCATCCAACTGCTCAAGGCCCAGGGCGCGCGGCACATCATCGCCGCCGGCCGTTCAGGCGCTATCCACTCGGGCGAAAAGTACGACGACGAACACCGCTCCTGGATCGCCGCGAACACCAACGAGGCCGGCTTCTCCGGCACGCTCCACGAGGCCCTGGCCGGTGCCGACGTCTTCATCGGCGTCAGCGCCCCGCACGTGATCGGCGAGGAGCAGGTGGCTTCCATGGCAGAGAAGGCGATCGTCTTCGCCATGGCAAACCCCACCCCGGAAATCGACCCGGTGGTAGCGTCGAAGCATGCGGCAGTGGTGGCTACGGGGCGCAGCGACTTCCCCAACCAGATCAACAATGTCCTGGCCTTCCCTGGATTCTTCCGCGGCCTGCTGGACGCCGGTGCCTCGGACATCACCCCGGACATGCTGGTGGCCGCGGCAGAGGCCATTGCCAAGCGCGTGGCAGACGATGAGCTTAATGCCAGCTACATCATCCCCAGCGTCTTCGATCCCCACGTTGCCGCCGACGTAGCCACCGCGGTGGCAAACGCAGCAAACGCAGCCCGTAACGCCCTTTAACACCAGCGCCCCTAGGAAAGGACCACCATGGCTCTTACAGTCACAGACCACCGGCCGATCGAACGGGCGGAAGAGATCCTGACCCCCAAGGCGCTGGCCTTCGTGGAGGAACTGCACAATCGCTTCGCCGGCACCCGGAACGAGCTGCTCAAGGCGAGAGTCGCCAAGCGTGAGGAGGTGGCCCGCACCGGACGCCTGGACTTCCTTCCGGAGACCAAGGACATCCGGGACGGCGACTGGAAGGTCGCGGAGGCTCCCCCGGCCCTGCGGGATCGCCGCGTTGAGATGACCGGCCCTGCTTCCCCTGCCAAGATGGCCATCAATGCCCTGAACTCGGGTGCCAAGGTCTGGCTGGCCGACCTTGAGGATGCCAGTACCCCCACGTGGGCCAATGTCATCGACGCTATCCTCAACCTGCGCGACGCCGCCCAGGGCACCCTCTCCTACACCTCGCCCGAAGGTAAGGAGTACCGGCTCCGCACGGACGCCCCGCTCGCCGTCGTCGTAGCCCGCCCCCGCGGCTGGCACATGACCGAACGGCACCTGCTGCTCGACGGCGAACCCACCGTCGGCGCGCTGGTGGACTTCGGGCTGCACTTCTTCCACATCGCCAAGCAGTTGCTGCTCAACGGGCACGGCCCCTACTACTACCTGCCGAAGATGGAGAGCCACCTCGAGGCACGCCTCTGGAACGACGTCTTCGTCTTCGCTCAGGACTACCTCGGCATCCCGCAGGGCAGCATCCGTGCCACGATGCTCATAGAGACCATCCCGGCCGCATTCGAAATGGACGAGTTCCTCTACGAACTGCGCGACCACGCCTCCGGCCTGAACGCCGGCCGCTGGGACTACCTCTTCAGCATCATCAAGTACTTCCGTGATGCCGGCGAGGAATTCGTCCTGCCGGACCGGGCTTCTGTGGCCATGACCGCTCCGTTCATGCGCGCCTACACCGAGCTGCTCGTGAAGACCTGCCACAAGCGCGGCGCCTTCGCCATGGGCGGCATGGCAGCCGTCATCCCCAACCGCAGGCACCCCGAAGTCACTGCCGCAGCATTCGAAAAGGTCCGCGCGGACAAGACCCGCGAGGCGAACGACGGCTTCGACGGTTCCTGGGTGGCCCACCCGGACCTCGTCTCCACGTGCCAGGAGGTCTTCGATTCAGTGCTCGGAGACCGTCCGAACCAGCTGGACAAGCAGCGGCCCGAGGTGAACGTCACGGCCGAGCAGCTGATCGACGTTGCCTCCGCGGATGGGCAGGTCACCGAGGGTGGGCTGCGCCTGAACCTGTACGTCGCCGTCGCCTATACCGCCGTCTGGCTGTCCGGGAACGGTGCCGTGGCAATCCACAACCTCATGGAGGACGCCGCGACGGCGGAAATCTCCCGTTCGCAGGTCTGGCAGCAGATCCGCAACAAGGTGGTCCTGGCCGACACCGGCAACACGGTCACCCCGGAACTCGTAGAGCGAATCCTGCGCGAGGAGACAGAGCGCCTGCGTACCGAAGTGGGCGACGAAGCCTTCGCCAAGTACTACGATCCGGCCAGCAGGCTGATCGCGGACATCTGCCTCTCCGAGGACTACACGGACTTCCTCACCACCCCCGCCTACGAACTGGTGGGCTGAGCCGTGGCAGTACCCGGGCAGGCATTGAATGCGGCCGACTTTGACCGGATCGACAGGCAACTGGCCGACACAGACCGCCTGCTCGAACTGCACTACCCCGGCGACGACGGCTCCCGCCAGCCCATTCACACCGTCTACGTGCCGGCGGACCGCTTCACGCCGTCGTTGGCGGCGGAGTGGGGCGCCCAGGCTGTCGCGACGGCGGAGGCCCACGGCGGTTTCGAACGGCTCGGTGCGTTGCTGGGCCAGTCCCTGGCCCTCCGGGCAGCCGTCGCCACCCGGGTGGCCGCGAAGCTGGTGAACGAACCCATTGAGGACTTGCGACTGGACTTCGAGGACGGCTATGGCGACCGCGGGGACGAGGCAGAAGACGCCGACGCCGTGGCTGCCGCCCGCCTTGTAACCGAGGCCGTCGCCGCCGGGACGGCACCCCCGTATATCGGCATCCGCTTCAAGTGTTTCGAGGCCCCCACGCGGGTACGCGGCCTGAAGACGCTGGACCTGTTTATTTCCACCCTGGCCTCGGCGGGGGAACTGCCCGCCGGACTGGTGCTTACGCTGCCCAAAGTCAGCACGGTGGCGCAGGTCCAGGCCATGGACTATGCAGTATCACGGCTGGAGGAAGTCCACGGCCTGCCGCATGGACGCCTGCGCTTCGAGGTGCAGGTGGAAACACCACAGCTGATCCTCGGACCGGAGGGAACGTCCCCCGTGGCCAGGCTTGCGCACGTTGTGCCCGGGCGCATCAGCGCCCTGCACTATGGCACCTACGACTACAGCGCTTCGCTGCAGATCTCGGCCGAGTACCAGTCCATGGAACATCCCGTGGCCGACTTCGCCAAGGAGGTCATGCAGTTGGCCGTTGCCGGTACCGGCATCCGCCTTTCAGACGGCTCCACGAATATCATCCCAGTGGGTGAAAATGTGGAAAACGCCTGGAAGCTTCATGGCCGGCTGGTTCGGCGCTCCCTGGAACGCGGCTACTACCAGGGCTGGGACCTGCATCCGGCGCAGCTGGCTAGCCGCTTCGCCGCCAGCTACGCGTTTTATCGCGAAGGCCTTCCCGCCGCCGCTTCCAGGCTGCGCGACTATGTGGAGAAGACCGAGGGCGGGGTGATGGACGAGCCTGCTACAGCACGGGCCCTGGCAGGCTTCATACTGCGCGGCGTCCAGTGTGGAGCAGTCGGCGACGAAGAAGTGCGGGCCCTCGCCGGCGTCGGACTCCCCCAACTCACCGCGCTGGCGCACCCGCGGCTGGCACATGCACATACCACCGATTCACAAGGCTAAGGAGCAACCCATGAGCAACTATTTCTACCCGGAGGGCGGGCTCCCGCCGCAGACCCAGCTCCTCACGGACCGCGCCGTGGTCAAGGAGGCTTACACGGTCATTCCCAAGGGCGTGCTGCGGGACATCGTCACGTCCAAACTGCCAGGCTGGGACAACACCCGCTCCTGGATCATCGCCCGGCCCATCGCCGGTTTCGCCACCACGTTCTCCCAGCTCATCGTCGAGGTAGGTCCCGGCGGCGGCTCCAGGAAGCCCGAGCCTGAGGCCGGCGTCGAAGGCGTCATCTTCCTGACCAAGGGATCCCTGGACCTGGCCCTCGACGGCGAGCTCCACCACCTGGAGGAAGGCGGCTACGCCTACCTCGCGGCTGGTGCCGACTGGTCCGTGAAGAACGACTCCAGCGATATCGCGAGCTTCCAGTGGATCCGCAAGGCCTATGAACCGCTGCAGGGACACGAGGCCAAGTCCTTCGTGACCCGGGACCAGGACGTGGAGCCGCGCCCGATGCCGGGAACCAACGGCGCCTGGGCCACCACCCGCTTCGTGGACCCGGACGACCTCGCCCACGACATGCACGTAAACATCGTGACGTTCCAGCCCGGGGCTTCGATCCCGTTCGCCGAGACGCACGTCATGGAGCACGGGCTCTTTGTGCTCGAAGGCAAGGCCGTCTACCGGCTCAATGACGATTGGGTGGAGGTGGAAGCCGGCGACTTCATGTGGCTTCGTGCCTTCTGCCCGCAGGCCTGCTACGCCGGCGGACCGGGCAAGTTCCGCTACCTGCTGTACAAGGACGTCAACCGGCAGATCCGCCTGACCTAAGTCGTAAATCGCCGAAATCGCCGGAAGCGCTTCCAGCTCGCTGGAAACTTCCGGCGATTTCGTGCGTTTCCGGCGAGTTCGTGTTCGCGCCTTCCCCCGCAGTACGGCTAGGCACTCTGCGGCGTCGGCGCATGAAGATGCTTGTGCTGGCGCATCGCGGTACCCCTCACCGAGGTGCTCCAGGCATGTCCGTGGGGAACAGCAAAGGTGGTCTGCCGAAGAGGTTCGTCGCGCCGGTCGTGGCTAACGTCGCGGATCAATCCGGTTCCGGCGATTTCGCGAGCCATTGCCACCCCTTGGACGGCCGCCCTTTTGGTCGGGAAGGTCACGGATACCGCCATCAGGTTCCCGGTGCCATCCAACATCCTCACCCTGTAGCCACCCTCAGGGGCATCAACGAGCTCGAAGGTTCCAGCCATTTCGGTGTCTCCTCACTCCCGCACCTCCGCGGGTGTAGATAATAAGTATACTTACTTATCGATTCAGGGAAACCCGTGGCGGTTTGCGGCAGTACCGGAGATAGTCCGTTAGTCCAGCGCTTTCCACCTCTTTCACAAGCCCCAAAAACGGACGTAAAGTTTGACCATGGTCTCCATAGCGGAAACTTCACCCCCGCAGAGCACTTCGCAGGAAATTTCGCTGGACGGAACGGCCGCCGGCCTGGTACTGAGGTATCTGACCGGGCAATTGGCCACGTTGCGAGAGCACGCAACGATTGTCCTGGCGGAAGATCCCGAAGCCGTCCACCAGATGAGGCTCGCAGCACGCCGGCTGCGCTCCGCGCTGGCGACTTCAAAGAAATACTTCGACGCCGACACAGTGGCCCTTTTGCGTGAGGAACTGAAGTGGCTCGGGAGCACCCTGGGCGAATTCAGGGACGTCCAGGTGGCTCATGAGCGCGTTAGGACCCTGCTCGAATCCGAACCCATGGGATTGGTGATGGGCCACGCATCCCAGCGGCTTAATGAAGGCTTTGAAGAGAGGTATTCCTCGGGTCGCCGTTCCATCGAGGAGGCGCTCCACAGCGAGCGGTACCCGGCACTCCTGGCCGATTTGGAAGAGTTCCTTGCCAGTCCCCCTGCCGACGGGAACGCTTCACAGCCGGCGCCCAAGGGAACAGGGAAACTCCTGCGCAAGGAAAGCAGGCGGCTGCAGCGCAAGTTTGAAGAATGGGAGCGACTGGCGAACGGCGAGGACATGCCCGAGACACAGTCCGAACACGCGCACAGCCGGGCCAAGGATGTGGCCCTTCATGAGATCCGGAAGGCAGCAAAGCGCCTGCGCTACGCAGCTGAAATTGTGGGGCAAGCTCCGGGCAACAAAGCTGGGCGCAAGAAAGCAAAACGCCTCGAGAAGGGCGCGCACCGCCTGCAGAAGATCCTGGGCATGCATCAGGACTCGGTGGTGGTCCGCCAACTCCTTGTCAACCAGGGGTCAACGGCATCCCGCAGTGGCGAGAACGGCTTCAGCTATGGCCGGCTGCATGCCAGGGAAGAAGCAGCGGCACAGGAGACCGAGGCCGATTTCCTAAAGGCCTGGAAGAAGTTCCGCGCCAAGGAATTGTCGCCGCATCTTTAGGGACAGGTTTAGGACAGGCAAAAGTAAGTGACCTGACTAAATCCCTTGCGCGCCGCCACGGATGACTCCTAGCGTGGACTTGTGTTCCGGCCCCTATCAAAGGAATTGCCATGACCCTGTACCAGCCTGAGCCCGTTGAGATCTCCACGAGGATGAGGCCGGACGAGTGGACGGAGGCCAGTCTCTCCGAACTCGTTACTAGCTACCAAAACCAACTCCGCGAGATGGGCGCGCCCGAGTCCGAGATTGTCACGGAAGTCGACCGCGACGACGACGGCGGAGTCAGTGTAACTGTCACCTGGGCCAAGGGGGACATCGCGGACGCTCCGGGAATGGAGCAGACACTATGAGCGCCCTGAACGATTTCTCTCCCAGGACTGCGATTGTCACAGGTTCCGATTCCGGCATCGGCCGCGCCACCGCCGTCGAACTGGCTAAATCCGGGCTGGATATCGGCATAACGTGGCACTCGGACAAGGAAGGTGCTGAGGCGACGGCCGAGGAAGTCCGCAGTGTTGGCCGCAACGCCGTCGTCCGCCAACTGGACACAACGGACATCCCAGGCTGCGCCACTGCGATTGATTCCCTGGCCGAAGAACTGGGAGGCGTGGACGTTTTCGTCAATAACGCCGGCACGGGCGAGTCGACGAAGTTCCTTGACCTCGATCTTGCGACCTGGAACCAGACTCTGGACACGAACCTCAACGGGGCATTCGTGTGCATCCAGGCAGCCGCCAAGCGGATGGTCGAAGCAGGTCGAGGAGGCCGAATCATTGCCGTAACCAGCGTCCACGAAACGCAGCCGCGAGTGGGGTCGTCGGCGTACGACGCGTCCAAGCACGGCCTCGGCGGGCTCATCAAGACCCTCGCCCTGGAGCTTGCTGAGTACGGAATTACCTCCAATTCCGTGGCTCCGGGAGAAATCGCCACTCCCATGACGGGCCAAACGGACGAGGACCCGCGAACCAAGGACCGGCCAGGGATCCCGCTCGGCAGGCCGGGTGATGCACGCGAGATCGCCGCGGTGATTTCGTTCCTCGCCTCACCGGCTGCAAGCTACGTCAATGGTGCTTCCTGGGCAGTGGACGGGGGCATGCTTCAGATGGGACCCCAGGCAGGTTCGCACATTACCGGACATGAGTGGCGCGAAGGCTGAATACCTACATCGGGACGTCAGGCTGGAGTTATGACCACTGGGAGGGAGTTCTCTACGAACCGGGGCTTCCCTCCCAGCGGCGGCTCGACGTGTATGCCTCGCGGTTCCACACGGTTGAGCTGAACGCCAGCTTCTACCGCTGGCCGCGGGACACAGCTTTCGCGCGCTGGCGGGAACGCCTGCCGATTGGTTTCGCCATGAGCGTCAAGGCGCCGAGGGGCCTGACCCATGGAAAGAAGCTGTACGATCCGGACGTCTGGATCGACAGGATTTCCCGTTGCTGGCATGAGTTGGGGGACAAAAGGGCCGTCCTCCTCGCTCAGCTTCCGCCTGACCTCGCACGGGACGACGCGAGGCTCGACTACTTCCTGGCGCAACTGCCCGACTGGATCCGGGTTGCCGTGGAGTTCCGCCATGAGAGCTGGGACCATGCGGATGTCTATTCACTCCTCGAGCGGCATGAAGCGGCGTACTGCATCATGAGCGGGGCAAACCTGCCATGCATCCTTCGGGCCACGGCATCCTTTGTGTATGTACGGATGCACGGGCCGGATCACCAGCACCTCTATGCTGGCTCCTACTCTGATCGCGACCTCGGATGGTGGGCGGAGCGGATCCGGGAATGGCAGGTGGACGGCAAGGACGTCTACGTCTATTTCAACAACGACGGCGGCGGGAACGCCGTGCGGAACGCCGCCACGCTTCGACGATTCCTGGGGGACGAATGATGCGGCGGGCCTTCCCGGCCTTATGGCAGAGTGGAGTCATGGATACGCAGCCGAGAGCATCGTCGTTGCCGGACAACCCCCTGTTTCAGGCTGCGCACCGGCTGTCAGATGCCGTGACCAAAGTGCGCTCCAAACTTGCGCGGAGATGGCACTTCCAGCCACAGACTGTCGCCTACCAGGGCTACGGCTCAACTGAGTGGGTCAGGGTCCTGGGCCGCATTGTGCTGGCCAAGAAACCGGCCCCGGGAAGCCATGCCGAACGCGTAGCGTTGACCGGGAACCAGAATGTCCGCGGGTGGCGGGCGTTCACGAGCGTCCCTATCCAGCACGTTGAGGTGGAGCTCGAGGTGGATGGCGTCATTAGCCACGTCAGGGCTGATCGCGGCGGACTAATCGATGCAGTGGTGGAAGTCCGGCTCTCCCCGGGCTGGCACACGGCCAAAATCCGTGCACAGGGAACCGAGCCTGCAGAAGCCTCAATCTTCGTGGTGGCGCCCGGGACCGACTTCGGAATTGTCTCCGATATTGACGACACCGTCATGGTGACCGCGCTCCCGCGTCCCTTCCTGGCCCTGTGGAACACCTTCGTCCTCAACGAGCGCGCGCGCATGGCCACGCCCGGCATGGCAGTGCTGCTTGATCGGCTCAAAGTGCGGCACCCGGATGCCCCCATCATCTACTTGTCCACGGGGCCGTGGAATGCAGCACCCACCCTGGCCCGCTTCCTCAACCGCAACATGTACCCCTCGGGAACGCTGCTGCTGACGGACTGGGGCCTGACGCATGACCGCTGGTTCCGCAGCGGCCGCGAACACAAGCACCGGAACCTGGAACGCCTCGCGAAGGAATTTCCGGACATGCGCTGGCTCCTTATCGGAGACAACGGGCAGCACGATGAAGAAATCTACTCAGGGTTCGCCCAGGAGTACGCGGACCATGTGAAGGCCATCGCGATCCGCCAACTATCGGTGGGAGAGGCGGTACTGGCTGGAGGGCATTCCGAAAATGCGGATCACACGGGGTCCGCAGTGCCGTGGATTTACTCTCCTGACGGCGCCGGCATCGCCAAAAGACTAACTGAACTCCAAGTTCTCTAGAACTTCAAGTGCTCTAAGGCGCGAAACCCTGCGATTCAGGATGCCAGGTGACGCTCACGACGGCGCCGTCGCCGTTCTCTTCGATGCGCATGTGGAGGTCCTCCCCAAAGAGGAACTCGTGTTCGAAATGCTGTCCGTCAAGTCGCGCGGCATCGAGCAGCCTGGTCATCGCTTTCGCCATGGCCCTGCCCCAGTCGTGCGGATCTTTACTGGACGCCCGTTCAACCGCTGAATAGCTGACCATGCCTTAATTGTTACCGTCCGGCTCCCTTTCGGCTAGTAGCGCTCGGTGGCACTAATCCTCGCTCACAGGATGTATATAATTTCCCGGTACGGTTTAGCAGAAGGCCGTTGGATAGTTTTTCGACCCGGCTTTCTGCTACCCACACCCTGCCCTTGGGCGCGGGTGTTGCGTTGGTCGGTTCGATTTGACCCAAACGAAACGGCATCAACAATCGTGGCCAGCGAGTCGACCGCACCCCCTGCAGCGTCAATCAGCGAGTACCTCCAGGAACTGGTACTGAACAGCTCCGACGTCGAGCAATTCCTTCATGAGCTCGCCAGCGTGTCCGCACGCAGCCTCTCCGAACCCCGCGACGAAGTCCTGTGCGGAGTTACGCTTCTGAGGCGTCGGAAAGCAGCCACTGTTGCCAGCAGCAGCGCCGAGGCGCAGGCAATGGACGAGATCCAGTACACCTTCGGTGACGGCCCCTGCATGACAGCTTGCCGGGAGCAGAGCACTATCCACATCCCCGATCTGGCGGACCATGACAGGTGGCCGAAGTTCACCGAGTCGGTCCTTGGGCGTGGGGTAAGGTCCATCCTCGCCGTTCCCCTGAAGCTCGAGGGGGACACCCGGGCCGCCCTGAATTTCTACTCCCACCGTCCGGGCAGGTTCGAACCACGAGTGATCGAACTGGCCGAGGACTTCGTGCGGCAGACCTCAATGGCGCTGCGCCTCGCGGTGCGATTCGCGCACTTCAGCGACGCGGCCGAGGACCTGAGGGCAACCCTGGAATCGCGAACGGTGATCGACGTGGCGGTGGGAATCATCATGGCGCAGAACCGCTGCACCCAAAGCGAAGCGTTCGAGATCCTGAAGGCCGCCTCCAGTTCCCGCAACATCAAACTGCACGGTGTGGCGACGGCGATTGTTGAGTCTCTTGGACAAGGGCCCCTGAAGACGCACTTCGAAATGTAAAGCGCAGTCGGAGGGGCCAGAGTCGCGGGCGGGTAGCCCGGGCGGGCGGGTAGCCCGGGCGCGAGCCTCAGTCCTCAGTCGGCGTCGTCCGGTTCGAATGGTAGTTTCGCCAGCTGTGTTCCGGGGCGAAGCCGAGGAGCCTTTTCGCCTTGTCGATGGAGAGCATGGTTTCGTGCTCTCCCAGCTCCTTGGTCACGCGCACGTTCGGGAAGACTTCCGCGGCAAGGCTCGCGCTGGAGCGGCTCATCACGGTGTCGTCATTGGCGATGATGAAGGCCTCGAACCCCGGTATTCCCTTCTCCAATGCCAAAGCCACCGCCTTGGCGCCGTCCCGGCCGTCGATGTAGCTCCAGAGGTTCCATTTCCGCAGCCGGGCATCGGCGTCGAAGGACGGAAAGGCCTCATAGTCCTCCGGGTCCATCACATTGGAGAAGCGCAATCCCACAATGCTCAAATCCGGATCCCAGCGTGTCAGCTCACGGGCCATCTGTTCCTCGAGGTGCTTCACCAGCGAGTAGGTGCTTTCCGGCCGGGCCGGATACTCCTCGTCGACGGGGATGTAGGGAGGGTCGACGTCGAACGGCAGCCCCAGCACCGTCTCACTGGAGGCGTAAACCACCCTCTTGATGCCCGCCTTCCGGGCGGACTGGAACACGTTGTAGGTGGAAAGCATGTTGTTTTCGAACGTAGCGGCATCCGGCGCCAGACCGGGAGCGGGAATCGCCCCGAGGTGCACGATCGCGTCGAAGCCCTGGTGCCGGTCGTCCAGTCCCAGGATCACGTCCAGCACCTGGCCATAGTTCCGCAGATCTACCTGTACAAAGCCGCGGGTGCGCTCCCCCGCCCTGTCCAGATTAAGGACGTCATGGCCATCAGCGGCCAGCCGCCGCAACACGTTCCTTCCGAGCTTTCCACTTCCACCGGTGACTGCGATCCTCATTCAGGGCTCCTCTGCTCCATCGGGCGTTGCCTCCACCCTAGATGATTAATTCCCATTGATTCTGGGGTTGTTAGTGGTCGTAGGCGATCAGTGAGCGTTTGCGGGGTGCGTTGGTGTGCCAGTTGTGCCATATGTCGGAGGCGAGGGCGAGCAGGCGGGCTCCGACGCGGGCGTAGACTCCGGGCAGTGTCCTGCCGCCGTGTTGTTCCAGGGATAGCTGGCCTTTGAGGCTGTCGAAGACGGATTCGATCCATTGCCGGATCCGTCCGAGTTTCCCGAAACGCGGTTTCTCGTCTTTCCGGTCCGGGCGTAGCAAGGTAGCGCCCAGGTCCTCGGTGATGAACGCTTCAAAGTCCTGGCCGGCGAAGCCTTTGTCGCCGAGGATGACCTGTCCTGCCCGCACCAGATGGTGGTCGTTCGTGAGCAGGGCCTGGGTGACTTCGCGTTCGCCGATCTTCGGGTTGGCAAGGCCCCAGATGATGGGCATGCCCTCGGGCGTGCTGAGCAGATACAGCCGGAAGCCCCAGAAGTAGCGTGAGTGTGAAGCGCAGTAGCCGTAGCCGGCGTGCCCGGCCAGGTCGGAGCGGTTCACGGTTTCCCGCGACGTGCCGCAGGGCACCGGGGTGGAGTCGACCAGACGCAGAACTTCGTGCCATGACGGGGTGTCGCGGGCCAGCGCGGTGATCACGGCGGCGATGAGTGGCCCGGCCGCCCGGATACGTTTGTTATAGCCTGACTGGCCCGGGATTCCGGGGAACATAGGGCGCAGATGGGCGCGTGCGTAGCGGATCCACCGGGTTTCCGAAGAGAATCCGAGCAATTGCTGGGCGACGAGCAAACAAAGCAGCTCTGCATCCGTCAGGACCGGCTTGCGTCCCGGCCTCCGATCCCGGGACACGCCCAGATCGGGCAGGACATGGTCGGTGAGAAAGACATAAAGTGTGGTCAGGAGAGTGTTTAGTTGAGTGTTCACAAACCCGGCTTAACACTCTCCGACCTACTTTAAAACCTACTTTAAAAGCACCCACGCCGCGCAGAGCAATAGGACTTACTCATCTAGGCGCGCATGAGGAGGTTAGGTAAGCGGACGGTCGGGGCCGAAGAGAAAGTCTTTGGCGTGGGCCACTGCCTTCTTGAATGCGTCGTTGCGCAAGGCGAGCAAGGGATCGGAGTCGCCGTCAGTCGGTTCGAGGTAACCTGTGTAGCCGGGACGGAGTACCCAGATGTCCCCGCCCGGCGGGAGATAGAACACCCCGAAGGATCTGTGCTGCTGGTCATCCTCACTCCAGATTGGAACCACTGCCAGGGCGGCGCCGGTCACAGGGTTGACCCACTGGGCGCGCGGGAGGGGTTGTTCATGGGCCTCGGGGTCAAGGAAAGGGGCCGTGCCTTCGCCCCAGCGCTCCTCGAACCGTTCATGGAATGCGGGGAAAAGGTGGGAATCGTAACGGCGCCAATCGTTCATGGATTTGGCCTTTCTTTCCGGCGGTTGTTGTATCCGGCCCACGGTCCGCTTTCCCAGTGAACCGGGGAGACGCGCAGTGGGGGATCTTCGGAGCGCACGCGGCGGACAGGAACATTCCGCGGAACCTGCTGAGTCCGAGGCGCAGGCCGGGGCGCAGCCCGTGGAGCGGGGACATCCTGCCGTGGGCGCACCTTGGTGAGGAGCAGCGAATCGTCGTAGGCCGCCCTGGATGTCGGGTCCCGAAGGACCGCGAAGGCCTGCATGATGCGGAGCAGCTCACCCGTGTCCACTGTGGCTCCGGTGTCGACGTCGGGGTGGTGGGTGCGCATGAGTGCCCTGTACGCCTTGGCGATGTCTCGCTGGCTGGCGGATTGCGACACATTTAGCGTTTCGTAGTGGTCCGGGTTGGTGCTGCTCATCTCCAATACTCCCGGCTGTTGCTGTTGTATCCCGAAGGATGGCGGCACTAGGCGGTTTCCGGCTGTCCGCCGGAACCGCCCAGGTCGTGGAGCCTAGCTTGAAATCTCGTGGAGCTGGCTCTGCTTGTTCTCGATTTCGATCTTGCGCGGCTTCGCCTGTTCGGCAACTGGAATACGGAGCGTCAGGACGCCAAGGTCATAGCTTGCCTTGACGTTATCCGTATCCAGGGTGTCGCCCAGGATCAGCTGGCGGCTGAAGACCCCGCGCGGCCTCTCGGACGCGATGTACTCGACGTCGCCGCCGGTCGGGTCCTTCCGTTCGGCACGGACTGTGAGGACGTTACGCTCAACGTTGAGGTCGACGGAGTCGATATCGACACCGGGGAGGTCGAAAGCGACTACGAACTGACCGTCCTCCTGCCAGGCATCCATCGGCATGGCCGCGGGACGGGCAGTGGTTCCGAAGACCTGCTGGGTGAGCCGGTCAAGTTCCCGGAACGGGTCCGTACGCATCAACATCATTTCCCACTCCTTCAGCATGTGATTTAGCTATACCTTATGGCGCCCCGCTCTACTTATCTGTCTTGGCGGGTACAGATTTTTTATAACACCCGCGCTAGGTGTGTGCAAGATCCAAGGCGAAAATTTTTTGGAAGATACTCTTGCAGCATGGGTGCCATGAACGAACTGATCGACAAGGCCGCCGTCGTCCGCCTTCGGGATGCGCTTGCAGCCGCAAGTCCGGGCTCCTCATGGACTAGGCTGGAAGCGAGCATTGAAGGACTGGATTCCCTTAACCTCCGGGGCCGAACGGACCTGGTCAGCGATGCCCTGCTCGAAGACCTCCTGGCGGCCCAGGCGGCTGAATATCCGACGGCGGCACGCATCTTCCGCGCCGCCCTCGGGCAGGAGGCCTTCACGGGTTGGATGCTGTGGCCGGTGTCGGAAGCGGCAGTAACCCTTGCACTCAAAGCTGGCAACATCAAGGCCAGCAACATGGATGACTTCGACGATTGCCTGCGACTCCTGTCCGAGCTGACTCCGCGACTGACCGGCGAGTTCGCCATACGGCGGCTCCTGTCAGTTGATCCGGACCGGGCTTTGGCACGGATCCTGGAATGGACCACCCATCCCAATGAACATGTAAGAAGACTGGCCAGCGAAGGCACCCGGCCTTACCTTCCCTGGGCAGTGCGCGTTCCGAAGCTGCTCAAGCAGCCCGAGGCCACACTGCCCATCCTGCATGCCTTGTATCGGGACTCCCATGAATACGTCCGGCGTTGCGTGGCCAACCATCTCAATGACATCGCCCGCCACGCCCCGGACCTGGTGGTTGCAACAGCGGCGGCCTGGCTGGCCGAACCGGACGCGAACACACCTTGGGTCGTTCGGCAGGGATTACGAACCCTCATCAAGAAGGCGCATCCCGGTGCCCTCGCGGTACTGGGGTTCGCCCCCGCGGCCGTAGCAGTCAGCGCACCGCGCCTGGACCGGGACGTGGTGATGATGCCCTCTGACCTTGCCTTCGAGTTCGAGATTTCCAACAGCAGCGCGGCGCCGGCGCGACTCGCCGTCGACTACGTCATCCACTACGTCAAGGCCAGCGGGCTCCATGCGGAGAAGGTCTTCAAGCTCGCGGCCTTGACCCTGGAACCCGGCGAAACCCGGCTACTCGCCAAGCGGCATGCCTTCCGGCCTATGACCACGCGCGTCCACTACCCCGGCGTCCATGCGCTGGAACTGCAGGTTAACGGGGAGCGGCATGCCTGGACCGAATTTACCGTGGAAGCCTGAACGGCCTCGAACTCAAGACGTGACCAGCAGTTAAGCGGACATTCATGAGGGTTTCCATCGTTGTCAAAACCCGCCGCATAGCTTGTTGGGCATGAACATTTCACGCAGGTCCCTGCTCACTGCCGGCCTCGGTGCCGGACTGGTCGCCGCAGTTCCGGCCACCGCCGTCGCTGCTACCGCTACTACCCAGGACGCCCTCCGCGCCGACCCTTTTACCCCTGGCATTGCTTCGGGCGAGCCGTGGCCGGATGGCTTTGTCATTTGGACGCGACTCGCCGTTGACCCCCTGGCGGACAACGGACTGGGCGGCATGCCGTCGCGAAGTGTTCCGGTTGAGTGGGAGGTGGCCGAGGACGCGCTCATGACCAGGGTGGTGGCCCGCGGGGTCGAGCAGGCACAGCTCGAGAACGCCCACTCCGTCCACGTGGAACTGCGTGGCCTCAAGGCTGGACGTGAATACTTCTACCGCTTCCGCAGCGGACGCCACATCAGCCCGGTCGGCCGTACCCTCACAAGCCCCGCCCTCCACGAGATCCCCTCAGCCCTGGCCATGTCCTTCGCCAGCTGCGCCCAGTACGAGCACGGTTTCTTCACTGCCTACAAGCGGCTCGCCGAGGATCATCCGGACCTGGTCCTTCACCTTGGTGACTACCAATACGAATATAAGAAGGACTCCTACGTCATCGGCGGCGGCAACGTCCGCGACCACGACGGCCCCGAGACCGTGACGCTGGAAAACTACCGGCAGCGCCACGCCCAGTACAAGTCCGACGTCGATCTCCAGGCCGCGCACGCGATCGCGCCGTGGCTGGTGGTCTGGGACGACCACGAAGTGGACAACAACTGGGCGGACGAGATCCCGGAGAACAGCGACCCCGCGCAGATGAACGACACCGCCGTGCGTTTCCGCCAGCGCCGTGCTGCCGCCTTCAAGGCCTACTACGAGAACATGCCCCTCCGCCCGTCGTCGCTGCCCAGCGGCTCGGACATGAAGATCTACCGCAGGCTGCAGTGGGGCCAGCTGGCCAACTTCCACATGATGGACACGCGCCAGTACCGGGATGACCAGCTGGCGGGCGACGGCTGGCGGAAGAACGTCACCGAACGACTGGCCGAGAACCGCACGATTACCGGCGTGGAACAGGAGCAGTGGCTCCTGGACGGCTTCGGGAACTCCAGCGCACGCTGGGACATCCTGGGCCAGCAGGTCTTCTTCGCCGAGCGCGACCGTGCCCAGGCCCTCGACGTCGACGATGTGTCGATGGATGGCTGGGACGGCTACGCATCGTCCCGTCGCCGTATCACGCAGGGTTGGGTTGACGCCAAGGTTCGCAACGCCGTCGTCCTCACCGGTGATGTCCACAGGCACTGGGCCAGCGACGTCAAGGTGGACTACAAGAACCCGGACGCCCCCGTAGTCGGTTCGGAGTTGGTCTGCAGCTCCATCACCTCCAACGGCAACGGCACAGGTTCGACGTCGGACCCCACCATGGCCTGGAACCCGCACCTGAAGTTCTACAACGACCAGCGCGGCTATGTTCGAACCACGATCACCAAGGACGCCATGAAGGCGGACTTCCGGGTCCTGGACTACGTCACCACAGAAGGTTCGCCCGTCAGCACCAAGGCGACCTTCCACATCCAGGACAGTGTTCCGGGGCTGGTTTAGTCCTCGTCCCGGACGGGGTGGCCGCTGATGATGGAGATTCGGTTGAAGGCGTTCATCACAGCCGCCGACCAGCACAGGGCGGAGTACTGCTCCTCGGTCAGGATGTTGCGGGCTCCCATAAGGGCTGCCTGGCGTTCGTCCTCGTCCGGGAGGTTTGTAACGGCTTCGGCCACCACGAGGGCGGCCTGCTCAAGTTCCGAGTAGATCTCCGCTTCCCGCCAGGCGGCGAGCACGTGGAGCTTCCGGGCGGAGACCCCAGCCTCAACCGCTAGTCGGCCATGGAGGTCAAGGCAGTAGGCGCAACCGTTGAGTTGGGAAATCCGGACCTTGGCCAACTCCAGGACGTCCTTGCTGAGGCCTGCGGCATCCGTCGCTTCACGCACTTTTAGCTGGACCGCGTTGAGGGCCTTCCAAATGTCCGGGTTCGCCTTGTCGAGATAGAGGGACTGGCTGGCCAGGTTGGCGTTCATTTCGGTCCTTTCCCGGAGGGACGGCGGCCCCCTTCTCCAACAGATTCTGTCCCAACATACGGATGGAGCGAAATTGAGCAGAGCTTGACCGAATATGCAGGGGAATCCTGATCGCGGGGGCGCATCCTTATCCCGAGGCGCAACCCAATGGGAGGCAGGGAACTGATGCGACTCCGCGAAAAGGCACCACACTGCTGGCACTGGCGCCCAAACCTGATCCACCTGGAAGGCATCTGCCCCAGTGGGTCTCCCGCCGACGTCGCCGGCTGCCGACGTCGGCGAATCCGCCGCCGCTTCGTTTGACCGGTAGTTGACCCCATCTCCGATGGTTGAGCTGGTCCCCTAAAGCGTTGCAGGATCCGTGTTCGCCCCGCAGAGGATGACCGCGACGCGCTCGTCAGCGGCCGGGACATAGGCTCCCGAAAGCAGGGCCGCATAAGCGGCGGCCGCGCCGTGCTCCACCACCATGCGGTACTCCTGCCACAGCTGCGAGCGCGCGGCGACAATATCGTCGTCGGACACCAGGAGGCTTTCGACGCCGGTCCTCACAGCGACGTCGAAACCTATCCTGCCGATCCGCCTCGCACCGAGGGAGTCCGCCGCCACGCCTGCCACTCCGACGTCGACCGGCTCACCGGCGGCCAGTGCGGCGTGGAGGGTGGGTGCCAGGATCGGCTCGACGCCCACCACCTGTGCCGCGCCTTCGACGGCGGCCGCAATTCCGCCCATCAGGCCGCCTCCGCCAACTGCCACAAGGATCGTGTCCACCGAGCCCAGTTGCTCCAGTAGTTCCGATCCCACCGTTCCTGCCCCGGCGGCAATCTCAGGCTGGTCGTAGGCGTGGCAGACCACGGCCCCTGTGTCGGCCGCGTAGGCAAGGGCGGCGTCGTAGGCCTCGGCGTATTCGATGCCGCGCTGGACCACGGTGGCGCCCACAGCCCACAGTTTCTTGACCTTCACTGCCGGCGCCGACTCGGGCACGAACACAGTCGCGGGGACGCCAAGGTGCGCTGCAGCGTAGGCGTTCGCCAGGCCGGCGTTTCCTCCGGACGCGACTACGATGCCGACGTCGTTCCTCAGTTCACCGCGTTCGCGGCATGCCAACAGCCGGTTGAACGCGCCGCGGGCCTTGAAGGTCCCGGTGCGCTGCATGAACTCGCATTTGAGCCGGACGTCCCCTGGGAAGGATTCGGCATCGGCGCGGATCAGTGGCGTACGGCGGATTCGCCCTCCGATCCGGGCGCAAGCTTCGTCGACGTCGGTACGAGTAATCATCTGCCCATCCTTCCTTATAGTGTTGGCAGCGTTAAGGATCGTTCACTGTAACCGCAACGAAGGGGACCGCCCGCATGGCATATATCACCGCTGGACAGGAAAACAGCACTGATGTCGAGCTCTACTACGAGGACCATGGAACGGGCCAGGCAGTGGTGCTCATCCATGGTTATCCGCTGGACGGCTCCTCGTGGGAGAAGCAGACGGCCGCGCTCCTCGAGGCCGGCTACCGCGTCATCACCTACGATCGCCGCGGCTTCGGCAAATCCAGCAAGCCGACCACCGGTTACGAGTACGACACCTTCGCGGCGGACCTCAACACCCTCATGGAGGCCCTCAACCTGAACGACGCCGTCCTCGTCGGCTTCTCAATGGGCACCGGAGAAGTAGCCCGCTACCTCTCGACCTACGGTTCGGCGCGAGTGGCGAAGGCCGGCTTCCTCGGCTCTCTGGAACCTTTCCTGCTGCAGACAGACGACAACCCCACAGGAGTTCCGCAGTCAGTGTTTGACGGCTTGACCGAGGCAGTCACAGCGGATCGCTACGCCTTCTTCACCGAGTTTTTCAAGAACTTCTACAACACCGACACCTTCCTGGGCACGCCCAGGCTCAGCGAGGAAGCGCTGCAGGCCAGCTGGAACCTCGCGGCCAACTCGGGTGCCTTCGCTTCCGTGGCTGCGCAGCCCACATGGCTCACGGACTTCCGTGCCGATATCCCCAAGATCGACGTTCCCGCCCTGATCGTGCACGGCACCGCTGACAACATCCTGCCCATCGACGCGACGGGTCGGGAATTCACCAAGGCGCTGCCCGCCGCGGAGTACGTCGAGATCGACGGCGCCCCGCATGGACTGTTGTGGACGCACGGCGCAGAGGTGAACGAGGCACTGCTCGCTTTCCTGAAGAAGTAGCCGTTCGTTTAGGCAAGCAAAAGCCACCCGGCGCTCCCCCCAATGAGGGCGCCGGGTGGCTTTTGGCCCTTTCCCGTCGAACCTAGAACGCGCCCGTCGTGAAGCTCCAGCTCGTGGTAGCCAGGCTGTTCCCGGCCAGGTCACGTATGCCCGCGGCGCCGCCTGTGAGGATGGCCGTGTACTTGGTCTTGCTCGACAGGCTGTACTTCGGGTTGAGGATCCACTGATTAGTGGTGCCGTTGCGGGTAACAGTGGCAGTTACGGTGGCTCCGGTTGCGGTGTTCTTCAGGGTGAAGGTTCCTGAACCGACGCCCTGGACGGCCTCGCTGAAAGTGGCGGTGATGTTGGAGCCACGCCGGACTCCCGTTGCCCCGTCGCTGGGGGTCCGGGTGGTCACCACTGGTGCCGCATCCGCCGGTGGCGTAGGAGCGGGAGCCGGAGCAGAGGCGGGATCGGAGAACAGCAGCTTGTTCGGCGTGCTGGCGCTCGTAGCCGTGACGGCTCCTGCGGTTGCGGCGGACGTAAGAGTCGACGCAACTTGCGCCGGGGTCAGGCCGGGACTCTTGGAGAGGAGGACCGCCGCCGCACCCGCGGCATGCGGGGAGGCCATGGACGTTCCGCTCATGGAGGCGCTGGCCGTCGTCGAGGTGTACCAGGTAGAGGTGATGGCGACACCGGGGGCGTAGAGGTCCACGCAACTGCCGAAGTTCGAGAAGGAAGCCTGCCGGTCCGCCGAGTCGCTTGCCGCAATGGTCAGGGCTTGCGGAACCCTGGCAGGTGACGTGCCGCAAGCATCGACGGCGGAGTTGCCGGCGGCAACCACCGCAGTCACGCCGTCGTTGATGACGCCCTGCAGCGCCGAGTCCACCATCGAGCTGGCCGAGCCGCCGAGGCTCATATTCACGACGGCGGGAGCTCCGGCAGCGTGGTTTGAAGCGATCCAGTCCAGCCCTGCGATGACGTCGGAGTTGTAACCGGAGCCGTTGCAGTTCAGGACGCGGACGGGAATGACCGTGGCGGCCTTGGCTACGCCGTAGGTCTTGCCGGCGACGGTCCCGGCCACATGCGTTCCATGGCCGTTGCAGTCGCCGGAACCACGCCCGTCGGCGACGGCGGTCCAACCGGCCGCCACGCGTCCGCCGAAGTCGGTGTGGGAAGCCAGAACACCGGTGTCCACGATGTAGGTGCTGACGCCGGCCCCGTAGGAGGCCGAGGTGTATGTGCCGGACAGCGGCAGCGAACGCTGGTCGATCCGGTCCAGTCCCCAGGGCGCCTGCTGCTGGGTTTCGGAAATGGTTACAGGTGCGTCAGGTTCGACGGCGGTTACTCGCGCCGAGCGCTTCAGCGCAGCGGCCTGGGCGGGAGTGGCGTTCACGACCGCACCCTTCACGGCCGCAGCGAAAGTCCGTCCAACGCCGATTCCCTGGGAGCGGAGAGCTTTCGCCTCTGCGGCAACATCAGTTCCCGGAGCGTACTGGACGAGGTAGCGGCCGTTTGCTGATGCAGGATCCTGTGAGGGGCCGACGGCGGGAGGGGCCGCGTTGGCGGCAACCGAGGTGGAGGTGAGGACAACCGCGGACATCAGGGTGATCAACGCGGGGCGGAGAAGCTGGGAGTTGCGAATTTCAGGTTCCTTAGTCGATGCCGGTCAAGGGCCGGCGGGCGAAATCGAGCTACTCAAAGAGTAGGTTCGCAGGCAGACCAACGGCGGAACTTTCCCTGATCCTTGGCTAAAACTGCGCGTTCCTTGAGGTTGCCGGTGGTCGAGCCTGTCCCTGGTTCAGACAGTCTCGACCACCGCGCAGGCTCAACCACCAGGCGGGCTCAACCCGCTGTTTGCATTGACCACTCGCGGCGTTCGCGGGTTTCTCCGTAGGGGACTTCTCCGGTGACGGCGACGGTGTACGAGGTGTAGTGGTTCTGCGTGACGAGGACGCCGTGGCGGCGCTGCTTCATGGCAAAAGTAAGGGCAATATCGACGGCGGCGTTCAGGTCGGTCTCGATCGTACGGACATCTTGTCCTGTGACTTCCAGCAGGAAATCGGAATGGCGCTTAATCATGGTGCTCTCTCTTTTCTCGATGCGAAGGAGGTTGGAGATCTGGCGGGTTGGAAACTTGGAGGAGGAGAAATTTGCGTCCCGGGTGCGGCGCCTTGGCGGCCGAGAGGGCTCGCTGCCAGGAACGTCTTTGACGCGGGGAGGGTGTTTCGTGGTGGCCCGGCATTCTCTGGCTGGGCGGGGGTCGGCGCATTATGTCCGACGGGGTGGACCGGGAAGCTGATCGTTATTCGATGTTCCGGCGGATCCATCACCAGTGTGGCCCATGGGAGGCGGGCGCGCAAGCAAAATGGTGGTGTGTCGTCCGTCTCATCGCGGAGACTTGCTTCTCTGAGTGGCCCACCCTGCTCGATGCCCATGCCGAGAACGTGGCTATTTTGTCGGACCCTCCCCGTAGGCTGAAAGCGTCCGGGGAAGGGGGATGAGAGATGGATGAGAGATGGGCTGTCGAGGCGTTCGTGGCCGATGACGATGCGTGGGTTCCGGCTGTGAACTTCGCGGACCAGGCCGGTTCGCTGCTGGTCGGTACCGTGAGCTTTCCGCTGGTGTCTTTCCTCACCGGCGATGGCGCGCTTGAGATAGTCGAGGCGGCGGAGCGCCTGATCGGATGGGCGACCGCCATGAAACTGCGTGCCCTGGCCCGGGTCGAAGAAACGATGGGCGAGGAGACCCTGAAGCGGCGCGAGGCCCAGCCGTTACGGTTCGGCGGAGACGAGGCCCATGCGCTTGCCGTGACCGAAGTCGCCACCGCCTGTGCCCTTTCGGAAGCCACGGCCGCTCGATCGCTGCACGACGCCGCGGACCTGGCCGGGTCCCAGTGGGAGGTCCTCGATGCCCTTGAGGAAGGCCAGATCTCCCACGCACACGCCCGGGTCATGCTCGATCAGGCCCGTACCCTCCCGGCCGGACACGCCGAAAGATTCTCCCGCATGGCCCTGCAACGTGCCCGGACCCGGGAAGGTCGACGCCGCACGCCCGCCGAGTTTCGCAGCTGCCTGCGCCGGATGCGCGAGTGCCTCCATCCCGATAGCCTCCAGGCCCGCAAGGCTGCCGCCGGGCGCGAGCGTGGTGTGTGGTTCACCCCGGAACCGGACGGCATGTGCACGCTTAGCGCCTTCCTTCCCGCCGAGGCCGGGCTGGCCATCTTCAACGGACTGGATCGCGATGCGCGAACGGCTAAGGCACGGGCAGCGCAGCTCAAACTTCTACCCGAACTCCACCCGGCCCCCGACCCCCACCCGACCCCCGACCCCCACCCGACCCCCGACCCCCACCCGGCTCCCGACCCCCACCCGGCTCCCGAGCCCCACCCGGCTCCCGAGCCACTCACGCTGTCCGAGCTCCGCGCCGATGCGCTGGTGCAGCGCCTCCTGGGCGGTTCTGACGAGCCTGGAGCGGAACCATTTCTCGCCGAGGTCGTGGTAACCATTCCAGTCAGGCTCGCCCTCGATGCCGCCGAAGGCACCCGAGCTTTCGCCGGGGAAGGCACCCAAACGCCAAGCATGGCGGAACTCGAAGGCTACGGCCCCATCGATGCCAGCACGGCCCGGCGCCTGGCAGCCCTCGCGCCTACATGGCATCGGCTCTTCACGGACCACACAACCGGCCAGGCCCTCGGCGTCGGCCGCAGTGCCTACCGACCATCGAAAGCCCTGCGCCTGTACTTGTCCCACCGCGACCGGACCTGCCGCTTCCCCGGCTGCACCCACCCGTCCATGGGGTGCGAAACCGATCACACCACCGAGTGGCAGGACGGCGGACCAACGGACCCCGGCAACCTGGCACTGCTCTGCCGCAAGCATCACGCGCTCAAATCCATCGGGGCCTGGACCTACACCCATGCGACCCCCACCGGTGACCTCACCTGGCAATCACCCCTTGGCCGCACATACACCACCGAACCAGCGGACCTAGGCAATCACCCACACACACTGCCGCACCTCTCACCCAGGCCACCGGACCTCTCACCCAAGCCACCCGACCTCTCACCCAGGCCAGCGCCCAAGCCTCCCCCGTTCTGACCTCAGCTACTTCGAAAGGAACCACGACGGGTACGTCGGCACACTGGCGAGGCCAGCAGGCTGGCGATGCGCGGGGACTTGTTCGCTTCGAATCAAGGCCTGTTCGCGAAGACACAAGACTCTCCCTCTCTTCCGGGAACACACTGAAGGTGAAACTGCGAGGCTCCGGCCCGCCCTGCCTACTCGAAGTGGGGGCGCGTTCATCAACACCGGCCAGACCTGCGCCGCCCTCAAACGCCTCGACGTGCACGACGACATGTACGACGCCGGCTTGGTCGACGCCGCGAAGGACTCCGGCGCTCGCGTCCTGCTCGGCGGCAACCCCGAATCACAACAGCCCGGCAACTTCTACCCCACCACCCTCATTGCGGACATCGACAACGACAATCCGCTCGTCACGGAAGAGCAGTTCGGCCCGGCCCTGCCCATCATCCGTTACAGCACCATCGACGACGCCATCAGCATGGCCAACGGTCTCGACGTCGGACTCGGCGCTTCAGTCTGGTCCCCCGACCTCAGCGCCGCGCGCGAAGTCGCCGCCCGTCTCCAGGCCGGCACCGTCTGGATCAACAAACACGGCGCGGTCGATCCCCGCATCCCCTTCGGCGGCAACAAGCAATCCGGCTACGGCCTCGGGTTCGGCGTCGAAGGCATCAAACACCTTGGCGTCCCGCTGATCGTCAACGGCTAGCTTCGCCAGCCAGGTTCACTCGTCCAGGCAGCCGGACATTACTTAGCCATTGCGCTAAGTAACTGGGAGTGATACTTTGCCTTATGGCTCAGTATCCACCACTCGACGGCGTCTTCCACGCCCTCGCAGACCCCACCCGCCGGGCCGTCCTAGAGAGGCTGGGACACGGGCCGGCAAGCATCAGCGAACTGGCTGAACCTTTCGACATGGCGCTGCCCTCCTTTATGAAGCACATCCACCTGCTGGAAAACACAGGCTGGATTCGGACGCGCAAAACTGGCCGCGTCCGCACATGTGTGCGGGAGAAGCAGGCGTTCACGGCGATGGAAGCCTGGCTTGAGCAACAACGTGCCGTCTGGGAAGAACGCACGGACAGGCTAGAGCAGTTCGTCACGGCCCATCAGGAAAAGGAGAATTCCAATGAACCAGCATGAGCAGTCCGATCTTGACCTTACGATCTCGCGCATCATCAAAGCCCCCAGAAGCGAGGTGTGGAGCGCCTGGACCGATCCCGCCAAGTTCGAGCAGTGGTTTGTCCCGGCGCCGGCGCGCTGCAAAGTCGTAGACATGGAGCTTCGCCCCGGAGGCTCCTTTGTGACCATCCTCAGCGAGGATGGAGGCGATTTCGTTCCCCACATCAACGGCTGCATCCTTGCTTGCGATGAACAGGAACGCATTGCCTACACCACTGCCTTGGTGGGCGGCTGGCGGCCGGCGGAAAATCCCTTCATAACCGCCGTCATCACTTTCAAGGACCACCCGCAAGGCACGGAGTATTCCGCGCAGGTAATGCACCGGAACGTGGCAGACCGGAAGCTTCATGAGGAGATGGGCTTCTATGACGGCTGGGGCACCGTCATAGAACAGCTCGCCCGATTGGCCGAACAGGCTGGCTGATCAGGGCTGGCTGACCAGGCTGTGACTGTCCGCACCCGCCCGCCCTAGTCGGTATCCGGTCCTGGGGTGAACAGGGCCGCGGCTACGTCTTCACGAAGGTAGTAGTTGCGAAGCTCCCGGGGCTCGAGGCTCCCCTTCACCACGTAGTAGCCACGGCCCTCCCCGGGACCTCCGGCCGCCCGATCTATGGCCTCCACCATGGCCAGATCCAGCACTTGGTCCGGACCCTGCTGCTGTAGCCGGTCGAGGTCCTGGGGAAGCAGTGAATTGATGAGCCCCGGAATGTTTACCATCGTCGCGTCCTTCATGGCACCACTGACTTTGTCAGGGCCCCAATACGACGTATCCGGGGGTGCCTCGTCCGGCCGCGTCCAAAGGTGATTCTAGGACCGGCTGATGGTTTTTCGCCATAGCTGGCTTCCCTCCCCCGAAGCTCAGCCGCCGAAGATCACCCGCTCCAGGTAGGCGTTCCGGAACTTACCTTGCGGATCGTGCTTTTCCACGAGGGAGCGGAAGTCCGCGAAGCTCGGGTACAGCTGCTCCAGGGAGCCTGCATCGGCGTCGAACAGCTTGCCCCAGTGCGGCCGGGCCCCGAACGGAGCCAGGCGCTCCTCGATTTCGGGCAGCACCGCTTCCACCTCCGGCTGGCGCGGTTTCCACGTCAGGTGGATCGCTACGCTGTCCTGCCGGTAGCTGGGGCTCAGCCAGAAGTCGTCGGCGGCCACTGTACGGATTTCGGAGACGTACAGAAGCGGCACCAGCTTGTCCGCCATGCTCCGCATCTCAGCCAGGGCGGCCGCCGCATGCTCCCTAGGAAGCAGGTATTCGCTCTGCAGCTCGTCGCCGTTGCTCGGCGTGAACTCGTGGCGGAAGTGCGGAAGCCGGTCCAGCCAAGGTCCAGGAACATCCAGCTGCTCAGTGCAGTTCTCCCCCGACATTTCCGGCAGTGGGTGCCGGGGCCGGGTGGCAGCAGGCGCGCCGAAAAACTCCTCGGCCACTGGCTTCGGAAGGTACCGGCCTTCGGAAGCCAGGGCCTTTCGCCAGACCTGTCCGATCGTGTCCCCGTAGTAGTCCGTGAAGAAACTGACGCTATAGGCGCTGGAGGCGGCGGCGTCGAAGTTTTCCAGGAGGGTATCCCAGGGCAGTCCTTCGAAGACCTGTTGCCGGATGTCGAAGGTCGGCTGGACGGCGAGGTCCAGGCTGGTGACGATGCCCAGGGCACCGAGCCCCACCACGGAGCCGAGGAATTCGTCCCCGCCGGCGCCGTCCCCCGCTTCGAGCCGCTCGATTTCTCCGGAGGCGCGCACCAGCTCGATCGCCTTCACTGCCGAGGACAGCGCCGGATTCCCGACGCCGGACCCGTGCGTTCCGGTCTGCACGGCACCGGCCACGGAGATGTGCGGAAGGGACGCCATGTTGTGTAGCGCATACCCGTTCGACTGCAGGTAGACCGCGAGCTCGCCGTAGCTGTTTCCGCCGGGAACCCGCACGATTCCGCGGTCGACGTCGAGCTCGGGTTTGCCGTCGAGACCCGAAACAACGATGTGCGTACCTTGGGTGTCGGCGATGCGGTTGAAGCAATGCCGTGAACCCAGAGCCTTCACCTCGTCGGAAGAGGCCACGATTTCTGCGAGTTCCTCTACCGTTGAAGGGCTGTGGACCGAGGACGCCGCATAATCCAGGTTGCCTGCCCAGTTCTTCATCGCCTGGCTCTTCATCGCCTGAATCTTCGTCGCCTGGCTCGTGGCCGTGTCATTAGTCATGGCTCGATTCTCCATGATCCTGTCCTTCATGCCGTGGCTCCCACTTCCTGTGCCGAAATAGCCGTCAGTTCTACTGGGCCGGGCCGCTCCGCGCTGCTGGTAATAGCGACGGCGGTCCCGCTCGCGGCGGACTCCAGCACTGATTCCATGACGTCCAGCACGTGGAAGGCAAGCGCTCCGCCGGCACGGGGTTCACTCCCCTCGGGGGTTCGGGCAAGGTCCGCGATGCCGAATCCCCGGCCTGACTCGATGTACCCTGCGGAGACCGGAAGCGTTTCCCAGGCGTCGCCGTCAAGCCTGAACAGCTCCACGTCGCCGTCGAAATGGTTCGGGTCCGGAACTGCCAGGGACCCCAGCTCACCGTGGATCTCGATGTTGGCGCTCTTTGTCCTCACGGCGTCGAAACTCATCACCAGCGTCGACAGCGCCCCGGAAGCGTGCACCAGCACCCCCGTGACGTGTGTGTCGATGGCGACCGGGACCGACTCCCCCGCGCGCGGCCCCGAGCCGATAGTCCGCTCCGGGCGAGTGTGGCTTGCCGCCCCCACCACGGAGACGACTGGACCCAGCAGCGTCACCAGCGCCGAAACGTAGTACGGTCCCATGTCCAGCAGGGGACCGCCGCCGGGCTGGTAATAGAAGTCCGGGTTGGGGTGCCAGCGCTCGTGCCCGGGCGTCACCATAGTGGCCGTGGCCGAGACGGGCACGCCGATCAGGCCGTCGTCGATCGCCTTCCGGGCCGTCTGGATGCCCGTACCCAGCACGGTGTCCGGGGCACAGCCCACTACGACGCCGGCCTCCCGCGCCGCGTCGAGAACCTGTCGTGCTTCAGCGGTGGTTGCCGCGAACGGCTTCTCCCCATAAACGGCCTTGCCGGCGGCGATGGCCTTGAGGGCGATCTCGGCGTGCGCCGCGGGAATGGTCAGGTTCAGGACGAGGTCGACGTCGTTCGCGGCCAGGAGGTCGTCGACGGCGAGCGCCCGCGCGCCGTCGTAGGCGTCTGCGACGGCCTGTGCCCGTGCGGGATCGAGGTCAGCGACGGCTACGAGATTGATTTCCTCCAGGCGCCGGAAGTTCGCCAGGTACTGGGCGATAATGGCGCCGCAGCCAACGATTCCTACTCTTATTGGCTTGGCTGCGTCTAACGGCTTGCCCACAGCAGGCCCCTTTCAATGATTGTGCGGACATTCGCGTCCTGCAGGATTTCCACCCGATGTCCCGGCGTGCAGACGAAGATCTTTCCTTTGCCCCATTGCCGCGTCCAGATTGCCGGTGACGTCACTTCGCGGTGCCACGGATCCCATTCACGGACCTTCTGCCTGGTGGTGGCCAGGACGTCGATGTAGTCGTCGGCGAGGACCCAGTACTGCTCCGTGACCAGGTCGAAGTCGCTGATTCCCGCCGTGATCGGGTGTTCGGCCGCGGCAGGGAGCGTGTTCACGGTGTAGGGCACATAGTTGTCCGACTGCTCGCCCGTGCGCTCGTCCGGGTGCTTGCCGGGATGGCAAGCGAACTGGCCGCCAATAAGGTGCAGGTAGTCCGAGGTGTTGCGGTAGGAGTCCGCAATGCCGCCGTGCCAGCCGGCAAGGCCGGTGCCGTTCTCGACGGCGGTGCGGAGCCCCTCGAACTCGTCCCCCTCGATGGTGGACATGGTCATGCATTGCACGATCAGGTCGACGCCGGCCATGTAGTCCACATCGGCGTAGATCTTGGGTGATTCCTCCACCCGGACGTCGTAGCCGTTGCCCTTCAGATAAGGAATGAACAGATCGGTGGCTTCAACGGGCTGGTGTCCGTCCCAGCCGCCACGCACCACCAGGGCTGTCTTGTTTTCGCTTGCCATTGGGTTCCTTCCCCCTCTATGAAACTTTTTGCCAGCGGCTGTCGTCTGCGTCGCTGGCCTCCACTGCGGCCAGGACCTTTTGGACCTGGAGCGCATCCGCGAAGGACGGCGACGGCGGCCTCCCCTCGGCGATGGCGTTGACGAGATCCACTACCTGGTGCGTAAAGAGGTGCTCATAGCCCAGGCCGTGGCCCGTGGGCCACCAGTTCCCCGTGTAGGGGTGCTCCGGTTCGGTGACGAAGATGCGGCGGAATCCGGCGTCGGGCTCGTCCGAAGCCTCATAAAGGGACAGCGAGTTCATGTCCTCGAAGTCGAAAGCCAGTGAGCCCTTGGTGCCGTTGAGCTCGAGTCGCATCGCGTTCTTGCGGCCCAGCGCGAAGCGCGTGGCTTCCAAGACGCCGATCGGGCCGGAGGCACCGCCGTCCGACGTGCTTCCCTCGAAGCGGGCGCTGAAGATCGCGGCGTCGTCCACGGTGACGGGACCCTTTTGGACGTCCTCGCCGGTTGCACCGTGTCCGCCGAGACCCACGAAGTCCCCGCCTACGGGGCGTTCCTTGACGAACGTCTCAAGGAGTGCCGAGACTCCGGTGATGTTCCGTCCCAAGATCCATTGCGCTGCGTCGATACTGTGCGCGCCAATGTCGCCAAGGGAACCTGAGCCGGACTTCTCCTTCTCCAGCCGCCAGGTGAGCGGTGCGTTCGCGTCGCTCAACCAGTCCTGCAGATACTGGGCCCGGACGTGGCGGATCTCCCCGAGCCGTCCGTCGTCGACCATCCGCTTAGCCAGGGCCAGCGCAGGGGTGCGCCGGTAACTGAAGCCGCACAGGGAGAAGACGCCCCGGGCTGCCGCGGCATCCGCGGCCGCGGTCATCCGCTCGGCTTCTTCCACGGAATTCGCCAGCGGTTTCTCGCACAGCACGTGCTTTCCGGCTTCGAGGGCGGCGACGGCGATCTCGGCGTGGGTGTTTCCGGGAGTGCAGATATCGATCAGGTCGACGTCATCACGCTCGATCAGCCGGCGCCAGTCGGTCTCGGCGGATTGCCAGCCCAGCTTGTCCGCTGCCGCCGCCACGCCTTCGGGGTTCCGGCCGGCGACGGCGGCAAGCTGCGGCTGCAGCGGAAGGTCGAAGAAGCGCGGCGCGGTCCGCCACGCGTGGGAGTGGGCGGCGCCCATGAAGGCGTAGCCCACCATGCCCACGCGGAGTGGCCTTGATCGGAGCGCGTTGGGTTCAGTCATCGGGGTCCTTTCGGTTGGTTGGAGCTCTATTTGCTGAAGCCGGCGGTGAGGCCGCTGAGCAGCTGGCGGCGTGCGACGACGTAGATCACCAGGAGCGGCAAGGTGGCCAGGACAACGGAGGCCAGCACTGCCGGGATGTTGACGCTGAACTCGCCCTGGAAGGTCCACAGCGAGAGCGGCAGGACCCGCGTGGCCGGGCTCTGCGTCAGGATCAGCGGGAACAGGAAGCCGTTCCAGACGTGCAGCTCGTTGTAGATGCCTACTGTGACCACCGCGGGCTTGGTCATCGGCAGCGCCAGGCGCCACATCATGGCCCAGTCGGAGCACCCGTCCAGGCGCATGGATTCGAAGAGTTCGTTGGGAACGTCACGCAGGAAGTTGGAGAGGATCAGCACCGAGATCGGGATCGAGAACGCGATCGACGGCAGGATCAGCGCCAGAAGTGTGTCGTACATATGTGCCCGGGTGATCATCCAGTAGATCGGGATGATGGTGGCGTGCAGCGGGATCGCCAGCCCCAGCAGGAAGAGATTGTTCGTCCAGCTGAGGAAACGGCCCTTGCCGCGGACGATCGCATAGGCGGCCATGAAGGACACCAGGAGTCCGGGCACCACACTTCCCACCGTCACAACCAGGCTGTTGATGAAGTACCTGGCGAAGTCGTTCTGCAGCACCAGCTGGTAGTTATCCAGCGTGGGCTCGGTGGGCGGCAGCATGGGATTGCTGGTGAAGAAGCCCGCCTGGTTCTTCAGGCTGGTGATCACCACGTAGTAAACGGGCAGGATGATGATGGCCAGCCAGAGCCAGCCGCCCAGGCCTCCCAGGAGGTTGGGCCGCCGTCGTCCGCTGCTCCTGGAGCGCAAACGGGGCTGCGGCTCACGCGCCTGGGCCGGGGCCGGTACCGGGAGCTGTGTTGTGGAGGCCATCAGGCACCTTCCAATTGGCTGGCATTCCGGTTCTTGCCGCCCAACCGCTGCAGGAGCAGCGCCAGACCGAGGCCGATCACCACGAGGATCACGCCCAGGGCGCTGGCGGCACCCATGTCGTTGGCCTTGAAACCGGTGAGGTACATGTGCAGCGGGAGCAGTCGGGTGGCATAGCCCGGGCCGCCCGCGGTGAGCACGAAGATCAGGTCGAAGTACGCCAGGGAACCCACCACCATGAGCGTGGACGACGTGATGACGGTGTACTTCAGCTGCGGCAGGGTGATGTTGACGAACTGCTGGATCCGGCCAGCGCCGTCGATCTGCGCCGCTTCATAGAACGACGCCGGAATCTGGCGCACGCCGCCCTGGTAAATGAGCGTGTGGAACGGCACGAACTGCCAGGCGATCACGAACACCACGACGAACAGCACCAGGTCCGAATTGCCCAGCCAGTCCTGCGCAAGTGCCGGCAGTCCCAGCCCCGGGCCCAAGCCGAAGTTCGGGTCCAAAAGGGCCTTGAAGGCAATAGCGACGGCGGCCGAAGAGAGCAGGAGCGGGACGAAGTACAGCACAGCCAGCGCCGCGCGGTACTTCTGGCCGGCCGCAGTGAAGACGCCCAGCAGCAGGCTTATCGGGGCCTGCACAATGAACGAGAAGAACATGATCTTCGCCGTCACCACCAGGGCGTTGCCGGTTACCGGGTCAGTCAAGACCCTGGCCCAGCTGGAAACGGCGTCGAACCTGATCTCGCCCAAGCCGTCCCAGGAGGTAAAGCTGAGGACCACAACGCCGATCAGCGGGATGACGGCGAAGAGCAGGAAGAAGGCCAGGGCCGGAGCGGCAAGCCAGGCGGACGGGCCGCTTCCAACAAGCTGCCTGCTGCGGACACGTCGGGAAGTGCTTGTTGTCAGAGCCACTTACTTGCCGATCGTGGCGTTCATGGTGCTGATGAATTGCTCAGGCGTCATCTTCTTCAGGAAGATCTGGTCCAGGTTGGCCAGCATGGCGTCTCCCTGCGCAGGGCTCAGTGCCTGGTCCCAGGAGAGGGTGAAGCTGGGGGCATCCTTGGCCATGCCGTAGACGAAGCTGAGGAAGTCCTTGTCCGGGGAGGCGGCCAGCTTGGACTCGATGCCGTTGACCACGGGCACGGCACCTGAGTCAATCAGGGCCTGGGTGTTTTCCTCAGTGAACATACCGGACTTGACGTAGTCCAGGGCCGCCTTCTTCTGCCCCTCAGTGGCCTTGGAGGAAATTGACCAGAAGTTCGAGGGGTTGCCCACGACGTTGGCGGGGTCACCCTTGCCACCCTCGACCGTCGGGAAGTTGGTGTAGCCAAGCTTGCCGTTCTTGACGAAGTCGGGGGCGTCCTTCTTCATTCCCTGATAGATCCAGCCACCTTGGAGGACCATCGCGGCCTTGCCCGTGTAGAGCAGTGCCTGGTCGGCGTTGCTGTCGGCGGCGATTGACGAGAATCCGTTGATAAAGCCACCGGCGTCCACGAGCTCCTGGATCCTGGCCAAGGCTTCCGCCACGGCGGGATCGGACCAGGCGTTGGGCTTGTTCGCCGCGATGTTGGCGAAAACGTCCGGGCCGCCAATACGTTCCACCAGGTACTCAAGCCACATCAGGTCCGGCCATTTGGACTGCCCGCCCAGTGAGAAGGGAGCGATTCCCGCTGCCTTGAATTTAGGCACCAGGGCCATGAGTTCGTCCCACGTCTTGGGCGGCCGGGCTCCGACCTTGTCGAAGACGTCTTTGTTGTAATAGAGCACTACGGGCTGGACGTTGTTGTTAGGAAGCGCGTAAGTCTTGCCGTCAAGTTCGCCGCTCTTCAGCACCGACGGCAGGTAGCGATCCTTAACCTCGGGGTTTTCCTTCAGGAAGCCGGACAGGTCCTCGACCTGTCCCGCGTCCACATAGGACTTCAGGACACCTCCACCCCAGCCGTAAATGAAGGTGGGACCCTGCCCGGCACCGACGGCGGTGCGGACCTTGGTCTTGTAGGCGTCGTTAGCGAAGAAATCCAGTTTGATCGCCTCGTCCGGGTGGGCCTTGTTCCAGCTGTCGACTGTTTGCTGCAGGACCTGCTGTCCGCCTCCGGTAAGGCCCCACATAGTAGGGGAATCTCCGGTGGTTGCCGAACCAGCGGGACCGGCCGATCCACAAGCCGAAAGGCTGACGCTGAGGGCAGCCGCCGTGACTGCAAACGCAGCCGCCCGCAATTTTCCTATCTTCATGTAACTTCCGTTCGTCCACTGGGATCACCATTGGGTCCGGCTGCTGGGATGGGATCGCGATCGCGTTCCCAGTCTTCGAAACATTTCGAAGAAGTTTCGATGCCTGTAGCAAACGTATCGGTGAGCTACATCACGGTCAAGGGGTTTGAGGTAAAAAGTTCAGGACGTTTACTATGTGGCTCTTGACCAGAGTCTGCAACAAAGGCACGATAGCCGTAACGAAAACTTTCGAAAGATCAGGGGAAACTTTGTCCAGCTCATCGCTGCCTGCCAAGCCCACGCTCGCCGTAGTGGCAGAACGGGCAGGCGTCTCCCCGCCCACTGTGTCCAAAGTGATCAATGGTCGGGCCGACGTTTCCGCCGACACCCGGGCACGGGTCCTCGCGGTACTGGAGGACGCGGGCTACCGCTCGCCGCTCCAACGGAGGACGACGGCGGACGGAACTACCGTCGTCGAGGTTGTCTTTGACGCGCTTGACTCGACCTACTCTGTGGAAATCCTCAATGGCATACTCCACGCGGCTGGCGACTTGGGCGTGGAGGTGATGGTCAGCATCACTGCGGTGATGCCATTGAACCAGTCGACCCCCGAACAGCGCGCACAGCGGATGGTAGACGAGGGCCGCGGGGGCATGATCGTCGTGACCTCCGCATTCGGCGGGGCCCAACTGAGCGCCTTCCGCCGTCGCCGGATTCCCGTCGTCGTAATCGACCCCTTCAACCCGCCGCCGGCCGACGTCGTGAGCGTTGGGGCAACCAACTGGGCGGGGGGAAAAGCCGCCGCCGAACATCTCATAGAGCTGGGTCATCGGCGGATCGCCTTCCTGGGCGGACCCGAGACGGCCGAATGCAACCAGGCGCGACTCCATGGCTACATGGCGGCGCTCATGGCACGCGGACTGGAGGTGGAGCCGGGCTACGTCCGCATGGGTCATTTCCGCACCGAGGATGGCGTCTCCGGGTTGAAGGAGCTCCTGGCCCTGAAGGAGCCGCCCACCGCGATCTTCGCCGGGAATGACAGCATTGCCCTGGGCGTCATGGCGGAGGCCCGCAGGAACGGGCTTCGAATTCCGGATGACCTCAGCCTCGTGGGGTTCGACGGTACGTACCAGGCTGCGGAAGCCATCCCGCCCCTGACCTCCGTGGCACAGCCGCTTCAGGAGATGGGACGTGCCGCCCTGCGGACGCTGCTGCGCCAGGTACGCGGAGAGCAATTGGATTCCCAACGCGTGGAACTCGCAACGCAACTCGTAGTCAGGGAATCAACTACGATTCCCAAAGCAAACTAACGGTTTAGGAGAAGTATGGAACAGCGAATACTTGGCAAGACCGGGCGGAGTGTGTCTGTGGTCGGGCTGGGAACGTGGCAGCTTGGCGCGGACTGGGGCAACGTGGACCTTGCGGAAGCAACGGCTATCCTGGCTGCTTCCGTAGAGGCCGGAGTGAACTTCTTCGATACAGCAGACGTCTATGGCGACGGCCGCAGTGAGCAGGTCATCGGCTCCTTCCTCGCGGACAACCCCGGGGTGGACGTCACCGTGGCCACCAAAATGGGCCGCAGGCTGGAACAGCGGCCGGAACACTACAACCTGGCCAACTTCCGCCAGTGGGTAGACCGGTCGCGACGGAACCTGCGCATCGACTGCCTGGATCTCGTGCAGCTTCATTGCCCTCCGTCGGAGGTGTACAGCAGGGCAGAGGTCTATGACGCACTGGACACGCTGGTGAGTGAGGGTGCTATCAAGAACTATGGCGTGAGCGTGGAGCGTACGGATGAAGCACTGGAAGCCATGAAGCACCAAGGAACGGCGTCGGTGCAGATCATCCTGAACGCCTTCCGGCTCAAGCCGCTGGATGAAGTATTGCCGTCGGCGAAGGAGGCGGGGGTAGGCATCATCGCCAGGGTGCCGCTCGCCTCGGGCCTCCTGTCCGGAAAGTACTCAACCCATACCCGGTTCGCGGAGAACGACCATCGCAACTACAACCGCTCCGGTGAGTCATTCGACGTCGGCGAAACCTTCTCCGGAGTGGACTTCGAAGAGGGGCTGAAGGCGGTCCAGGACTTCGAACAACTGATTCCCGACGCCGTGACGCCGTCCCAGGCGGCTATCGCCTGGATTGCGGCACAGGACGGTGTGGGTACAGTGATCCCCGGCGCCCGGAATGTGGAGCAGGCGAAGTCCAATGCTGCCGCGGCTGATGTAGTGCCCCACATCGACGACCGCTTCAACGAGGGCGTTTCGGCGCTCTACGACCGGTATTTCAGAGAGGCGATCCACCCGCGCTGGTAGGGAAAGAGGGCCTTCGGCGGAGCCAGTGAATCACCGCCTCGCCTTGTCGCTGTTGGAACTCCCGGAGAGTGGGCAGGCCCGGCGGAGGCGGCTGCCTGGCGGCGTCGATGAAATATGCTGCGAGTCCCGCCAGTACGGCATCGACGCCTGGGGCAGTGGCTGAAGCGAAGACGTCGTGCGACTGGAGGATCGAGTCCACATCGAAATGGGGGTCGAACACGCGCACGTTGATCAGGACCGTCAGGCCATCGATCCATCCCGAACCGATGGATGCCCACGGCCAGTCCACCAGCACGGCCCCATTGTCGCGCGTGATGAGGATGTTGTCGGCCCGGACATCGGTGTGCACCAGCGACTCACCGGACAGCTCCTTCAGCCCGGAATCCGCAAGTTGTTCCAGGACGCCGAGATTCCTGAGCACCCATGGATCGCATTCCGGTGGCAGATGCCCCCTGATGCGTGTCCAGCCTTGGAAGGCATCGACCAGCTCGTCTTCAAGTCTGGGCAAGTGCCTGAGGCCGGGAGGGATGGGGGTCTGTGACAGGTTGAGCAGGGCGTCCAGTACCAAGGTGATTTCCTCGAGCCGCCACGGAATATGCGGGTGCCGCCCCTCCACGTCGCTGAGGACCAGAGCCACCCAGGCCCCGTCGTCGAAAACCCCCAGCAATGACGGCGCCGGCACTGTAAGGGGCAACGAAGCTGAGATCGCTGCTTCTTTCCGATGTATGCCTGGAGCGTGACCGTTAAGGGCAGGACTCACTGCCTTGACGAAGGCTGCGCGGCCGGTGGACGTGCGGACGCGGTCCGCTGTGCCCGGCGAAAATCCGCCTGGTTGACCTATCGCCTCGGTTACCGGTCCGCCAAGAATTTGCTCAATCCCGGTCCTCACATTCGCGGGCAAGTCACACCAGGTGATCCGCGGGCTCCACTCAGGTTGCATGCGGACCATTATCCATCTACATCGATAGACAAACGGTTGGCACGCTCCGGCAGACTCCTTCCCAAAGAGTCAGGGGCCCCTAGACACATATAATCAGCAGGCTTAGTGTTTCATGTGGGGGCACCAATCAAGAGAAGGCCCACAGCCCAAATCCAAATCCATGGGGAGTGCCCCCGGCTTACTGATTGGAGGAAGCAAATGGAGACCGTCGAAGAAACCATCGATGTTGACGTACCCGTGCACACTGCCTATGACCAATGGACGCAGTTCGAGACGTTTCCGGAGTTCATGTCCGGCGTTGATTCAGTCAGACAACTGACCGACACCACCAACCACTGGAAGACCCATATCGGCGGAGTGGAGCGCGAATTCGACACGGAGATCGTCGAGCAGAGGCCCGATGAGCGAATTGCCTGGCGCAGCGTCGACGGCAAGTCCCATGCAGGCGTGGTCACGTTCACACCTTTGGATATGAACCACACCAAGGTGGCAGTCCATTTCGAATGGGCGCCGGAGACGTTCGCCGAAAAAGCGGGCGCGGCCCTGAACATCGACAACATGCAAGTGAAGTCCGACATGCGCAAGTTCAAGCACTTCATCGAGTCCCGGGGAACCGAGACCGGTGCATGGCGCGGCACAGTAACTGACACTGGCGCAACCGGATCGACGTTGGGCGGCACAAGCGGCACAACCGGCACAACAGGCACAACAGGGACGACGGGCACAACCGGCCCTATGGGCGGCACGACCGGACCTACGGGCGGCCCGAACGAACCGATGTAGGCAAGGCCGGAAATCGGATAAGTTTCGGTGGTTGATCCTTGTTGAAACAGGCTCCGCAAGATCAACCACCGGATCCCCGGCCATTTTCCATTTATCTCTCCATTCATCGGAATGTATACCGCTTCCAAAGCGTTAATCCTCATAGCGGGTCTTCATCCAGCAATCGAGACCCCGCGAGGACAGGACTATGCGGACAGGAAGTATGAGCAGGAAGATTGAATTTGTTGAAGACGACGCCGGAAAGGTCACCAAGTACCTCCGGCATCCCAACGGTGGCGGCCTGATTGGTCCGGGCGCCGAAGTGGACGAGACTTCATTCATTGGTTCAACCACGTATGTGGAGGCCGGCGCACATGTCGGCCCAGGCTGCAAGATTGGCGCTGGCGGCTGGATCGATCGCAAGGCGCGCATTGGCGACCACGCCTTTATCGGCAACGGAGTGTATGTGGGCCAGGATGCCATAGTGGGCAGGCGGGCTCATATCGGCAGCCATTCACGAATCGGAGCGGGCGCACGTGTAGGGGAAGGCATCCGCTTGCGCGGTGACACCGTGGTTCCCGATGGCGAACTGGTAGAGGCTGTCGGCCCCAAGGCAGCGCAAAAGGCTTCGCCACGTGGTGAGCGGTCACGGCTGGCCGCCTAATACTCCAAGCCGCCTAATACTCCAGTCAGGCAGGGGCATTTTTATGCGCTTTTCCCGGTTGACGGGCTTTCCCTGTTGCCCGGGACGGCCCTCATGGAACCGGCAGAAACGAACTCCCTGGCCGCCTGCTGAAGACCCAGCGAACTGCTCCTTGCGGTGTTCCGAAGGTATTGAAGCGCATCGGCGTGGCTGAGCCCGTATTCGCGCATCAGCGTGCGCAAGGCCAGTCCCAGAAGGGCGCGGGATCGACGGGCCAAGACGAGCCCGGTCTTGGCTTCCCTCTTGCGGGACAGCTGTATGGCGAGGCGAAGGGCCCGCACGATCTGACGTGCGTAGTCCTGCGCCTTCAGGATGTCGTCGCTGGTAAAGGCGTGAGGCTGCGGCGCGTACAGGGTAATGGCGGCGTTGATAGGGCCCGCCGGATCCAGCGGAACGGCGAGCAACGAAGACACTCCGTGTCCCACAATGGCGCTCGCGTAACCAGGCCAGCGTCGTTCCAGCCTTGTGTCGGCCACCTGAACGAATTCATGCTGGCGAATAGCTGCGAGGGCGGGACCATCTTCGAAAGAATGCTGCAGTCCATCGACTTCAGCCGTTTCATGGCCTGATGCCGTCCACGTGCTGACGTTGTCCCCCCAAAGCACGGAAATCGCCCAGCTCAGTCCCGTGCTTTCGCCCACGATGTCCTGCATCAGCTCGTCCATGGCAGCCTTGAAAAAGGCATCGACTTCCGTGCCATCCAAGCCGAAGGCCGGGATGGCGGAAGTCAGCTCATGCCGAAGATTTGGTGCCATACTCTCGGCCATGCCCCACGCCTAAATTTCGTGACGTGCCGGCTCACTGCAGAACCTATGGGAAAAGCCTACGTCCCTCTTGAGGGCATCGGCCAGAAGAGTGCACGGATCGCCGCCGTATTGCAATCGGAATGCGGGCCAAAAGTACTGCACGGAGTGTGAAGGCCAGGCGCCTAGGCTTCCTGGTTGATTCGCACCATGTTGCCGGAGGGGTCGCGGAAAGCACAGTCCCTCGGCCCCCAAGGCTGAACCATGGGTTCCTGCAGCACTTCCGCTCCGGAGGCCCGCACTTTCTCAAAAAGCGCGTCGAGGTCATCCGTGCGGAACACGATGATCGGCAGAACACCTTTAGTGAGCAATTGCTGGAGGGAGTCGCCGTCGGCCTGGGAACGGCCGGCGTGCGGCTCTGACAATACGATCTCAAGGCCCGGCTGATCCGGGCTGCCAAGGGTGACCCACCGGAAGCCGCCTTGGGCGACATCATTGTGGACTTCGAGTCCAAGGGCGTCGCGGTAGAACGCGAGCGACTCCTCGAGATCGTTGACGGTGATGTTGCAGTACTGGAGTGAGATTGTCATGGGAAATACGCTAGTCCGCTGTGGTTAAAACGGCTTCTTCAATCCTGCTTATCACGTAGCGCGTTGGCCGCGTGCGGACTTTGGCCACACAAGCGGGCATGGCCGCCACGGCACTATGCTCCCGGGAACGATACGCGCTGGGGGTCTCCCCCACGAGTTCTGTGAACCGCGTACTGAACGAGCCGAGCGACGTTGCGCCCACTTCCATGCAGGCGTCCGTCACACTCATGCCCGCCCGGAGCAATGCCATCGCCCGCTCGATCCTGCGAGTCATCAGGTAGCTGTAGGGCGTCTCACCATAGGCTGCCCGGAACTGCCGCGAGAAATGTGCCGGTGACATGAGGGCATGCCGTGCCATGGCAGGAACATTCAACGGACGGGCATATTCCCTGTCGATCAGGTCCCGGGCCCTGCGCAGATGGGCGAGGTTCGCAAGCTCTTCCGGGGTCATGGCACGAGGGTACCACCGGCCCAAAAAATCCTGACGGAAAACTGATCGGAACTTGAGGAAAATCAGGCTGGAGCCTTGATACGGCAGGATCACGATTGTTGCAAGCGAACGTGGGCCGGGACCCCCAGCCACCCCCACAGACCAGCAACAACTGCAGCTTTAAGGAAGCAGGAAAGGCCATGAAAGAAGCACCAGCGCTGGACGAAGTCGCCCCCATCCACGGCGTCATCACCGATAAGCACCCCGTTGATTTCTACGCCTTGGGGCTCGCCGGCTGCATTGACAGACTGACCGCCCCCCTGCGTCGCGAGGGAACCATCGTCCACTGGGAAACTCCACATCATGGCATCGAAATTCCTGCCCGGTGCGCCGCCCTGCTCTACCAGGCCGCACAAGAAGCCCTCAGTAACTCGTACAAGTATGCCCACGCCTCAGACATCACTGTCCGGCTCGCCGCTGTTTATCACGGGATCCGTCTTACGGTTAAGGACAACGGCGACGGCTTTGACAGCCACATCGCACCAGCGTCAGAGCAGCAGGGCCACGGGCTGCAGTTGATGTCCGTCGCCGCCCGCAAGGCAGGCGGCACGGTGGCGATCGATTCCAGCCCCGGCCATGGCACCGAGGTTACTGTGACCCTTCCGCTGGACTAGCTGGCTTCTAACCCACCGCGAGCCGATGGCGATCGAATTCCAGCCGTGATGCGGCGACGTCGTCCATGTGGTCCTCGGCCCATTCCTTCATCTCAAAGATGACTAGGAGCAGAGAGCGGCCACGGGGAGTCAGTTCGTAATCCGTTCGGACAGGCACGGACACAGTGACGTGACGGGACACCAGGCCGTCACGCTCAAGCGAGCGAAGAGTGGACGTGAGCATCTTCTGGCTTGCTCCGGGAATCCTCCTGCGAAGATCGCTGTGTCGTTGAGTGCCATCCATGAGGGCGAGCATCACCAATGTGACCCATTTGCTGCTGATTGCCTCAAGTCAGCTGCCGGGCCGGGCAGAGATCCAAGGCTGCGTTGTAGAGCTGTTGTGCTTCCTGACGTTTTTCTTCAGCCGTGAGAGTCATTTCCCCCCAATACATTCCTTATGCAATTAACCTGCCAGGCGTTGCGGCCGGTCCGGCACAGCATAATCCCCGGACCGGAAATGCCGAAACGGACCTTGACTCCTTAACCAGGGCACTTTGAAGTGCCCCAGGCACTTCAAAGTGCGTTCTTACGCCTCGCGGCAGTGTCCGCAAGGATCGATGAGGGGGCACAAGACGCCCCTGCAGCAAAGCTGCGACGTCGACGGCACCCGCAAAGTAGCCGAGGCCGACCTCAGTGATGCCGCCATCGAGTTCGCCGGCAAGCTCAGTGCTGCCGGAACGCTCCAGCTCGTCAACGACTAAAGGGAGCCGGCGCCGGGATTGGAGCCTGCGCTAGTTAGGTGCTTACCGTGCGCTGACCAGGACCACCTCGAATTGCGTTTGGGGGAGGGTGGCGAACTTTGCGTTGACCACGGCGAGGGTGTTGTCGAACAGGGCGGCCGTCGTCGGCGTTGCGAAATGATCACTCGTGATGACGTCCACTACCGCTCCGGACCCCAGCCCGTCCGTGAGTTGAATTCGGCTTACTTGGTTTATGAAGTTCTGCACGGCCCACACCTCGTTGCCCTCGACCACGATGCCGTCAACGTTCGGAACGCTGACACCTTCGATCATCGCGCTGGCCCCGGTTCGCGGATCCACGGTAAAGAGTGCGCCGAGCCCGGAATGCGCCACGATGAGAGTCTCGCCGTCGGCTGCAACCGCGATGCCGTTGAGGTTGAAGGCACCGGCTATTTGGGCGGCTGGACCGCTCAACGCGAGGGTCTCGACGCTGCCCGGCTCCCCGTCCTTGCCAACGGGCACAAAGTAGAGCTCAGGGTGTCCGGAGTTGGTGAACCACGCGCCTTCCGTGGTCACGGTGACGTCGTTGATGAATGAATTCGCCAGGTTTGTCAGCTGATACACAGCTTCCGTTTCGGGTTCGTCCGTTTCATAGACGTAGCCCTGCCCGGTGGCTCCTCCGGCTACGAACAACAGCTCATGACGGAGATCGGCGTGCATGCCGACGGCCGCCCGGCCCTCTGGTACATCGAAGAAGAGGCTCGCCGTACCTTTGCTGACGTCTCCACGGTAGATATCGCCCAGCGCGAGATCTCCGGCGTAGAAAGTCGTTCCCTCGCCGGCGGCGATGCCTTCGGCGGATGTTGCCCCCTCGAGGACGATCACAGAGTCTTCAATCGGCGGATTCGCGGCCGCGAAGGACGCGGGAGCTAGTAGTGCCATAAGGGCGAAGAACCCTAAAGCCGCACGGCGGAACGGCTTTGCTGCAGTCTGGGTTTTGCGGCGCATGATGCTTCCTTGCGTGTGCTGGGTACGCGTGAGCAGTCCGCAATATGCGGGAGAGCTCCGCATATGGTCCTGCCAGTTTAGGCATCAGGAGCAAGGAGGACTAGGGGTAAGCGGTGCCAGGAGGATCTCTTGGGACAACCTTGACCTCTATACCCCCTGGGGGTATATTCCAGAGTGTTGTCAGTGAAGTGGTTCGTCCCGGCAGGTGCGTGCATCTGCTTCCACGGCCGTTCAACCCCAACAGTCCGAAATCCCTTTTTGGCGTAAGGAACTGACATGAATGGAAATGAATCCCACGGACATCACCACGGGCACACCGGACACGTCCAGACCGTCCCCGTGGAAGCTATCAGCGCGGCTGCCCACCACGGTGCCCAACACGGCCCTCCTCCACGGGCCCTTTCGGATGAGCACGTAGTTCACGCGCATGGCCAGCATGCGGGGCACAGCACGGCAATGTTCAAGAACAGGTTCTGGCTCACCCTGGCGCTCTCCGTTCCGGTGGTCTATTTCAGCCCGATGTTCGGCCATCTCCTCGGCTACGCGCCGCCGGAATTTCCTGGTTCCACTTGGATCCCCCCTGTCCTTGGCACGGTGATCTTCGTTTATGGGGGCCAGCCGTTCCTTGTTGGAGGAGTGAGGGAACTCAGGGAGCGCAAGCCGGGAATGATGCTGTTGATCGGCATGGCAATCAGTGTGGCTTTTGTGGCCTCCTGGGTCACCAGCCTTGGCATCGGGGGCTTCGCCCTGGACTTCTGGTGGGAGCTTGCCCTGCTGGTGGCCATCATGCTCCTGGGCCATTGGATCGAAATGCGTGCCCTCGGCTCCGCGCAGGGAGCGCTGGATGCGCTTGCTGCACTGCTGCCGGACGAAGCAGAGCGGATCACGCCCACAGGGACCGAAACCGTCAGCCTCGCCGAGCTCCGGACCGGAGACGTAGTCCTCGTCCGCTCAGGGGCACGGATGCCGGCAGACGGCAGGATTGTTGAGGGCCAAGCCGAGTTCGATGAATCCATGATCACCGGCGAGTCCAAGACCGTTGCGCGTTCAGTAGGAGATTCCGTCATCGCCGGAACTGTGGCAATTGACAACACCGTCAGGGTGGAGGTCACCGCCGTCGGGGATAACACCGCACTGGCCGGTATCCAGCGGCTGGTCGCCGAGGCCCAGGCCTCCTCCTCCAAGGCGCAGGCCCTGGCTGACCGGGCTGCAGCCTTCCTCTTCTACTTTGCCGCGGCCGCCGGCATCATCACCTTCCTCGCCTGGACCCTCCTTGGCAACACCCCCGACGCCGTGACCCGCACCGTCACCGTCCTGGTCATCGCCTGCCCCCATGCGTTGGGCCTTGCCATCCCACTGGTGATTGCAATCTCCACGGAACAGGCTGCCCGGGCAGGCGTATTGATCAAGAATCGGATGGCATTGGAACGCATGCGCACAGTCGACGTCGTCCTCTTTGATAAGACCGGCACCCTGACCAAGGGCGAGCCGGAGCTCAAGGAGGTGGCCGCCGTCGACGGCGTGAAGCGGGAAGGCCTGCTGGCCCTTGCGGCAGCCGTGGAAGCCGACAGCGAGCACCCCGTAGCCCGCGCGATCGTTCAAGCCGCGCGGCGGCAGGGCGTGGATATTCCCACAGCTTCCGGCTTCAACTCATTTACCGGACGCGGCGTCAGGGCCACCGTGGAGGGCAGGACTGTCCAAGTGGGCGGGCCTGCGCTACTGCGCGAGCTGGGGGCAGAGGAACCGGCCCCCCTGGCCGAGTCCACCCGGACTTGGCGGGACCGGGGCGCGGCGGTGCTTCACGTCGTCGACGACGGCCGGGTAGTCGGGGCTGTCAGCCTGGAGGATGCGATCCGTCCCGAATCGCGCGACGCTGTCTCGGCACTGCAACGCCGTGGCATCAAGGTAGCGATGGTTACCGGCGACGCCAGGCAGGTAGCCCAGGCTGTGGCGACTGAATTGGACATCGACGAAGTCTTCGCCGAAGTCCTTCCTGCGGACAAGGACGAGAAAGTCGCCGAACTTCAGCAACGCGGGCTGAAGGTAGCCATGGTCGGGGACGGCGTCAACGACTCTCCGGCACTGGCGAGGGCCGAAGTGGGCATCGCCATTGGCGCGGGAACGGACGTTGCCGTGGAATCGGCAGGCGTGGTCCTCGCCGGCAACGACCCACGGGCCGTCCTGTCAATGGTGGACCTGTCGAGGGCGAGCTACCGGAAGATGTGGCAGAACCTTGCCTGGGCCACGGGCTACAACATCCTCGCCATTCCGCTCGCCGCCGGAGTCCTCGCCTTTGCGGGGCTCGTGCTGTCCCCCGCCGCCGGTGCGGTGTTGATGTCAGCCTCCACCATCGTGGTGGCGCTCAACGCCCAGCTGCTGCGAAGGCTGCGGCTCAATCCGGCACAGGTTCGGTGACAGGACACGCCAGCCGGCTTGGGGTCAGTTTTGGACGAGCACCAATAGATTTGAAGGAAATGATTTTGATGAACAAGAAGCTTCTGGCCCTATCCACCGCCGCCGTCGCGGCCGTTATTGCCCTCTCGGGCTGCGCCCCCGGCCCCGGCTCCGGCTCCGGCAGCGGAACGCTGGACCATGGCAACATGGGGCATTCAAACAGCGCTCCTCCCGCGGCAGCCGATCACAATGCGGCGGACACGATGTTCGCACAGATGATGATCCCGCACCACGCCCAGGCAGTGGAAATGAGCGATATCGTCCTCAAGAAGCAGGACATCCCTGCCGCTGTCGCCTCGCTTGCCACCAGGATCAAGGGCGCCCAGGCGCCGGAGATCGAGCAAATGACGGGCTGGCTCAAGAGCTGGAACGAGCCAACGCACATGGCCTCGGGCGGCCACGGCATGGCAGGAATGATGAGTGAAGAGGACCTGGCGAAGCTCGACGCCGCCCAAGGTACCGAAGCCGCCAGGCTCTTCCTCACCCAGATGATCGCCCATCATGAGGGCGCAATCGTGATGGCGAAGACGGAGATGGCCGAAGGTAAGCACCCCGATGCCGTCAAGCTCAGCAAGGACATCGTGACCGCCCAGGAAGCCGAAATCCAGGAAATGCGAACCCTCCTGGGAAGCCTCTGACGATCAGTCTCCTGCCCTCTCTTACGTTCGCCCGGGCTAACCATACACCTCGACGAAGTTTCTCAGGAGCTTCATAGGTTGGGTAACGGTCTGCTGCCTGGCAGATGCAAGGAGCTCCTCTGCGGAGCCCGGCGGAAAGTAGCCGGCGTGGCGGTAGATGTCGATCCGTGTGGCGAGGCCATCGGCGTCGAGTTCCGGATGGAACTGTGTGGCGTAGAGGTTCTTCCTGATCCGGAACATCTGGACCGGGCACTTGTCAGACGTTCCAAGCAGGACCGCGTGTGAGGGCAGGACCGTGCAGGCCTCCTTATGCCCAACGAAGGCCGTGAAGCGTGAGGGCAGTCCGCGCAGGAGGGGGTCGCGTTCGCCGTCGGGGGTGAGGCGGATTTCCACTCCTCCAACGTCCTCGCCATAGGTCCGGTCGACGACGGCGCCCTGGTGACGTCCCAGCGTTCCGACCCCATAGCAGGCGCCAAAGAACGGGAAGTCCGCCGCCACAATCCTGTCCAGGAGCCCGGCGAGCTCGTCCTCCACCCGCACCTGGGAAGCGCTCTTTTGTTCAGGAGGATCGCTGGAAGTGTAGGGGCTGCCGCCCACGATGATGCCCGAATAGTCCTCCAGTTCGAGCTCGGGCAAGGGTGCGGCCTCGAGCCGGATCCGTCTCAGCTGATCCGGCTCGAGGCCGCAATACCGCAGGTAGGCGCGGTATTCGTCGTCGGCGGCAGCGTCCTCAGCCCGCGAGGCCAGCAGCAGGAACGGCTTCACAGGCTAAGTGTGCCCCAGGATTAAGGCGTTGTCGTAGCTGTTGCCGTGGCAGTCGGCGCCACGGTCACGGTTTCTGTCACGGTGGCCCTGGGCGATGCCGTTGGCGAAGCGGTCACTGTGCTGGTCGAAGTACCGGTGCGGGTGGGGCTGCTGGTTGCTGTCCTCGTCGCCGTGCCGGTGGCGCCGTCGTTGGCCTTTGCCAGCACTTTGTCCACAAGCTCTTCCAGTTCGTTCCGGTCGGAATCGCCCAGGTCCGCGCCGTTCTTGGTGGCCACGACCAGGAGTCGGCCCTGAGCCGCGGAAACCTGCATCAGCATGTCATCAGTGCCCTCGCCGCGAGTGCTTACTGTTGCAAACGTCTCCTCGCCGTCGGTCCGCGCCTGCAGTTCCTCAGTGGTGACATCGTGTGTCTGGCCGGCAACCTGAACCGTGAACCTGTCGCATTGGCCTAGCTTTCCGCGCACGTCTTCAATAAGGCCGACGGCGTCAGGGCCTTCGCGTCCCGACTGCGCGGAAAGGGTCCTCGGTTCCTGGCTCTCGGAAATGGCGACGGCTACCTCACCGTTTTCGACGGTGTCGAGTAGCCCTGCAGTCGCGATCGATTTGCACTCCTCCGGGTTGACCGTGGCGGAATTCATCAAAATTCCCGCGATGCGGCTCCCCTGATCCACCTGGTCCTTTGAGTAAAGCTTGAGTTCGTTGCCGTCCCCGTCGGTCATACCCGAGACCAGCTCGCGCAGTTCGTCTTCGGTGTAGACCCTGTCCTGGGCCGCGGTGGTGGTAGTGGTACCGCCGGTGGGCGACGGGCTTTGCCCGGCCCCTCCTCCCCCCGTGCACGATGCCAAAGCCAGGGCTGTCGCGGCTGCCAAAACGACTATGGGGACATTCCTCACCAGAACCACTCCTTTGGATGGAAAGCCTGCTTATGATTAAAAGAGTAAGGTCTTTCGTGCCGCTGGCAAGGTGCGGAGGGCGGCGGTTTCCGGCGTAAGCTGGGGGCACGTCTAGAACTTCTAGCCGGAATTTAAGGCGATGAAAAACGGGCCAAAGTTTGGTTTGTCCGGGGCCTTAGGCAGGATCCTCGGATTCTTCTTTGTGAGTGTCTTGTGTGGCATTTTGGCCGCCAGCCTGGTGGTCCCCGGAGTTGCGGCCACGGGCGTCACCATGAGCAATACCATTTCTTACTTCAACAGCCTGCCCACTGAGCTGGTGGTGGACACTCCCGCGCAATCCACCAAAGTCCTGAGCGGCGACGGTAAGCCCATTGCGACGTTCTTCGCGGAGAATCGCGTCAGGGTCCCCCTTGACCAGATCTCGCAATTCGCGAAGGACGCGGTTATTGCCGTTGAGGACAACCGCTTCTATGAGCATAAAGGCGTGGACCCCCAGGGCGTCCTTCGCGCCCTTACCACCAACCTGACAGAGGGAGAGAGGCAGGGCGCATCGACGCTGACCCAGCAGTACGTCACCAACGTCCTGAACGAATCCCGCTTAACGTCCGGCAGGGAGGAGGAGATTGTCCTCAGCGGCCAGAAGACTATTGGTGACAAGCTGCGGGAAATGAAGCTCGCCTTGGAGTTGGAGAAGAGATTCACAAAGGACCAGATCCTTGAGGGCTACCTCAACATCGTCTTCTTTAACCGGGATGCCTATGGCATCGAGGCAGCGGCCAGGCACTACTTCAGTACCACCGCCAAGGAACTGACACTGCCCCAGGCGGCGCTGTTGGCAGGGATGGTGAACAGCCCCAGCTTCTATGACCCCGTCTTCAATGCGGACAACTCAATCAAACGCCGCAACCAGGTGCTGGACGACATGCTCAGCCAGGGCAAGATCACCCAGGCGGAGCATGACGCCGCCGTCGCCACCCCGATCGAGCTGAAGGTCAACCCGTCCAAGCAAGGCTGCGCCGGCGCGCAGATGGCCGTCTACTTCTGCGACTACATCTCGCACCTGATCCTCAACGATCCCCTTTACGGCTCTGATACGAGGGAACGCGAGCAAAGGTTGTATCGGGGCGGACTGACAATCACCACGACGCTGGACAGCCGGCTCCAGGAAGCAGCCCAGGCACAGGTTGACGCCTCAGCCGGGGCCAATCCCGACAGGTGGGGCGCTGCCCTGGCAACCATCCAGCCTGGTACAGGCAAGATCCTCGCCATGGCGCAGAACACTGTGTTCCTTCCCGAGCCCGGCAAGTTCGATACCCAGCTGAACTTCAACGTGGACTCCAAGGACATCCATGGGCTTGACCTCAACGGGGCCGGGGGCTTCCAGCCCGGTTCCACTATGAAGCCCTTCACGTTTGCGGCGTGGCTCAACGAGGGCAAGCCGATCAACGGCGAGGTGGATGCGTCCCGCAGGACCTATCCGCTGAATTTCCCCTGGAGGTCCAGCTGTGGCAAGGTCCTGGGCGCCTACAACACCGCGGAGATGAACACGGGGCTTGGAGCAGCCGAAGACCTGAAGAACAATGACGAGGGCTATTACCGCAAGATGCCGATCGACTACGGGCTGTACAACTCCATCAACACGGCCACGTTCGCGACTGCTGCCCAGCTGGACTTCTGTGGCATTCAGCGAATGGTGGACGCCGTCGGCCTCCACAGTGGCTTGGACAATGCGCCCGTGAACATGCACCAGTTGGGCAACATCCTGGGCGCCATCGGCGTCGCTCCCCTGGTGATGGCCAACGCCTTCGCAACCTTTGCCAATGACGGCAAGTACTGTGCGCCTATCGCCATCACCGAGGTGATCGACGCGAACGGCAGGAAGCTGCCTGCACAGACAACGTCCTGCCGCGAGGCGGTCAAGCCGAACGTCGCCCGAGGGGTAAACTCCGTGCTTCAGGATGTCCTGAAGAAAGGATCAGGCGTCTACATCGAACCGAAGACGCATGACAAGTTCCCCGTCGCTGCCAAGACCGGTACCTCCAACAACAACGGCGCAACCTGGCTGGTGGGCTACACCACAGGGCTCTCCACCGCTTCCTTCTTCGGGGATGCACTGGAGGGCCAGAAGCGCGCGGGCCAGAACGTCACCATTAATGGAAAGTTCTACAAGACCCTGGACGGCTACATGATCGCCGGTCCCCAGTGGGCAAACTACATGACGCAGGTGGCCCCGCTGTATCCCACCGCCCCGTTCCCTGGCCCGCCGCCGTCAATGCGGCAGAACCCGCCGCCGCCAACGCCGGCACCGCCGGGCAACTGAGGACGTGGAGGACAACGTAGGGGGCGGGGCACAGCCACTCTGCCGTCCGCTGGACTGGTCTTTCATCGCTGTCGAAGCTAAACGCAGCAAATTGCAGCGTCTTTATCCATTTCAGGCACAAAATGGCATGCTTTTTCTACATTAGTCACAACACCTGAGCTTCTTTGTCAATTGAAGTCAAAATCAAGCCAAGCCTGCTAGAACACGCTATGAGAACACAAGGACCTTGGTTTATCTACGACATGCGGCAAACCTATGCCGGGCCTGCAGGACGGGCATAACGGTAACTGAGCGGCATTAGCCACTTAATTTTGCAAAAACCAGAACCACAGTGGATTATCTGCTTTCATTCCTAGACAGCATCGGCCCATGGGTCTAATCTTTGGGCCATCATTGCATTCTCACTGGAGGCAAATATGCTGCGTCCTGGAATTATCATTACTGCCGCTGTAAGCACCCTGGCCCTCTCTACATTCGGAATAACATCTGTGGCCGCCCACCCCGACGGCCAGCACGGCAAGGATGAGGGGCATCTGCTCGGGGAGGGTGCATGGGGAAAGATTCAGTCCCTTGGCGTTTTGGATCTCACAGATACGCCCGACTTAATTGCAGACGTCACCGTTTCCCCGGACGGTAACACCGCATTCCTCGCCAACTGGGGCGAGCCTGACTGCGCGGGCCCCGAAACGGGCGGCATGACAAGCCCGGATGCCGGAGTCTACGTCGTCGACATCTCATCCGTTGAAAACGACACCGCCGGAGCCGGAACTTCGGCAAAGCAGGTGGGCTTCATCCCCTCCCATCAGGACACCCGCCCGGGCGAAGGTATGCAGGTCATCGAGGTCACCACACCCGGTTTTAGCGGTGACATGCTTGTTGTGAACAACGAACTTTGTGGAAAGAACGGCAAGGGCGGCGTGTCGCTGTGGGACGTTACCGACCCCCTCCAGCCCAAGAAGCTGTCCGAGAATTTCGGCGACCGGGCACCAGGCGACAGGGACGCCAATGAAATCCATAGCGCTTTCGCCTGGGACGCCGGAGACAGCGCCTATGTGGTGCTGACGGACAACGCCGAATTCCCGGACGTAGACATACTCGACATCACGAACCCGCAGCGGCCCCGCCTCGTCGCGGAGTATGACCTCAACGACTTCAATGTCAATCAGGAAGATCTTGGCCTGACCGAGTCGTTCCTCCACGACATGGTGGTCAAGGAAATCGATGGCCGCTTCATCATGCTCCTGTCCTATTGGGACGGCGGCTACGTGCTACTCGACGTCACAAATCCCGCCAATGCGCAGTTCCTGGGCGACACAGACTTTGCCGTCGCGGATCCCGAACTTCGGGAATCGCTCGGGGTCTCACTGACACCCGAAGGCAACGCCCACCAAGCGGAGTTCACCATTGACAACAAGTTCTTCATTGGAACTGACGAGGACTTCGACCCCTATAGGACTGATGCTCTTCGGATCACAAGCGGGAACTTCCAGGGTGAATATCCCTCAACCATCGTCTCAGGAGGTCACGCTCCAGCCATCCTCGAGGATCTGACACTCGATGGTCCTGTGGTCTATGGCGGCTATGGATGCCCGAACTCGGCACCCTTGCCACGCCCGGAACAGGTTGACGGATACCTCGAAACGCTCCAGCCAGGAGACGAGACCATCCTCGCCTTGCAGCGGGGACCGGTGGGTGACCCAAGCGCGACTGAGGAAGCCTGCTTTCCTGGCGAAAAGGCGCACGAGGCCGTGCTGGCTGGCTGGGACGCTGTGCTGTTCCTTCAGCGACACCTACCAGCCACCGAGGCAGATACCGCCTTCTGCGGTTCGGGTGCTTTCGTCGACGAGATCGTGGCAATCTGCACCACCCACGACGCTTTCCACAAGCTTTTCGATCTGCAGCCTTATGACCAGGCTTCCGCGACCTACCCCGAAAACCTCACCATTGGGACGGTAGGGGCACGGATCGACGTCGGATCCACATTCGACGGCTGGGGATATGTGCATCTCTTCGACCCAGGGAGCATGCAGGAGCTGGACACCTATGCCATCCCCGAAGCCCACGACCCCGGATCCGCCTTCGGCGTAGGAGACCTGAGTGTTCACGAGGTGGCGGTCGACCCGCAACAAGCTTCTCTGGCCTACCTGTCGTACTACTCAGGAGGATTACGTGCAATCCAGATCCGGTGCGCTGACCCCACAAACAAGAGCACCTGCCAACTTGAAGAGGTGGGCGGCTATCTTGACCCTGAAGGCAACGACTTCTGGGGCGTGGAGACGTTTGTCGGGGAGGACGGCATGACGTACATCCTCGGCAGCGATCGCGACAGCGGTCTCTGGATCTTCAGGAATCCGTAGGCAGAGGAGAAGCCCGGCTGCGACACGAAGAAATTATCAGGCCGAAACACGTGCGCAACCTTTGCTGTCCAAGCTGATTCCATAGGCGCAGGCGCGCCCGGAAGGTTACCGGAAGGAACGGGATCATGGCCCTCATCGAAGAGCACGTTGTCCGCAATTGCAGGGAACTTTTGGTGGGCGACGAAATTGAAGCGTGGCACCGCAACCGGCTATTCCACCGCGGACGCGTCACCAATGTACTGCCGGACATGGGCCTGTTTTGGATCAGGGACGCCCAAACAGGTGGTCGCAAACTGCTGGACCTTGGCGAACTGGATATAGTCCGTGTACCAAGCAGGGGCTAAGGGCCATAACCTGATCGGAAATTGAGCAAAATCCTCCGCGACCCTTGATGGTGCTGCGGCAAGCTCTGCCTAAGCCCTCCCCGGGCATTCCACGGGGCCCGGGTGACCGCAAAAAGGTTCAGGGAAGCAGACCAGGCCATGAAACAAACAAGAGCTTTCGAAGGTATCAAGGTTGTGTACGGGCTGGGAGCGCGGCCATGAACTCCGGACTCGCCCACCTGGCAGGCTTCGGCGGATCATTGCCTGGCCTCACCCTCCAGGCCCTCGGCCAGATCCTGGTTGTTGTCTGCCTGTGTTTTGACATGGTGCGCGCCCTCTCGGTGCCGCGCTCCCATCGCAGGTACGTTGCGGCCACAGCGTTCAGGACGCTGGCGTTGCCATCGATCCTCGCCACTGCCGTAAATGTGCTGGTCGATGCAGCATCGATGGTGTGGTCGGACGTCACCTTCGGAGTCTTCGTCATGGTCATGCTCATCTTCCGCTGGCACCATGCAAAGGACGAGGACAACTGGTGGACGGGCAAAGGCACCAAGCTTCTTAAATGGGCTCGCGGAGTACTCGGTCCGCGGCTGACCCCCGCGCCCGCCGCCGCCTGAATTCCGCCTGACGGAAACTCACCTCGCCCTCTTGCGGACGACCCCTGCTTTCCCTTCTTTCGTAAGGTAATCGTGCTTGCAAAGATTCTGCAGGATGGCTCCGAAAAAGATCCCGTTAACATCTACGAAACATGACCGTCACCAGCGCTTCATAGGCGGCCGCTTTCTGTAACTTCCCCGCAACTTAACACTCCATTGCCGGAAACACAGGTCCAGAAATATTGATCGCGGACTGGGGGCCGAGGCAAATATGCCCCGGTAAGGCAAATTTGTTGAGAAGGGACACCCAGTGGAACTCACTGCGGGAAACGTCTGGGTAATGGTTTCGGCCGCGCTCGTACTGCTCATGACTCCGGGGCTCGGCCTCTTCTATGGAGGCATGACTCGGGCAAAAGCGGCACTCAACATGGTCATGATGAGCTTCGCGTCCGCGGGAATCGTCGGCGTTGTGTGGGTTCTGTGGGGCTACTCGATGACCGGCGGTGAGGGCGTGCTCGGCCTGTTCGGCAATCCCTTCGCCAATTTCCGACTGGCGGGAGTTGCCGGCACCGACCTCATCAAGGCAGGCTATGCCGCGACCTTCGCCATCATCACCGTGGCCCTCATCAGCGGTGCCATCGCCGACCGCGCCAAATTTACGGCCTGGGCTGCCTTTGTTCCGGCCTGGGTGACCCTGGTCTACTGTCCGCTGGCGTACATGGTTTGGGGTGGCGGCCTGCTTAGCGCCGACGGGGCCCTGACCGCACTCTTCGGGCAGGTCATTGACTTCGCCGGCGGCACCGTCGTCGAAATCGCTTCCGGAACCGCCGCGCTTGTCCTGGTCCTCATCCTTGGCAACCGGCACGGCTTTGGCAAGGACCCGGCCCACCGCCCGCACAACGTACCCTTCATCATGCTCGGCGCCGGAATCCTATGGTTTGGCTGGTTCGGCTTTAACGCCGGGGCGGCGACGACGGCGGAACAGGCCGGGCTTATCTGGGTCAACACCCTCGTAACCCCCGCCGCCGCGATGCTGAGCTGGCTGGTGACTGAAAAGATCCGCCACGGGCATCCCACTTCCCTGGGAGCAGCTTCCGGTGCGGTCGCCGGCTTGGTGGCCATTACGCCGTCGTGTGCGAACATCAGTCCGCTCGCCGCCGCTGGCCTCGGCCTGGTGGCGGGTGCCGCCTGCGCTGTGTTCGTCGACCTGAAGCAGAAGTTCAACTTCGATGACTCGCTCGACGTCGTTGGCGTGCACTTAGGCGGCGGCCTCATCGGCACGCTGGCCCTTGGTTTCATTGCCTTGCCGGTGGACGGCGCAGGCGGTGGGCTTTTCTATGGCGGCGGGCTTCAGCAGCTGCTTGCCCAGACAGTGGGCGTCGTGGTGGCCGTGGTCGTATCCGGGCTCGGTACTGCCCTGATTGGCGTGGCAATCCACAAGACCATTGGTTTCCGCGTCAGTCATGAAGACGAGGTGGCGGGCGTGGACCGTTCGGAGCACGCCGAAACCGCCTACCATTTCGAGGGCATCAGCGACGGTCGGTTCACTCCACACCTTGGTGCGCACCCTGCTGTGACCGCCGTCGAACCTGCGGTAACCGCCGTCGAACCCGCGCGCGAGAAGGTACTGGCGCGCGAGAAGGAAGACAGCTTCGCGTAAGCCCTACTTCTGCTCGCCCCGCTGGCCGGTTTCGTCCACAGCATCCTCGGGTTTGCGTTCAGCATCCGGATCGCCGCTGCCAACGTAGGCAGCCGGAACCGTCCCGGCGGCATGCGTCTGCTTTTCCTCCCGGATGTTGCTGGCCTTGCCGGTCTCAGGGGTGGGCTGGTCCTGGTCGGTGGTGTCCTGATCGCCGGCACCGCGGTTGCCCGCGTCCGCAGGAGTGTGGCTGGGGTCTGTCATGGCGCTTCCCTTCCTGGCTGTGAACTTTTGGCCGTGATGGTGCCCTGATGGTTAGTGGCGACGCCTGTCCGCAACGTTCTGAAGGGGAGAGCCGAGGACCGTGAACCGGGTTGCTCCCATTTCGCCGGACAGGAGTGGCCTGGCCTCCTGGATGGCTGCCTGTACTTCAGACAGCTGCAGTGACGCCTGGTGTGCTTCGTGCGACTCCCAGAGTTCGCATATGAATACTGCGTCCGGTTCGTCGTCGTTGATGCCCACTTCATAGAGCAGGCAGCCCGCATCCCGAAGCCCAGGCGAGGGCCGGAGCAGGATGGATACCAGCGCGTCACGCTGGCCGGGCTTGGTGCCGAGGGTTCCCACATTCGCAAAGGTCATGGACCCACGCTAAACCAGCATGCGCGTCTCGCGGCGTAACTTCAGAAATAACTGTGCCGCAGATGCTGTTGGGCCGAACATGACAACAATCGGAATCATTGGTGCAGGACATATTGGAAGCCAGGTTGCACGCAAGGCAGTGCAGTTGGGCTATGACGTAGTGATCAGCAACTCCCGCGGTCCGGAGACGCTGGCGGAGCTGGTAGCGGAACTCGGTCCGAGTACCCGTGCTGCCACTCCGGCCGAGGCGGCAGCGGCGGGTGATTTCGCCGTCGTTACGGTGCCGCTCAAAGCCCTCGAGGACGTCCCCGTCCAGCCGCTTGAGGGAAAGATCGTGATCGACACGAACAACTACTACTGGGAGCGGGACGGCCACTTCCCGGCCCTTGACAAGGGTGAAGAAACTACGTCGGGACTGTTGCAGAAGCACCTGTCCACTTCGAAGGTAGCCAAGGGCTTCAACCACATCATGGCAAAGCACATCACGACGGATGGAACCCCTGCGGGCACGCCCAACCGTCGGGCACTTGCTACGGCGAGCGACTACCCGGAAGCCGCCGAGCTGGTCACGAAGCTTTACGACGAGTTCGGCTTCGACACCGTGAACATCGGGCCGCTCTCCGAGAGCTGGCGCGTGGAGCGTGACCGTCCGGCCTACGTCGCCCGCCAGAACGCGGCGGAGCTCGAAGAGAACCTGGCGAAGGCTCCGCGGACCATCTGAGGATCCCGCCTGAGGACGCAGAAATGGCCTGAGGGCACCCGGATCCGGTGGTCCTCAGGTCATTTCCTTGTCCCCCGGCCAGATCCGAGGCAGAGGGCGCACGGCCCCGCATCCGCCAACTGATCATTTCCGGTGAGTATGCGCCTGGCTCACGTCTGAGGGAACGGGAGCTTTCCGAGTTCCTGGCGGTTTCCCGCGTACCCGTCCGGGAAGCCCTGCAGCAGCTTGAGGCCGAAGGGTTCGTGGTGACTTCGCCACGGCGCGCAGCGACGGTCAAACAGATCACCCTCAAGGATGTGAACGAATTGTTCGACGTCCGGCTGATCCTGGAAATGAGCAGATCCCCCCTCAGGAATACGGCCCTGCATGCGGAGATCGTGTCCATGGGCGGCAATGCACTGCTGGAAGCCTCCATGAAGCCCCTGCTCGGCAGGATGTAGTGGCTCTTCACGCTGACACCTCAGCGGGATCCGCAGGGCCAGTGCGCCGAGCATCTGAGTATTCCTGAAAACTAGCTGTCCAAAGCCGTCACCTCATGAGACCTTTGCCTACCGTCTGGCGCTACAGGCTGGGTCCTGCCATAGGCCGCGGCCGGCTTTCTTCGCTGACTGCTCAACTTCCTGGAATGAATCACGGTATTTGTACGGTGCGTTGTGGGTGTATTCATACGCAAAGCCCTCGCTGACCAGGACTTCGTTCACTAATGTGGAGGCGTCAAGCCACACGTAGGCCAACAGCCGGTTATAGCGGTCACGACGTCCTTGGGTGTCGTCGTACTCGAGCCAGACTTCCGATGATTCCATCAGCTCGGTGGCTCGCGCCGATGCCTCCCTGCCGAAGCACTCCATGGGCGTTCGTGGATCCCGCACCTCGGGACTGTCGATCCCGATGAGTCGCACCGGCGTGGACCTCCCTTCGATTACAACCTGATCGTGTCGCCGTCGGTAACGGAACCAACATGATATGGTCCTGCTGCATCCGGCGGCCGCGTCGTGACATCCGCGGGACGTGGTGGTGCGGAACCAACCCCAGTTGTGGGGTGGGCATCCGGCGTCTCCATAACAACTGGGCTTGTAGAGCATCCTGCGACACGGGTTTGTCCAGCGGACACAGAAACAGCGCGAGGATGCGCGGATCCGGTGGTCCCCAGGCCGTACCCCTGTCCCGCTACCATTTCCGCGTCCCTGGAGTCGCGAGACTGCCCTAAGCTGGAAAGGTCCATCAGTTAGATGGATTGCGCAGCAAGGGGGAACTGTTGCATCGAAATCCTGACGGACTTCCTCTTCGTGCCAGTTGGGAGCCTGACCGGCGTCGGCAATGGCCCAGACCCGTTGCTCTGGTCCTCGGCGTTGCCCTCCTCGTCGGCCTCTACTTCACCCCTGCCCTCTTCGAGCGGTTCGTGCTGCCGGCAGCCCTGCCCTACCTGCCCAACGCGACAGTTCCTCCTCCTGGATTCGAAGCCGCCGACCGGCCTCTCGGCCAGCCGCCAGTCAGTACAGGTTCGCAAGCGTACGCGCTCCAGCCCTCCCCCGATCCCGACCAGGCCTTCGTAGCCTATGACCCCTGCCGTCCCGTCCACTACGTGGTTCGCCCGGACAACGCGCCCACGGGCAGCGATGAACTGATCCGGCAAGCCGTGGCTGAAGTCTCTGCAGCCACCGGGCTGCAGTTCGTCAACGATGGAAGCACCTCGGAAGCTCCCAGTGAGGAGCGCGAGCCCTTTCTACCGGACCTGTACGGGAAGCGCTGGGCGCCGGTCCTGATCACGTGGTCTACCCCGACGGAAGTACCGGGGCTGAAAGGGGAGGTTGTTGGTCTTGGAGGCAGCGGCTATGTCCAAATGCCTGGCCAGCCGCTCGTCCTCATCGCCGGCCAGGTGAAACTTGATGCGCCTACTTTGGCGGAAATCATGGAGTCGCCGGGAGGTCCTGCCCGTGTGCGGGCCGTGATTATGCACGAGCTGGCGCACGTAGTGGGGCTGGACCACGTCAACGATTCCAGTCAATTGATGTACGAACATGGCAATGCCATCACGGAATTTGGCGACGGCGACCGCGCAGGACTGGCGCTGCTGGGTAGCGGCGAGTGCGCTCCACGGCTGTAGGAGAAGCGTCCCAGTCTCCCGGGTCCCGAAGCTAAACACCAGTGGCACGAAAAGAACGACGACGGCGGGAGCTTCCCGCCGTCGTCGTCCTTAGTCTTGATTCCGGTAATGTCCTTCAGGTGCGGGCCGGCTCCGCCAGGATGGAGTCGATCTGGCCCGCGGCCTCCTTCATACCTTCTTCCATACCCATCTCAAGCATCTGCTCGAACTGCTCTTCGGACTCGAAGGTGGACACAACCGTCATTCGGGTCCGGTCGCCAATGGGCTCAAGGGTGACGATGGCATGGGTGGCACCGAGGTCACCAGTCGGCTCGCCTTCCTCATCGGCGAAGCCATCATCGAACTCAAGGTGGTGGGGAGCGTCAATGGCAGTGAAGCGCCACCAGCCATTGCTCTTCTCACCGTCAGGCCCCGTCATGAAGTAGGTGGCCCGTCCGCCGGGCTTGAACTCGTGTTCCTTGAAGGTGGCGGGCCAGGTGGGCGGACCCCACCAGCGCTCGAGTTGGCGGGGATCCTCCCAAATCTGCCACACGCGCTCAACGTTTGCGTCGAACTCGAGGACGATGGTGAGGTTCAGCGCCTCAAGGTTCTTGACCGTGCTGACAACCGTCATGGCAATACCTTTCCTACTTCAGTCAGAATTTTCTTCAGCCAGAATGTCGGCGATCCGATCGGCACGCTGCCGCCAGATCTCCTCGTACTCTTCGAGCAGACGCCGGGCTTTCTGGAGCCCTTCATGATTTCCCCGCACGATCTGCTCCCTTCCGCGCTTCTCCTTCGTGACGAGCAAGGCGCGTTCCAATACCGCCACGTGCTTCTGAACGGCGGCGAAACTCATGGCGTAGAGGGCCGCAAGACCCGATACCGAATACTCACCGACGGTCACCCGATGGACAATGTCCCGGCGGGTGGCATCGGCGAGCGCCTGGAACAGGCGATCAAGCTCGGCATCGCTAAACTGATCTACAACCATTTGGTTGTAGGATAATCCTGACGCCTAAACGAGTCAATGGGCGCTCGCGGCCTTTTTCCTGGACAACGTGATGCAGATCGCACCCTTTAAACGCAGCCCCTTCAGGGTTGTGATGAGACTCACTGGCCATAATGCGGCAATCCGCTTGTGGCTGCAGATTTGCGATGTGCAGTATGGAAAGGCAGGTTGGGAACGCGAGTTCCCAGCGATGCAACCCTGAAAACCCATCCTGGTGGACGCAATGAGGCCAAACCGGTGAGCTCGCCGAGCTGCCCAAGGCCTCAGGCGTTCATGGATTGCTCATACCGTGGCTCCGCATCGGTGCGAAGCTGCTCCACGAATTCATGAATGGAAGCACTGAACAATGACGTTTGAAACTGCCGACTCCGTAACGCTGAAACTATGGGACCGCTCCACCAGGGACCATACGCTAGAAGCGCTGGTGAACGACCTTTCAGCACGCCACAACACCTCCAAGAGCAGCATCGCGGTCACCTGCAGCGGACCCAACACCTTTACCGTCAGCCTGAATCCCGCGGCCCAGAAGGCTCCGACCTTCGAGGAAGCTACCCGGAACTAGAAACGGCAGGGGACGGCGGCGGGAGGCACTCCTCCCGCCGTCGTCCGTCGTTAAGCCTCGTCCCCAGTTAAGCCTCCGCAGCTAAGCCTCCGCCGCCGGCGCCGCAAACTGCGCCTCGTACAGTGCCGCATACGCCCCGCCACCTGCCAGCAACTCTGCATGCGTCCCCTGCTCCACGATGCGGCCGGATTCCATCACCAGGATGAGGTCGGCGTCGCGGATGGTGGAGAGCCGGTGCGCGATCACGAAGCTGGTCCGATCCGAGCGGAGGGCGCTCATTGCCTTCTGCACCAGCACCTCAGTCCGGGTATCCACGGAGCTCGTCGCCTCATCCAGGATCAGGACTGAAGGCCGGGACAGGAATGCCCTGGCGATGGTGAGCAGCTGTTTCTCCCCCGCGCTGACGTTCCCGCCTTCGTCGTCGAGCACTGTGTCGTAGCCCTCCGGGAGGGAACGCACGAACCGGTCCACATACGTGGCGCGCGCCGCCTCCTGGATTTCCTCCTCGGAAGCATCGGGCCGGCCGTAGGCGATGTTGTCCCGGATTGTCCCGCCGAACAGCCACGTATCCTGCAGGACCATGCCCATCCGCGAGCGCAGCTCCCGCCGCGTCATGGAGGCGACGTCAACGCCGTCGAGCGTTATCCGTCCCTTATCCAGCTCATAGAAGCGCATCATGAGGTTCACGAGCGTGGTCTTCCCGGCGCCGGTGGGACCCACAATCGCCACGGTCTGGCCCGGCTCTGCGACGAGGCTCAAATCCGAAATGAGTGGCTTGTCCGGCGAGTAGCGGAAGGAAATGTCCTCGAACACCAGCCGCCCCCGCACCTCTTCGGGAGATTCGGCAGGCTCGGGCTCGGGGCTTTCCTCCTCGGTGTCCAGGAGTGCGAACACCCGCTCGGCGGAGGCGACTCCGGATTGCAGCATGTTGGCCATTGATCCCAGCTGGGCCAGCGGCATGGTGAACTGCCGCGAGTACTGGATGAAGGCCTGGACGTCGCCCAGCTGCATCGCCCCGGAGGCCACCTGCAGTCCGCCCACGACGGCGATCCCCACATAAACGAGGTTCCCGATGAACGTCATGGCGGGCATGATGAGGCCGCTGATGAACTGCGCCCCGAAACTCGCGTTGAAGAGCTCGGCGTTCTTCTCCCGGAAGCGCTGGCCCACTTCCTGCTGGCGTCCGAAGACCTTCACCAGGGCATGCCCCGTGTAGGTTTCCTCGATCTGGCCGTTCAGTTCGCCGGTGTGCTTCCACTGCGCAACGAAGAGTTTCTGCGAGCGCTTGGCGATCAGCACGGTAGTCACCAGCGTCAGCGGCACAGTGACCAGGGTGATCAGGGCAAGCACGGGCGAGAGGAAGAACATCATGATGATGACGCCGATGACCGTCAGCAGTGAGGACACCACCTGGCTAATGGACTGCTGCAGGCTCTGCGAGATGTTGTCCACGTCGTTCGTTACCCGGCTGAGCAGCTCACCGCGCTGGATGGAGTCGAAGTAGCGCAGCGGGAGGCGATGGATTTTCGCTTCGATCCGCTCGCGCAGCCGGTGTACGGTGCGCTGCACGACGGCGTTGAGCACGTACGCCTGCGCCCAGCCGAACGCTGAGGCCAGGACGTACAGCACCAGGACCCACAGCAGAACGGAGGACAGTGCGGCGAAGTCGATCCCCTGCCCTGGGGTCAGGTTCATCGCGCTGAGCATGTCCGCCCTGGCCGTCTCGCCGGACGCACGGAGCTGCTCGATCACGTCGGCCTTGCTCGCCCCGGCCGGGAGATCCTGGGATACGACGCCGGCGAAGATCAGGTTGGTGCCTTCGCCCAGGAGCCTTGGTCCGAGCACGTTCAGCGCCACGCTGGCGATGGCGAGCGCGACCACCAGCGTGAGCCACAGCCGCTCCGGGTGCAGGGTGCCCAGCAGCCTCCGGGCGGAAGCGCTGAAGTTCGTCGCCTTTTCGGCAGGAATGTTCATCCCGGCAAACGGCCCTCCGCGGCCGGGTCCCATTGGCGGCCTGGGCGGCCGGTTCATCGCTGTGGCGGTCCCTGGACCACTGCCGCTCATACCGCCTCCTCCGCCGCCAGTTGCGATGACACGATCTCCTGGTACGTCTCGGAGGACTCCAGCAGCTCGTCGTGCGTGCCGCTGGCTGCGATGCGTCCGTCCTCAAGCACCAGGATCTGGTCGGCGTCGGCGATGCTGGACACCCGCTGGGCGATGATGATGAGGGTAGCGCCGGCGGTGTCGCGCTTGAGGGCGCGACGCAGCCGGGCATCGGTTGCCGTGTCCAGGGAGGAGAAGGAATCGTCGAAGATATAGAGCTCGGGCCGTTTCACCAGGGCCCGGGCGATGGCCAGCCGCTGCCGTTGGCCGCCCGAGACGTTGGTCCCGCCCTGCGAAATGGGCGCATCCAGTCCGCCCTCCATTTCCTCCACGAAGTCCCGCGCCTGCGCCGTGGCCAGGGCCCGCCACAGCTCTCCCTCCGTGGCGTCCGGCTTTCCGTAGAGCAGGTTGCTGCGCACTGTCCCGGAAAACAGGTAGGGCTTCTGCGGGACCAGCCCGATGTGCCCCCACAGCAGGTCCGGGTGGAGTTCCCTGACGTCGACGTCGTCGATCCTCACCGAGCCGGTTGTGGCGTCGAAGAGCCTTGGCAGAAGGTTCACCAGGGTCGTCTTGCCTGAGCCCGTGCTGCCGACGATCGCCGTCGTTTGCCCCGGCCTCGCCGTGAAGCTGATGCCGCTCAGGACGGGCTGCTCCGCACCCGGGTAGGCGAATCCGACGTCGCGCAATTCCAGTTCACCCCGCCTGCCGTTCGCCCTGCCGGTGGCCCGCATGACAGCATGCGACGGCGGCCGCACGCTGGATTCAGTCTCCAGGACCTCGCCGATCCGGTCGGCGGACACGGAAGCGCGCGGGATCATCACAGCCATGAACGTGGCCATCATGACCGCCATCAGGATCTGCATGAGGTAGCTGAGGAAGGCGATCAGCGTGCCCACCTGCATGGAGCCGTCCTGGATGCGGAAGGCGCCGAACCAGATGACGGCCACGCTGGAGCCGTTGAGCACCAGCATGACCACCGGGAACATGAGCGCCATGAGGCGTCCGGCGCGCAGCGCGGTGTCCGTGACGTCGTCGTTCGCCGTCCTGAATCTAGCCGTTTCCAGATCCTCGCGGACGAACGCCCGAACGACGCGGATGCCGGTGAGCTGTTCGCGCAGCACCCGGTTGACGGCGTCAATGCGGGTCTGCATCAGGCGGAACAGGGGCACCATCCGGGTGACGATCAGCCCGACGCCGACCAGCAGCACGGGGACGCAGACCGCAATCAGCCAGGACAGCTGGACGTCCTGCTGGATGGCCATGACCACGCCGCCGATGCTGAGCATGGGGGCGGCGACCATCATGGTGCAGCCCATCAGGACCAGTTGCTGGACCTGCTGGACGTCATTCGTGGAGCGGGTGATCAGCGACGGCGCGCCGAAGCGCGTGACTTCCTGCTCCGAGAACTCGCCCACATGCGTGAAGATCGCTTCGCGCAGGTCCCGGCCTGTACCCATGGCCGCCTTCGCGCCGAAATACACGGCTGTGACCGCGCAGGCGATTTGCACCAGCGTGATGATCAGCATGATGCTGCCGAGGCCCAGGATATAGCCGGTGTCGCCCTTCGCCACGCCTTCGTCGATGATGTCGGCGTTGAGGGTTGGCAGGTAGAGCGAAGCGATGGACTGTGCCAGCTGGAAAATCACGACGGCGACCAGCAGCCGCCGGTGCGGACGCAAGTATTGGACGAGCAGCTTCCAAAGCATGAGGACTCCCACTCGGGCGAAGATCCGAAGGCCAGTTTACGACCCGTTGCTGGAGGCAACTAGGGGAGATTCCCTGTCAAGTGGACGTGCCCGCCCGTGCCGAGGTGTGAGATCTGCTACCCAGACGCAGGCATACGTGCTTGAATTTTGACGTGATTGTCGATGGCAGCATGCTCCGGAATGCCTGGGAGTTGTTCTCTGCGCTGCCAGCTCCCTCCCGCTTGCGGATCCTAAGTGTTCTGTCCGGCGGGCCGTCGAGGGTGAGCAACCTGGTGGCATTCACCGGATTGTCCCGGCCGTTGATCCTCACCCACCACGTTATCTGCGATGCGATATCCCACACGCAGGAGGAGCCCAAGCCCGCGGCTCCTGCCTGATCAGCCCCTCAGGGAGACGAAATGACCACCCACGAAATTCATGCCGAGCACAGCCTCTCAGAGCACCAACACGGCGGTCCCGACTGTACCCATGACACAGTCCAGCACGGCGACCACCTGGACTACCTCCATGATGGCCACCGCCACGCCGAGCATGACGGCCACTACGACGAACATGACGACCCCGCTGAGCACACCCTGCTGGAGCACCAACACGGCGGTCCCGACTGCACGCATGAGACAGTCCAGCACGGCGATCACCTGGACTACCTGCACGATGGGCATCGCCACGCCGCGCACCAAGGCCACTACGACGAACATTGAGGCACGGCGAGGAAGTGGGATCTCGGCGTATTGGCGTGATGAAAGGCCGAGATCTCACTCCTCGACGCCAGGGTCCGACCCTAGGAAAACTCTTTCAGTGCGTTCGTGAGAAGGCTGCCCGGCGCCCCAAGGCGCCGGTGGACGCCGTCGGACGCCACTAGTTCACCTGCAATGACGACGGCGGTCACGTCGCTTGCCGTCGCGCTGAACGCGAACTGCTGGGGCAGGGACCCGGCCGTGCGGGCGGAATCCGGGGCGACGGCCATGAGGTCGCAGACCGCCCCCGGACGGAGGGCCCCCGGCGGGATCGGTGTCCCCATGGCAGCGGTGGCGCCGGTTGTCGCAGCGGCCAGCAGTTCCAGCGGGGAGAATCTTCCCCGCTGGCCGGACCCCAGCCGCTCGCCATGTTCCAAAGTGCGCATCTCGATCCAGGGATCGATCACGGCGTGCTGGTCCGTGCCCAGCGCAATGGTCGCACCGGCGTCGGACAATGCCCGGGCCGGGCCAATCCCGTCGGCGAGGTCCGCCTCAGTGCTCGGGCACATCACCACCGTCGACTCCGCCTCCCCCAGCAGCCGAATGTCGTCGGGCGTGAGGTGCGTGGCATGGACCGCAGAAAGGCGCCGGGTCAGCAAGCCGTGCCGCTCCAGCAGCGCGGCCGGAGTGACGCCGTACACCTGAAGGCAGGCCTCGTTTTCGGCAGGCTGCTCGCTCAGATGGATATGAAGGGGAATGTCCGTGGGCAACTGTTCGGCGACGGTTTTGAGATCCGGTTCGGGAACGCCTCGGACGGAATGCAACGCTGCTCCCACACTGATCAACTCCGGGGGAAAAGCCCGGGCTATCTCGGCCCGAAGCGAGCTCAGCCTGTCCAGCCAGGCCTGCGCGTCGGCGTCGCCGAACCTCGCCTGTTCCGGGCTGAGGGGCGCCCCGATGCCGCCAGCCAGGTACAGGGTGTCGAGGAGGGTCAGCCTGATGCCGGCGGACATTGCCGCACGGGCGAGCGCCAGTTCCATCGCATGCGGTTCCGGATAAGGCGTGCCGTCCAGCTGGTGGTGGACATAGTGGAATTCGGCCACGCTGCTGAAGCCGGCCACCACCATTTCCGCAAAGACCGCGGTGGCCAGCTTTTCGTATTTTTCCGGCGTCAGTTCGCCGGCGCTCCGATACATCTGCTCCCGCCACACCCAGAAGTCGCCGCGCCCGTCGTGGGTGCGGCCGCGCAGGATCCGGTGGAAGGCATGGGAGTGGGCGTTGGCGGCTGCGGGGAAAACAACACCATTCAGCATCTCGTCGCCCGGTTCGGGACTGACGCCGGAAGAAACGCCGACAATCCGTCCTTCCTGAAGGGCCAGCCTCACTCCGCTGGCGACCGTGGGAATGCCGTCGGCCTCTACCCATGCTGCCTCGCACCAGATGCCGCTCACAGCAGGCCCTCCAGGACGTCAGCGAGGGCAACGGCACCGGCGTCGGCGTCCTCATCGGCCACATACTCTTCGGGAGAATGCGAGATTCCGCTCGGATTGCGGACGAACAGCATGGCGGAAGGCACGTAGCCTGCCAGGACTCCGGCATCGTGGCCGGCACCGGTGGCCAGCACGGGCGCGCCCGGCAGGATCCCGCTGATCCGTCGACTCAGGTCGGGATCAAAATGCACGGTGTCGCTGTAAGACTCCTCTGTCAGGGACACCGAGCATCCTTCCCTCGTCGCGATCTCCCGGGCGGCCGCATAGATTGCCTCGATCAGCCGGGCTGTTACGGCGTCGTCGGGGTGGCGGGCATCAAGCCAGAGGTCTACGCGGGAAGCAATGACATTGGTGCCGCCGGGGACGGGGATCAGGCGGCCCACGGTGGCGCGTGCGTCCGGCTCCCGAGCGGCGGCGTCGCGAACGGCCACAATAATCTGGGCGGCAGCAACCATAGGGTCAGCACGGTCAGCCATGAGTGTGGTTCCTGCGTGGTTGCCCTGACCGTGGATGCTCAGCTTCCATCGGCCGTGACCCAGGATGGAACTGCCCACCGCGATGGCCGGGCCGTCCGCCCCGAGCCCCTTTCCTTGCTCCACATGCAATTCCACGAACTCCCCGATCCGCGCCAGCGCCTCCTGGTCCGGGCCGACATGGCGGGGGTCGAGGCCGTTGGAGCGGGCCACGTCGGCAAAGGTGTTGCCGTCGGCGTCGTGCAGGTTCAATGCCTTATTGACCTCAATGGCGCCGGTGAGGAGCCGTGATCCCAGGCAGGCCACACCGAAACGGGAACCTTCCTCCTCGGGAAATACGGTGATTGCCAGGGAACGCCCGGGAACAGTCCCGCGGGCCTTAAGGAGGTCGACGGCGGCCAGTGCGGAAGCGACGCCAAGGGGACCATCGAAAGCCCCTCCCCCAGGGACGGAATCGAGATGGCTTCCCGTGACCAGCGCGCCGTCCTGGGGCTTTCCCCACCAGGCCCAGATGATCCCGTTGCGGTCGGTTTCGACGTCGAGGCCCCGCTGACGTGCCTGGTCAATGAACCAACTCCTCAGGTCCAGTTCAGCGGTGGAGTAGACGGGACGGGAATAGCCTCCGCGAACGACGTCGCTGCCGACGTCCTGGATTGAGTGAAGCAGCTGGGTGACGGTTTCCACATGGACCTCCGATTGATGACGACTGCCACCAAGTAAAAACCACATTTCATTGCATGACAAGGCTCCCCAAGCTCCCCAAGACACAGTTAACACGGTGGAAACCGAGGTAGAAACAGCCAGTTTTCATGACATGCTCCCCTGTTACCGATCAGCTAAGAATGTGCGTCATCTTCCATCCCGCCCTTGCCATAGGTTGAAAGTTGGTTTTTACTTAGTGGCAAGAGATAGTGATTCGGACCACTTGAAAGCAGGTCGGAAAGTGGCGGCAGATTCTTCCACCCGGACAGTCGAAAGGGCCCTCGCCCTGCTCAGTGCGGTCTGCACTGACGGCTCCATCAGCCTGAGCGACGCAGCACGTGTAGTGGACCTGTCCGCCAGCACAGCGCTTCGCCTCCTCAGGACCTTGGAAGGCAGCGGTTTCGTTTCCCGTGAGCCGGGAGGCAACTTCCGGCCCGGTGCGAGTGTCATCCAGTTGGGAGCTCTCGCGTTGAGCCACGAATCCCTGGTTTCACTGTGCACGCCGCACATGAAAAGGCTCGTCGCCCACACGGGCGAGTCCTGCTACCTCAGCATTCCCGGTCCCGGCGGCACCGGCATCTACATTGCCATCGTCGAAGGAACGCACTCGGTGCGCCACACCAGCTGGGTGGGCAGGAGCATTCCGCTGGACGGTTCAGCAGCCGGCAAGGTGCTGACCGGAGGACAGAATGAGCGCGGCTTCGCCATTGTGCGGAGCGGGGTGGAAGACGACATCACGGCCGTCGCTGCACCCATTGTGATCGGTGGCCGAACCGTCGCCGCATTGAGCATCGTCGCACCGAGCTATCGCTTGGATGAGGCCAAGGCCCGGAAATTTGGCGAGGAGCTGGTGAGGGTGGCCAACAACATCCTGACCGAGCCCTCCGAAAACCATGAAGTGCCCCAGGAAAGCATGGAAGATAAATGATCAAGTTTGAAAACGTCAGTAAGGCCTATCCGGACGGAACGGTGGCCGTCGACGGGCTGAACCTCGAAGCCCCCACAGGGAAGCTGACCATCCTCGTTGGTCCCTCCGGCTGCGGCAAGACCACGTCCCTGCGGATGATCAACCGCCTCATCGAACCCACCAGCGGAACCATCTACCTGGACGACCAACCCACATCCGGCATGGATGCAGCGTTGCTCCGCCGCCGGATCGGCTATGTCATCCAGCACGCCGGCCTGTTTCCGCACCGCACCATCGTAGACAACGTGGCAACCATGCCGGTGTTGCTTGGCGAGAGCCGGCAGAAGGCCCGCATGAAGGCCCTTGAACTGATGGAGCGTGTGGGGCTTCCCGCCAGCTTTGCCAAGCGCTACCCGTGGCAGCTTTCCGGCGGCCAGCAACAGCGTGTGGGAGTTGCCCGTGCCCTGGCCTCGGACCCTGCCTTCATGCTCATGGACGAACCGTTCAGCGCCGTCGACCCCGTGGTCCGGGCACAGCTCCAGGACGAGTTCCTGCGGCTGCAGCGCGAAATCGGCAAAACCATCATCATGGTCACCCACGACATCGATGAGGCACTCAAGCTCGGAGACCAGGTTGCCGTCATGCGCGTCGGCGGAAAGCTTGCGCAGATGGCTTCGCCGTCGGAGCTACTCACCTCCCCCGCAGACGAATTCGTGGCCGATTTCGTGGGCCGCGACCGTGGCTACCGTTCCCTCGGCTTCAGCAACGCCGCCGGCACAGTGACCATCACTGAGGAGCCGGTAGTGCAATTGGGTGCTTCCGCTGCCGAGGCCCAGGCCAAGGCCTCCGGAGCCTGGGTCCTGGTTGTCGACGGCGGACGCAAGCCGCTGGGCTGGGCGCAGACCGAGCTGATCAGGGGCGAAGTCAAGAGGGAGCACCTGAACCTCAGCGGCACCTCCGCAACGTCCAACGGAACGATGCGGCAACTGCTCGACGCCGCCCTCTCCTCGCCGAGCCGGCGCGGCGTCGTCGTCAATGAACACGGTGAGCTCATCGGCACCGTCACGGCCACTGACATCGTCAAGGCAATCGAGGAAGAACCCCACTTGGAGACGGTCCGATGAACGTTGAATGGCTGGGCCGCCAGTTCGACAACATCGTTTTCCTCTTTGGCTGGCACGTCCTGCTGGCCGTCGCTCCCCTTGTGTTGGGGCTGCTGATCGCGCTGCCGCTCGGTTGGTGGGCACACCGCAGCCGGCGGATCTACCCACTGCTGGTAGGCGCTGCCGGACTGCTGTACACCGTTCCTTCGCTGGCCCTGTTCGTGCTGTTGCCGCTGGTCCTGGGCACCAAGATCCTGGACCCCCTCAACATCGTGGCCGCCCTGACCATCTACACCGTGGCCCTCCTGGTCCGGGTGGTAGCCGATGCCCTGGACTCCGTGCCCGAAGAAACCGTCCAGGCAGCGAAGGCCATGGGCTACCGCGGCTACCAGAGCCTGGTGAAGGTGGAGCTCCCGGTGGGCGTCCCCGTGATCAGCGCAGGCCTGCGCGTAGCGGCAGTGTCCAATGTAAGCCTGGTGTCCGTGGCCGCCCTGCTCGGCATCCCGCAGCTCGGCTCGCTCTTCACCCAGGGCTTCCAGCTCCGGTTCTTCACGCCGATCATCGCCGGCATCATCCTCTGTGTGGTCCTGGCCATGATCCTTGACGGACTGATCATCCTTCTCAATCGGTGGCTCACACCGTGGACCCCCAAGGTGGTGGCATCGTGATCAACTACTTGTTCGACCCCGCGCATTGGACCGGCGCAGACGGCATCCCCACCCTGATCGGCGAACACCTGCTGTACTCGCTCATCGCGCTCGGCATCGCGGCCGTTATCGCCGTGCCGCTGGGCATCTACATCGGGGTGACAGGCAAAGGCGTCTTCATGATCGCAGGCCTGGCCAACGCCCTTCGCGCGCTACCGAGCGTGGGCCTGCTGATTCTGCTGGTGCTGCTGATTTCCCCTGCCTTCCCGTCCAAGATGGGCTACATCCTGCCAAGCCTCATCGTCCTGGTGCTGCTCGCGGTCCCGCCCATCCTGACCAACACCTACGCCGGCGTTCGCGCGGTGGACGCAGCCGCCGTCGACGCCGCCAGAGGCATGGGTTTCCGCACCATGAAGATCCTCACGGACGTGCAGCTGCCCTGCTCGCTCCCCCTCATGCTGTCCGGCGTCCGCAGCGCACTGCTCCAGATCATTTCTACGGCGACCATCGCGGCGTACATTTCGCTCGGTGGACTCGGGCGTCTCCTGATCGACGGCAAAGCGCAGAACGACTACAGCCAGATGGTTGCCGGCGCCGTGCTGGTGGCGCTCCTCGCGCTGTTCTTCGACCAGCTGCTCGCCTTTATCACCCGCAGGGTTGTCTCACCAGGATTGACCCGGCGCGACGTCAAGGCACGCGTTACGACGCCGGCTACCGCCGACGCCGTGAAGACTCCCGTCACGGTCTGACTCCCTTCGATAATTCCCAACATTTACCTCCATGTTCCGCCCCACCTGGCCGCTGCATGCCTAACGCCGGCCATACCCAGAAAGCAACCAACATGAAAAAGTACCTGACCGGCTTCACCCTCGCCGCGGTCGCGGCCATAACCCTTAGCGCCTGCGGCGGCGGCGACCCGATGAGCACGTCGAACAACACCCAGGCGGCAGCGGGCGACAGCATCATCGTCGGCTCCGCGGACTTCACGGAAAGCCAGCTGATCGCAAAGATCTATGCCGAGGCCCTCAAGGCCAAGGGCGTCCAGGTCACCGAAAAGCCGAGCATCGGCAGCCGCGAAGTCACCATCCCGGCGCTCAAGGACGGTTCTATCGACCTTATGCCTGAATACGGCGGCGCCCTCCTGCAGTACCTTGACCCGCAAACCAAGGCTGTCTCCTCGGAGGATGTCGCCAAGGACCTGGCCACCAAGATTCCCTCCGGCCTGACCATGCTGACCCCCTCCGAAGCCGAGGACAAGGACGTTTTGACCGTCAAGAAGGAAACCGCCGAGAAGTACAACCTCAAGACCATCAGCGACCTCCAGCCCGTCGCCAAGGAACTCGTCCTCGGCGGCCCGCCGGAGTGGAAGACCCGCCTGAATGGCGTTGCCGGCCTGAAGTCGGTCTACAACCTTGAGTTCAAGGAATTCTCAGCGCTCGACGCCGGAGGCCCCCTTACGCTGAACGCCCTCCTTTCAGGTCAGGTCCAGGTTGCAGACCTCTTCAGCACCGATCCCGCCCTGGCTGAGAACGACCTCGTTGCCCTCGACGACGACAAGAACCTGTTCCTCTCCGAAAACATCGTCCCCGTGATCAACCAAAAGAAGTCAACCGAGAACGTCAAGGACGTGTTGAACAAGGTTTCCGCAGCCCTGACTACCGAGGACCTGATCGAGATGAACGGCCGCGCAGCCAAGTTTGAAGACCTCGGGGACATCGCCAACGACTGGCTCAAGTCCAAGAACCTGGCCTGAGTCGAACAGAACTGAGCGAGGAGCAATACGTTGAAGGCCGATTTCACTACTGGTGCCCGTCCGGTCAAGGCTGCCCGGGGTACGGAGTTGACTGCGAAGTCCTGGCAGACCGAGGCGCCGTTGCGCATGTTGATGAACAATCTGGATCCGGAGGTTGCCGAGCGCCCTGATGATTTGGTGGTGTATGGCGGTACGGGGCGTGCGGTGCGGTCCTGGGCGGCGTTTGATGCGATCACCCGGATGCTGGAAACCATGGAGAAGGACGAGACGCTGCTGGTGCAGTCGGGCAAGCCGGTTGGCGTGTTTCGCACGCATGAGTGGGCTCCGCGGGTGCTGCTGGCCAACTCCAACCTGGTGGGGGACTGGGCCACGTGGCCGGAGTTCCGCCGGCTGGAGGCCGAGGGCCTGATGATGTACGGGCAGATGACCGCGGGGTCCTGGATCTACATCGGCACCCAGGGCATCCTGCAGGGCACCTACGAGACGTTCGCCGCCGTCGGCCGCAAACTCACTGAAACGGGCCGGCATCCGGCCCCGGCCGCCGAGGGTTCCGCTGAGGGCCCGCTGGCCGGGACGCTGACGCTGACCGGCGGGTGCGGGGGCATGGGCGGGGCGCAGCCGCTGGCTGTCACCTTGAACGACGGGGCGTGCCTGATTGTCGATGTTGACGAGAGCCGGCTGCGGCGCCGGGCCGGCAAGCGGTACCTGGACGAGGTCGAGACCGACCTGGACGCCGCGATCGCCAAGGTGACCAAGGCCAAGGAGGAGCGCCGCGGCTGGTCGGTCGGGTATGTGGGCAACGCCGCCGAGGTGTTCCCGGACATCCTGGCCCGCCACGTGGCCGGGGAGCTCACGGTTGATGTGGTGACGGACCAGACCTCCGCGCATGATCCGTTGTCCTACCTTCCTGAGGGCATCAGCGTGGCCGAATGGCACACCGAGGCCGCCGCGGACCCGGAGGGGTTCACCAAGAAGGCCCAGGCCTCGATGGCCAGGCATGTCCAGGCGATGGTGGAGTTCCAGGATGCCGGGGCCGAGGTGTTCGATTACGGCAACTCGATCCGGGATGAGGCCCGCAAGGGCGGCTACGCCCGGGCGTTCGAGTTCCCCGGCTTCGTGCCGGCCTACATCCGGCCGCTGTTCTGCGAAGGGCTGGGCCCGTTCCGCTGGGTCGCGCTGTCCGGGGACCCGGAAGACATCGCGGTCACCGACGCCGCGATCAAGGAACTGTTCCCGGAGAACACCCACCTGCACAAATGGCTGGACGCCGCCGCGGACCGTGTCGAGTTCGAGGGCCTGCCCGCGAGGATCTGCTGGCTGGGCTACGGCGAACGCGCCAAGGCCGGGCTGCTGTTCAACCGGCTCGTCGCCGAGGGCAAGGTCAAGGCCCCGATCGTGATCGGCCGGGACCACCTGGACTCCGGCTCCGTGGCCTCCCCCTACCGGGAAACCGAAGCCATGGCCGACGGCTCGGACGCGATCGCCGACTGGCCGCTGCTGAACGCGCTGCTCAACACCTCCTCCGGCGCCACCTGGGTCTCGATCCACCACGGCGGCGGCGTGGGCATCGGCCGGTCCCTGCACGCCGGCCAGGTCTCCGTAGCCGACGGCACCGACCTCGCCGCGCAGAAACTCGAACGCCTCCTCACCAACGACCCCGGCATGGGCGTCATCCGCCACGTCGACGCCGGCTACCCCCACGCCATCGAAGTCGCCAAAGAACGCGGCGTCCGCATCCCCATGACCGAATAACCCTCGCGGTAGGCCCAACCACCCGAACTTCAGGAAGGATCAGTTCATGATCGAGATCGACGGACGCCGGCTGGACTTGGCTGTACTTGCTGCGGCCGCCGCAGGGGGCAGCCAGGTTAGATTGGCGCCGTCGGCCCTTGAGCGGATGGCCGCATCGCAGCGGTCCGCGCAGGCAACTGCGCGGACCCGCCCGGTCTATGGTCGCTCCACTGGCGTGGGCGCGAACCGCTCCGTCTCCTTGGAACAAGGGGTCGCGGGAGCGGACAGTCACGGTCTCAACCTGCTGCGGAGCCATGCCGTCGACGCCGGGCGGCCCCTGGACCGCGAAACCGTTCGGGCCATGCTCATCATCAGGCTCTCCCAGCTCGCCGCCGGTTCCTCGGGAATCAACCCCACTGTGGCTGAAGCTTTAGTGGCAATGATCGACGCCGATGCCCTCCCGGAAGTGAGGGAATTCGGCGGGATCGGAACTGCCGACCTGCCTGCTCTGTCAGGTACCGCTCTTACCCTGTTGGGCGAGCGGCCAACTATGGACGGGCAGAAGGTCCCGGCGACCTTGGACGAGTGGGCCACGGAGGATGCCCTGCCGTTCATCAGCTCCAACGCTCTCACCATCGCGCAGGCCGTTGTGGCCCATCAAAAATTGTCGACGCTGCTGGAAAACCTGACCTCAATCAGCGCGCTTTCCTTCATCGCGATGTCCGGGAATGCCGAGGCCTTCAGTCCTGAAGTGGGCCGTGCTGCGGATTCGCCGGCAGTCACTGGAATGGCGGAGCTGCTGCGCGGACTCGTGGACGGCAGCGGAGATCCCGCACGCATCCAGGACCCGTACTGCCTGCGCACCCTGCCCCAGGTCCTGGGGTCCATCGTCGAGGAACTGGACGCCCTCAAACTCCTCCTGCAGCGCCTCTTGGTGGCGGGCAATGAGAACCCGCTGGTGTTCGGGGCCGCTGAGGACGGCAGCAACGGCGTCGCCCATCACGGCCTGTTCCAAATGACCAACCTCGCCCGGCGCGTCGACACACTCCAGCTCGCCCTCAGCTCAGCGTGTGCGACGATCCTCCGCAGGATCAGTCTCCTGTGCGACCCCACCTACACGGGCCTCAACCGATTCCTGGCCGCTGACAACGCAGGTCAGTCGGGCGTCATGATGCTGGAATACGTGGCGGCCGCCGCCGTCGGACGCATTCGTGCCAATGTGCAGCCGGTAAGCCTTCAGACGGCGGTCCTATCGCTCGGTGCCGAAGAGGATGCCAGTTTTGCGAGCGTCGGCACGTCGGCGCTGGATTCCACAGTCCGAGCGCTAGCGACGGTCATCGGCGTCGAATTGGTCTGCGCCGCAAGGGCTCTTCGCTTGCAGGGCAGGAAATCGGAGGAGTTCCGCAGCGTGCGGCTCCGCACGGTTTTCGACGCCGGACTCTCCCTGCCGGCCGACGTCCAGGACCGGGACCTCCGCGAGGATGTCGACACCGCAACCGGCATGGCGCTTCTTCCAGGATTTCGAGCTCAACCACCCACCCAGCACTGATCACTTTTGATCAACTCTGTTCCTTATTGTTCGAATCCGTTGTCGTGGAGTAATCGCTCACATAGCGTCGTCGGGGAGCAGATCAGGCATGAAGTAACGCGCCTGGTCCGCACATCACCCGCAAACTCTCCAACGATGAAGGGCCCATTATGACGATCTTTGAGGGCGGAATGCGAAGGTCGGCGACCATGGCCGTCCTGGCCGCCACCGCGGCCGCCGGACTGGCGGCTTTCCCCACCGCCACCGAAACAGCAGCAGCGGCGGAAACCGCACCCACTCCGGTCACCATCACTCCCAACCCGGCCAGCAAGGGCGAGGCGTTCAGGGGCTGGGGCACAAGCCTGGTCTGGTTCGCGAATGCCACGGGAGGCTATCCGGACAGTATTCGCGAAGAGCTCTACCAAAAGGTCTTTGGCAAGGACGGCCTGAACCTGAACATCGCCCGTTATAACGTGGGCGGCGGCAGCGCCTCCGATGTGGCGAACTACCTTAACGATGGAAGCGCCGTCGAAGGCTGGTGGAAGCCCGTCACCGAATCCAGCGCTGAGACCCCGCTCCTCTCGAACCTCTACAACCCGGACGGCTCTGTGGATCCCGCGCAGGCGAACAAGCTGGCGTTCCTGGAGCAGTGGGACCCCGAGAATCCTGCTTCCTACAACCCCGACGCCCGACAAGACGCAGCGTTGGTGGGTTGAGCGGCTCGCCGCCGAACAACAGATCTCCCATTGGGAGGCCTTCAGTAACTCTCCGCCCTGGTTCATGACCAGGAGCGGCTACGTCTCCGGGCAGGTCAACACCGCCAAGGGCGAGAACCTGCTGCCCCAGGGCGAACAGAAGTTCGCCGCCTACATGAAGCACGCCGTCGAGCTTCTCGAAAAGGGAAGCGGCATCAGCGTGGACACCATCGATCCATTCAACGAGCCCAACTCGGGCTATTGGGGCACGGCGATCGACAGCGCAACGGGCAAGCCGCCTACCTCGTTTACCCAGAAGCAGGAAGGCGCCCTCATCTACCCGGCGGCCCAAGACCGGGTCACCAAGCTGCTCGCCGCCGAACTCGCCAAGGACGGCACCTCCACGGAGGCAATCATCTCGGCCATGGACGAGACGGATCCCAGCAAGTTCATGACCAACTGGAACGCCTACAGCCAGGAGGCCAAGGACGCCGTCGGGCAGCTGAACGTCCACACCTACGGCACCAATGACCGGCGTCGGGTCCGGGACCTGGCCAAGTCGGCTAACAAGCCGCTGTGGATGAGCGAAGTGGGCGGCTTCTGGCCGGGCAACCCCGCCCTCGGTGACTCCACCAGCGGTTGGGACCGCTCCAACATCACCAACGGCCTGGGCATCGCCAGCCGCATGGTCAATGACCTCCGCGAATTGGAACCGGACGCCTGGGTATTCTGGCAGCCGGTGGAAGACACCTACAAGCAGGAAAAGGGCGACAAGGGCTGGGGCTCCATTTACGTCGACTTCGACTGTAACTACGACGGCCGGGAAGGCTTCTCCAACCGCAGGCTCAACGACGGCGCCTCCCCCGACGACGCCAAGTGCCGCGTCCTGACCAACCAGAAGTACAACACCACGCGGAACTTCACGCATTACATCCGCCCAGGCGATTTCCTCATCCAGAACGAGGATCCAAAGACCGCGAGCGCCCTTCGCGCCGATGGCACGGGAGCCACGCTGGTGCACTTCAATGACACTCCGACGCCGGAGACCGTCACCATCGATCTGTCCAAGTTCGCCAGCATTACCGACGGCGCCACCGTCACCCCGGTGGTCACCACCAAGTCCCCGGTGGATGACATCGAGCGGAATGCCTTGGTGAAGGGCGCCCCGGTTGCCGTGGATCGTACGGCCAAGAGGGCCACGCTGCAGGTCCCGCCCGCCTCGGTTGTCACCTTCCTGGTGGACGGCGTCAGTGGCGTGGCCGAGGAGGCCGCACCCGTCGTCGACGGCCACAGCTACCACCTGACCGGCGAGGCCAGCGGCAAGTACCTCACTGCCCGCGCCGATGCCTCCGCAGGCATCGAGGAATTGGGCGCGAACGCCGCCGTAGTTGCTTCCCAGCTGTGGACCTTCAACGCGGTAAACACCGACGACGAGTTCTCCCATGACCGCCGCTGGGTCCTCACCAATAGGGACGGCAGGGTGCTCACGGGAAACGGCGGCCTGCTCAATCGCGCACAATCAGGCGCCGCGAGCCTTTCCGCGATCAGCCTGGACGAGGCCAAGACCAACCCGTCGGCGCAGTGGATCGTGACCACGGAAAACGGCAAACAGTGGACCCTGGTCAACGCCGGCGCCGCGATAGCCCTCCAGGTATCGGGCGGGCAGACAGCCGCCGGCACCGCCGTCGCACTCGCCTCATCGGCCGGTTCCACGACCACGGCCACCAGCAACGCCCACCAGGCGTGGGCGTTCACGGACCTCGCGGACCTGGTGCTGCTGGGAGCGAAGTCCACGGAACTCAGCACGCCCATCGGAGTTGCGCCGTCCCTCCCGAAGACCGTGGTGCCTCTCTATGAAAAGGGTCCGGGACGTCCTGTGGCCGTTCAGTGGGAAGCCGTGGACCCGTCCGTCTGGAACAAGCGCGGCACGGTCACGCTGCACGGATCAGGCACCGATCCTTACGGCCAGTCCTTCACCGATGCAGAAGTTGTGGTGACCGTTGGCAAGTATGTGGCGACCGACCCGGCGTCGGTGACTGTCGGCGTCGGTACCTCCCTCGCCGACGTTCAGGCCGCGGCGCCCGCCGCGGTTCCCGGCCAGATCGGGGCCGGCACGGCCAGGAACAGCCTCGCCGTGACGTGGGACTGGAGCACCTTGGATGCCGCGGCGCTTCAGGCCCCCGGTACGGCCACCGTCCGCGGGAAAGCCGCCACCGGCGTCGCAGGTGACAAGGCGCTCGACGCCGTCCTCACCGTGATTGTCGTGGACCGGGTGTCCAGCAGCAACGTCTGCAAGGATGATCCCGCCACCACAGTCACAGCCAGCTACACCGAGCCCTCCTACGCCCCCAAGAACACCTGCGACGGAAACACCTCCACTCGCTGGTCCAACTGGGTCAGCGGGGGACGCAACGGCGACAGCCTGGACTACGCCTTCACCCGCGACTACACCGTGAATTCCGTTAAGGTAACCCTGGCTGAGAAGGCGGCCCAGAGCCTGAAAGTCCAGTACCGGGACGCTTCGGGAGCATGGAAGGACACATCCGCCGGCACCATCACCGGCCTGACCACCACGGCCCCGGTTACGGTGACCTTCGAGCCCGTCATCACCCGCGGCATCCGAATCTCCCTCACGCATCCGGGCTCGTACACCAAGGTCGCCGAGGTTGCCATCTCCGGATCCAAACTGGCAGATGCCGGCGTGGCGGAGCTCGGCCGGCTGCTGGTCGACCAGAAATCCGTGGTCGGCTTCGCCCCGGGAGTCGCACAGTATGAGGTACTGACAGAGTCGACGGCGGTGCCCACCTTGGCCGGCTACGCGCTGGACACGAACGCCAAGGTTTCCATTGCGCAGGCGACTGAGGAGAACCCGACGGCGGTGGTCATCGTGACGGCGCCGAACGGCATTTTGAAAGAACACCGGGTTTCCTTCGTCACCGGGAAGCAGGAATGCATCGATAACGGCTGGTCCAGGAACGTCGAGCCAGGGTTCCAGAGTGAAGGGGAATGCGTGAGCTACTTCGCCGCGCAAGGTTAAACCGCCGTCGGGCCGAGGGCTGTCGGGCCGAGGCCACGGCCGTGAAAAGGAAAGTGCCGCCTCCTCCGTTTCGGAGGAGGCGGCACTTTTCCGGTGGTCGAACCTGTCCGGACCCGATTTGGACAGGCTCGACCACCCCAGATAGTCCGCTTAGCGGGTGTAGGTGATCTTCGGCATCGCCGGAGTCTTCATGCCTTCACCGATGAAGAAGCTCGGGTGCGGAGGCTGGTTGTAGGAGACGTTCTCGCGGGCCACGCCGAGACGATAGTCGGAGTCATGCATCAGGGTGCGCAGGCGAACCTTAGTGGGGGCAGTGGTGGTGTAGATGCGGAGTTCATTGCTGTCCGACGACGGCCACACCAGTTCCTCGCGCCAGTCGCCCATGATGTCCGCCTGGATGGCCGGGTTTCCCTTGGTGCCGTTGTTGGTCTTGGCATCCTCCGCGATCAGCAGCTTGTCGCTGGCCTGGGTCTCCCAGTTCCACTTGGCGATGGTGGGCACGCCTGTCTGCGTCCCCTCGTCGAAGTCGTGGTCGACGATCTCGCGCAGCAGGTCACCGTCCCACCAGGCAAGGAAGTTCGCGGCCGGGATCTTCTCGGAGAGTAGCTCGCCCTTGGCCGAGCGCATCTGGCCCACTGTGGAGTTCCAGGCCGCGGTTCCGCCGACGGCCCAACCTTCGGCGCCGGCATAGCGCGGATCGATATCGCCGGCAGCACCCCGGCCGGTGTCGCGGACAGCCGGGATGCTCCAGAGAACCTCCCCTGTGGCGGAGTCACGGAACGTGGCACCGCGGTTACCGCTGGCACTCATGCTCTCATGCACGGCAAAAGTCTCCAGCCCTGGCCGGGAGGGGTCGAGGTCGCTGGTGTGGATCGCGTCGCCATGGCCGAGCTTTGTGTTGTAGAGCGGCTTGCCGTTGTCGTCGATGGTCATGGAGCCAAAGACGAACTCGTCCTTGCCGTCAGAGTCCACGTCCGCCACGGACATGTTGTGGTTGCCCTGGCCCTTGTATTCTGCGCCCGCGATGTCTGAATCGAAGGTCCAGCGCTTAACGAGCTTGCCCTCCACGAAGTCGTAGGTGACCAGGACGGTGCGGGTGTAGTAGCCGCGGCTGAACATCAGGGAGGGACGTTCGCCGTCGAGGTAGGCCACTGCCGCCAGGAAGCGGTCCACACGGTTGCCGTAGCCATCGCCCCATGCCGAAACTGAGCCGCGCGGCGGATCGTAGTTGACCGTGTCCACGATCTTGCCCGTGGCTCCTTCGAAGACCGTAAGGAATTCGGGGCCGGTCAGAATGTAGCCTGCTGTATTGCGGTGGTCAGCGTTGGGATCGCCGATCACGGTCCCGGCGTCATCCGTGGTTCCATCCGCGGTCTTCATGGAGACCTCGGCTTTGCCGTCGCCGTCAAAATCGTAGGCCAGCAGCTGGGTGTAATGGGCTCCGGCGCGGATGTTGCGGCCGAGGTCGATCCGCCACAGCTTGGTGCCGTCCATCTTGTAGGCGTCCACATACACATTGCCGGTGTAGCCGGGCCGGGAGTTGTCCTGGGCGTTGCTCGGGTTCCACATCTGGATGACTTCATACTTACCGTCGCCGTCCAGGTCCGCCACGCTGGCATCGTTGGCGGAATAGGTGTAGGGCTTGCCGTCCGGCGTTACGCCGTCCGCAGGCTTGTCCAGCTTGATGGCAAGGTAGTTCTGGGCCATTGGGCTGAACTCTTCGGTGAACTCCCCGACTCCATTGCCCACGGTCTTAATCACGTACTTGGACGATGCAGTCCCGGTGCGATCGACGTAGGTGGTGCTGTCGCGGATCGGTTCCACGGTGAGCTGTACGCCGTCGCGGATGACGTGGAAGCTTGCGCCCTCCAGATCCAGGCCCAGCATCCTCCAGCTGAGGCTGACGCCTTGGTCCGTGAGGACAGCGACGGGCGCCCGGTCCAGCTTCTCCATCTGCCGCTTCAGCAGGCCGTTTTCCGACTGCTCAGGTAACGGAGGTTGTATGACCTCGGCATGGGCCAAGGACATTCCGGACATGGCTATGCCCGCCGCTGCAAGTGAAGCAGCCGCTGCTCTTGATCCTGTCCGGAACCACTCTCGGGTCTTTTTTCGTTTGGTGAAGGAACTCAAAGAACATCTCCTTTGATGCATGCCGATGCGGCGGAGCGCCACATGGAACCTAAACTTGCTTTGAACTTGAACCTGCTCCCGATTGGAACGATTCATTGAGAGTGCCAATCCCACCCGTGGCAATTGGGCAGGATTGGCTTGAAGATTCACTGGCCCGGGTCTCGACGAGCATGAACCGTTTACACCCAAAAGGTCTATCAGTCGCTGCAGGCAGAGGTCAAGCAAACGAACAAAATCTACCAATGCCCCATGTCAGCTGCATTGTCAAGGCATTTGTGTGATAGTTGCGCTTTTGTGCAAGGCGGATTAGATTGCTTTCTGACCAAGAAAGCGGTTTCCCGCCGCACAACGTACCCACAACGGACTCCGTTGTGTTCCTTTTTGTGTGTATTTTTGGGCGGTTGGATGAATTCGCAGCGACGCAGAGCAGCCAAACGAGGAGGAAAAGATGACGGAGCCGGCACTCATCAGATGGCTCGACGGCGAGCCTCCCGCACGCCTTAGCGGCGGCACCACTTGGGGAATGCCCTTCCCACGAGGAGCGGTGGCAGCCGCCGATGCTATTTCGGTATCGAATGATGCCGGCCTGACCGTGCCCTCCCAGGCATGGCCGTTGGCGACCTGGCCGGATGGCTCGTTGAAATGGGCGGGAGTTGCCCTGCCTGTGACGGACGCTCCATCCACGCACTACCGCGTCTCGGCGTCGGCCCATCAAGGCGTCCCACCAAAACTGCCGGCGGAGCTCTCAGTCACCGAGACCGCTGCGGAGGTTCGAATCTCAACGGGCCGACTCGAGATGGTCATTGAGCGATCAGGTTCAACCCTGTTCCGCTCCCTGTCTCGCGGAGGCGTTGAGGTGGCGAAGGACGCAACGCTTGTGAGCCTGCTTCAGCACAGCATCGCGGAGGGCCCCGGAGATATCACCCGTGAAGGCTTCAGCGGTGAAGTCACGGCAGTAACAGTCGAACAAAACGGTCCCGTTCGCGCCGTCGTCCGCTTGGAGGGAAAGCACCGTCTGGACGACTCACAGGCGGATCCGCGGGCTTGGCTGCCGTTCACGGTTCGTCTCTATTTCTACGCAGGTGCGCGGAGCATTCGAATGGTCCACTCCTTCATCTGGGACGGCGATGCCGACCAGGACTTCCTCGCCGGCCTCGGCGTGCGGTTCACCGTGCCGTTGGCGAGCGATCTTCATGACCGGCATGTGCGGATCGCGGGAGCCGACGGCGGTTTCCTGATCGAGGCGGTGCGAGGCCTCACCGGCCTCCGGCGTGATCCGGGCGAAGACGTCCGCAAGGCGCAGATCGCAGGTCAGCCCACTCGCCCGCTGGAGGAATGGAGCGAGCTGGTTTCCAAGCGCCTTCATTTGGTCCCGGCCTGGAACGACTACACCCTGACCCAGCTCACCGCTGACGGCTTCGAGCTGCGCAAGCGCACCGGCTGGGATCGCGGGTGGGTAGGGATTTCCGGTGGCACCCGGTCGACGGGCTTCTGTTCGCTCAGTGATCTGCGCGGCGGTTTCGGCGTCGGAATCCGGGACTTCTGGCAGTCCCATCCCGGCCAGCTGGACATCCGTGATGCCGCAACGGAGCAGGCCTCGATGACCGCCTGGCTTTACTCGCCCGAGGCGCAACCCATGGACCTTCGCTTTTATCACGACGGCCTGGGCCAGGACACCTTCGATGAGCAGTTGGAAGGCCTGGAGATCACTTATGAAGACTACGAGCCGGGCTTCGGAAACCCTCACGGGATCGCCCGAACCCACGAGCTCACCCTGTTCGCCTACGATGCCACCCCGGACATTTCCTCCCTCGCCATGGATGCAGCGGAAGCCGCGAAACCTGCACTCCTTCAGGCAACTCCGGAGTACCTGCATTCGGTGCAGCTGTTCGGTGACTGGGCGCCGGTGGATCGCAGCACGCCGGAAAAGGCGAAACTGGAAGACAAGCTGGACTTCCTATTCCACTTCTATACGGGTCAGGTGGAGCAGCGCCGCTGGTACGGCTTCTGGAATTACGGCGACGTCATGCACACGTACGACGTCGACCGTCACACCTGGCGCTACGACGTCGGCGGCTATGCCTGGGACAACTCGGAACTCTCGCCGGACCTCTGGCTCTGGTACATGTACCTGCGTTCCGGCCGTTCGGACGTCTTCCGGTTTGCCGAAACGATGACCCGACACACAGGCGAGGTGGACGTTTACCACCTGGGTCCTTGGCGCGGCCTGGGATCGCGGCACAATGTGCAGCACTGGGGCTGCAGCGCCAAACAGTTGCGCATCAGCAACCCCGCCTATCGCCGGTTCTACTACTACCTCACTGCCGACGAACGCACCGGCGACCTTCTCACCGAGCTTGTGGACAGCGACCGGAACTTCCTCGGCCTGGACCCGGTGCGAAAAGTCAGGCCGGACAGCGCCACATACCGGCCGGACCGTAGCGCCCTGGCAGTAGGGCTCGGCACGGACTGGGGCTCGCTGGCCGCCACTTGGCTGACGGACTGGGAGCGCACGGGCAACCCGCGGTCCCGGGACCGGCTGCTGGGCACCATGGCGGACATCGGCGCCCTCAAGTACGGCTTCCTCACCGGAGAGGCACTGTACAACCTGGACACCGGAAGGTTCGACGCCGGACGCGAACTCATCAGGGTCTCGCACCTTAGTGCCGTGTTTGGGCTGGTCGAGATCTGCAGCGAGCTGATCAGCCTGGTGCCGGACCCCGGGTTCGAGCGCGCGTGGCTACAGTACTGCCGGCTCTTCCTGGCATCAGAGGAGGAACAGGTCCGCGAGGTGGGGCAGCCCCTGTCAGGCGTCTACCTGACGCAGGCCCACAGTCGGCTCAGCGCCTACGCGGCAGCGCGAACTGGTGACGATGAGCTAGCGGTCCGGGCCTGGGCCAGCTTCGCGGAAGGCGGGCAGCACCTGAACCACGAGTCGGCGTTCACATTGCGGAAGATCATGCCGCCGCAGGTCCTTGTGCCCGTGGATGAAGCACCCACTGTCTCCACGAACGATGCGTCACAGTTCGGCCTGGCCGTCATCCAGAACCTGGCCCTAATCGACCAACACCTGGGGCTGAATTCATATGCGAGCGTGGAGGCCGTGACTGGGTCGACCAAATGAGGCAGCGCCGAGGAATTCGACGGCTATAAACGGCTCCGAACCCACCACCCACTCGTCGTGCCCTGGCGGGAGGGTGTAGGTGTCGTTGGCGTGGATGGTGGAACGCACGCCGTCGGCGGTTTCCACCTCGAGGGTGCCTGAGATGCAGTAGCCCAGATGGTTGTGCTGGCAGGTGTCCGTCTTCTCCATCGGCTTCGCGGACTCAGACCAGCGCCAGCCCGGTTCAAGGATCAGCCTGGCCACGGAGAAGTCGTCCACCGTGACGAGATCCACCTCAGCCTTCTCCGGATGCCGCTTCCTATCAGGCACATCGAAGGACTTGACTGCCAACGCTCTAACAAAATTTGCGGACATTGGGACACCGTTTGGAGTTGTTCTGCGGGCGCCTGGCCATGGGAACCAAGCAACTGGCGTGGCGGGATGTCGGCCTGGGCCGGGGTATGTAAACAGCCCGCTATGTGTGCCGTTCTGGGGTCGGCGCGCACGCGTTCAACAGGTCATTGCTGACGACGTAGTTCTACGGTAGTCGCACTGCACCCGAAGTCAATGGGCAAATTTCACGGACCATTTTTCGACGACGAAGGGCCGGCTTACTGCCTTCTTGGCAGTAAGCCGGCCCCTTGTCCAGCTCTTCAGGAGCCTGGCTGTCACCGAGTCCGTGCGGACTAAGCCACCCGAACGAAGGAGTAGCCGGAGAGCCAGGACAGCGGGTGCACGATGGTTTCGTTCACGTAGTTCATGCCGCTGCTGACAACCTGTCCGTTTCCGGCGTAGATGCCGACGTGTCCGGAGGTAATAACAAGGTCACCCGGTGCCGGGGTAGCCACCCTGGTTCCGTACTGGAAGAACTGGGTGGGACCAAGGTCGCCCACGCTCTTGCCAATGGAACGCAGCGCGCGCTCCACCAGGATGGTGCAGTCCTGGGTCGCACCGATCTGCGAGTAGGCTGCAGCCAAAATGGCGCCGCCAACACCGCTGGCGGCGGGTGCGGGCGCCGGTGCGGGTGCGGGCGCAGGAGCCGGCTTAATCGCCGTCGAGGCCAGGTAGACAGTGGAAGCAGGCTGGGCTGAGGCTGCAGGTGCTGCCGCTCCCCCGCCTGGGATCTGGATCTGGTTGCCCGGGTAGATGATCGTCGTCATCGACAGGCCGTTGGTGGATAGGAGGGCATTCAAGCCAACACCGTAACGTGCGGCGATGGCGCCGAGGGTGTCTCCCGATACGACAGTGTGGACTTTAGCCGCTGCCGCAGGAGCGGGAGCAGCGACGGGCGCGGCGGACTGTGCCTGCACAGTCCCCCCGGAGCTGTCTGGGGCCTGGGCGCCGGCGTGGGCAGGAGTTCCGACGCCGAAAACGAGACCCGAGGCTGCGGCAATAATGAGGGCCGGACGACCCAGTGCAGCGGCGTTGGCTTTAGCAGAAGTAGACAAAGCCTGCTGAAGGAAGGAACGTGCAGGGGTGGCACGATGGCGCGCCGAAATGGACTTACGTGACATGGTGATTGCCTCTCCCATGCCTGCGGGGTGAGCTGTCGGGTTCGGATGGGAGTATCACCCGGCCGGTTAGCACCATGACTCGATGGCGCAGAGCGGCTTAACCCCAAGGACCTTCTTGAAAGGCCCGCGTGGAATCTTTGGTTCCCCCGTCCCTGCCATCTGAGAATTGCGAACGGGTCCCGGGCAGTGGCAGGGCTCGGCATTCTGCGCGGGAATGCCCCCGATCTAACCAGGGGCACCGGTAGAGGCTAACTTCTGCTCCTGCAAATTGTCACTGTTTGGTAACGAAAAGAACGACACGCAACGTAACACTGAACTCTCGGTTGCGGTTTAGGGTAAGCACTTCGCCTTGTTTTACAGGGGAGGACGCCTCTGCTGGGTGCCCCGACGTCGGTACAGTGCGGCGCTGACGATTGTTCGCATGTAGCAGTCAGGTAACGGCGGGGGTCAGGCGACTCCGGGCGCCAGGCGCATTGTCGTCCTGATAAGGATAAAAAACAAGAGAGATTACTAGGGAATTTGGTTGATCGTAAGCATGCTTAGTAATAGCTTGGAATGACTGGGGGATCTGAAGAAACCGAACTAGGAGATCACCACGCGCATGATGAGGAAAGCCGGAGCCTGCATGCACAGGTAGCAGCGCAAATTTGCGGTGTTGGCGTGAAGGTTGGCCCCATTGCAGTCCTGGGAACGGCCGTTGATGTCTCGGGTGTCACTAATCCCCTTCATGGGAAGTATCTGATAGGCCTTTCGGTCTTGTGAGGGACTGGACCCATGGATCCAGTCCCTTCGTGCAAATGGAAATGCCCCGTCATCCCGGAGCGCCTCTCACACAGCGCCACTCGATGCAAAGGCCGACGGCGACCCGCTTGAGACCCAGCGGACCGCCGTCGAACGCGCGTTCAGGGACTCCATAAGAAGGGGGGCGCCCCACTGCCGAAGATCCCCCCAGAAGGCTCCGTGACGCTCGTTAATAGTAAGACTGCTTATTAGGCGAGGGGTAGGGGCGGTTGCCCGAATCTAGTCCCTTGGCGGGAACGTGGTCCCCTTCCAGTCCCGGCCGGCGATGTAATGCACGTGCTCGAACGGCTCCCAGCGAAGTACGTAGCCCCCGTGCCGGTAAAGAATTTCCACCAGCACCTGGCGTGGCGTATAGGCAATCGCCCGGCCATAAACATCCCGAATCCGCACGAGGGGCCGCTGGTCCTTGGGATACCGCTTGGCCATGCGCGGCGCCCTGGCCATTTGGGCTTCCAAGCGGGCATCCGCATCCAAGAGCGGATCGGGCACTAGATGAGGATCGTCCTGGATTCCCATTTAGTAAGCGTACTTCCTAACGGGTTTTCGAGCCTAGCCTTGCAAGGCATCGATTGAGTCACGAACCGGTCTCAACCACAACGTCAACCGGGATGGCACGGCGGACGGCGTCGTCAACGGGGCTGTGCTCGACACCCCACTCCGCGATGTCCCGGAGCTCCTGCTCGCTGGCGTTCTCCGAGGCCACCCGCACCACAAGGCGAGTGGACAACGGGCCGGAAGGGACGCCGTCGTCGACCCCCAGCAGTCCACGGTCATCCGACTCGCTCTCCACCACTACCTCCAGCCGCGAAAGCGGAATTCCTTTCTCCGCCGCTCGCATGGAGATGAGCGTGGCGGCACAGGACGCCCTGGCCGCGCGGAACATCCAGCCCGGCGAGGGCGCTGAGGCGGCCCCGCCCACCCCCTTCACCATATCCGTGACAAAAGATTCGCCGCTGGGGCCGGTCACGAGGACCCGCAGTCCCCCCTCGACGACGGCTACAGCTGGCGAATCCTGGTACCGGGTTTCATCCGGGTGCTCAGCCAAATAGTCCCGCGCCTTGTCGATGGCGATCGCAATCTCCTGTTGGCTACCCATGTGAGCTCTCCTTATTCAGTGGGCGCCGTCGTCAAGGACAGGCTCGCCCACGTTTGGCCGCGACAATCTGCCGGTGCTGATCCAATGCTGGAGCGTTTGCGTGTTGAAGACAAGAGGCCGGAACCGGCAACGCCAGACGACGCGGCTCCGGCGATGAAAGCTTCAGGTAGGGAGTTCGAGGCTTGCCGGCCCGCCGGCTGGCTCCGGATGGAGGAGGTCGATGATGGGGAGATGACCATCAGTGCGGATGGCATCTCCTCCCCCGTTTCGATGATGGTAGCCGGTGGAGTAATTCAGGATGATGTGTACAGACTCCACGGCCTTTGCTCGGCGCAGAGTGTCGATGATGAAGTCGCGCTCCTCGTCAGTGCCGTCAGCAATTTTGTGCGTGATCTGGAAAGTGAAAAGCGACAGGCCCACGCTCTTGTCGTAGGTTCCGGCGCCCACCCAGTCCACGGCAAGCCCGCCTGGGAGCAGCCAACCGTCGGGGCACTTCCAGAACCTCACATGGTGGCGCTTGCGCGGATTCCCATCGATTTCCCGCTGGAATGCCATGTCCTGCTTTTTTCCAAAGACATACAAGGAACTGACCGGAGCCTCGGGGTAGCTCCTTCCTAGCAGCGTGGAGGTCAGTGTGCGCCAGGCCGTCTTCGGTGTAATGGGGTCGGCTTCGATCCATCCGGCTGCGAGCATGGCGGCACGCAACTCCTCCTCGGGACCAATGACGGCGAGGTTGACGGGGTCCCCCAGCACACCGTCACCAGTTCTGGCGCGTCCGATGAAGTAATCCGGAATGTAGAGGCTGCTCAGGATCTTGTGGATGCGAGGCAGGAGTGCGTAAGCGGCAATCAACCATGCGGGAAGGAACACCCACGCCTGCTCAGGACCCCTGGCAAGACGGGCGAGCAGGAAGTAGTACACGGCCCAGCCCACCGCTATGGTGACCAGCACATAGAACAAGCGCTGTGCGACGGCGACGACGGTCACCCAGCGGGTTCGCCACCTCGCCTTCGCACTGGCTGGCCGGGCATGGTCGGGTTCGGGGACTTTTTGTGCGTCCGGTTCTGCCGGAGGTTGGCCCGGTGTTCCTGCCGCTTCCAATGCTTCCCCCTGACTTCCGGTCCCTGCTTCCAGCCGCCGCAAGCGGCTTGCAGCTATCCTAATTCGCAGCTTGGGCAGCCGGACCCCGTTTGCGGGTGGATACTGGCCCACCGCCTACCGGTTGCTGTCGTAGTCAAGAACCCGGGGAAGGTTCAGACGACGACGGCGGAGGTCACCTTCCCGCCGTCGTCACCTTCCCGCCGTCTGTCACCCTCACCTCGAAGGTGGAGAAACCTGAATGCTTGCAGGGACAGGCGCAGGTCCACTGCAGGCGCGGTGACTAGCTGCCGGTGGAGCCAAGTGGGTAAACCGTACGGTGATTGAGCTTGTCGAAAAGTCGACAGCATGCCGGCACCCAGGTTCATCATTGCCGGAAGTAGTGGTTTCGTCTGGGTTTTCGTTGGGGGTCGATGTGGGGTGGCGGGATGAACCAGGGGATGTCGTTTTGGACCTGGATTTGCCAGTGTTCTTTGTGGATGAGGTGGTGGTGGGAGCAGAGCAGGGTTCCGTTGCTGGTGCTGGTGGTTCCGCCGTGTGACCAGTAGGTGATGTGGTGGGCTTCGCACCAGGGTGCGGGCATGGTGCAGCCGGGGAAGGCGCAGCCGAGGTCGCGGGCGGTGATGGCTTTGCGGATGTGCGGCGGGAAGACCCGGGAGGCCCGCCCGATGTCCAGGATCTGGCCTTCGGTCCCCATCACGACGGGGAGGAGTTCGGCGTCGCAGGCCATCTTCCGGATCACCGCGGCCGACACGGGACCGGTGAAGGCGAAGACCCCGCTGCCGCTACCGGCTCGGTTGATGCCGGCGCCCGCGATGCCTGCACCCGCGATGCCGCTGGTCCCGGTGCCGCTGCCTGCGCGGTTGATATCGATGCTCGCGATGTCGTTGACGCATGTGCTGCTGCCGCTGGTCCAGGTGTTGCTCTTGCTTGTGCCCGTCATGCCGTTGGCGTCGGTGGTGGTGTTGTTGAGGTCAGCGAGGAGTTCTTTGTAGCCGATGGTGACCAGGATTTGTGGTCGGAGGCCTCCGGCGGCGGGCAGGGTTCCGCTGGAGAGGGCGATCTTGCAGGCGCCGATGATGCCATCAAGCATCCGCTGGGCGCGCGTGCGCCGGTCCAGCGACGCT
>NZ_JAGGPK010000009.1:112591-194890 GCF_018613855.1 Arthrobacter sp. ISL-30
TTCCCCGCCGTCCTGGTCGATCGCGTTGGTCCAGCGCTTGGCGACGCTGGCCAGGAACTCCGGGTCATGGTCGATCGCGATGCTGGTCAGGGAGTGCTCCACCTGGGCCATCGTCGCCTCATCGGTCAGGGGCCTGATGTTCTCCAGGGTCACGGTGATCTGGGTGGCCGCCTTGGAGGACACCGCACCTGTGGTCATGGCTTCGGCGAGTTCTTCCCGAACCGGCGGCATCGGCTGACCGGTCAGCCCGGTGCGGGGCAGGACCGCCCCGGCCAAGGCCAGGCGTCGCCGGGCCTCACCGGCACTGATCCGCAAACACGCCCGCAAATACTCCGCCGTGTTCCGAAACTCCGGAGCCCCAGGCCCCACCCCATAAGCCCGGGCAGGAACCCCGCCGGAGACAGCGCCTCCATGGTCGGCGGCAGTCCTGTCATTGTCCGCGGAGGTATCCTCGCCGCCCCAGCCACCGGTGCTGGCCGGGGAGGTTTCGCTGCTGCGCCAACCTATCGCGGTTGCGGAGGTGCCGGTATCGTTGGTGCCCCAGCCTCCAGTGCTGGCGGCGGCCGAGATCCCGTTACGGCCCCACCCTTCGTTAACGGCTAGCGTGATTCCGGAGGCAGGGCTGGCCAGGGCTTCCTGGAGGACCCGTTGCGCGAGACCCGCGGCAACGATCTGCAGGAACTCAACCGTCCGGGACAGCTCCTCAACCAAGTGCGCGTACTCACCGGCCTCTCCACCGTCCAGGAGCCTGACCTCATCAACGGCCGTCCCCGCAGCATCCAGCAGGGTCGTGGAACACTCACGCAACACCTCCAGCGGACCGCCGAGACCGGCCGGGCCTGGCATGCCCACGGCTGTCAGAAAATGGCCCGCCTCCACAGACACAGGATCAGACAATGGATCAGAGAAAGGATCAGGATCAGACGCGAAGGCCGGCTTAGATGGCAGGAGTGGATCCGGTACAGCCGCAAGCCGCCACGCAGCCAGGCGCTCCTCGCGAGGACTTCGGGCAGTAAAAAGGCCGCCGCCGGCTGAACCGGCCGGCCGGGCTGCAAGCTGTCCAATGACCTCCATAACTCAACAATGCCAAGGGGGTACGACATTATTAGGCCCTGAACCAACACGGGCAGCAATCTTCGTCAGAAAGTTCCGGGCAATTCCCCTGCTCTCGCATCCAGCACAGGAGAGACACCGTTGGTCTTGCTTCCCTGGCCCCGCCGGCCCCTTACCCCAAGCCCCCGCCCCGACTCCAATCGACGCCGGCACTCCAGCCGGCGAACTTGTGATGTCCACCGCATCCCGGCACAATCCTCCGATAGGCCTCGTTGAAAGAAATAACGAAGGGAGGCCATGTGCTCATTGTTCTGACGGGAATTGACGGTTCGGGAAAGTCGACGGCGGCACGCGCCCTCGTTGACGCTGCCCGCGGCGAAGGCAGGAACACCCTGCTGCTCAGCAACCATGCTGGCAGGCGAAGGATGTCGCTGATCAGTGCCAAACTTGGGATCAACCTGCAGCCCCGGCTGGCCGACGCCGTGGAGACGGGCATCCGCGTGTGGAACGTGCTGGTTTCGCACGCGCGGGCACGAAATTTCGAGGGCCTCGTAGTCATGGATCGTCATCTTCACTGCCAGCTGGCGCTGCGCGAGACAAGGGGCATCCCACGAGGATGGCTCCTTCCCCGCCTTATCGATTCGCTCCCCGAGCCGGACCTCATCATCCACTTGGACATCGACGCAGAAGAGGCGTACCTGCGGATCGTGGCCCGTGGCACGGATGAGGAGTCGCTGGCACACCTGGCGTCCTTCCGTGACGCATATCGCGCCCTGCCCGAGTACGAGGACTTCGTGGAGATCGACGCCGATGCCCCCGCCGCCGAAGTCCACCAACGCCTTTCGAGAATTCTCAAAGGAGTGGACGAGCCTGTTCGCTAACAACGGAGCGAACTGAGCGCCTCAGCCGAAGTCCGCGCGACCCCTGCTCAACGCCGCCCCACGCCACGTGCCCACCATCACTCCCGGGGACGCATCAGTGGCGGGTTGAGCACGGCCCGGGCCGGCTGGCCAATCGACATCCGGGCCTCCCTTGCCAGCCGGAACAGCGCCGCCGGCCTCCCGGCGTCGCCCGCCGTGGTCCGTCCCGTCTCCTCAAGGAAGCCGGGAGTGCCGGTGGCCTTGCGATGAAAATTCCGGGGATCCAGGCGGGTCCCCCACACCGCCTCGTACACGGCACGGAGCTGGGCGATCGTGAACTCCTCGCCGCAAAATGCCGCCCCCAACGGTGAGTATTCAAGCTTCGACCTGGCGCGTTCCAGGGCATCGGCGAAGATCCGTTCGTGGTCAAAGGCTAGCTGCAGCTCCCCATCCAGGACGTGGCTGACTGGATACCACGCGACATGTTCGGCGTCGCTTCCGGCGGATAAGACAGGAAAATCTGGCGCGAGCAGGAGATGGGCGACGGTGAGGACGTCCCCTCGTGGGTCGCGGCCCTTCGGCCCGTAACTGGCCAGCTGCTCCAAGTGCCCCGGAACGCGGCCGACGCCGGTTTCCTCCGCAAGTTCACGGCTCGCCGCCGTCGCCAAGTCCTCCCCCGCCAAAACAAAGCCGCCGGGCAGCGCGAGCATGCCACGGAAGGGCTCAATCAGGCGGGTGATGAGAAGGACGTGCAGGGCATCGTTGCGGACGGTGAGGGCGACGACGTCGACCGTCACCGGGAAGCGAGCAGGCTGTGTGTGCGATTCAGGCATGGGACCACTCTAGGGATTTATCGTCATCTTGACAATAAATCCAAAAGGAACCTATCGTTGCTTATCGTCAAACTGACGAGAATCTGGAGAGTTAGGGAGAGTCTCATGGCCAGCATCAAGCGCTACCCTTGGGTCAGCCATTTTCTGGGCAGCCCCACCGGCTACGTCGTCCACTTACAGCGGGGCATGATCAAACATCAGGGCGTGGGCCAGGCCTTCTGGTTCCGACCACAAAACTCGGTACTCAGCGAAGTTCCGGTGGATGACCAGGAATTGCCCACGCTCTTCCACGCCATCACCCGCGACCACCAGGACGTGAGCGTGCAGGCCAATGTCACCTACCGCTTCATTGACCCGGTGGCCGTTTCCAGTCGACTGGATTTCGGCCTCAAGAGCGCGGGAACGGCACCGGCGACAGGGCGGGAGCAGGTGGCAACCATCATCGGCCAGCTGTGCCAGAGCCACGCGATCGACCAGATTGCAACCACAACACTCAGCGAGGCATTAGAGCGTGGAGTGAGCCAGCTCCGCGCCTTCCTCAGCGAAGCACTGCGCGCCGATACGCGGCTTCTGTCCACCGGCATCGAAATCCTCGGGGTGCAGGTCCTGGCCGTCCGGCCGCAGTCCGACGTCGAACGCGCCTTGCAGACGCCCGTCCGTGAACAGCTGCAAGCCGAAGCCGACCGGGCCGTGTACGAACGCCGAGCACTTGCGGTGGAGCGCGAGCGCACGATTTCGGAGAACGAGATGTCCAGCCAGATCGAGCTGGCAACGCGTCGGGAGCAGCTGGTCGCCCAGGAGGGCACCAATGCACGGCGTGAGGCAGAGGAAAAGGCTGCAGCAGGCCTAATCGACGCTCATGCTGCGGCCGAGCGGAAGGGTATTGCCGCAACGGCAGATGCCAACCAGATCCGCCTGGTTGGCGAGGCTGCCGCCGCCCGCGAAGCCGCCACCATGGAAGTTTACCGGGGCATGGAGCAGCCCACGTTGCTGGCGCTGGCCCTCCGCGATGCGGCTGGTTCGCTACCCAACATCGGCAACCTCACCATCACGCCGGACCTGCTCAGTGGAGCGCTGGCCGGTCTCTTCCGGCAGCCTGCCCTGGTACCGGCCAACCCGGCAGGCCGATCCGCCGGCCCAGCCTCAGGCGGAACCGCCGGCCCAGCCAGCGGAACTGACAGGTAGGGTCTCGTCATGGCTAAACCGCGCCTCGTGATCGTCCGCCGGCGGACCGAATTGCAGGAACTGCTCGACCGGCATGCTACCCGAGGCCAGGCGGAATTCTTCCTCCGCACCAGGGGCCGTAGCATCCAGGATGTTCAGGAGCGCCACGACAGGCTAGAGGAGGCACTAGTGACAACGCGTGCCGCGGTTCCTGCCGGATGGCGTTCCGCCGAGGTGGAGCGGACGGACCTGAGCCGTTTCCTCTTCACTGCTGAGGACATCATCGCGGTGGTGGGGCAGGACGGGTTGGTGGCCAACATGGCCAAGTACCTTAACGGGCAGCCCGTCATCGGGATCGATCCGGAGCCCGGCTCGAATCCGGGGGTACTGGTCCGGCATACGCCCCGGTCCGCCACGAGGCTGCTGCAGCAGGCCGCCCACGAGGGGCCGGGGCAGCTACGTTGCCAGGAGCTGGCCACTGTTACGGCCCGGCTCGACGACGGGCAGGAATTGTCGGGGCTAAACGAAGTTTTCATCGGGCACAGCTCGCATCAGTCAGCCCGTTACCACCTCAGGACTCCAAACGGCCAGTCGGAGCGGCAATCGTCCTCGGGGCTGATCGTCTCCACTGGCACCGGCGCAACCGGCTGGTGCGCGTCAATCGCTCTGGAACGAGGCGGACGTCTCCTGCCTGCGCCCACAGATCCCCGGCTCGCCTGGTTCGTGCGCGAAGCATGGCCCTCCCCCATCACGGGCACGTCCCTGACCGAGGGACTACTTGAGGCGGACCAGTTCCTCCGAATCACCGTAGCGTCCGACCAACTCGTTGTATTCGGCGACGGCATGGAGGACGACCGCCTCGCCGCTTCCTGGGGCCAGGAGATTACGGTGCACCTGGGGGAAAAGCCGTTGCGGCTGGTGGCCTAGGGGCACCCTGCACCCCTAGACCAAGTTTGTCGTCGCTACACGAGAGCGCTTTCGGGTGCATAAGCGTGGGTGTTGCGCACGAAGATGGACTCGTCCAGGGAGGCCACGGAGGTCTTGCCCACAAAGCCCATGGCTCCCTTGAGTTCGTCATGAAGAATGCTGAATGCATGGTCCACTGCCGATTCGCCCCCGGTAGCAAGAGCGTAGGCAAACGGGCGGCCGGCAAGGGCTGCCCGTGCACCCAGGGCCACAGCCTTCGCAATGTCATGGCCCCGCCGGATCCCGCCGTCAAGATAGATCTCAGCGCGTCCGCCGACGGCTTTCACGATGGATGGCAGGACGTCGATGGTGGCGGGTTGCGAATCGAACTGCCGGCCACCGTGATTTGACACAAAGATCCCGTCGGCTCCTTCCTCGACAGCGCGAACAGCGTCCTCGGCGTCCATAATTCCCTTGATCACCAGGTTTCCGCACCACTCTGAGCGGAGCTTGGCAAACTGCTCCCAGGTGGCACCGGGATTCTTGTTGGATGCCATCCAGCTGTTCATCTCGTCCATCCGGAGTGGACGGCCGTTGATCTCATAGTTCCCGTACGTCATCTTCCGTCCGGTAAGCCACCGCCACAGCCACCCCGGGCGAGTTGCCGCATTGAAGTAATCAGCCACCGGGGGACGCGGCGGCATGGACAGTCCGTGGTGCAGGTCGCGTTCCCGTTTGCTGGAGGAACCTACGTCGCCAGCAACAACCAGCGTCTCCACGCCAACGGCCCCGGCACGCTTGATGTAGCTGGCAGTTTCCCCCGGGTCTTTCCAGAAGGCCACCTGCGCCCAAAGATTGTTGGGAGCCACCCCTGCAACCTCTTCGAGCGAACAGCCGGCCCAGGCGCTGTGGATGAAGATCGATCCCGCCCTGGCTGCTGCCCGGGCAACGGCAGGATCCGAGCCGGGGTGAAAGATGGTCAACATGCCCATCGGCGCCACCATTAGAGGCAGGGCCAAGGAATGCCCAAGCACTGTGGTTGAAGTATTCATGTCTGACACGTCCACCAGGGAGCGTTGGCGAAGCATCAGGGCGTTGAACCGGTCCTCGTTCGCCAGCATGGTGGTTTCGTCCAGGGCACCGCCCTCAAGATAGTCGGAGATCATCTTGGGAAGGCGCTTCCGCGATGCCACACGGTAGTCATCCATGCTGACAATCCATTTGTTTCTCATGGTTCCTGCTCCAATGTGGAAGATGAAGGCCTAAAGTACTTTCGCCAAGAATTGTTTGGTTCGATCGTGCTGGGGTGAATGGAGAACGGACCGCGGATCGCCCTGCTCCACGACGCACCCGTCGTCCATGAAGATCAGATGGTCACTGACTTCACGGGCGAAGCCGATTTCATGAGTGACCACGATCATCGTCATCCCTGCATCGGCCAGGCCGCGCATGACATCCAGCACTTCGCCCACAAGCTCGGGGTCCAGTGCCGACGTCGGCTCGTCAAAGAGCATCAGCCTTGGTTCCATGGCTAGAGCACGGGCAATGGCGACACGCTGCTGCTGGCCGCCCGACAGGGCGGCCGGATACACCTCCGCTTTGGCTGCAAGGCCTACCCGATCCAGGAGGTCGTAGGCCCGCTTCCGGACCACGGCACGGCTTTCCTTTTTCACGCGGATTGGAGCCTCGCAAATGTTTCCCAGGACCGTCATGTGGGGAAAGAGATTGAAGCTCTGGAAGACCATGCCGATGTTTTCGCGGGACCGCGCGGCCTCGGCATTGCTCTGCGCCTCTACCCGGCCTTTCTTGATCTTCACTCCCACTGGCTGTCCCTCGACGATGATGTATCCGCCGTCGAGCGTTTCCAATTGGTTGATGCAGCGGAGGAATGTTGATTTACCAGATCCGGAAGGACCGATGATGCATGTGACGTCGCCCCTGCGAATCGTCAGGTCTATCCCCTTGAGGACGTTGAGATCACCGAAGTTCTTGACGACACCCCTGGCCTCGACCACTACTTCACTCATGATTGAACCTCCTGCTTGGGCGGCCGGGAACGTAATGTCTTGGAGAAGCGGGGGAAGTTGCGTAGCTGATCCGTTTTCCCTGAACCCCTGTTGTAATGCCGTTCGATGTAGAACTGACCCAAGCTCAGAATGCTGGTGACCAGCAGGTACCACAGACTTGCGGCGATCAAGAGCGGGATTGTTTTGAAGTTCGCGCTGTACACGAGCTGAGCGGAGTACAGCAGCTCCGGGAAAGCGAGCACGCTGACCAGGGACGTCGTCTTGAGCATCGAGATGGTCTGGTTGCCCGTCGGAGGAATGATGATCTTCATCGCCTGCGGGAGGACAATCCGCCAGAGGATCGTGAACCGACGCATTCCAAGGGCTTTGGCGGCCTCAGTTTGTCCGCGGTTCACGCTTAGGAGTCCGGCCCGAACGATTTCGGACTTGTATGCGCCCTCATTGAGGCCGAGTCCCAGAATGGCAGCCAGGAAGGGTGTGATGAGAACGTTGGCATCCACTGAGAAGAATTCCGGACCAAACGGTATCCCTATCGCAATCCGGGGATAGATGGCCGCGATGAAGCCCCAAAAGAGGAGTTGGACGAATACCGGCACGCCACGGAAGATCCAGACGAGGAAGGCCGCTACCCCGGCAATGATGAAGTTGGGGGCCAGCCTTGCCAGAGCCAGAATGACCCCAACGACAATCCCGACAACCATGGAAATGGCAGTCAGTCCAAGGGTGCGCAGAAGTCCGGTGAACAGCCGTTCCGAGGAAAACCAGCCGAATACGACGCCCCACTCGAACCGGGGGTTGGTAACCAGCGAATAGCTGACCAGGAAGATGGCAAACAGGACTATTGACGCAGTCAGCCACAACATCCCATGGTGCTGATGCGGCCGTCCAAGGAGAAGTTTGCGGTCTATGCCGTCGTCGGCAACCGCTTCGGTGCTTGAGTCCGTGGCAGTATCACTCATGGCGCCTACTGTTCCTTGTTGAAGGCAAAGTCTGTGATGGCGCCACTGCCAACACCCCACTTATCGAGGATTTCCTTGTACGCGCCGCTCTCGACGAGGGACTCCATACCGAGCTTGATAGCCGTTTCCAGGCCGGCATCCTTCTTGAAGCCGATGCTGACCGGTGACAGGTCCTTCTCGCCGAGCAGCTCGATCTGGCCACCCTGCTTGATCGCGTAGCCGAGGGTAGGGCCGTCAATGTAGACGGCGTCTATGCGGCCTGCCGTGAGGGCGAGGTTAGGCGCCTGCATGTCGGGGTAGGTCATGGCCTGGATGGCCTCCTTACCTCCGGACGTACACGCCTCTGACAGGGCTGGAAGCCGTTTGAGGTCCTGGAACGATCCCTTCAGCACGCCGACGCGCTTGCCGCATAGATTGTCAATTTCCAAGCCCTGGGGGTTTCCGGGTGCGACACCGATGCCGCTGCCTGACTGGTAGTAGTCCACAAAGTCGAGGACCTTCCTCCGCTCGACCGAGGGCGACATCTGGGAAATAGCCATGTCGAACTTGCCGGCAGCAATGCCCGGAATAATCCCGTCGAACGGTCCGCTGACCACCGTGGTTTCAAGGCCCAGGGTCTTCCCCAGTGCGACCGCTATTTCGGGATCCACACCGATGGTGGTAGTGCCGTCTTCTGCCATGAAGTGCAGAGGCGGCGAACTCTGGCTCATGGTCACCGTGAGGGTTCCCCTGTCGCGGACGGCTTGGGGAAGGGCAGCCGCAGCGGCCTCGTTGACCTCAACCTTCTTTGTGGACTCCGACGTTTTGGAGGACTCCGGAGGGGCAGCATTGGACATCTCGGGATTCGAACACCCGGAGAGGGTGACGGCTGCCAGGGAAACAGCGGCGAGGGACATGAACACCCTTTTGAACTTATTCGTCATCATCTGCACACCTTTTTGAGAGTCAACAGCTGTAAGGGGACTGGTGGGGAAACCCGGGAAACCTGAACAGCCCGTGCCACCAGGCGCTGGCCAAAGCGCAACCGTTCCCGCTTCAAACACAACTTGTGTTTCAGATCACTGATGTGATCCACTTCATGCATAGTACATCATGCACGATTTGGAACAAGGGCCCTGACTGAGGGCCCATTTACCACTTCAGTGGCGGATCCTTTAGCACCGGAACCGCCATATCCCGGGCCAGACCACCAATACTTCACATAGGATTTCGAAATGAACGCCACTTCACCTCAGGAAGAGGTCCAGCTGATCGGAAACCGCCAGATGCTGGTGGATTTCGTCTTTGAGGCCATCCTGTCGTTGCTATTGGACGACAAAATTCCAACGGGTTCACCGCTGAACATCGACGGACTGGCCAAGCGCTTCAAAGTGTCGTCGACGCCGGTCCGGGAAGCATTGGCCCGACTAGAGGCGACCGGGATGGTGAGGCGGGAAGCGCTTAGGGGATACAAGGTTGCCCCCGCACCGACGGCATCAGACGTGGACGCTCTCCTGACAACTCGGCAGGTGCTCGAACCGGCTATCACCCATATTGCCTGCGATAACGTAACCCCCAGCCTGGTGGCTGAGCTCAACAGGTTTAACAAGGAACTCGACGCCTCCCGCCGTGGCGGGGACAGATTCGCGGATTATCGCGCTTACTGGAAAGCCGACGAGATGTTCCACCGCCGGATCGTGGAATCCACAAATAACGAATTCCTGCTGAGGGCCTACAGTTCAGTCGAAGGGCACATCCAGCGGTTCAGGCTCATGGTTCACAACGACATGAGCGGTGAGCATACGGTACGCGAACACCAAGCGATCATCGACGCCTTTCAGGCAAACGATGCAGAAGGCGCCAGGACTGCAATGAATAAGCACATTGATGGAATCAGGTCGCGCTCGTCGAACCTCACCAAATTCTCAGATCCCGACGGCGCCTAGCGCGAGTGGGGCCTGCCGCCGGCATCGCGGAGGCAGGCCCCAAGCATTAGCGAAAACTTCCCGCCTCTCAGACCGCCGGTTTGATGTTGTGGTTGACATGGAAGAGGTTGCCGGGATCGTACTTCGCCTTGATCTTCGCCAACCGGGCGTAGTTGCCTCCGTAGGTATCTTCGATGCGGGGCTGGTCGTCGGCGTCGAGGAAGTTGACGTAGCCAACGCCTGCCCCGTGGGGGTGGAGGGCGCCGTAGTAGTCGCGGACCCAATTAGTATTGGCATCGTTGTCGGCAGGTGACTCCCACATTCCTGCGATAGCCACCGAGAAATTAACGTCCCGGTAAGGAAACGCAGTCTCGTCCTGCCCTACCCGCTGTGCGGCGCCGTTAATGGGGTAGTAGTGGTTGGCTGTTTGGAGGCTGGGAACCCCGGCTCCAAACTTCTGGGCGACGCCGATCACGTCGTCGCTTAGCTCTCGAAGGAACTCTGCCTTCCAATAACCCTGGTTACCTTTCGGGTGAAGGGGATCGAACATCGTGTTGAGCACCGCGTACGGGAGCGGCCCCACAAACGACCCGGCAACTGGGGCGACATCCATGAACTGCTGCCACTGCCGTTCACCTTCATCGTGGGGACCTGTCCATGCGCCCACTATGACCACCACGGGCTTGCCGTGGTGCTCCTCAGGCAGGAAGGGCACCGGCGGACCCTGGTGAAAGCCGAGGAAGATCCCCATCTCTTCCGGCGCCGTGGCGATATAGTCCCGGTACAGCTGAGCAACAGCTTCAGTGTGCTCCTGCCGATAGATGACCACGCCGCCGTACAGCAAGTCGATAGGATGCAGATCGAATTCCAGGGAAGTGACGACGCCGAAGTTTCCTGTGCCGCCGCGTAACGCCCAGAAGAGATCCTCGTTCTCGATGGCGCTGGCCGTTAGGAACTTCCCGTCTGCTGTGACTACGTCAGCGGACTTGAGGTTGTCGCAGGAGAGACCATGCTTGCGGGCAAGGTAGCCAATTCCGCCGCCGAGGGTTAGGCCAGCAACGCCTGTAGATCCGATAATGCCGCCTGTCGTGGCGAGCCCGAAGGCGGTTGTTGCGTAGTTGAAGTCTGCCCAGGTGGCTCCTGCTTCAGCCCGAGCCGTTGATGCAGCCGGATCCACCCGGACGCCACGACGATCGGTGAAGTCGAGCACGAGGCCTACGTCACAGGTCCCGAATCCGGATGCACTGTGACCGCCGCCCCGCAGCGCCAGGTCCAGGCCGCCGTCGCGGGCAAAATTGACTGCCGCAATGACGTCCGCGACCTGCGAAACACGCAGTATGGCAGCCGGACGTTTGTCGATCATGGCGTTATAGACAGCCCGGGCGGCCTCATAGTCGGGGTGGTCGGAGGTGATGACTTGGCCCCGCACCTTTTCCTGCAGGGCCTGTAATGAATTGTTGTCCACGGTGACTCCCATGCCCCCTGAGCATGCCTGCACGATCAGGGGTCTGGCACGGCAACCCTTCCAACCGTGCCTGATCTTTCATGTGACAAGTGCCGCGGCCCCGGCCAGAGCCGGGAGCAGGCTCGCAAGCCTTCTGTAGCAGTGGAGACCTGATGCACCGCCAGGCGCGCCACCTTGGCCCTGCCTGCCGGCGTGATTCAAGAAAAGTGTGCCCTGCGGCCTGCCGCAGGGGATGCCGCAGGGCACGTTCGGCTCGTCGACTAACCGTAAAGTACGCCCGGCTGTTTCAGTGGTCAAGAAGCAAATCGAACGGTTTGCTAACGCCACCTGGGTTCAGGGCTATCGCCTCGGGGTGGGCTGCGGCGCGGAAGATCAAATGACTGTCTTCTTGCCCCGCCGCCGCCACCAGATAACCGCAACGGCGATGGTCAGTACAACAAGAGCGCCAAGGACGTAAGGCGCAAGGTTGAGGCGAGTACCTTCGGCTTCGGCCGTTTCACCGGTTCCCGGATTCGCCGGATTGCTGGTCTGGCCGGGGTTGGGGCTGATTTGGCCCTGTGGCTGGGTGCTGACTTCGCGGCTTATTGGCTCGCTGAGCTGGATGTCAGCGGGCGCCTCGGCGACATAGTGGGCGTCATAGTGGGCGTCCGCCTGCGTAGAGGCGATCGCGGGCCAGGACAGCGAGAGTGCCGCCAAGGCCGACAACATCAACAAACCGAACGACGCGAAAATCCTGCCCATTGCTCCTCCTGCACTGTCTGCCCAGGAAACGTAGCCTCCCGCGAATGCCTGTCTTCGCATTCCCAACAGTAAGCATGGTTACTATTCAGGTTGTAAGCAAGCTTGGCAGTAATTTGCTTCGTGGGTGGGCGGACGACAAGCACCCTCCAACTCCTTCCCCTTGACTCCTCCCCCTCTCCTTCCTTACACTTTTCATAAAGCAGAATCTAAATTCCACAAGGCGGAAACAATCGGAAGGCCGGAGCCCCAGGAACTTAGATCCCAGCCCTCCTTGGAAGGACCTACGATGACGTACACAGTGAACTGCTCCATCCTGCTGACGGAGCTGCCCCTGCTCGAGCGCCCCGCTGCCGCCAAGGCTGCCGGCTTTGACGCCGTCGAATTCTGGTGGCCGTTCGACACCTCCGTGCCCACCGACGCCTCGGTTACTGAGTTCGAAAACGCCATCCTCGACGCCGGAGTCCAGCTCACCGGCCTGAACTTCAACGCCGGCAACATGCCAGGCGGTGACCGCGGCCTCGTCTCCTGGCCCGCCCGCTCCACCGAGTTCCTGGACAACATCGACGTCGTGGCAGGCATCGGCGAGCGCCTCGGCTGCAAGGCCTTCAATGCCCTCTATGGCAACAGGATTGACGGTGAATCACCCGAGAAGCAGGACGAGATCGCTGCCGAGAACCTCGCCGCAGCAGCCGCAGGCGTCGCGTCCATCGGCGGCACAGTGCTCCTCGAGCCCGTCAGCGGCGCCCCTAAGTACCCGCTCCTCAAAGCCCAGGACGCGCTCAACGTCATCGCCCGAGTCAGGGACGAAGCCGGCACGGAGAACATCAAGCTCCTCGCCGACTTCTACCACCTCGCTGTCAACGGCGACGACGTCGCAGCCGTCATCGAGAACCACGCCAAGGACTTCGGCCACATCCAGATTGCCGACAACCCCGGCCGCGGGGCTCCCGGAACCGGTGAGCTTCCCCTCGGCGAATGGATCGCCCGCAGCCGCGAACTCGGCTACGAAGGCTACATCGGGCTCGAATACAAGGAACCGCAGGAAACCGCCTTCAGCTGGGCCATCCGCGAACGCGCCGCCCACTAACCACCGGCAGCCACCACCACAAGACTTCAGAAAGAGAATCACAATGAGCAACGTTGCAGTCATCGGACTCGGAATCATGGGCCTGCCCATGGCCATCAACCTGGTCAAGGCCGGTCACACCGTCACCGGCTTCAACCGCAGCCAGGACAAGATCGACAAGCTCGTCTCCGAAGGCGGCAAGGGCGCCACGAGCATCGCCGACGCCGTCAAGGACGCCGACGTCGTCATCACCATGGTGCCGGACTCCCCCGACGTCGAAGGTGTAGTCAGCGGCGAAGAAGGCGTCTTCGCCAACGCCAAGCAGGGCACCCTCTGGATCGACGCCAGCAGCATCCGCCCCGACGTTGCAGCCCGACTGGCAGCAGACGCCAAGGCAGCAGGCATCCGCCCCCTCGACGCCCCGGTCTCGGGGGGCGAGCAGGGCGCCATCGACGCCGTCCTCTCCATCATGGTCGGCGGCGAGAAGGAAGACTTCGAAGCAGCACAGGACGTCCTTAACGCCGTCGGCAAGACGATCGTCCACGTCGGCCCCTCCGGCTCCGGCCAGACCGTCAAGGCAGCCAACCAGCTGATCGTGGCAGTCAACATTGAAGTCCTTGGCGAAGCCATCGCTTTCCTCGAGGCCTACGGCGTGGACACCGACGCCGCCCTCAAGGTCCTCGGCGGCGGCCTGGCCGGCTCAAAGGTCCTGGACCAGAAGGGCCAGAAGATGCTGGACCGCAACTTCGAGCCCGGCTTCCGCCTGGCCCTCCACCATAAGGACCTCGGCATCGTCACCTCCGCAGCCCGCGAAGCTAACGTGTCGATCCCGCTCGGCGCCGTCGTCGCACAGCTGGTCGCCGCCACCGTCAACCAGGGCGACGGCGGACTGGACCACTCGGGCCTCTTCAAGCAGGTCCTCCAGCTCAGCGGCCGCAGCTAACAGCAGCAGGCCCAAGGGGCCCAAGGGCAAAACCCGGCAGCCGTCGTCGTACCTCAGCGACGACGGCTCAGCCCACCACACCCAAAACAGACTTACTAGGAGCACACCATGACCAAGATGCGCACCGTAGACGCTGCCATCGCCATCCTGGAAAAGGAGGGCGCCACCGAGGCGTTCGGCCTGCCAGGCGCGGCGATCAACCCGTTCTACTCCGCGATGAAAGCCCACGGCGGTATCCGCCACACCCTGGCCCGACACGTCGAAGGCGCCAGCCACATGGCCGACGGCTACAGCAGGGCAGCAGATGGCAACATCGGCATCTGCATCGGCACCTCCGGCCCTGCCGGCACCGACATGATTACCGGCCTCTACGCCGCCTGGGCCGACTCCATCCCGATGCTCTGCATCACCGGCCAGGCACCGGTTGCCAAGCTGCACAAGGAAGACTTCCAGGCCGTGGACATCGAGTCCATTGCCAAGCCCGTCACCAAGATGGCCATGACCATCCTGGAGCCCGGCCAGGTTCCCGGCGCCTTCCAGAAGGCCTTCCAGCTGATGCGCTCCGGCCGTCCCGGCCCCGTGCTGCTGGACCTGCCGATCGACGTGCAGATGGCCGAGATCGAATTCGATATCGACACCTACGAGCCCCTGCCCGTCGAGAAGCCCCGGGCCAGCCGCAAGCAGCTGGAAAAGGCCCTGGACATGCTGACTGCGGCCAAGCACCCGCTGATCGTGGCCGGCGGCGGCATCATCAACGCCGGCGCCTCGTCGCAGCTGGTGGAACTGGCCGAGCTGCTCAACGTTCCCGTGATCCCCACCCTGATGGGCTGGGGCGCCATCCCGGACGACCACGAGCTGATGGCCGGCATGGTGGGCCTGCAGACCAGCCACCGCTACGGCAACGAGAACTTCCTGCGCAGCGACTTCGTGATCGGCATCGGCAACCGCTGGGCCAACCGCCACACCGGCGGCCTGGACACCTATATGGCAGGCCGTAAGTTCGTGCACATCGACATCGAGCCCACGCAGATCGGGCGCGTGTTCTCCCCGGATTTCGGCATTGCCTCCGACGCCGGTGCCGCCCTGGACGGGCTGCTGGAACTGGCCCGCGAACGCCAGGAAGCAAAGACCCTGCCGGACTACTCCGCCTGGGTTGCCGAATGCGTTGAGCGCAAGGGAAGCCTGCACCGCAAGACCCACTTCGACAACGTGCCGATCAAGCCGCAGCGCGTATACGAGGAAATGAACAAGGCTTTCGGCAAGGACACCACCTACGTGTCCACCATCGGCCTGTCGCAGATCGCGGGTGCCCAGATGCTCCACGTGTTCGGCGCCCGCAAGTGGATCAACGCCGGCCAGGCAGGCCCGCTGGGCTGGACCGCTCCGGCCGCCCTCGGCGTCGTTCGCGGCAAGCCGGGCGAGAACGTGGTGGCCCTGTCCGGTGACTACGACTTCCAGTTCATGATCGAGGAGCTGGCTGTGGGTGCGCAGTTCAACCTGCCGTACATCCACGTGGTGGTGAACAACTCCTACCTGGGCCTGATCCGCCAGTCCCAGCGCGGCTTCCAGATGGATTACCACGTGTCCCTGGGCTTCGACAACATCAACTCCCCGGAAACCATGGGGTACGGCGTGGACCACATCAAGGTAGTTGAAGGCCTGGGCTGCAAGGCCATCCGCGTGGAGAACCCGGAGGACATGCCGGCCGCTTTCGACAAGGCCAAGGCCCTGCGCGACGAGTTCAAGGTTCCCGTTGTGGTGGAAGTGATCCTGGAAAAGGTCACCAACATCTCCATGGGCCTGGAAATCAACGCCGTGAACGAGTTCGAAGAGCTGGCCGAGTCGGCCGAGGACGCTCCCACGGCGATCCTCGCGCTGCAGAACTAGCTTCACGAGTAAACAGAAGGAGGTACCGGAATGCGTGTGGTCATAGCCCCGGATAAATTCAAGGGTTCGCTGTCCGCCCCCGACGTCGCCAGCCGCCTCAGTGCGGGACTGCGGCAGGGTGCCGAGGCAGCAGGTCAGGCGTTCGAGGCCACACTCATTCCGGTGGCCGACGGCGGCGAGGGAACGCTCGACGCCGCCGTCGGCTCCGGATTTACCCGCCGGACCGCCACTGTCACCGGCCCTCTGGGACAGCCCGTCCAGGCCGACTTCGCGGTCCGCGGCCGGGAAGCCGTCATCGAGATGGCGGCAGCGTCCGGACTGGCGCTGCTCCCCGGCAGGCCGACGTCGGACACCGCCAAGACAGCCACCAGCCTCGGCACCGGGGAGCTCATCCGCGCCGCCCTGGACCTTGGCTGCCGGAAGATCATCCTCGGCGTCGGCGGCAGCGCCAACACCGACGGCGGGGCCGGAGTCCTGCAGGGCCTCGGCGCAAAACTGCTCGACGCCGACGGCCAGGAACTTCCGCTCGGCGGCGCTGCCCTGGCCCGACTGGACTGGATCGACTTCTCGGGGCTGGACGTCCGGCTTGAGGAGGCCCGCTTCGTGCTGGCGTCCGACGTCGACAATTCCCTCCTCGGAGCCGAAGGCGCCCCTGCGATTTTCGGGCCGCAAAAGGGTGCGACGCCGGACGACGTCACCGAACTCGACGCCGCCCTGGCCCGCTTCGTGGACGTCCTCGCCAACGAAATCGGCGACCGCGCCGTGCGTGCGGCCAAAGCCCCAGGCGCGGGTGCGGCCGGCGGCGCCGGCTACGCGGCCATCGCGGCGCTGGCGGCAACCCGCAGGCCGGGCATCGACGTTGTCCTCGAATTCACCGGCCTCGAAGAGCGACTGGCCGGCGCGGACCTGGTGATCACGGGCGAAGGCAGCCTGGACGAACAGAGCCTGCTCGGCAAGACGCCCATGGGCGTTGCCCGCGCCGCTGCCCGAGCGAACGTCCCGGCCGTGGCGGTCTGCGGCCGCACGACCCTGGACGCCACCCAAATAAATGAATCCGGTTTCCGGCAGGTCTACCCCCTGACGGCGCTGGAAAGCAATGTAGAGATATGTATAGCTGAAGCAGGACGCCTGCTTGAAGAATTAGGTAGGCACATCGGCGTGCACCTGATCGAAAGTGCCACCACGAAGGAGCCCCTGAATGTCTGAACAAACCTTTGACCTGGTCATCCGGGGCCAGCGGATCCTCACCACGGCCGGCATCGCCGCCCGCGAAGTCGGAGTGCGCGACGGCGTGATCGTCGCCATCGAGCCCCTCGGCAACGGCCTCAACGGCCGTGAAGTGATCGAGCTCGCCGACGACGAGACGCTCCTTCCCGGCCTCGTGGACACCCACGTCCACGTCAACGAACCCGGCCGCACAGAGTGGGAGGGCTTCGCCTCCGCTACGCGTGCCGCAGCGGCCGGCGGCGTCACCACGATCATCGATATGCCGCTGAACTCCATTCCGCCCACCACCAATGTTGACGGCCTCAAGCTCAAGCGCGAGGTGGCCGAGGACCAGGCCTTTGTGGACGTTGGATTCTGGGGCGGCGCGATCCCGGGCAACAAGGCGGACCTCCGCCCGCTGCACGACGAAGGCGTCTTCGGCTTCAAGTGCTTCCTGCTCCACTCCGGCGTGGACGAATTCCCGCACCTGGACGCGGACGAGATGGAAGAGGACATGCGTGAGCTGAAGTCTTTCGACTCGCTCATGATCGTCCACGCCGAGGACTCGCACGCTATCGACCACGCCCCGCATCCCGGCGGTGACCAGTACGCCACGTTCCTGGCTTCCCGCCCGCGCGGCGCCGAGAACAAGGCGATCGCCGAGGTCATCGAGCGCGCCCGCTGGACCGGCGCCCGCGCCCACATCCTGCACCTCTCGTCGTCGGACGCGCTGCCCATGATCGCCACGGCAAAGCGCGACGGCGTCCGCCTCACCGTGGAGACGTGCCCCCACTACCTGACCCTCATGGCCGAGGAAATCCCCAACGGCGCCACCGCCTACAAGTGCTGCCCGCCCATCCGTGAGGCCTCAAACCGTGAGCTGCTGTGGAAGGGCCTGGAGGACGGCACCATCGACTGCATCGTCTCCGACCACTCCCCCAGCACCCTGGACCTGAAGGACCTGGAGAACGGCGACTTCGCCGTGGCATGGGGCGGCGTGTCCTCGCTGCAACTGGGACTGTCCCTGATCTGGACCGAGGCCCGGCACCGCGGCATCCCCCTGGAGCAAGTGGTCTCCTGGATGGCGAAGAAGCCCGCCGAACTGGCCCGCCTGCAGAACAAAGGCCAACTCGCCTTGGGTTACGACGCCGACTTCTCGGTCTTCGCGCCGGACGAGGCCTTCGTCGTCGACGTCTCCAAGCTCAAGCACAAGAACCCGATCACCCCGTACGACGGCAAGGCCCTCTCCGGCGTCGTACGTAAGACCTTCCTGCGCGGCAAAGCGGTAGACGGCCGGACTCCCGGCGGCAAGCTGATCCGCCGCGGCGGCGTCTGAGGGGACCCCTGTGGCCGTCAACGTCCACACCCCCAGGCCCGCTGGTTTCCCCAGGCCCGCCCTGAGCAGCACCCGGGCTGAAGCCCGGGGCCTGGCCCTCTGGGTTCAGCCCAGCGAGTGCCAGGAGATCGATGCGGCCACCATGGCCCGTGCGGTGGAGCTAATCCGCCTCAAGGCCCAGCAGCTTGCCCCGGGCGCCCAGATCAGTATCTGGCCCGCCTCGGGACCCCACACTTCCGGCGTCGGCGCCAGCTCCGACGGCGGCACTCCGACGGAGACCGCCGACGCCGGGAACCCACCACCACAGGCCAACCCGAAAGGCGCCCCGCCTGCCGAACCGACAGCTGGCGCGACCATTCCCCTCGCCGGCCGCCGCAGCCGGGTGGCAGTAGATTTGGCGGCCGACGTCGTGCTCCTGGACGGCGATCCCGTGGCCTTCACGTCCATGGAATACAAGCTGCTGCGCTACCTCGTGGTGAACTGTTCGAGGGCGATCGGGCGGGAGGAGCTGCAGCGGTTTATTGAGTTCCTTGACTGCCCCGGTGCCGCATTCCGCTCGATTGACGTGTACGTTGGACGCATCCGGCGGAAGCTCGGTTCGGCTCGCCATGTCGTTGCCACCGTGCGCGGCGGCGGCTACCAGTTTGTTCCCGGTCCGCACGCTACCGTTCGTGGACCTGCGGAATACAGTATCTAGCTGCGCGGTTACCCGGATAGACCATTTGCCGGCAGAAAGCGCCGGCACGGCCAAAACCAGGTCGCCCACACGGCGGCATTGAATGTAAGGATCACCATGACCCAGAAACTCCTCGCCGGATCGCAGGCCCCGGACTTCACCCTGTCCGACGCCAAAGGCAACAAGGTCTCGCTGTCCGACTACCGAGGCCGCAACGTCATTGTCTACTTCTACCCGGAAGCCTCCACCCCGGGTTGCACAACTGAGGCCTGCGACTTCCGCGACAGCCTCGCCAGCCTCCAGTCGTCCGGCTACGATGTCCTCGGCATCTCGCCCGACGCCCCGGAAAAGATCGCAGGCTTCGTTGACGAATACTCGCTCACCTTCCCGCTGCTCTCTGACGAGGACCACGCTGTCGCGCTGGCCTATGGCGCCTGGGGCGAAAAGGTCCGGGATGGGGAGATCGTTGAGGGCCTCGTGCGCTCCACGGTAGTGCTCGACGGCGATGCCCGGGTCAAGCTGACCCAGTACCAGGTGCAGGCCCAGGGTCACGTGGCCAAGCTGCGCGCCGAACTGGGCCTCTAACCAACCCAACCAGTTCGCAGTAGATGTCGTTATGGCGCTCTAAGCGACATCATCTACCGCCAGTCAGTTCCGTGTTGGGTAGCGTGTTGGAACGGGCCGAAGCGTGGTATTACTGAGCTGTAAAGCATTTCCACGGTTCTGTCATGAAGCTGATCAGGGATGTTATGTTTCGGCTTGAATTTCCATTTACGCGTAACCACACTTGCGTTCGCGCGCATTGCGGGGAACGGTCTCATGTGACAAACACCCCCGAATCGATAGTTAATTAGCCCTATGGATTCCAGCCCCGACCAGCGCCGCGCCGTAGTCATCGAGGATGACCCGGATATTCGTGGGCTGCTCGTTTTAATGCTTAAGAAGCTGGACTTCGAAGTAACCGAGGCATCAACCGGGCTGGACGGCATTCGGGCCGTGAGGGAGACCCACGCGGACCTCGTGACGCTGGACCTGAACCTGCCCGACATCGACGGCCTGGAGGTCTGCCGTCGACTCCGCGAATTCTCCGACGCCTACATCATGATGCTCACGGCGCGGGCAGAAGAGATCGACAGGCTGACGGGCCTGGACACCGGTGCCGATGACTACATCAACAAGCCGTTCAGCCCCAAGGAAATCCAGGCTCGCATCAAGGCGATGTTCCGCAGATCGCGCGCATCGTCATCAACGGCCGTTGAGGACGAGCTGGCACGCGCAGCGGAGGTCCAGCAGAGCCTGCTCCCGAAGGAGGCGGTGATGCTGGACGACTATGATGTCGCCGGCAGCTTCCGGCCCTCACGCAGTGTCGGCGGCGATTTCTACGACTGGTACCAGACACCGGACGGGCTCCACGTTACGTTCGCCGATGCCATGGGTAAAGGTATGGGGGCGGCCCTGATTGCGGCCACGGTCCGCGCAGTGATGCGCTCCGTGGCCAGCAGGGCCGGGATTGACAGCGCCTTCCGGGCGGCGAGCGCTACTATCGCCGCGGATCTTGACCAGTCCGATTCCTTCGTCACGCTCTTTCATGCGCGCCTCAATGCGGCCACCGGCAAGGTCAGCTACATCGACGCCGGACACGGCCTTGCGTTGCACCTCCGCGCTGACGGCAGCGTGACTCGGCTGGCTGCGGCAGGGCCGCCGGTGGGCGCATGGAGTGGACAGCAGTGGCCGGCGTCCGAAGTTGACCTGGCGCCGGGAGACAGCCTGGTGGTGGTCAGCGACGGCGTCCTGGATGCCTTCCAGGACCTGGACGAATTCACGAAGCATGTGGAGGCCGCGGTCCGCGCCCAGAAGACGGCCGAACTCGCCTGCCAAGCCGTGCTGGACCTCGCTCCGGCTGACACAGCGGGCGACGACGTCACGGCACTAATCGTGCGGCGCCTGGACGGGAGTGGCGAGTTGCCGGAAGCCGCCAGCGAAGCCGGCGAACTGGCGACAGCCTCTGCAGCTCCCTCCGCCACGCCTGACGGATCAGACCGGCAGGGCTGAATTCCGGCGTCGAACAGGGGTGGGAATTGACTCGTTTTTGGACCCGGCTCATCGTGGTGATGACCGTCGTCCTGGGCGTGAACTACGTGGCATGGCGCTGGCTTGGATCTTTGAACTGGGACGCCTGGTGGATCGCCGTGCCGCTCGTGGCCGCCGAAACGTACAGCCTGATCGACGTCTTGCTCTTCGGGATGACCGTGTGGCGGCTCAAGAGCCGGGGTGCTCCCCCGGCGGCGCCCGATGATGCGACTGTGGACGTCTTCATCACCACCTACAACGAGCCCCTGGACCTGGTGATGACGACAGCCCTGGCGGCAAAGGATATCCACCGCCCCCACAGCACCTGGATCCTGGACGACGGCGACAGGGAGGAGCTCAGGCGGCTCGCCGAAGAGCACGGAATCGGCTACGTTACCCGAAGCGCGGATTGGGCGGATATGCCCAGGCACGCCAAGGCCGGCAACCTGAACAACGCACTCATGGTCACGCACGGGGAATTCCTGCTGATCCTCGACGCCGACCAGATCCCCGAGCCGGACATCCTGGACAAGACGCTGGGCTACTTCAACAACCCCCGGGTGGCCCTGGTCCAGACGCCGCAATACTTCATCAACGTCCCTAAGGATGACCCGCTTGGCAGCCAGGCCCCGCTCTTCTACGGCCCCATCCAGCAGGGCAAGGACGGGTGGAATGCCGCCTTCTTCTGCGGATCGAATGCCCTGCTTCGTCGCGAGGCGCTCATGCAGCTGGGCCTGGTGGGCTATGTAAGGGAAACCGAGCGGAACATCCGCCAGGCACTCGCCGCCTCGCGTTCGGCCATCCGAAAAGCCAGGCGATCGGCCGACGCCGACAATCCCCTCGTGGAACACATGCTCAATGAGGTGGAGGCCGTCACTAATGAAGCCCAGGAGCAGCTCGAGACGGGCGCCTCTCTGAGCGAAATCACCTACCGCGTCCGCCGAAAGGTAGAGCAGGCCGTCCAGACGCTCGTACAGGCTGACTTTTCCGCACTGCAGTCCGACTTGGAGGAAATCGCCGCCCTCGAACTGGCCCACGTGGGAGAGTCCGGCCTCCCCGTTGTGGCAGGCGACGCCGTCGAAGTCATGTCCGGCCGGGAGTGGTCACCGCTGGGCGCCCTGGAATCCGTCCAGGCGATACTGGACGCCATCTCCGTGGAACGCATCAATGAGGCACAGCCGGTCATGCCGTTGGCCACAATCTCGGTCACCGAGGACATGGCCACCGCCATGCGCCTGCACGCCCTGGGCTGGCAGAGCGTCTACCACCACGAGGTCCTGGCGAACGGCCTGGCCCCGGAGGACCTGAAGACCATGCTCACGCAGCGGCTTCGCTGGGCGCAGGGCACCGTCCAGGTGATGCTCCGTGAGAACCCGCTGGTGCAGCGAGGACTTTCGTGGGGCCAGCGGCTGATGTACTTCGCCACCATGTGGACCTACCTGGGCGGCTTCACCGCCGTCGTTTACTTTGCCGCCCCGATCGTCTACCTGGCGTTTGGCGTCCTCCCTGTCAGCAGCCTCAGTACAGATTTCTTTATCCGGTTCATTCCGTTCATGCTGGCAAACCAGCTGCTGTTCTGGGTGGCCGGCCGCGGCATCAAGACCTGGCGGGGGCAGCAGTACAGCCTCGCGCTGTTCCCCACCTGGATCAAGGCCTGCACGACGGCGGCCCGGAACGTCTGGTTCGGGCGCCCCCTGGGATTCGCCGTTACGCCCAAGGCCAGGCAGAGCGGCGGGCCCGGCTGGAGCCTGATCCGTCCGCAAATCGTCGTGTCCGCGCTCCTGGTGGTCGCGCTCATCGTTGGAGTGGCGCGCCTTGCTGCCGGCCTGTTGGAGCCGGTGGGTACGCTGGTGAACGTAGTGTGGGTGGCTTTCGATCTAGTGGTCATGAGCGTTCTGTTCAGGGCTGTCAGGTACAAAGGTTTTATCCCTGAGGAGAGGAACGCTGATGCAGTTTAGCTATGAGGTTAAGGACTCCTATGCGGAGGTGAAAGGCTCCGGCCGCCTGAACATGGTGGCCGCTCCAAAGCTCCGTGAAGTGGTGGCCGAAGTGGTGGCCGCCGGCTCCAGTAAGGTGGTGGTCAACCTCGAGGAGACGGTGTTCATGGATTCCTCCGGCCTCGGCGCCTTGATTGGCTGCCTCAAAGCTGCACGACAGGCTGGCGGCGACCTCCGCATCTCAGGTGTGCAGCCCCAGGTCAGGATGGTCCTCGAGCTGACCAATATGGACCGGGTGCTAACGTCCTACCCCACAGCTGAGGCGGCGTTCAGCGATGACTGAGATGGTGGCTCGCCGGGGCTACCGCGGCGAGTCCGTCCCTGAGGCCATCGAGGCTGTTCATACTGAACTGGACTCGCTGTGGGAGGATGCCGACTTCGTCCCCGAGATGGACCGCATGACCTTCACCACGGCTGTGATCGAGGCGGCGTCCAATATTGTCCAGCATGCCGAGCCGGTCGCCGAGGCCCCGGTCGAGCTGGGGGTCGATATCAGTGTGTGGTCCACCCGCCTTGTGGCGCGCGTGACCGCCTTCAACGCGAAGGAACCCTTCGCTTCCCCACCCGAGACAGGCCTGCCCGACGACGACTCCGAGTCCGGGCGGGGCCTTGCCCTGATTGAAGCCCTGGTCACCACGGTGACGTTTGAACGCCAGGATGCAACGAATACCTGGATTCTGACCCGAAATTCCACGTCGGCGGCATAGAAGCAGCCGGTGCGCAGGAGAAGGAGGCAATCATGACCAACCAGCCAGGAACCCAGCCCGAAACGCTGAGAGTCGGGGTGGTGGGTGTCGGATGGGCGGGCCGGCAGCACCTCAAGGCGTACAAGGATATGGACCGCGTCGAGCTCGTGGCGTTGGCAGCCATGGAGGAAGACCTCGTCAGGGACCTCAAAGCCGAGTACGGGATTCCCCACAGTTTTTCCCGCTGGGAGGACCTCATCGAGCTCGAGGGCCTGGACGCCATCAGCGTGGCCGTTCCGACGTTCCTCCACGCGCCGATCGCTATCGCGGCGTTCGAGCGGGGGCTCCATGTGCTCAGTGAAAAGCCGCTGGCACGGAACGGGCAGGAAGGCCTGACCATGGTGGAAGCCGCCCGCAAGGCACACAGAGTCCTCGATGTCGCCTTCAACCACCGCCGCCGCGGTGACATCGCCCAGCTGAAAAACCTCATCGACGTTGGAGAGTTGGGCCGGCCCTATTACGCAAAGGCATCGTGGCTGCGCCGCTCCGGAATCCCGATGCTGGGCAGCTGGTTCACCAGTCCTGAGCTCGCCGGCGGCGGTCCACTGGCCGACATCGGCGTGCACGTGCTTGATTACTCCCTGCATCTGCTGGGAGAGCCCCGGGTTCTGTCTGTGAGCGCTGCCACGCACTCGGAGCTGGGCCCTCGTGGACTGGGCGGCAACGCCCGGTATTCGGCGATGAAGTCAAGCCACAAATTCGAGGTGGAGGACTTCGCTGCCGCGTTCATGCGCCTGGAGGGAGGCGGCACGCTGATCCTCGAGGCGGGCTGGGCCGCCTATCGGGACGAGGACGACCTGCTCGACTTTATGGTTTATGGCACCGACGGCGGCGCGGACCTACGCGCGTTGGGAACGCCCAGCGCCCCTGTCGGGGACCTGCGGATCTTCAAGGAAAAGAACGGACAGAACGCCGATTACGTGGTGGTGGCCGAGGCTGGCAGGGGACACCACGCCGTCGTCGAGGATTTCATTAACGCCATTCGAGGCGGTTCGGCCGTGTGGAGTGAACACGACGGCTCCCTCGCCTTGACCCGGGCGCTGGTGCTCGACGCCTGCTACGAATCCGCGCGGGAACAGCGCGAAGTCAGGCTGTGACATGGCGGAAAAGCTGAACATCCTCGTATGGAACGAAGGCGTCCACGAGGCACGCAACCAGCCCGAGACCATGGCCAGGATGTATCCGAGTGGCATGCATGGGGCCATCGCGGACGGCTTGCGTGATTCCTACCCGGAGGCGGACATTTCGACGGCGACACTCGCCGACCCGGAGCACGGCCTGGAGGAGGACACCCTCGCGGGGACCGATGTGCTGCTGTGGTGGGGCCACGCGGCCCACGAGCAAGTCAGCGACGACGTCGTGGAGCGCGTCCAGCGGCATGTGCTCGGCGGCATGGGGCTGGTTGTTCTCCATTCGGGCCACTTCTCCAGGATCTTCACCCGGCTGTTGGGCACCACCTGCTCGCTGCAGTGGCGTAACGAGGGCGAACGCGAGCTGATCTGGACGGTCAAGCCGTCGCATCCCATCGCCGCCGGTGTGGAGAGTCCCATCGTCATTCCGGAGCACGAGATGTACGGCGAACTGTTCGACATTCCGGAGCCGGACGACCTCATCTTCATCAGTTCCTTTGAAGGCGGCGAAGTGTTCCGCTCCGGCGTCACCTTCTCCCGTGGCAGGGGCCGGATTTTCTACTTCAGCCCAGGTGACCAGGACTATCCGATTTATCACCAGCCGCAGATCAGGAAGGTCATCGCCAACGGCGTCGGATGGGTGGGTCAGCCGGATGTGCGACGGCAGGCGCCTTCCGTGGGAAACCCCGCCCGGAACTGGTTCGCGGGTTAGCTCCTGGTTATTTGCCGCTGTTTGTGGGGAGTGCCGCCGTTTCAGGGGAGTGCCGCTGTTTCAGGCCTTCGCGAGCGCTTCCTCCAGCGCGCCAAGCACCAGCTTCACCGAGCCGGCGTTGGCGTTCGGTCCCATGGTGCCGATTCGCCAAATGCTCGCCGCGAAGCTTCCAGCCCCCGAACCTATTTCGATGCTGAAGTGTTCCAGAAGGTAGCGTCGGACGGCACCGGAGTTCACGCCGTCGGGCACTTTGACCGTAGTAAGGCTGGGCAGCCGATGGCCTTCTGCGGCGAACAGTTCCAGGCCCAGGTCCTGGAGCCCGGACTGCAAGGCGGATGCCGCCTCCCGATGGCGCGCCTGCACGCGATCCAGCCCTTCGGCCAGGATGCGGTTCAGGGCCGCTTCCAGACCCGCGATCATGGTCACCGGCGCGGTGTGGTGGTAGGTCCGGCTGCCCGTTGCCGCTCCCATGTAGCCGCCTAGCAGGCCGATATCCAGGTACCAGGAGCGTGGGTCCCTGATGCGCCGCTCGAAGGCCTGCTCGGAGACCGTAAACGGCGAGAGCCCCGGGGGCACGCCCAGGCATTTCTGCGTCCCGGCATAGCCGAGGTCGATCCCCCACTCGTCCGCCAGCAACTCCAGCCCGCCGATCGAGGTCACGGCATCCACGAGCAGCAGCGCGTCGCCCTTGTCGCGACCGAGCTCCGCGATGTCCGAGAGGACACCGGTGGAGGTTTCGGCGTGGACAGCGGCGATGACTTTCGGATGCGGGTGGGCGGCGAGGACGCGTTCGGGATCCACCGGCTGGCCCCACTCATGGTCAACGCGAACCACGGTGGCCCCGCAGCGTCGGGCGATCTCGCACATGCGCTCGCCGAAGAGCCCGTTGACCGCGATCACGGCGACGTCGCCCTCGGCCACCATGTTCACAAAGGCGGCCTCCATGCCACCCGAGCCCGTGGCACTGAGGGGAAGCGTCCGCGCGTTGGCCGTGCCCCAGACTTTGCGCAGGCCTTCGCAGGTCCGGTCCAGGCGTTGGATGAACAGCGGATCAAGGTGGCCAAGGACCGGGTAGGCCATGGCGGCGATGGCCTCGGGATAGCAGTTGCTCGGCCCCGGCCCGAAGAGGTGCCGGAAAGTCAGGGTGGCTTGGGCTGGTTCGGGGCTGGCTTGCACTTGCTCGGGCGTCATGGCAACTCCTCCGGGTTCGTGCCGCCATTGTCCCCCTTTGAGTCGGATTCTGCTCGATCATTCCTGACGAGCGGCCCGGGCCGCGTCTTTCCGGGCCAGGTGCACGCGCCAGGGTGAATGACTCGGCAGAATCCAACGCCGTCCCGCATCGCCAGCCGCGATCCGCCAACTTCTGGGATAGTCTCTTGACACCTGAGCAACGAATCGGATTGACTATTACGTATGCTGAAATAACAGTTCCATGATACGGAAGCTTGGCAAGTACCAAGTCCGGCATTCATCGGCCGGATTCCGTATAGCCCACACCATGGATGCCAGCATTTGCACGAGGACGACACAAGCATGCAGCTTGCAGAATTCAACAGCGTGGATCGTGTGGACGTCGTCGACGTCCTCCGGCCCTGCCTGGACATTGACCGCTGGGTGGACCAGATCGCAGACGCCCGCCCCTTCACAGACCGGAACGCCCTTCTCGATTTCGCGAACGAAGCGGCCAGGCCGTTCACGTCCGCGGAAGTGCAGGGGGCACTGTCCCACCATCCCCGCATCGGTGACCGGCCCAACGCCCAGACCACTGAGGCAGCAATGTCCCGCTCCGAACAGTCCGGCGTCGACCCCAGTGACGACGGCGTCGCGGCAGCCCTGGCAAAGGGGAACCGGGAGTACGAGGAGAAGTTTGGCAGGGTCTTCCTGATCCGGGCCGCCGGACGCACGGCCCCCGAAATCCTCGCCGCACTTCAGGAGCGGCTCGGCCATACGCCGGAAGAAGAAGATGCCATTGTTGCCCAGCAGCTGCGCGAAATCGCCCTGCTGCGCCTTGAAGGAGTGATCAGCGAATGACCGTTTCACAGGTGACCACCCATATCCTCGACACCGGTTCCGGTCGCCCGGCAGCCGGAGTCGCCGTCGGACTTTACGCGCGCGACGGCGACGGCTGGACACCCGTTGCCGCTGGCACCACCGACGCCGACGGCCGCATCAAGGACCTGGGCCCTGAACACCTTCCTGCAGGCAGCTACCGCCTCAACTTCGCCACGGGTGACTACTACGCAGGCCTCGGCACAGAGACGTTCTTCCCTGAAGTTGATCTGAACTTCACCATTTCTGACGGCGGCGAGCACTACCACGTGCCGCTCCTCCTGAGCCCCTTCGCCTTCTCAACGTACCGGGGCAGCTAAGGCCTCAAAAGTTGAGTTCTGTAGGCGTCACACCTTCCGCGCAAGAAGCGAGAGACTCATGACGCCGTACTTCTCAGTTGCGGAACGGGCGCTTCCGGAGAGGAACTCATACTGGTTTTTCCTCTTTTGAACCAGGTCCAGTCCACTGTCCGCGATCAGGGCGTTATAGGCATCCACCTGCTCTGCTCCACCGACGCAGGCCGCCCACAAGTCTGCGCTACAGACGATTTTCGAGGAGAGCTGACGCTGGGTGACGATATCGGCAAAGGCCAATCGTCCACCCGGCCTCAGCACGCGAGACGCCTCCCGGAAGACAGCCTCCTTGTCCGGTGAGAGGTTGATAACGCCGTTTGAGATGACGCAATCGAAGCTTGCGCCATCGAAAGGCAGCTTCTCTATGCGACCTTCCACGAATCTGACATGGCCAAAACCGGACTGCTGGCGAAGGTCCTCTGCCTTGCGCAGCTGCTCGTGCGTCATGTCCACTCCCACCACACTCCCCGTGCTTCCCACTGCCACCGCTGCGGCGAAGGCATCTGTGCCGGATCCGCTGCCCAGGTCCAAAACCCTTTCTCCCTGCCTAAGTACGGCCAGGTCCAGGAAGTAGCCAACGCCGGCAAAGGATTCGATTGCACCTGCAGGGATAGCATCGAGCAGCGTCTGAGGATAGCCAAGCCTCTCCGCTAGTGGACGGCCCAGTTCGAAGTGGTAGTTACCCTCCGGATGGCTGGCAACCTGCCGGTAGATATCTTTGACCTTGGCTTCGAGCGCAGTCCGATCAACGGCAAATTCTGTGATGCCCAAATCCTCCCCCACCTTCACTGGATTTCGAGAACTGTCGCGAACGGTTTCTGTGACTTCCATGCCTCTCGCCCCTTTTCCCCATCGGCGGGGAGGCCCCCGCACCCAGGCTCATATTCAAGTAGATGATTGAATACTGATCTGCTGAGATACACTTGTCAAGTAATTACTTGAATAAGGTTTCAGGGGGCCAGGATGGGCAGCAGGGACGCAAAGAATGAACTGTTTGATGCCCTGGCTTCAGTCGCCAAGGTCCTGGGCAATGGCCGCAGGGCAGAAATCGTTGATGTCCTCGCTCAGGGCGAGCGTTCCGTCGAGGAACTTTCCAGCGAAATCGGTCAAACTGTGGCCAACACGTCACAACACCTTCAGCATCTCTTGAGGGCGGGCCTGGTGGATACCCGGCGGGACGGCACCCGCATTTACTACTCCCTGAGCAGCCCGTCCGTCTCGCACCTCTGGGGCACCATCCGGCAGGTTGCGGAGGAACACATCGAGCACCTGGAGGAGTTGGCCACGTCCTATCTCGGGGACCGATCCACGCTCACCACCATGACACGCAGTGAACTCACTGACCGCCTTGACGCCGGCGACGTGATGGTTATCGACGTCCGCCCTGAAGTCGAATTCCGGGCCGGCCACATTGCCGGTGCAACTTCGATTCCAGTCAAGGAGTTGGAGGAGCGCCTCGATGGCTTACCAGACAGCCGGTTAGTAGTGGCGTACTGCAGGGGCCCGTATTGCGTCTATGCGGATGATGCAGTCCGGGCACTCGGTCAGCGTGGCATTCAGGCGGCCAGGCTCGAGGAAGGATATCCGGAATGGCAGGACGCAGGCCTGCCCGTTCAGACCAACTGACCATTCCACGACCGGTAGGGTTGAACGCATGGCTTTTGAGGACTCGAACACCCCCGACGGCGGCTCCGGCACCGCCGGGAACGGCACCAACGCTAACGGCACCGCCGGGAACGGCACCAACGCTAACGGCAACGGCACAGGCGGAAACAGCACCAACCCGAGCAATTCTCCCGAACGGCGCGGCGTCACTGTCCGCCGTGCACCCAGGTTTGTGCCATTCATGGTCCTCGGTGGACTCGTTGGCATCATCGTCGCCGCCGTGGTGGCCTACGGACTTCCTGGCGATCCGAGCTTCGATGCGAACTCAGTATTCGGTTTCTTCCTCGTGGCTTTCGGCGCGGGCGGAGTGATCCTGGGCGCAATCGTGGCCCTGGTCCTGGACCGCCTCAGCGTCCGCCGTGCAGAGCGTGCAGTGGTGGAATCCGTGCCGGACAACGCTCCGGACGACCCCGACGCCTGAGCCCGCCGCTAAGGGCACCAACGCCGGCGGCCGGTCACAATCCCGGCCGGTGAAAATACCACGCCAACATCGTGAGACAATCGATCAGTGGCACGTGGCGACGGAAAACTTTCTCATGATCTTCTCCCCGGCGAAAAAGGACCTCAGGATGCTTGTGGCGTCTTCGGTGTCTGGGCTCCTGGGGAAGAAGTAGCAAAACTCACCTATTACGGGCTGTACGCGCTGCAGCACCGCGGACAGGAGTCGGCTGGCATTGCGACCAGCGACGGCAAGCGCATCAACGTCTACAAGGACATGGGCCTCGTGTCCCAAGTGTTCGACGAGACCACGCTCAATACCCTCACTGGCCACCTGGCTGTGGGCCACTGCCGCTACTCCACCACTGGAGCAAGCCACTGGGCCAACGCACAGCCGACGCTCGGCGCAACCGCCACCGGGACCGTAGCCCTCGCCCACAACGGCAACCTGACCAACACTGCCGAGCTCAAGGACATGATCCTGACCCGCAACGGCGGACAGCTCAGCGGTGAAATGAAGCAGGGCAACACCTCCGATACTGCTCTGGTCACCGCGCTCCTGGAGGGCGAAGAAGGCAAGAGTCTCGAAGAGACCGCCATGGAGTTGCTGCCCAAGATTCGTGGCGGATTCTGCTTCGTGTTCATGGATGAAGGCACCCTCTACGCCGCCCGCGACACCTACGGCATCCGTCCCCTCTGCCTCGGCCGCCTTGAGCGTGGCTGGGTTGTCGCCTCCGAGCAGGCAGGCCTGGCTACCGTGGGCGCCAGCTTCATCCGTGAGATCGAGCCCGGCGAATTCATCGCCATCGACGAGAACGGCGTCCGTTCCCAGCGCTTCGCGGATGCGACGCCGGCCGGTTGCGTTTTCGAGTACGTCTACCTCGCGCGTCCGGACGCCGCCATCGCCGGCCGTTCCGTGTACGAATCCCGCGTAGAGATGGGCCGACAGCTCGCCCGCGAAAACACCCACGCGGCCGACATCGTCATACCGGTCCCCGAATCCGGCACCCCGGCCGCCGTCGGTTACGCCGAAGCATCCGGTATCCCGTTCGCGCACGGTTTCGTGAAGAACGCCTATGTGGGCCGGACGTTCATCCAGCCTTCCCAGACGCTCCGTCAGCTGGGCATCCGCCTGAAACTCAACGCGCTGGAGTCCGTCATCCGCGGCAAGCGTGTTGTGGTGGTGGACGACTCGATCGTACGCGGCAACACGCAGCGCGCAATCGTGCGGATGCTCCGGGAAGCCGGCGCCGCTGAAGTCCACATCAAGATCTCCTCCCCGCCCGTCCAGTGGCCCTGCTTCTACGGCATCGACTTTGCCTCACGGGCGGAGCTCATCGCCAACGGCGCCACCATCGACGAGATCTCCCAGGCCATCGGAGCCGACTCCCTGGCCTACATCTCCGAAGAAGGCATGATCGGCGCAACGCAGCAGCCGCGCGAACGCCTCTGCACTGCCTGCTTCACCGGCCAGTACCCCATCGAACTCCCGGGCTCGGACAAACTCGGCAAGAACCTGCTGGAGCGCACCGACCTCGGCGGCCTCCCGGCGTCGGGCCCTTCCGCTAACGCCGCCGTCCCCGCCACCGCAGATCCGGCAGAGAAGCCGGGCGCTACGGGCTGCGATCCCGGACCCGACTCCGAATTCGAGAACCTGCTGACGGACGCTGATCGTTTGGACGCTGATGGATTGAACGCCGCTGGATTGAACGCCGCCGAAAAGAAAGAGTCTTCCGTATGACCTCCGCCTCCCCCTCCGGGAACAACGCCGGCATCACCTACGCTTCCGCGGGCGTCGACGTCGAAGCGGGCGACCGCGCCGTCGAACTCATGAAGGACGCCGTCAAGGCCACCCACAACTCATCGGTGATCGGCGGCGTCGGCGGTTTTGCCGGACTGTTCGATGTCTCAAGGCTCCTCACCTACAAGAAGCCGCTGCTGGCCACCTCCACAGACGGCGTCGGAACCAAAGTTGCCATCGCCCAGGCCATGGACATCCACGACACCGTCGGCTTCGACCTGGTGGGCATGGTGGTGGACGACATCGTGGTGGTTGGCGCCGAGCCGCTGTACATGACCGACTACATCGCCTGCGGCAAAGTTGTTCCGGAGCGGATCGCGGACATCGTTCGCGGCATCGCGTCCGCTTGTTCCGTAGCCGGCACCGCCCTGGTCGGCGGGGAGACCGCCGAGCACCCTGGACTGCTGGGAGAGCAGGAGTACGACGTCGCCGGTGCCGCCACCGGAGTCATCGAGGCCGACCAGTTGCTGGGCCCGGACCGCGTCCGCGCCGGCGATGTTGTGATCGGCATGGCCTCCTCGGGCCTGCACTCCAACGGCTACTCCCTCGTTCGCCGCGTGATCAACCATGCCGGTTGGGCACTGGATCGCCAGGTCTCCGAACTCGGCCGCACCTTGGGCGAAGAACTCCTGGAGCCTACCCGCGTCTATGCCGCTGACTGCCTGGATCTCGCCCGCGCCTTCCCGGTCAACTCCGGCCAGGGCGTCAACGGCTTCAGCCATGTTACTGGCGGTGGTCTGGCTGCCAACCTGGCCCGCGTCCTTCCGCAGGGCCTCGTGGCCACCGTGGACCGTGCCACCTGGGAACTCCCCGCCATCTTCAAGCTGGTCTCCGAGCTGGGCAACGTTCCGCTGGCCGACCTGGAGCGCACCCTCAACCTCGGTGTCGGCATGGTGGCAATCGTATCCCCCCAGATCGCCGACGCTGCTGTGGCCCGCCTCAACGAGCGCGGCCTGCCGTCCTGGATCATGGGAACGGTCGACGCCGATTCCGCCTCGATCGACAAGACCGGCCCGGACTACGTCCAGGGCGCCAAGGGTGTCGACGGCGGAGCTGTCCGCCTGGTCAACGCCTACGCCTAGGAGTTCCGCCCAAGCCCAACTGGCTCGCAGTAGTTGTCGTTAAAACCCGCTTTAACGACCACTACTGCGAGCCAGTTGGGTGCGGAACAAAGCAGGAAAGCCCGCAGGGTACGCCGAATCACAGCGTGCCCCTGCGGGCTTTTTCGTGGCGGTTATTCCCTAAGGAGGGCCTGGCATTTTGGATATGCCAAAGGACCTTTTGGAGATACCGAAGAACCTGGCGGCCCCTGGTTCGAATGCAGTATTCGGACCCGCGGGGACAGGTCAAGAAATACAACGACTAGTACGCTTCCCATCTCTGGGATACGACAGCTAGCGGATGCGGCGGGTGTCTACCTCGTCGTCATCGTCTTCCAAGTCTTCTGCGTACTTGTCCTCGTAAGCCGAGTAGTCCGGCTCAGTAGGATCATCCGCGAAGCGGCTCGTCGCACGACTGGATGGACCCGTGAGCTCACGCTGAAGGGCCGAATAGTCAGTGTTCGGGGAGTAGTACTTGATGTCCCGAGCCTGCTTGGTAGCTTTTGCCTTTTGACGGCCGCGCCCCATGGCGTGACCCCCTTTTGTACTTGGACCGGAGGTGGTCACCATGGCGATCGGTGAGGCCCCGGAATGTTTGGTCAATTTGTCGTATGTCTAGGTTACATGCTTTCGCCCACTGGTGCTTGCCACTAGGGGCCGGTTTAGGGTGCGTCGTAGACCACATAGGGCTTGCTGTCCTTATCGCCCCATAAAAAACTTGGGTAGAGTCGCAACTAAGTTGCACTATTGGGGGCTCGACGGCAAGGAAGGTGCAGATTCGAAAGATGAGCCAGGACAACAACAAGCCAGGCAAGGACGAACCGGAGGTCAACGGTACGCCCGTTGATCTGGGAAGCCACAACCCTGACCCAAACGCTCACAACTGGCTGCACCCTGAGGAAGACCTCGACACGTGGGATCATGCGCTTGACGCAACGGAAGAGGCCGCCTCGCCCGGGAATGAGGAGGACACAGTCGAGGAAGCCGTGACCTCATTGGGCCTGGCTCCGGCACCCCTGCCACCGCCACCGGCCGACGCGCCAACAGGCTACGCACCCCTAGCCCATACCGGAGCCTCAGGACCCACCCCTGAGAACACGGGAAGCCGCCAGCGCCTGATCATCGGTGCCATTGTGGCGGCTGTCCTGCTCCTCATCGGCGTCGGCATCTGGCTGCTCATGAACGTCCTCAGCAGCAACTCGACGGCGCAGCCCGCTGCCACCGAACCGGCGCCGTTGGAATCGTCGCAGAGTGCCGGCCCGCTGCCGCGCGAAGCCAACGCCATGGAGTTCCAACTGGGCGACTGTTTTGCCGACTTTGACTCGGAGTCGACAAAGGCCAAAGCCGTAGAGTGCGATACCGGCCATTCCGCGCAGCTAGTGGCGGTGCATCGCTATCCCGACGACGAAGCCTACCCGGGCCGTGACGCACTGAAAGTCAGGGCCCAGGATTCCTGCAAGAACGCCAAGCTGAACGAAAAATCGAACGAGTACGCGCTGACCTTCCAGCTGGTCTACCCGAGCAACACCAGCTGGGAGAAGGGAGATCGGCGGGTCGACTGCTTCGTCATGGTGGGTACCGGCAACACGATCATGCACGACCTGCTGCAGCGGTAACTCTGCAGCAGGCCGTTCAGCTAACGCTTCAGCTAGCGCGCACGCTATGCGGCCACCTTGCGCCGGACCGACAGTCCGCTGCCGGAGGGCTGTCCGCCGTCGGGGTTGGCCATGGACTCGAGTCCCTCGATGGTGAGTTCCTGGACGTCGGCCGCTGTATCCACCAGGACGGTGTCGCCGTCCGTGATCTCGCCCGCCAGGATTTCCTTTGCGAGGCGGTCGCCGATCTCGCGTTGGACGAGTCTGCGCAGCGGACGGGCACCATATGTGGGGTCGTAGCCGGACATCGCCAGCCAGGCGCGGGCTCCGTCGGTGACCTCGAGATTGAGCCTGCGCTCCTGCAGCCGGCGGCCCAGCTCGGCCACCTGCAGTTCAACGATCCTGGCGAGCTCATCCACGGAGAGGGCATCGAACAGGACGATGTCGTCCAGGCGGTTCAGGAACTCGGGCTTGAACGATGCGTGGACCACCGCCATGACGGCGTCCCTCTTGGCCTTGTCATCCAGGCTCGGGTCCACCAGGAAGTGGCTGCCCATATTGGAGGTCAGCACCAGGATGACGTTGCGGAAGTCCACCGTGCGGCCCTGGCCGTCGGTGAGCCGGCCGTCGTCGAGCACCTGCAGGAGGATGTCGTAGACCTCGGGGTGGGCCTTCTCCACTTCGTCCAGCAGCACCACTGAGTACGGCCGACGGCGGACGGCCTCGGTAAGCTGGCCGCCCTCTTCGTAGCCAACGTAGCCCGGAGGAGCACCGACGAGTCGTGCCACTGAGTGCTTCTCGCTGTACTCGGACATATCGATCCGCACCATGGCGCGTTCGTCGTCGAACAGGAAATCCGCCAGTGCCTTGGCGAGTTCCGTCTTGCCCACGCCCGTGGGACCAAGGAACAGGAAGGAGCCGGTGGGACGGTTGGGATCGCTGATGCCGGCTCGAGCTCGGCGGACGGCATCGGAAACTGCGCGCACGGCCTTGCTCTGGCCGATCAGTCGCTTGCCCAATTCCTCTTCCATGTGCAGCAGCTTCTGGCTTTCGCCCTGCAGCATGCGCCCAGCCGGAATACCGGTCCAGGCGGAAATGACCTCGGCAATGTCATCCGCCGTCACTTCCTCAGCCACCATGAGCTCGGGCTTGCCGGCTCCGCCGGTGCGGGCGGATTCCTCCTCCGCGGCGGCATTCAGTTCGCGTTCCAGGGCCGGCAGTTCGCCGTACAGGATGCGGGAGGCGGACTCCAGGTCACCTTCGCGCTGGTACTTCTCCGCAGCGGAGCGCAGCTCGTCGATCTTGGCCTTGAGGTCGCCCACCCGGTTGAGGCCGGCCTTTTCAGCTTCCCACCGGGCGTTCAGGGCGGCCAGGGCTTCCTTCTTGTCCGCCATGTCGGCACGCAGCGCGGCGAGCCGTTCCACGGAAGCGGGATCAGTCTCGCCCTGGAGCGCCAGTTCCTCCATGGTCAGGCGGTCGACGGCGCGGCGCAGCTGGTCGATTTCCTCAGGAGCGGAGTCGATCTCCATGCGCAGCCGGGACGCAGCCTCGTCCACCAGGTCGATAGCCTTGTCCGGCAGCTGGCGCCCCGAAATGTAGCGGTTGGACAGCGTGGCCGCTGCCACGAGGGCGGAGTCCGCGATGGCCACCTTGTGATGGGCCTCGTAGCGCTCCTTGAGCCCCCGCAGGATGCCGATGGTGTCCTCCACGCTCGGCTCCCCCACAAAGACCTGCTGGAAGCGGCGCTCCAGCGCCGGGTCCTTTTCGATGTTTTCGCGGTACTCGTCCAGGGTGGTGGCACCGATCAGGCGAAGCTCACCGCGCGCCAGCATGGGCTTGAGCATGTTGCCGGCGTCCATGGCGCTCTCGCCCGTTGCGCCGGCCCCCACTACGGTGTGGAGCTCGTCGATGAACGTGACAATCTGGCCCTCGGAGTTCTTGATCTCCTCCAGGACGGCCTTGAGGCGTTCCTCGAACTCGCCGCGATACTTGGCGCCGGCCACCATCGACGCGAGGTCGAGGGCGATCAGCCTCTTGCCGCGCAGGCTCTCCGGAACGTCCCCGGCCACGATGCGCTGGGCAAGACCCTCGACGACGGCGGTCTTGCCGACGCCGGGCTCGCCGATCAGGACAGGGTTGTTCTTGGTACGGCGGCTGAGCACCTGCACCACGCGGCGAATCTCGCTGTCGCGCCCAATGACAGGATCCAGCTTGCCTGCGCGGGCCACGGCCGTCAGGTCCGCGCCGAACTTCTCCAATGCCTGGAACGTGTTTTCGGGATCCGGCGAATCCACCTTCCGGTCACCCCGAACTCCCGGCAGCGCAGCAGACAGCGCCTCGTGGGACGCTCCGGCGTCGCGCAGGAGCTTACCTACGACGTCACTTCCGGCCGAAAGCCCCAACAGGAGGTGTTCCGTAGAAACAAAGGAATCACCGAGTTTGTCGGCCTCGTTCTGTGCCGCTTGGATAGCCTGCAACGCGGGACGGGAAAGCTGCGCCTGCTGGACTGAACTTCCCGACGTCGAGGGGAGTGCCTTGATCGCGGAACTCGCCTGGACGCTCACGGTATCCGGGTCCGCGCCGGTGGCGCGCAGAAGGGCGACGGCGACTCCCTCACGCTGATCCATGAGCGCCTTGAGCAGGTGTGCCGGTTCCACCTGCGGATTGCCCGCCGTAGAGGCGTTCATTGCCGCGGCGGAAAGAGCCTCCTGGCTCTTGGTAGTGAATTTAACGTCCATGGAAGAGCTCCTTTCGGGAATCTGATTAATCCTGAAGTTGAGTCTACTACGCTCAAGTTTGTTTCGGAGGTTCCGTTCCCCATGTTTGCCCACAGCGAAAGGGCTGTCCAGAGGACTTTGGCCCCCTGGGACTCCCAGGAAAAGCGAGTACTCGACACCCCTGCCGGCAGGCAGTAGGCCGGCCGAAATGGAACTCAGGCGGGATAGATGGAGACCGCCGTCGCCTTGATCACGAAGTACACGGTCATTCCGGGCGCCAGGCCGAGGTCTGCCGAAGCAGCGGGAGTGATGTCCGCTGACAGTCCGCCCGCGCGCACCCGCACCTGGTCGCCATGGGGCTCAAGATCAGTGATAGTGACCGGCAGTGTATTGCGGGGGCTGCCATGCGCCGCGGTCGGAAACACGGAAACCGCCGACGGCGGGAACACGGCGATGCCGTCGTCCCCCGCCTGGCCGCCGTCTTCAAGGTGTCCTGCCAGGTGAAGGCCGTCGCCCGAGGTAATGCCGTCTCCTGACAGGGTTCCTGTCAGGAGATTCAGCCCGGCGAGGCGGGCGGCGAAGGGGCTGCGCGGCTTCCGGAGGACCTCCTTGGTGGGACCCTCCTCGGCGATGCCGCCGTTGTCCAGCACGATGATCCGGTCCGCCAGCATGAGGGCATCCAGGACATCGTGGGTGACGATGATGGCCCGCCGTCCAGCCAACACGCGCTTGAGGAGCCGGCGCAGCAGGGGTGCAGCATGGACATCCAGGGCGGCCATAGGCTCATCGAGCAGCAAGATCTCGGGGTTCGCAGCCAGGGAACGCGCGATGGCAATACGTTGCGCCTGTCCTCCCGACAGCCGGGCCGGACGACGCGAAGCCAGCGATTCGGCGTCGACCTCGCGGAGCCAATGCCGCGCTGCTTCACGTGAGGCAGGCCGGGACAGGCCTGCACTGCGGGGCCCGAAGGCTACGTTGTCGAGCGCGCTGAGGTGCGGAAACAGCAACGGTTCCTGGGCGAGCAGGGCGGTACCCCTGCGGTGCGGTGCGGTCCAGATCCCTCCGGCAGCCGCCTCGCCGAGGTCGAACAGGACCTTACCATCGACGTCGGCCTGGCCGGAATCCGGGCGAAGCAGGCCCGCGATGACAGCGAGGAGGGTGGACTTTCCGGCGCCGTTGGCGCCCAGGACGGCGACGGTCTCGGCGGGTCCGAGGGCCAGGGACACCTCAAAGCCACGGGACTGGACGGTCGCAGAGAAGCGGAAGCTCACGGTGCGGCCCCCAGATTGGTGCTACGTGAAGGGCGGCGGGAGAGCCCGACGACGATCACGGCTACCAGCACCAGCACCAAGGACAGCGCGACGGCGGCATCAGCGTCCGTTTCTCGCTGCAGGTAGATCTCCAGCGGGAGGGTCCGGGTGACGCCCTGAAGACTGCCGGCAAAGGTTAGCGTGGCACCGAATTCGCCAAGGCTCCGGGCGAAGGACAGAACGGCACCGGAGGCGAGTCCCGGCAGGACCAGTGGCACCGTCACCCGCCGGAGCACGGTGGTGGGGCGGGCGCCCAAGGTCGCGGCTACGGCCTCATAGCGGTTGCCGGCTGTCCGCAGCGCGCCTTCCAGGCTGACTACCAGGAACGGCAAGGCCACGAACGTCTGGGCCAGCACTACCGCCGTCGTTGAAAAGGCGATCTGGATTCCGGCGAATTCAAGGCTGCGACCCAGCAGGCCCTGCCGGCCAAAGGTGTACAGCAGGGCAATGCCACCCACCACCGGCGGCAGCACAAGGGGAAGCAACACGAGGGAACGCAGCACGCGCTGCCCCGGAAAGGAACCCCGTGCCAGGACAAGGGCCAGCGGTACGCCCAGGACAACGCACAGGATCGTACTCGCGGCGGATGTCCGGAGGCTCAGCCACAGGGCAGTGAGTGAGGACTCCGACGTGATCAGAGGTATGAACCGACCCCAGTTGACCCTGGCCAACATGGCGCCCAAGGGTAGGAGGACCAGCAGGCCGCCCAAGGCCGCAACGACGTAGATCCAGGCCGGAACTCCGGCATAGCCCCTGTTGGCGCTACTCATGGTTGGCGCTACCCATGGCTGGGGACTTCCGGCGCGCCGAAACCGGCCTCGGCCAGGACCTTTGCGCCTTCGGCCCCGGTGACGAGCGCGATGAACGCCGACGCCAGCTCTTTGTTCCGGCTTGTTGCCACGCTGGCGATGGGGTAGGTGGTAACCGCACTGCCGGCCTCCGCGAACGGTACGCCCACGACCCTGTCCCCGGCGCCTTTCACGTCCGTGACGTAGACCAGCCCGGCGTCGGCCTCCCCCGAGGTGACCTTGCCAAGGACGTCCGTCACCGAGGATTCCTCACTCACCGGCTTGAGCGTTGTGCCGACGGCCTGTTCGACGGCGTCCGCCGCCGCCCCGCAGGGAACCTGGCTGGCGCAGACTACCACCTTGGTCCCTGGTCGGGCGAGGTCATTGAAGGAACGGATCGACGCCGGGTTGCCGGGTGGAACGGCGATGGTCAGGACGTTGGTGGCGAAGTTCGTGGGGGCGCCGTCGAGCAGCGACGCGTCGGCCAGCTTGGCCATGTTCCTGGTGTCCGCGGTTGCCACGACGTCGGCCGGCGCGCCCTGCGTGATTTGCGTGGCGAGGTCGGAGGAGCCGGCGAAACTGAGGACCACCGAGCTGCCCGGATTCCTGGCCTCGAACTCGTCGGCCAGTTTGGTGAAAGGCAGCTTCAGTGATGCTGCTGCGAAGACTGTCAGGTTGCCGGAGAGCCCTTCGCTGCCCACCGCCGTCGTACTGCTATTGCCGGGCGGCGAGCCTGCCGAACCGCAGCCGGTGAGACCGGCGGTAAGAACGCCAGCAAGGGCAATCACCAATATCAGGGACCTTGCGCCCCTTGGGAAGAATCTCATACAACGCCCTTTCCCTGCGGCGTTTCAATGATGACAGTGGTGGCCTTGACGACGGCGGTGGCCACCGAGCCGAGTTCGAGGCCGAGTTCGCGGACGGCTTCACTGCTCATCAGCGAAACCACCCTGTACGGGCCGCACTGCAGTTCCACTTGGGCCATGACGGTATCCGCGATAATGCCGGTGACGAGGCCAACGAAGCGATTCCGGGCCGAACTCCCAATGCGGGTCGGATCCTCGGGAAGCCGCGATTGATCGCGGGCCAGCTGGGCGAGCTCCAGCCCGTCCACCGCCAGCCGACCCGAATCATCCTTGACCGGATTCAACGTCCCGTTCTCGGTCCATCTGCGGATGGTGTCGTCGCTGACCCCAAGAAAGCGCGCGGCGTCAGCGACTCTAATAGTTGGCATGAGTCCAGTTTAGTCCTCATCTGCGACTTCAAAGGGAGTATTTATCCGCGATTGCGGCTACTGCCTTTGCTGGACCTCAGCCTCCCTAAATGCGAGCTTATGCGTAACAAATCATCGAAACCTCAAGAAACTTTTCACGGCCATTGACAGCTGGTCTCGGCGGCAGGGCCTGTCACAGGTAGAAACCCGGCTAAGTTCAGGCTTCATAAGCTGGACCCGGAGAGCCCGAATGTGACGCCCGACGGGCACTCGTGTTTCTTCCTGCGACTCCCCGTTCGCGCAGGGTTTCTTCGTGTGTCGCTGCGCGACGTGATCGCCGTCCTGAGCCGTCCCCGGCGACGGGTTACGCCCCGTTTCTTCGCGTGAACATGGCCCTTATGGCCCTTATTCATCTCTGCTCTGATGGTGGACACCGCGGCACCAAACATCGAATCCAGACCTCCAAATCCAGAAAGAACTCTTCATGAAAAACCGACTCATACCTGCAGGCCTTTCCTCCGCGCTGGGCCTGGCCGCAGCCCTCACGGTCTCACTGGTGGTGTCCGGATGCGGCGGGCCGGCAACGGCCGGGCTTGGAACCGGGAAAGGCACAGGTCCCGAAGTGACCGAACTCCGGTATGAGGGTGCTGCGAACAGCGTCACCCTCCCCGAACTGGCGGCGGACCTCGGCTATTTGGGGGACGTGAAGCTGAACTGGGTGGGCAACAGCATCAGTGGGCCGGCGAGCATCCAATCGGCTGCCACAGGAGCCACGGACTTTGGCGGCGCATTCTCCGGGGCCGTCGTCAAACTCATCGAAGCGGGCGCCCCGGTCACTGCAGTCATCAACTACTACGGCGAAGACGAGAAAACGTTCAACGGTTTCTATGTCAAGGAGGACAGCCTGATCCGGAATCCACGGGATCTGATCGGCAAGAAGATCGCGGTCAACACCCTGGGCGCGCACTCCGATGCCGTTATCAATAGCTATCTCAAGAAGAACGGCCTCAGCCAGGACGAGATCAAGCAGGTCCAGCTCGTGGTGGTTCCCCCCAATGACACGGAAGAAGCGGTCCGGCGCGGACAGGTCGACGTCGGATCCCTGGGCGGTGTCTTGCAGGACAATGCCATCGCCAAGGGCGGATTGAGGTCCCTCTTCAACGACTTCGAACTCTTTGGCGCGTTTGCCGGGGGCCAGTACGTGCTGCGCAAGGACTTCATCGAAAAGAACCCCAACACCACCAGGATCTTCACCACGGGCGTTGCCAAGGCCATCGAGTGGGCCCGCACCACCCCGCGGGAAGAAGTGATCGCGCGCTTCAAGGACATCATTGACCGGCGCCAGCGCGCCGAAAGCACGGCCACGCTGCAGTACTGGAAGTCCGTCGGTGTTCCGTCCAAGGGCGAAATCACCGACGAGGACTTCACTCGCTGGTCCACATGGCTGAACGACACCGGCATCGTCAGCGGGGACATCAACCCGTCCAAGTACTACACCAACGACTTCAACGACCTCCTGAAAGGAGCAGCATCGTGACGGCCCCCGGATATCCCGCACCCAAGATCAGCCTCCGCCACATCGGCAAGGAATTCACCGTCCGCCCCACTAAGGAGAATCCCCAAGGGAGCAGGCTCACTGCCCTCCAGGACATCAGCCTGGAGGTCGCGGCCGGAGAGTTCCTGACCCTCGTAGGGCCCAGCGGCTCCGGCAAGACCACCCTCCTGGACATCCTTGCGGGGCTCACCAAGCCAGATAACGGGCAGGTCTTGGTGGACGGCAAGGAAGTCACGGGTCCCGGTAGGGACCGGGCCGTGGTCTTCCAGCAGTACGCCCTCTTCCCCTGGCGGACGGCCGCGGCCAATGTCTCTTTCGGACTTGAGGGCGCCACTGGCCTGGATGGCAGGAAACTCAGCCGCAGCCAGCGTGCAGAAAAGGCCCGGGAGTACCTGCAACTCGTGGGACTGGCCGGCTTCGAGGAACGCTTCCCCCACGAACTCTCCGGGGGCATGAAGCAGCGCGTTGCCATTGCCCGCAGCCTTGCCTACGAGCCCGACATTCTGCTCATGGACGAGCCATTCGCGGCTTTGGACGCCCAGACCCGTGAGCAATTGCAGGACGAGCTGCTGCGCATCTGGAGATCTACTGGCAAAACGATCATTTTCATCACCCATGGCATCGATGAAGCGGTGTACCTGGGCCAGCGAGTGGCAGTCCTTAGCTCCCGGCCAGGCCGGCTGAAGCAACTGGTCGACATTGACCTGGGTGATCGGGACGGCGACGTCGACCTTCGTTCAGGCGCAGCTTTCGTGGAGCACCGCCACCGCGTCTGGTCCCTCTTGCACGAGGAAGTCCTGCGCGCCCAGGAAGCCGGGCACGCCAAAATCCAGCCCGATGGGTCGGCGCCGGATGAGACCTGGGATGCAACACCACAGACTACCCACGGAAAGGCCGCGTGATGGCAACCCCAACGCTCACAAAGACCGCCTCATCGCGGTCCTGGAAAGTCGGCGTCGGAGAATTCTTCGGAAACTGCAGAGGGGTCACGTCTTGCCCGACTCTCTCCAGCCTGGTTCAGTATCCCGCTCGCAAGGGCAGGGCGCGCCGCCTGGGCCTCGGGAGCAATCATCCTGTTCCTGCTCCTGTGGGAGTTCGCACCCGTGTACCTGGCACCGGAGGCCACCAGGGTATCCTTCCACCGTTGCATGAGGTCCTCAACGCCCTTGGCTCGCTGATCAGCAAGGGGCAACTTCAAACGCACCTTGCTGCGAGCCTGACCCGTTCAGCCAGCGGCTTTGAAATCGCCGTCGTGACCGCCGTCGTCCTCGGCCTTCTGGTCGCCTGGTACAGATCCCTTGACCGCTTCCTGAACCCCTTGCTGGAGGTCTTCCGAAACACTGCGGCCCTGGCCCTGCTGCCGGTGTTCACCTTGCTGCTGGGCATCGGGGAGATTTCCAAGATCAGCATCGTGGCGTACGCCGCATTCTTCCCGGTCCTGCTGAACACGATCGCCGGCGTCAGGACAATGGACCCCCTGCTGATCCGTGCGGCACGGTCCCTCGGCCTGTCAAACTTCCGGCTTTTCCAGAAAGTCATCCTTCCCTCCGCAGTACCCACGATCTTCACCGGGATCCGGATGGCTGGAACCTCTTCAATCCTGGTTCTGATTGCCGCCGAAATGGTCGGCGCCAAGGCCGGACTCGGGTACTTAATCGTCAATTCGCAGATGAGCTTCCTCATCCCGGATATGTACGCCGGGATCCTGACCGTCTCCCTGCTCGGGCTGCTGGTCAACTACCTGCTGGTCGCCGTCGAACGTCATTTCTCCCGCTGGCGCACCGCCGTCGGCTCCCAATCCCTCTAAGCAGCCTGAACCACCGGCGCAAGCTGCAACACCCGCCTCAGCCAAGACCATCCAAAGGAGCAGAACCCATGTCAGCAACCACAGAAACCCGGCTCGAATTCCGGAAGCTCGGCGCCCGCATCGGCGCTGAAATCCGCGGGCTGGATCTCAGCGGCGAACTTAGCGAAAGTACCATCGGCCAAATACGCGAAGCCCTGAACGTTCACAAGGCCCTGGTCTTCCGCGAAGCCAACGTGCACGACGACGACGCCCAGGTTCGGTTCGCCAGCCGCTTCGGGCCGCTCACCAAAGCCCACCCGACGGTAGCGTCCGTGGACGGCAAGCCGGCCGTCCTGCCGGTCGATAGCGAAAACGGCAGCGCCAATACCTGGCACACGGACGTCACGTTTGTCGTGAATCCGCCCCAGGCCTCCACCTTGCGCAGCATTGTGCTGCCGGCGTACGGCGGCGAGACGCTGATCGCGTCGGCCGCTGCCGCCTATCGCGACCTGCCGGAGGAATTGCGGAACTTCGCCGATACCCTCTGGGCCATCCACACGAATGACTACGACTATTCCGTTCCGAAGAACCTTGAGCACGCCAACGCGGAAGAGCGGCGCAAGGAATTCACCCGGATCCATTTCGAAACGGCCCATCCGGTGGTCCGTGTCCATCCGCTGACCGGCGAGCGGGGCCTGTTTATCGGCGGCTTTGCCCAAAGGCTGCGGATCGTGGGGCTGTCCAATACTGAATCAAGGGACATCCTTCGGCTGCTTCAGGCATACATCACCCGGCCGGAAAACGTGGTCCGAGTGAACTGGGAACCGAATCAGCTGGTGCTGTTCGATAACCGGATCACCCAGCATTACGCCCCGGACAACTATGACGGCCAATCCCGGCAGTTGAACCGGGTCACGATCGCCGGGGACATCCCCCGCGGAATCGACGGACGCAGCAGTACGCCCATTCATGGGGATTCTTCCACCTATTCCGAGACGGTGGTTCTGCCGGAAAATGCGAACGCCGTTCCCGAAGTTGCAACCTCAGTCCCCGAACTGGCAAAGATCGGGGCGCAGCCGTGAGCGGGGCAGCAATCAGGACTATGACCTGGATAGCGCGACCTTACGCGAAACGTTCGGGCACTTTCCGTCCGGAGTCGCCGCCCTATGCTCGGATAGAAACGGGGTAAGCCAGGGAATCATAGCGTCGACTTTCACGGTGGGCGTTTCGCTCGATCCTCCGCTGGTGATGTTCGCCGTGCAGAACTCCTCGCGCACATGGCCACTCATCCGTGACGGTGAACGAATCGGCGTTTCCATCCTGGCGGCTGACCAAGCGCAGGTCCGCCGCCAAATCGCTTCAAAGTCTGGAAACCGTTTTGCTGATGTCAGCGTGACCACCACTCCCTCCGGCGCCGTCTTCCTCGATGGGGCAGGGCTCTGGCTGGACTGCTCGATTGAGTCGGAAACTCCGGCCGGGACCACACAGTGGTGCTGCTAAGGGTCCACGGCTTCTCCGCCGGGCACAACAGGCACGATCCACTCATCTTCCATGCGTCCGACTTCCGAAGCCTGAAAGTGCCCAGCTTCGCATAGCGTTGTCCAGGCGCCCGGCCGGATTATCCCGGCCGGGCGTTTCGCATGTGGTTTTTGCGTGGGCGTTTGCCCTGGGAGTCGGATGCTTTTTCGTAAGCTTTCGCCGTAGTTCCCCGAGCCCCAAAGTCGTACCCTTTTGGTGGGGGTGGGCCGTGAGCATAAAGGAACGTCGCTATGAAATGGATCAGGCCTGATAGCCCGGATTACGACGAAGCACGGAAGCTGTTCAATGCGATGATCGATCGGCGCCCGGCCGTGATCGCGCAATGTGCCGACCAGGCGGACGTGGCCGAAGCCCTCGCCTACGCGCACAACCACAACCTCAACATCGCGGTGCGGGCTGGCGGCCATTCCGTAGCCGGGATGTCGATGAACGACGGCGGCCTGGTGGTGGACGTCCGCCCCATGAAGGCCATCTCAGCTGATCCCGAGAACCAAACCGTGACGGCTGGGGCCGGGGTTACTTGGGGCGAGTTCGACCGGGTCGCGCAGGAGCATGGGCTAGCAGTCACAGGAGGCCGGGCTTCGACGACGGGCCTGGCCGGCTTCACCCTGGGCGGTGGCTCAGGATGGCTGGAGCGCTCATTCGGCTTCGCGTGCGACAGCCTGCAGTCGGTAGACCTTGTTACCGCCAAGGGCGAACGCGTCACGGCGAGCGCCACGGAGAATCCTGAACTTTTCTGGGCATTGCATGGCGGCGGTGGAAATTTCGGAGTGGCTACCTCCTTCACCTTCAAGATGCACCAGCTGGGGCCAACGGTCCAGGCCGGGCTGTTGCTATGGCCGGGCGAGGCTGCTACCGAGATTGCACGCGCTTATCGGGATGCCGCCATGGCCGCACCGGACAGTGTCGGCACAGGATTCGTCTTCCTCACGGCGCCGCCGGAACCGTTCGTCCCCGAGGACATGGTGGGCAAGATGGCGGTGGGTGTTGCATATCTATATGCCGGAGATTCCGAGGAAGGGGAGGAACATGTCAAGCCGTTCAGGGAATTTGAACCGGCAGTGGACCTCGTGGGGCCTATGCCATATTCGGACTTCCAGTGCATGATCGATGATCCTCCGGGACACTACAACTACTGGAGCGCCGACTATCACAATGAGCTGAGCGACGATGCCCTGCATCTGTTTGTCGATTCTGCCAACCGCTTGCCTGGCCCGGCCTCGCAGCAGCTGATTCTGCCGTGGGGTGGAGCCGTGGGCGGCCCGGCTGCTGCATCGACACCGCTCCAGCACCGAAACGCCCAATGGGTCAGCCACCCCTTCGGCCTCGCGGAGACACGCGAGGAAGGCGAGGAAGGCGAGGCCTGGGTCAAGCAATTCCGGCAGGATATAGCTCCCTACACCACAGGTGGGGTCTGGCTGAACTTCATTGGCAACGAAGGCCAGGACCGAATTATGGCAGCCTACGGCGAAGAGAACTACCGTCGGCTGTCACGGGTCAAGCGGGACTTCGATCCGGATAACACTTTCCGGGGCAACCAGAACATCCTGCCAGCCGGACACTAGAACCTGAGCGCGAGACCGAACGCCGAGCCGCCGTCGTATCCTCAGGTCTACACTTGCGCCATGGCCGTGTACCTTGACCCGCCGCTGTGGCCCGCCCACGGCACTGTCTTCTCCCACCTGGTCTCTGATGAGTCTTTGGAGGAGCTGCACGAGTTCGCCGCGGCCGCAGGCGTTCCGGACCGCGCGTTCGACGGCGACCACTACGACGTTCCGGAGCGCCGCTACGACGACCTGCTCGCTGCAGGAGCGATCCCCGTGGAAGCGAGGGTCCTGGTCCGGAAGTTGATCGCGAGTGGCCTGCGAATTCCCGCCCGCCAGCGGAGCAAGGCGCTCACGGTTCCCCTTCTGGAACGCTGGAATGCAACGCTCCCGGGGCAGGAGGTCCTGGGGTTGGAGCTGCTCGAGCGCTGGGGAGAGGAGCACCGGAAGTATCACAGCAGGACGCACCTGTTGGCTGTGCTTGAGGCGCTTGACCTGCTGGCCGGTTCGTCTCCAATTCCGCGAGCTGTCACGCTTGCAGCCTGGTTCCATGACGCCGTCTACGAGGGGGTCGCCGGGCAGGACGAGGAGCAGTCCGCGTGGCTGGCCGAGGACCGGCTTGGCGCGGCAGGGCTTGACGACAGCGAAGTCCATGAGGCGGCGCGCCTGGTACGGCTGACTTCCACGCATCGGCCTGAGCCCGGGGACCGCCCGGGTGCGCTGCTGTGCGACGCCGATCTTTCCGTCCTGGGCGGCACCCCGGAAGAGTACGGCCAGTACCTGAAGGCCGTCCGCGAAGACTATGCGCACGTCAGTGACGCCGATTTCGCGAAGGGGCGCGCCGCCGTCGTACGCCGACTGCTGGACCTGGACCCGCTCTTCCACAGCGACCGGGCCAAGGCGCTCTGGAACGACGCCGCCAAAAGGAACCTGGAGGGTGAACTGAGATGAACGCGCCTATTTCGCATACCCTCCATGAGCATTCCGCGGGTGCGGTGCATCGGCAGTTGCCGTACACCGTGCGCTTCGAATGGGGGCTCGACGGCGCCCGGACGGTCGCTCCTGGTGCCGACCTCGCCGTAGTGGTGGACATCCTGTCCTTCACCACCTGCGTCAGCGTTGCAATCGACCGGGGAGCCGAAGTCATTCCCTATCCCTGGAAGGACCCGGGCGCCGAGGACTTCGCCGCGCATCACAGCGCCCAACTGGCAGGTCCCCGCAATGGCGGCGGGCTCAGCCTCTCCCCCGCAAGCCTGCGCGCCGCTGAATCCCTGGACCGCCTGGTGCTGCCTTCACCAAACGGATCCGCGATCTGCCACGAGCTGTCAGCCGAGGTTCCACTGCTCGCGGCCGTGTCGCTCCGCAACGCTGCGGCGACTGCGGACTGGGCTGTTTCGCAGTTGCCGGAAGACGCAGTGATAGCGGTCATCGCCGCCGGAGAGCGTTGGCCGGACGGCTCGCTGCGACCGGGAGTCGAGGACCAGATCGGCGCCGGAGCATTCATTGCCGGGCTGCTGGCGGGCGGGAAGGGGGGCTATGAACCGGAGGACGGCAGTCACGGCTACGCTCCGGAGGCCGTTGCCGCCATGGCCGTCTTCGACGCCGCCGAACCCCGGCTCCGCGAGATGCTGCACGGCTGTTCGAGCGGCCGGGAATTGTCCGGTGAAGGATACGCGGACGACGTCAACATCGCCGCCGAACTTGACGACAGTTCTGCGGTGGCAATCTGGGCGGACGGGGCGTTCCGCCGTCGCTGACGGCTAGCCGGCGAGAATCGGCCCGGAATCTTTGACGTCCCTCAGCACTGCCGTCTTGGGATCAGTGCGGGTAAAGTGAAGGAAGCCGTCTTGTCCGATGAAGGCCCGGGCGGCGACGCCCCGCATGTTTGCCGCCAGCCTGGACGGTTTTCAGGCATCGAATAGCAGAGCTTGGTGAACCGCTTGATGCACGCGACCCCTGAACGGCGCCACGGTACCGATGTATCCCTGCCGTCATCATCGACTGGACCGATCTGTGGCGTTTGCCGGACGGATGCCTATCTAAGTTTTGAAAACTTCATCCCTGCCTCTTACAGCACAGAGCAGAAAGGTCTCGTGCCCTCGGTGGTGAGCTTCAGCTGCAGGCACTGCGGCCATCACTATCACCAGAATGCCCCCGACGGCTGGGTCCCGCCGGGCTGGCAATGGTACGACTGATTAACTGCGCGTCTTAACTACGCGGCCCAAAGAACGTCCCTGTCTTGGGTTGTTGTCCCATGCCTTTCGGCCCTTGTTGGTCAAACGCAGAACCGTCATGATCCCTTATATGAGCCCGCGAAGGTAATAGCCTTCCGGACCTTTGGCACGGGCATCGGGCGAAGGGGCAGCTGATGGACGGACGGACGGTGATTGACTGGCGCGGCCGCGTGGACGGATACAGCGGGTTCGCCGTGGAGGCGCGCGGAATGATCGCCTGCCTGCGTGGAGCCGGCTATAAGGTTCAAGGAATTACGACGCCGGCCGTCCCCGGGGCGTCCGAGTTACCTCCAGCGAAATCCATTCTCGGCACCGGGATAAAGCGGTCCCGAAGGCAAACCGTCCCTGCGCTGACCATTGTGCACCTTCCCTGGCATGACAAAGGCTGGGATAACCTGCACCGGCCTGTGGTGTGGCGGGCGATGTTCGAAACGGCCTCAGTGCCGCCGGCGTGGAGCCAGCGCCTGGACGACGTGGACGAGGTATGGGTTCCGTCCACGTTCAACGCCACCACATTCGCCGCTGCGGGTGTGTCCCGGAGCAAGCTGAGGGTCATCCCGGAAGTGATCGACCGGCATTGGTTCCAGACCCGGGCTGCAACCCCCGCTCCAAACGGGACTTTCAGGTTTCTGTCGGTTTTCCGGTGGCAGGAACGGAAAGGATGGGACCTCCTGCTCCGCGCCTATCTGCAGGAGTTCAACCGGAACGACGACGTCGAGCTCGTGATCCGAGCAGATCCGTTTGGCCCGGCAACACCCGACATCGCCGAAACCATTGCACAGACTGTCAAGACCGTCCGACCCTTCCACACCCCGGTTGTTACCTTCCTGCCCAACACTCTGCCGCCCGGTCGCTTGCGGCGCCTGTACGCCAGATGCCACGCCTTTGTATTGCCGACGCGGGGAGAAGCTTGTGGTCGCCCCTTCATGGAAGCGATGGCGTGCGGCCTGATCACCATAGGCACCGGATGGGGCGGTCACCTCGACTTCATGAACAGCTCAAACTCACTTCTGGTGAAGTCTGAACTAACGGATGTCTCGCCTGGAGCCGTGCATGAATGGCCCTACTACCAGAATCAGAGATGGGCGGAGCCTTCCCTGCCGGACCTTCGCCGGTGCATGCGCCGCGCGGTCAACGGCGGTCCTTCGATTACCGAAATCCGCCGGAGGGCCGCCGCAACCATCAGGGAACTCCATTCCCCGGACAGGCTCACCGAGGCGTTTCTCCCGGAAGTCCGCCGGATCATCCAGCAATCGAGGCCCGTGGAACCAACTGAACCGGCTGCCGGATCCGCCGATGTCCCAATCTGGCAGATCTAGCAACGAAATCAGCGCAACGAATGGGGCGGCGAGGATGACTCAGCGCGGGGAGGAAAATTCAGCGTCGGAACGGTGGGTCAGGTGTGGGCGAACATATTCTGTTGACTACGTCCCTTAACTCAAAGGGGCGGAATGGTTTGGCCAGGTAGGCGGAAGACCCGGAGGCCATGGCATCCAGTTCATCGGCGACTGTTGCTCGTGCCGTGAGTATCAGCAGAGGCGCTGCCGACACTTTCCTAAGATCGCGGGCTAGATGCAGTCCGTCAGCATCGGGCAGACCGAGATCCAGGGTAATCAATGCGAGGTTCATCCTGCGGGCCTCTTCCAGTGCGGCACTGCCAGTGTGCACTGCGCGAACCCCGAAGCCCTCCTCGGCGAGGATCAAACAAATCAGATCGGAAATGTCCCCATCGTCTTCGACAACGAGGCAGATACCCCTAGACATGGCCCCCCTGCATTTTTGGTAGGTCTGCTCTGAAAGTGGCCGACATAGATTGGGTAGGCTTCATCTAAAAATGCCTCACTGTCGGCCTCCCAACATGCCACATCGGACCCGAACCGTTGTGTGCGGGACTTCATGTTCAGCAAGCCCCTCAGGCAGATCGGGCGACGCTGGACTTTCCAGTAAACCGTCGCGCCAGCACTCTCGCACGAGTAGTTTGTACTCGTTTCCGAAGGACTTTTGAGCTTAGCTATTCGGGTACCTACCCTTGGACGACTGGGTGGCGGGCATGACTTTTCAGCTCCTTCTTCTGGGTAGCCTCTGAGAATGCCCTGTTGCTGCGCCTGTGGCCGGTTACGGAAGTATGAAAGTTTTGGTAGTCGGCGCGAGCGGACTTGTGACATCGAGAGGATGTTCGAAACCTAAGTCCGTGAGGGATTACTGGGGGCGGGGCCACCTTTTGGTGCCCGCCCTCAGTGCTTCATCGGCCTGTTATCAGGCCGGTGGCTCTATCAACTGACTGCCCTGAGGGCTTCGTCGTAGATCTCCAGCGCCATGCGCACTTCCTCGGGGGTGACGACGGCCGGCGGGACGACGTGGATTCGGTTGTCCGCGATGAACGGCAGCAGGCCACGGTTCATCAGCTCGGCCTTGATCTTCCCCATGATCGCGGCGGACACGGGCTGCCTGGTCTGGCGATCCTGAACCAGTTCCAGGGCCCAGAAGACACCCCGACCCCGGACTTCCCCGATGATCGGGTGCCGGGCAGCAAGCGCAGCCAGGCCTGGAGCGAGGTGATCCCGGCCGATGCGTTCGGCGTTTCCGACGATGTTGTCTTCCTCGAACGCGTCGATGGAAGCGACGATCGAGGCCGCGGCGAGAGGGTGGCCGGAATAGGTCAGGCCTCCGGGGAAGACCCGCTCGTCAAACGTGCTGGCGATCTCCTCGGAGATGATGACTCCGCCAACCGGAACGTATCCGGAGTTGACACCCTTTGCGAAGGTGATCAGGTCTGGCTTGACGTTGAAGGCGTCCAGGGCGAACCAGTCGCCGGTGCGCCCGAAGCCGGCCATGACCTCGTCAAGGATGAGCACGATCCCGTGCTCGTCGCACAAGGCCCTGACGCCCTCGAGATAACCGGGCGGCGGGACCAGGATTCCAGCTGTGCCCGGAACGGTTTCGAGCAGCACGGCCGCTACGGACTGCGGCCCCTCCAATTCGATGGTCCGTCGCAGGTGGTGCAGGGCGCGCTCGGCTTCCTGCTCAGGGGTTTCGGCCCAGAACTCGGAGCGGTAAAGGTAGGGTCCGAAAACGTGGACGTGGCCGCGGGAGTATTCGTTGGGGATCCTGCGCCAGTCGCCGGTGGCGACGACCGCAGCGCCTGTGTTGCCATGGTAGGAGCGGTAACGGGAGATGACCTTGTCGCGACCGGTGCGCAGGCGTGCCATGCGGATGGCGTTCTCGTTCGCGTCGGCGCCGCCGTTGGTGAAGAAGATTTTGTCCATACCGGCCGGCGCGTGGGCAAGGATCCGCTCAGCGGCCAGGCCCCGGGTGTGGTTTGCGTGTGCGGGAGCAACGGTGACGAGGGCTTCGGCTTGCTGCTTGATTGCCTCAATGACGCGGGGATGCTGGTGGCCGATGTTGGTGTTGACCAACTGGCTGGAGAAGTCGAGGTAAGTCCGGCCGTCATGATCCCATACCGTGCTGCCGGAGCCTCCGGCGATGACCAAAGGATTAAGGGTCTTTTGGGTTGACCACGAGTGGAAGACGTTGGCTCTATCCAGGGCTACGACGTCGGCGTTTGTGACTGGTGCGGCGAGAGCGGTCCGGGTAGGAGTCATGAGGAGGTTCCTCTCTTAGGAGCAATTCGGGGGCTTCCCTTTCATGATCAGGCGGAGGACTGTTTTAGTTCGTTAGACATTTGTATATTTGACTGCGTCGCGAACTACTTTTTGCCAAGGGGATTACCACAGTGCCGCCAACCATCAACACGCTCTTGCACAACGCCTCCCTGAACCTGCGGCTCGTCGTTCCGGACGCGGAAAGCAAGATCCTCGATTCGGCGGTTTCCTGGGTGCACAGTTCGGACCTTGATGATCCAACGCCTTTCCTCGATCCGGGCCAGCTGCTGTTGACCGACGGGACGCAGTTCCGGGTTTCGGACGCGTCTCCTGACCTGTTCGATACCTACGTCAGGCGGCTGGTGGAGCACGGAATTTGTGGTCTCGGCTTTGCCACCCAGGTAGTCCACGGCACGCTTCCGCAAGGACTGGAGGACGCGTGCAGGGAACAGGGCCTGCCGCTGCTGGAGGTACCGGACCTGACCCCCTTCATCGCCATTATCCGGTTCGTAGCAGATTGGCTGGCCAGGGAGCAGAACGCGAGATCCGAATGGTCGCTGCAGGCCCAGAGAGCCATCGCACGGGCTGCCCTCCGCCCGGACGGACTCCGGTCCATTCTTGCCGAACTGGAGCGCCAGCTCCATGGATGGGTTGCCCTGTTCGATGCGGCAGGAAACCACATCCTTATGCCCAACAACCGTCCGATGCCCTCGACACTTGCGCCAGGAGTCAACGAGGCCGTCAGGAAGGCATTAGACCAGGGAGCGCGGTCAGTCTCGCAACCGAGCATTGAAGGCCAGCAGGTTACTTTGCAGACATTGGGGCGGCGGCATCATCTGCGCGGTGTGCTGGCTTTGGGCGCCATCGAACCCTTGGACCCTGCGCGGACGGACATCATCAACAGCGTGATCGCCCTGGCCAGCCTTGCCCTTGAACAAGCGCGGACGCTGGACACTGCACGCCGCCACCTGCGCGCAGGGGTCTTCGAACAGCTGGTTTCAGGAAGCATGGACGTCGCGGCGCGAACTGCGGGACAGGTGTGGGGCCGCCTTCCCGCTGAACCTGTGATCGTTACAGTGGTCCAGCCCCCGGGCCAGGGGCAGAATCTTTTGGAAGCACTCGAACTATTGTCTGACGACCACCGCGGCGCCGTGTTCTATGCACAACGTAACGAGAACGTCGTCGTGCTGGCCGGCCCCTCTCACCAGCAGAAGGTTACCCTGCTGCTGGGGCGGTACGGTGCGACAGCCGGAACCTCCGCGGAAACCGGCTTTCCAGGCTTGGAGCGGGCCCTGAAGGAAGGCGAGCGGGCCCTGCGCCGGGCCATTGAGTTGTCCCGCCCGCTGGTTAGGTTCGAGGAGATTTCTGAAGGCGGGATGCTGGGCCTGCTTCCACGCGAGGAAGCCGGGTCTGTTGCCAAGCGGTTGCTGGAGCCGCTGGCAAAGCATGATGACGCCGAGCAAACACAGCTCTTGCCAACGGTGGCCGCTTGGTTGGCTAACAACTGTGTCTGGGACCGGACAGCCAGGCAATTGGGAATACACCGCCACACGCTGCGGAACAGGATCGACGCCGCCGGTACAGTTTTGGGCCTCAACCTGGACGGACTGCGGGACAGGCTGGAACTGTTTGCTGCGCTGCAGTTCGCCGAGGAAACCTCTTAAGGCAACGCGGGGTCACTCACTACGCGCTTAATCCCGCGGAAACGGTGGCGAAAATCGGGTATCCAATCAAGTAGCGCCTACTCGCGACTATCAATTCGACAGGACCTAGCATGAGCGTGTCAGCTTATGACAACTCTGCGTGAGAGCCTGAGGTGGTCTGGGTGCCTACGGCCAAGGGTGGTTCCTCTCAAGGGCCTGCCACTCACGCAGTCTGGTCAGTCCAAATTGATCCAGATGGAGAACCCATGAAAAGAGTCCTCGCAACGGCCGGGATTTTAGGCCTTGCTATGCTCGGCTCCACCGCGCCGGCGATTGCCGGTCCAGGCCCGGCAGATAAAATCACCATTTGCCACGCCACCGGGTCCGAAAAGAACCCTCATGTCGAAATCACAGTGAGTGAAAACGCGCTAAACGGACATGGCCGCGGCCAAGCCGTTCACGAACACGACATCATTCCGGCTGCGGCCGGCGGCTGCGTCGTAGAGGAGCCAGAGACACCGGAAACCCCGCCTGTGACACCGCCTGTAACACCGCCAGGCAAGACGCCCGAAGTGACACCGCCGGCCGTCACACCCGGCGTAACGCCGTCGGTAGAGACTCCTGCCGTCAAGGCACCTGCAGTGGTGCCGGCCGGAGCAGCAGCAGCAGCGCCAAAGGTAGTCAACCGCGGGTTCAATGCCCAGACTGCCGTTGGCAACCAGGCTGATGGCCAGGTTCCAGGCTGGCTCGGCGGCCTGGCTGCACTGGTCGCGGCAACTGCGGCAGTTGCCCTGAGGCAAAGGGGACGTCGGCAAGACTCCCCCGCTGTGAATTAGGGCCGGTCCTGCCGGGAGGACGGGCGCCCACCATCGCGGTGTGGTGCCCGTCCACACCAGAGAACACCGAGGAGTTCCAATGTCCTTCCCCCGTCGCCATCCCCGCGTGGGAGTGGGTACGAAATTCAGGGGATTGAACCGCGTGGATCTACTGCTTTTGGCCTTCGGGGTTGTGGCTTTCCTGGTCCTCACTTTTGCGCCCGGAATCTTCAGCTCAGGAGAAGCACCAGGCAAGGCCGGCACCCAGCCCACAGGGACTTCATACTCAAGTACTCCACCGCACGCTATGCCTGCCGCCACAATCCCCGGCGATGGCCAAGCAGCGCCGGAGGCGGAAAGCGTCACGGGTTCACCAACAACGGCGCAAGTGACACAAGAGCCCGCTCCCAACTTTCCCCCGGCCGCAGCTCCGACCCGCATCGTGTATCCGGCCGCCGGGTTCGACGTCGCCGTCCATGCACTGAATCCAAGCGCCGAGGAACTAGAGACCCAGGCCATCGTTCCCCCAATCACCATGGATGGTTACTGGGTGTCCGCCTTCGGCATGCCCGGTGCAGGATCCACCAATACGACGTACATCATCGGGCACAGCTGGGAGGGCCGGGATGCTCCATTCAACCGGCTCAGTTCATCTAGCTCCCCTGGAGACATTTTCGAGGCAACAACGGCAGCAGGAACAATGCGGTACAGGGTGGACTCCGTCGACACCTACCAGAAGGCGACCCTGAAAGACAGCCCAATCTGGGAGGCGACCCCCAATCGCATTGTTCTCGTCAGCTGCTACACCGAGGATCCATGGGGCAAGAACGTAGTGGTCGTGGCCTCCCCTGTCGCCTCCTAATAGGAACGCGCGGTCACCTACGGCCCATGTTATGCACAAACGGGCCCTAGGTGACCCCGCGTTGCTTTGTTAGTTCTGGGGGAATCCGAGGTTGATTCCGCCATGGCTCGGATCCAGCCACCGCGAGGTGATGGCCTTCTCCCGTGTGAAGAACTGGAACCCCTGCAAGCCATAGGCCTTGGAGCTGCCAAAGATGGAGTCCTTGAACCCACCGAAGGAATAGTAGGCCACGGGTACGGGGATCGGTACGTTGATGCCCACCATGCCAACTTCCACCTCGTTCTGGAAGCGCCGGGCCGCACCGCCGTCGTTAGTGAAGATTGCGGTCCCGTTGCCAAATGCGCCGGAGTTGATGAGGTTCAGGCCTTCTTCGTAGCTCCGTACCCGGACGACGGACAGGACGGGTCCGAAGATTTCGTCCTGATAGACGCGCGAGGTAACGGGGACGTCGTCGATAAGGGTGGGGCCCAGCCAGAATCCGTCCTGGTCACCGTCTACCTCGATGTTCCTGCCATCCACCACAACCTTGGCGCCGTCGGTGTTTGCGATGTCAATGTAGGAGGCGACCTTGTCCCGGTGCTGTTTGGTGACCAGTGGGCCCATGTCGCAGTTGCGGCGGCCGTCGCCGATGCGCAGGGTGGCCATGCGGGAGGTGATCTTTTCGATCAGCTCGTCCGTGACGGGCTCGACGGCGACCACGACACTGATGGCCATGCAGCGTTCGCCGGCGGAACCGAAACCGGCGTTGATGGCGGCATCGGCTGTCAGGTCCAGGTCGGCGTCGGGCAGTACCAGCATGTGGTTCTTTGCGCCGCCCAGGGCCTGGACGCGCTTGCCGTTCCGTGCAGCCGTCTCGTAGATGCACTGGGCGATCGGCGTCGAGCCGACGAAGGAGATTGCCTTGACGTCGGGGTGCTCAAGCAGGCCGTCGACGGCTTCCTTGTCGCCATGAAGGACGTTGAAGACCCCGTTAGGCAGGCCGGCTTCGGTGAAGAGGGCGGCAAGCCAGTTAGCAGCGGAGGGGTCCTTCTCGCTCGGCTTGAGGACCACCGTGTTACCAGCGGCGATGGCGATGGGGAAGAACCAAAGCGGCACCATGGCCGGGAAGTTAAAGGGGCTGATGATGCCGACGACGCCGAGCGGCGCCTTCGTGGAGTAGACGTCGACGCCGCTGGAGACGTTCTCCGAATGCTCACCCTTGATCAGGTGCGGGAAGCAACTCGCGGAAGCGGAAGAGAATCTGCTGGCGCTTGGTGATGGACAAGTCTCGCCAAGCCGGAAACGCTTTGTGCGCGGAGGAGATGGCCGATTCGATGTCCTCGGCGGAGCCCAGGCTGACCAGCTTGGTTTCCTTGCCCAAGGCTGGATCAAAGACGGGGGAAGTCCGGTCGCTGGACGACGGCACCTCTTGCCCTCCGATCCAGTGCGGGACAACCTGCAGTTCGTTGATATCAGACACTGTCTTCTCTCTCGTGACGTCGGAACGATGGAAATCATCTGTAGCAACCGTAGGTATACGGCTCGGGGTCAAGCTGCACTACACATGTCGATTCTTTCCCTCATGACTCAACAAACGTCTATCTGCACCCTTTGGTCAGCTGAATTTTCGCTTGGCTGCCCTGACCAAGGGCATTGCCCGCGGATACGGCAAGGAAACAATATCCTCGCGTACGCCGTCGCCCCCGGCTGGGGGGCCACCGATATCGCCGCGCATCTCTCCCCCGACGACGGATCGCTCAAGCATCTGCCGCTGGGGGAAGTCACACCGCCAGAAGGCGCCGCCGAGATGATCGCCTTCCTCGCTCTCGCCACTCTCGCCACACAACCGACGCCACCATCGACATCACTGGCGCGGACTACGTGCGCGGACTACGTGCGGTGGAGGCCTGCTGCCAGCATTTGGCCTTCGGGGGCCCTATTCAGTCCTGGTGCAGCTGGACGAAGTTTCCGCAGCCGTCATCGAACACTACGGACGTCCCCGAAGGTCCTTCGCTGGGTTCTGCCTGGAAAGTGACCCCTAGCCCGGGCAGGCGTTCGTACTCTGCCTGCACATCCGGAACGCCCAGTACAATGGCGGGCATTCCGGCGTCGTGCAATCCGTTCATATAAGCGGCGCCAATAGGATTGTCACTTGGTTCAAGCAGCAGGCCCACCGTGCCGGCTTTGTCGCCCGAACCGGGATCCTTAACGATGAACAGGTTGTACTCGGGCATCGCCATGAGGGTGTCGAAGCCGAGGATCCCGGTGTAGAACTGGTGGGCCGCTACAGGGTCCTTGACGTGAATGCTGCACATTTTCAGTCGCATGGTGCCAAGGCTACGCCAGGGGCAGCATCAGGAGCAGGGAGGAGGAGCGGATTCAGCCCTCACACTCGATGCAGTAGGCGTGACCGTCTTTCTCCCGGGCCACCTGTGAACGGTGGCGGACCAGGAAACAGGAGTAGCAGGTGAACTCGTCGTCGCCCTTGGGAATGACCTGGACGATCAGTTCCTCCGCCACAAATTCTCCGCCGGGGATTCCGGCGCTGTCCATGTCGTCCCCTTCGTCAAGCTCGCGCACGACGCTGCGTGCATCGGGTGCGTTGGCTGACTTGAGCGCCTCCAGCGAGTCGTTCTGCGATTCCTTGACTTCAGTACGGAGCTCGTCGTAATCAGTTGCCAATGAGGTATACATCTCTTTCTTATTAGGGGTTGTCGGACGTGCAACGTACGCCATGCCGAGAAAATTCCCCAGCCCCTAAGTAGCCAATGGCTTCGTCACGGGTGTCCATGATCACTCCGTCAGCACAGCGCTAAAGGAGGATTCTCGCTAAGAACTGCCCGCTGGGCCGGTAGAATTAGGGGTAACCCCAACCTTCTCATTTGAGGAATTTTGTCGTGCCCGCCTCCGCGCCTGCCCACGTTTCACCCGTCTATCACCAAAGCATCCAGCACGGCGTTTCCGGCAGGCGCCCTCGAAGGTTCCTGGGCATGAGATGGACACACCCAGACATTCCCAGGCCCACACCCCTTACGGTCACCCCAGAGAAGGCGGGGACGGAGCTGTTGGCTGTCTCCCCAGATCGCTTTTACGCGGTCAACACGACAGACGGGTCATCCTACTGGGCCCTGTCGTCCGCGTCCGGGGCAACAATTTACGCGCGTGCTCCTCACGGCACTGTTGTAGTGCCCAAGGTGCCAACAGTAATTGACCAAACTGCAGGAGTATATCTTCAGAGGCTTCGAGACGGTGGCGAATTGGAGGCAGGGGAAATGGAACGACTGCTGCTCGACGTGCCGAACGTCTCGATGGGCTTGATTATCACCAATATCCGCAGGCACCGATACTTTGCCGAGGGCTGGGATAAGCGACTGGGTCTCACCGGCCTGCGCATCGTCTCCCAGAAGGGATTTGGGCTCTCAATCGCTCGACTAACGGCGCAATTGCAGCTGCACACTTGCACCAAGGCTTCCCTGCACCGCTTCTTGGATGATGCGCACAGGGCCACACGTTAGCGAGTAATTGTCAGCGTCTTGATAGGCACCGCACACGATACGTGTTCCAAAGGGAGGTCGCCGAGGCCTGCCGCACGGTTGTTCCTGCCGGTGTCGTCGCACCAGTCGATGTTGTAAGGCACCGCCGTTACGGCGGCTTCTCCCGCTGCCGTATGGGCGGCACGACAAACGTAAAGGAAAACCCGCCGGCGTCGTTCATCGCCGTGGTGGTTTCAAAGGAATTAGAAGGGGGCCGGCGACGTCTGGGGTAGGCCGCATCTCTCTACAAAGTAAGGCCTCATCGCCGGTCCCCAGATGCCCCGTCTACCGCCATTTCCGGGGCGAATGCATTGAGCCAAATAGTTTGTTTGGCCTTCCTGCACTTTCCAGTAAACAGGCTTCGCGGCCCCTTGACACGAGTAGCGTGTACTCATTTTCCCGGCCCGAAAAACAGCCCTGAACTCGAGTAGGCGCGCGCAGGATGTCCGTGTGGAGCCGTTCGCCCTGTCAGCCGCTGACATAGGCCGCCAGGTGCTCGCCGGTAAGGGTGGAACGTGCGGCGACGAGGTCAGCGGGTGTGCCCTCGAAGACGACGCGGCCGCCGTCGTGGCCTGCGCCGGGCCCGAGGTCGATGATCCAGTCGGCATGTGCCATAACGGCCTGGTGGTGCTCGATGACGATGACCGACTTGCCGGAATCGACGAGCCGGTCGAGGAGGGCAAGCAGTTGCTCGACGTCGGCGAGGTGCAGGCCTGTGGTCGGCTCGTCGAGGACGTACACGCGGCCCTTCTCGGACATATGGGTGGCCAGCTTGAGCCGCTGCTGCTCGCCGCCGGAAAGCGTGGTGAGCGGCTGGCCGAGACTCAGGTAACCGAGCCCGACGTCGGACAGGTGGGTCACGATCTTGTGGGCCGCCGGGGTCTTAGCCTCACCGCTGCCGAAGAACTCCTCGGCCTCGGTGACCGTCATGGCGAGCACTTCGCTGATGTCCTTGCCACCGAACCGGTACTCCAACACCGCCGCCTGGAACCGCTTGCCCTCGCACTCCTCGCAGGTGGTGGCGACGCCGGCCATCATTGCCAGGTCGGTGTAGATGACACCGGCACCGTTGCAGGTGGGGCAGGCGCCCTCGGAGTTTGCGCTGAAGAGGGAGGCCTTCACGCCGTTGGCTTTCGCGAAGGCCTTGCGGATGGGGTCGAGCAGCCCGGTGTAGGTCGCCGGGTTGCTGCGGCGCGAGCCCTTGATCGCTGTCTGGTCGACCGAGATCACTCCCTCCCGTCCCGACACCGAGCCGTGAATCAGTGAGCTCTTCCCCGACCCGGCCACGCCGGTCACTACCACCAGCACTCCGAGGGGGACGTCGACGTCGACGTTCTGCAGGTTATTGGTACTGGCGCCGCGGATCTCGATGGCTCCCGACGCCGCCCGCAGCGTCGGCTTCAAGGAGGCCCGGTCGTCGAGATGGCGGCCGGTGATGGTGCCGCTGCTCCGCAGTGCCTCGACCGTGCCCTCGAAGCAGACTGTGCCGCCGGAAGTACCTGCGCCGGGGCCAAGATCGACGACGTGGTCGGCGATCGCAATCATCTCCGGCTTGTGCTCCACGACCAGCACCGTATTGCCCTTGTCGCGCAACTGGAGCAGCAGGGCGTTCATCCGCTGGATATCGTGCGGGTGCAACCCGATGGACGGCTCGTCGAAGACGTAGGTCACGTCGGTCAGCGACGACCCGAGGTGGCGGATCATCTTGGTGCGCTGCGCCTCGCCGCCGGACAGGGTGCCGGACGACCGCTCCAGCGACAGATAGCCCAGCCCGATCCGCACGAACGAGTCCAGCGTGTGCTGCAGCGTCGCCAGCAGCGGAGCCACCGACGGCTCGTCGAGCCCGCGCACCCACTCGGCGAGGTCGCTGATCTGCATGGCGCACGCATCGGCGATGTTGATCCCCTTGATCTTCGACGACCGGGCCGCCTCGCTGAGCCGGGTGCCTCCACAGTCCGGACAAGTCGTAAAGGTGATGGCCCGCTCCACGAAGGCGCGGATGTGCGGCTGCATCCCTTCCGGGTCCTTGGAGAGCATGGACTTCTGGATCTTCGGAATCAGGCCTTCGTAGGTGAGGTTGATGCCCTCGACCTTGATCTTGGTCGGCTCCCTGTAGAGCAGGTCGTGCAGCTCCTTCTTGGTGTACTTCCCTATCGGCTTGTCCATGTCGAAGAAGCCGGAGCCGCTGAAGATCCGCCCGAACCAGCCGTCCATGCTGTAACCGGGAATCGTCAGCGCACCCTCGCCGAGCGACTTGCTGTCGTCGTATAGCGCAGACAGGTCGAAGTCCGTCACTGACCCCCGTCCCTCGCAGCGTGGGCACATGCCTCCGGTGATGTTGAAGCTCCGCCGCTCTTTCGTGGTGGTGCCGGCGCGCTCGATAGTGACCGCTCCCGCGCCCGAGATCGACGCTACGTTGAACGAGAACGCCCGCGACGAGCCGATGTGCGGCTTTCCGAGACGGCTGAAAAGAATGCGCAGCATCGCGTTGGCGTCGGTGGCCGTGCCGACTGTTGATCGGGGATCGGCACCCATTCGCCGCTGGTCGACGATGATCGCGGTGGTCAATCCTTCGAGCACGTCCACGTCAGGCCGTGCCAGCGTCGGCATGAATCCCTGCACGAAGGCGCTATAGGTCTCGTTGATCAACCGCTGCGATTCCGCGGCGATCGTGTCGAAGACCAGCGAGCTCTTGCCCGAGCCGGATACACCGGTGAACACCGTCAGCCGGCGCTTCGGGAGCTCGACGCTGACGTCCTTAAGGTTGTTCTCGCGCGCGCCGTGCAGTCGAATCAGGTCGTGGATGTCGGCAACGTGCACGGCAGTCGACTGTGTCTCGGACCTCGTGGCTATGCTCATCGTGTCTCCATCTGTTAGCGGAGCCGCCTTCGCAGTCTCCGTCGGCACCTGGCTCGATCCAACCAGCTTCGAACAGTACGTCTGATTCTCCTTCGTCGGCACTGTGGCGGCAACGCTTACTCACCAAAGCCCATACCTAGAGCTACTATGTTTGATACCCTTCAGATCTAGGTATAGGAGGCGCGGTGCGCATTGATAAAGACCTGGTGGCCGCCTCAGCCACTCCGCTTGTACTGGGCATCCTGTCCGACGGCGACCTGTACGGCTATGCAATCCTCAAGCGCGTGAGTGAGCTGTCGGGTGGTGGGATGCAGTGGACCGATGGGATGCTCTACCCGCTACTGCACCGGCTCGAGCGGCTCGGCTACGTGTCGTCGTCGTGGGGGACGTCCGACGCCGGGCGCCGGCGCAAGCACTACGCGATCACGCAGGCGGGCCGGGACGAACTCGCAGATCGACAGAAGCAGTGGACCGTCGTGGCAGACGCACTGCGGCAGGTGTGGCAGGCCACGCAGCGGCCCCAGGCCGTGGTCGAGGGGTGGGCGTGATGGAGTCACACGCTGAGCTGGAGGCCCAGATCGACCGGTGGCGCGGATACGTCCAGCGGAGCCAGGCAATCTCCCCCGCCGACGTCGACGAACTGGAGGACCACCTCCGCGAGCAGATCGCCGACCGGCAAGCCACCGGCCTCGATGACGAGGAGGCCTTCCTCGTCGCCATCAAACGCCTGGGCAACCTTGACGCCGTCTCGCACGAGTTTGCCCGCGAGCACTCCGAACGGCTGTGGAAGCAGCTCGTCCTGGTGCCGGAGGGTTCCGACGACGCCAGCACACCACGGTGGCGCGAGCTGGCAATCGTCCTCGCACTCGCCGTCGGGGCAGGTGTGGCGGTCAAGGCCGGCTTTGCCTGGCTCGACGACGGCGGAGCGCTGATGCGCAACCTCGGCCTGCTCGTCTTCCCGTTCCTGGCTGCGTATCTCGCGTGGAAGCGCCGCTTCACCGGGCCGGCGACGGCGGTGCTGCTCGTCCCATTCGCCGCGCTGGCAGTCGCGCTGAATCTCTACCCGTTCGCCCCAGGCGGTTCCACCGAGCTACTCGCCGCCTTGCATGCCCCGGTCATCCTGTGGCTGCTGGTCGGAGTGGCATACGTCGGAGGCAGGTGGCGGTCTGACAAACGACGCATGGACTTCGTCCGGTTTACCGGAGAGCTCGCGATTTACTACACGCTCCTTGCGCTGGGCGGTGCAGTCCTGATCGCACTCACACTCGCGACCCTCCAGATCGTGGGCATCGACTTCGAACCGGTGCTGCAGGACTGGATCCTGCCGTTCGCGGTGCCCGGGGCGCTCGTAGTCGCCGCCTGGCTAGTCGAAGCCAAGCAGCACGTCGTCGAAAACATCGCCCCGGTCCTCACCCGCGTTTTCACGCCCCTGACCGTTGCCATGCTGCTGGTCCTTCTGGCCGTGCTCGCAGGCGCGGGTGGCTTTGTCGACGCCGACCGCAACCTGCTCATCCTCATGGACGCAATCCTCGTGCTGGTCCTGTGCCTGCTGCTCTACTCAATTTCCGCCCGCGACCCGCTCGCGCCTCCCGGACTGTTCGATGCCCTGCAGTTGGTCCTCGTTGTCGCGGCCCTGGCAGTCGACGCCGTGATGCTGACAGCCATGCTTACCCGCATCGCCGAGTTCGGCTTCAGTCCCAACAAGATCGCTGCGCTCGGCCTGAACCTTCTACTGCTGGTGCATCTGGCCCGTGCGGGCTGGCTCGCCGTTGGATTCCTGCGCCGCCGGCGACCCTTTGCCGCCGTCGAACGCTGGCAAACGCGGTACCTGCCGGTCTACGGCGCCTGGGCAGCCATCGTGGTCGTGGTCTTCCCGCCCGTCTTCGGCTTCAGCTGAGTTCAGTTTGGAAGTTCTCGTCGGGCTCTCTCCACGTCAGCGGCGATCTCTGCCTGCCCGCGAGCAGTAAGTCCGCCCACCACGCCGTCGATGTCGGTGCTTGGCCTGTTCTGGCTAAGTTTGGTCTTCGCTTCGATCCTGGTGATAAGCAGTTCGACGCCGACAATCGCACGCAATTGCCCTGCGATGTAACGATCCGGTGCGTCGTCTACTGACCAGGGCCGACCCGAATCGGCTTCATGGAGGTCCGCTTCGTGGAGATCCGTGAGCCGCCTGACGAGATTCGCGAGCCAGACCGGGTCGTCATGGAGTACCAGATTGCCGTAGACGTGGGCCGTGGAGTAGTTCCACGTGGGGACAACACGCCCATGTTCGGCCTTCGATGCGTACCACGAGGGCGATATGTAGGCGTCCGCACCCTGGATGATGACGAGTGATTCCCCGATTGGTGACTCCGAACACTGGGCGTTGTTCCGGGCGAGGTGTCCTTGAAGCGCGCCATGTTCACCGATCGAGGGGTCGTAGATGAAGGGCGCGAACGTGGCGAGCAGACCCAGCGAGGTCATGGTCACCAGATTGCCCGCGGCTGGCCGGGCGAGCAGGTCATGGATTGCGTCGGGGCCGGGAGCGAAGTGCGCTGGGATGTACATGGTGCATCTTCCTTTGTAGTTATTTGGGAATCCGGTTTCGGGAGTCAGGTTTCTGCGTCGAGGCCGGCGGCTTCAGCCGCAGGCGGACGGCGATGCCGGCACTGAGGACGACGGCGAGCCCTCCAATGATGGTCATCCACGTCAGGGTTTCGCCCAGCAGGAGTCCGGCCCAGCTGATAGTGAGTACGGGCTGGATGAGCTGGATTTGGCTGACCTGGGCCATGGGCCCGATGGCGAGGCCGCGGTACCAGGCGAAGAAGCCAAGGAACATGCTGACCAGGCCAAGGTAGGCAAACGCGAGCCACTGGACCGGCGTGCCGGATGGCGGCTGCTGGACTATGGAGAGCGCCGTCAGGGGCACCATGAGGGGCGACGCGAGGACGAGGGCCCAGGAGACGGTCTGCCATGCGCCGAGCTCGCGTGCCAGCAGGCCTCCTTCTGCATAGCCGATGGCCGCTGCCACGACGGCACCGAGCAGCAGGAGGTCCGCCCAGTGAAACTGTCCAAAACCGCCAGACTGCACGAAGCCGCCGGACTGCGCGAAGGCGAAGCCGATGGCCGCCAAGGCGCCAACGGCGGCAACCCACCAGAAAGCTACTGGCAGATGCTCTCGGCCCCGGAGCACTGCCGCCGCGGCCGTGGCTGCAGGCAGCAAGGCGATGACGACGGCGCCGTGGCTGGCCGGAGCGGAGGTGAGGGCGAAAGAGGTCAGCAGCGGAAAACCGACGACGACTCCTCCGGCGACCACAGCAAGCCGTCCCCACTGCGTTCCTCGAGGGAGACGCTGCCGGGTGAGGCCGAGGGCGAATGCGGCAAGAACCGCCGCGACGACCGCACGGCCCGATCCGATAAACAATGGGGAAAAGGCCCCGACCGCCACCCGGGTGAAGGGAACTGTAAACGAGAAGGCCGCTACTCCGAGAAGGCCCCACCACACCCCCATGTTGGAAGCAGACGGTATCACTGGCCGAACAAGAACAGTAGCGCTACTATTGTCTCTCATGAACAACGATAGCAGTTCCAGGATTGTGACGCGACTGCGGGATTGGATCTCAGGGGTCGCGCCCGGATCCCGACTGCCGTCCACCAGGTCGTTAGTTGCCGAGTACCAGGCCAGCCCGGTCACGGTACAAAAGGCACTTCAGACGCTCACCGCCCAGGGCCTGATCGAGAGCAGGCCGGGCGTCGGGACATTTGTGCGGGCGGTTCGGACTGCACGGCCGGCAGATTACGGGTGGCAAACTGCTGCCCTGGGCTCACCGCGCGCACCTCTTCGCCCGGCCTCTGCCGCCATGCGCTATGCAGCCAACGACGTCATCGCCCTGCACTCCGGTTACCCGGACCGCGAACTTCTGCCGGAACGGCTGGTGCGGGCCGCCCTGACGCGGGCCGCCCGAAGCGATGCGGCGCTATCGCGCCCACCGGCAGCGGGACTCCCGGAACTGCAAACGTGGTTCGCACAGGAGCTTGGAGCCTCAACCCCTGCGGGGGTGACTCCGCCAACAGCAAGCGACGTCATCGTGCTGCCGGGGAGCCAGAGCGGACTGAGCTCTATCTTCACCGCCCTGGTCGGCAGGGGCCAGCCCCTTCTGTTGGAGTCCCCTACGTACTGGGGAGCCATCCTGGCTGCGGCACAAGCAGGAGTCCGCGTCATTCCCGTGCCCAGTGGTCCCGACGGCCCTGATCCCGATGAACTCTCCCGGGCTTTCGAGGAGACAGGTGCGCGGATGTTCTATGCACAACCGAACTACGCCAATCCCACCGGCACCCAGTGGTCTCCGGGGCGGGGCGAGCAAGTCCTTGCGATCCTGCGCCAGAACGGCGCGTTCCTGGTTGAGGACGACTGGGCCCACGATTTCGGTATCACCACTTCCCCTTCCCCAGTAGCAGCACACGACGATTCCGGCCACGTGGTCTACCTTCGGTCATTGACGAAAAGCGTCTCCCCGGCCATCCGGGTCGCGGCTGTCATCGCCCGTGGGCCCGCCCGTGAGCGCATTCTCGCAGACCGCGCCGCCGAGTCGATGTATGTCAGCGGCATTCTCCAGGCGGCGGCACTCGACGTCGTGACACAACCCGGCTGGCACACGCACCTGCGTAGCCTGCGCCACCAACTCCAGTCACGCCGCGACCTTCTCGTCACAAGCCTGCGCGAGCATGCCCCGCAGGCCCACATTGCCCAGATTCCCAAGGGAGGACTGAACCTGTGGGTGCGCCTGCCGGACGGGACCGACGTCGAAAGCCTCACCCGCGACTGCGAGAGTGCCGGGGTAACAATTGCCGCCGGCAGCGAATGGTTCCCCGCCGAACCAGCGGGTCCGTATATCAGGCTTAACTACACAGGACCGAACCCTGCCGCCTTCCCGGAAGGTGCACGCATCATTGGCGACTTGATCGAACGCAACAGCGTCCAGTAACCACAGGGGCTAAAACATGTTGACGAGCAGCACGTAGCTGAGCGTTCCGGCGCCAACACTCAGCAATGTCCGGCGACGGCCGAAGAGGTGGGTTACCGCAGTGACGTGACGGCGATAAGTGCCAGCCCCGCCATCGGCGGGTCGGCCTGGAGGATGCCGCGAAGCGTGGTGGCGGCCAGGATCCCAAGGATCCCGACGGGCATCCACAGGGCCAGTGCTTTCAGAACGGAGGGAACCTGCTGCCGGGTTCGTGCGGCGTCAAGGGTGAGCGTGACGAACAGGGCGCAGAGTGCGAAGTCCAGCCCTTCAATAGGCCCTGGCATCAGGGGTATGGACTCCCTGGATAGAGCAATAATCGAAGTGCTGGAGCGAGACGGGCCGCATTTCCAATGTTGACCTCGCGTCGGAAGTCGGCCTTACCCCTGGTCCATGCTTGCGACGTGTGCAGCGCCTGGAAACATCCAGCGTCATACGGGGGTATCGGGCAGACATTGACCCAAACGCGATCGGGCGGGATTCGAAGTTATCCTCGACGTCGACCTCACCAGCTTTGACAGAGCAAGCGTCGACCGCTTCGAAAACACCATGGCTGCCTTCGATGAGGTCACCGAACTGCACCGGCTGTTCGGCTCACGGACTACTTCATCCGCCTCCAGGTGAAAGACCTCCAGTCGTACGAAGCCTTCCTCAGCGACCGGGTACTCACCATCCCTGGAATCCAAAAGGTCAGCTCCCGGTTCACCATGAAAACCATCAAGAGCTGACCTTTGAAGAGCTGACCTTGGAGAGGGCACCGAACCAGACGCCGGCCATGACCAGTGCGGCGCCGAGGACAGCGGCCAGGGTCACTGGCTCGTCGATGAGCCATGCCGCCAGCCCCAGGGTGACCACCGGAAACAAGACGAACATGTACGACGCCGCCGACGACGTCCACGTACGCACCACAAGCAGGACCAGGACGAACAACCCGACCGACCCCAGCGTCACCAGGTAGACCAGCGCGGCGGCGACGTCGGGCTGGCGCGGCAGCGCCCAGGCCTCGCCGACCGAGGCCGACAACGCGATCAGCAGCGGCGCGGCAATTGCCATGGCGACGGCGTTCGTCATGGCCGGGTGGTTGGCAGATAGGTGCTTCCCCAGGATGATGCTCTGGCCTATAGCCAGGGTCGCCCCGAGCATGGCTAGTACCGAGCCCACCGGGGCGCTGACCCCCTGCGACCCAAGGACCATCCAGGCTATCCCTCCGATGGCGAGGACAGACCCAGCCACGGCTCTCAAGGTGAACCGCTCCAGTCGCTGGGTCACGGCCAGGAGCAACGTCACGAGCGGCACCCCTGCCATGACGATCGTCGCGGTTCCAGCGGTAGCTTGCGTCAGCGCCCAGTACATCAGCGCATACGGGATGGCGAAGGCGAGGACGCCGTAGACGGCCGTCATGGCCAGAAGTCGGCCACGTGGCCACTGCAGACGCAGGACGAGGGCGACCATGACGAACAGCACTGCGGCGAGCCCGAAGCGCAGGCCAGCGCCCCAAAACGGGGCAAGCTCCTGGTTGCTGACTCGAACGGCCACGAAGTTGGCTGCGCCCAAGAGGACCGCCACGCTGAAGGCGGCCAGGGTCAGGCGAGGTACTTGTCGTGCTAGCTTCACACGCGGCGCGGCTACCGGTAGGAGCTCACGAACGGCCGGTCGGTCGGAACGATCTGCTTGCCCAACGGCATCAGCGACACCGGAATCAGCTTGAGGTTGGCGATTGCCAGCGGGATCCCGATGATGGTGATGGCCATGGCAAAAGCCGTGACAACGTGTCCGATCGCGATCCAGATACCCGCCACGAGCAGCCAGATCACGTTGCCAAGCAGCGGGAACACCCCGCTTCCTCCGGGCTTTTCCACCACCATGCGCCCAAACGGCCAGAGGGTGTAGGCCGCGATCCGGAACGACGCCACTCCCCAGGGAATGGTGACGATCAGGAGGCAACACACGATGCCCGCAAGGAAGTAACCCAAGGCCAGCCACAGCCCACCGAAAATCAGCCAGATGATGTTGAGCAGCGTCTTCATGGTTCCATTGTCCACTGCCGACCCTGCCCGAAGCCTAGGGGTTCGCCCTGAACCGTCCCTGATCTCTCTCAAGTTTAAGGATCAGATGCTATTTGCAGTTGGCGCCGAGCCAGGCGGTGACGGGTGCCATCGCCTGCTCAAACTTGCCGCTGGAATAGACGGTCTGGTCACCCAGGCCAGCGATCGCGGTGTCCTTGAGCCGGGTGAAATCAGCTTTGACGCTTTCCGGCGCCCGCTCAGCAGTTGAGGCGAGGTCGGCCTTGAACTGCTCCAGTTCAGCAGTCTTTCCCTGCGCCACGTACATCGGCAACAGTGAAGAACCCGTTGCCTGCTCCGAGATGGTGGAGCAGGCTTCGGCTGCCGAGGCGAACTCGCCAAAGGGCCCGGACGATTTGCTGGGGCTGGCACTGGCGGCGGCGGAACCTGCCGGAGCAGCGGCCGACGGCGCGCTGGCAGCTTCCGGGGCGGAGCAGCCGGTCAGTGCCAGTGCGCTGAAGAGGGCGGCGGCGGTCAGAGGCTGTGCAAGTTTCTTCAAGGGTCACATTTCTGCTTGGTCGTGTGCCCGGAACCCGTTCGACTTCCGGCGGCAATGGCGTTCTGTCCCCGGTGTGGGAGTCTAGCGGGGATGGCCGTCCACGTTCCAAGTTGACCACTCGAGCAGGAATGCGCATCACGCGCACGCGTTCCTAAGTGTTCGCCAGCAACTTGTCCAGCTTTATGAAGGAGCTGCCCCAGCCTTCGCGGGTCATCTCGACCCATTCGGTGCTGTCGAAAGGACCCTGGGTCAGGTGGAGCCGTGTTCGGCCGCCGCCCAGATCCTCGAACTCAAGGCGCATTTGAAGCTGCAGCGGGATGCCTTGCTCGGGGTGTGCCATTTCGCCGGCCACCAGCAGCACCGGTGGCTCATAAACAGAGATTGTGGCGTTAACAGGTGATTCCTTAGCCTCGCCGCCCTCGTCCCAGGTCATAACGACATTCCAGGCACCGCCGACGCGGGGTTCAATGACGATCCGGTCACGCGGGGAATCAACGCCTTCGGGCCCGAACCACGCGGCTAGCTGGTCGGGATCCATGAAGGCCCGGAAGACCAGCTCCCGTGGAGCGTCGAAGTCCCTGGTCATGGTGAGGGTGTGGGACTCAGTGGTGTCTGGTTGCATGTTCATTGCCTGACTCCTGGTTCTGGTGATTGTTCCTGGTGATCTTGTTCTTGCTGATCTTGCTGGATCCTTCGCAGATGCGCATCGAGACGGCTGAAGCTGGCGTCCCAGAAGCGCCTGTACTTGTCCATATATTCCGTAGCCTCGCGGAGCGGTGCGGCCTCGAGTTTTGAGGAACGCCACTGCGCGTTGCGGCTCCTGGTAATCAGACCGGCCGCCTCGAGCACTTTGAGATGCCGGGAGATTGCCGGGAGGCTGATGTCAAAGGGTTCAGCCAGCTGATTCACGGTGGCCTCGCCCTCGGCCAGCCGGGCCAGGATGGCCCTGCGGGTGGGGTCGGCAAGCGCCGAGAAGATGAGGCTGAGCCGGTCCGTTGACATCGTGGTTTGCCTTTGTATTTAACACTCTTGCTAATTAACCGATGTGTTAAATATGGGCCACAAAAGCACCCATGTCAAGGGCTTCCGGAGCCCTTATTGGGAACTGTTCACACGCCCTTCGCTGCAGCCACGAAGGCATGCACCAGACCCAGATCCTTTACCCCGCGGGAGGACTCCACGCCACTGGAGACATCAACTCCCCAAGCCTCGGCTTCAAGAGCAGCCTTGGCAACGTTGGCCGGAGCCAGCCCGCCGGCGAGCAGCCACTGCCGACCGCCAAGACCCTTCGACCGCACCAGCGCGTAGTCCCACGCCTCTCCCGAGCCGGGTACGGCGGCGTCGATCAGGAGCAGTTCCTCGCCCCAGTCCTCGAACTCTTCTGCAGCCGATCGCATGGTGACGGCCCGGATCAGCCGCATCCCGGCGTCGTGCACTTCCTTGACGTCCTCAGGCGAGCGTCGACCATGCAGCTGGACCCATTCAAGGCCGGCGGCGCGCGCCGTGGCGACGGCGTCTGCCGCAGCTTCGTGGCGGAACACCCCCACGGCTTGGATGCCATCGGGGACATGGGCCAGCAGCTCGCGGGCTCGCTCCGGCGTCACCTCACGAGGGCTTGACGTGAGGACGAAGCCGACGGCGTCGGCCCCCTCGGCTGCGGCGGCCTGGATGGACTCGGGGGTGCTCAGGCCGCACACTTTGACGAACATTTCGCGCCTTTTGCTGGTTTTGCGGGTAGGTCTTATATGACGTTAGCAAGACCGGCTTGTCTGCGCAGGGGTTACTACGCCCGGCTACGCTGGGGCCATGGAAATCATCCACTTTGCCGAACTCCGACCCCAACCCTGGCGCAACGGCGGCGGGGTCACCCGCGAACTCGCCACCCATCCGAAGGCAGCCTCGGCGCAGGATGGAGTCTGGGACTGGCGAGTGAGCATCGCCGAGGTTTCCAAAGCGGGTGACTTCTCCACGTTCCCGGGAGTGGAACGGGTGCTGACCGTGATCGACGGCGAACTGCTGGTCCTCAACGTGGACGGCAAAGAGTACCCCCTGGAGAAATATCGGCCCTTCCGTTTTTCCGGGGAAGCCCCGTCCTCTAGCACCCTGCCCACCGGCGACATCCGTGACCTCAACGTCATGACCCGCGATGGAGCATTCAAGGGGTACACCTCCATCGTGGAGCTCTCGAAGAAACGACCCCAGCCTGTGTTCGGCGGCCAGCTGGCAGTGCTGCTGGAGGGACAGGCTTCGGTGGTCCCTGGCGCAGTTGAGGCGGCGTCCGACGTCGACACCCCAGCTGATTCCGCCGCTGGGACGGCTGCTGAGATCGCTCCTGCCGAACCCGTGGCGCTGGACCGCTACGATGCCGTGGTGGGATCCGAGGTAGGAACGCCCGAGATCACCGGCCGGGGCTTCATCGCGATCATTTCGATCGATCCGGTGGGCCCGGCCCATTAGCCCGTGACGGCGTCAACGCTGGTGAGCTTAGCCACCATCGGCAGCCTGCCCGTATCGTCCTTGCTAGCCTGAAGTCAAGGTTCCCTCCGAACCTCCGGACGACGGATCAGTACCCGGCAAGCGACAAGACTGGCCAAAGGAAACCGTCATGTCCTGGATTATTCTCATCGTCTCCGGAGCCCTCGAAGCCGTCTGGGCCGCCGCGCTGCACCGGACTTCCCAGGTCCAAGGCCGCGCCCGCATCCTGCCGGCCGCCCTGTTCCTGGCGTCCGTCATCGCGAGCACGGCCGGTCTCGCCATCGCAATGCAGTCCATTCCCATAGGTACCGCCTACGCCGTCTGGGTGGGCGTCGGTGTGGTGCTGACCTCGGTCTACGCGATCGTCACCAAGGGGGAGCGTCCGACGGCGCCCCGCCTGCTGCTGCTCTCGGGGATCGCCGTGTGCGTGGTCGGCCTGAAGGCGGTGGCGTAGCCGTGGCGGCTGACAAGACGCTTCGTGCCGGCGCTTCCTGGGCCATCCTGCTGGCTTCCGCGGTGCTGGAGGCAGTGTGGGCAACGGCCCTTGGCCTGTCCGACGGCTTCTCCAAGCCACTGCCCACCGTGGTGTTCGCCGTGACCGCAACGCTGAGCATGGTCGGCCTCGGCATGGCCGTGAAGCGGATTCCCCTCGGCACGGCCTACGCCGTCTGGGTGGGGATCGGGGCTGCCCTGACGGTCGGCTGGGCGATGGCCACCGGCGTCGAACCCGCCAGCCCGCTTAAGCTGCTGTTCATCGCCGGAATCGTGGGCTGTGCGGCAGGACCCAAGGCTCTGCCTGCGAAGTAGCCTGGCAAAGCCGGAAAGCAGGAATACTCCTCCGCTTCATGGGGTTGTCCGCAGAGACGGCCTGAAGCACCCAGCGAAGGAGAACCACTATGAGCTCTGAAACGAACCCCATCCTGCTCGGGGACGGTTTGAAAGTCAGCCCCCTTGGATTTGGCGGAATGGCGCTAACTCCCGTCTATGGCGGAGTCGATCCGGAGGCTGCCCTGGCCACCCTCCATCATACAGTTGATGCCGGCGTAACGTTCATCGATACCGCCGATGTGTACGGCGCCGGCGGCAACGAGGAATTGATCGCGCGGCTCCTGAAGGATCGCCGGGACGAGGTCCAGCTGGCCACGAAGTTCGGGATCGTAGGCAATCCGCTCGACGGGTACAGGGATGTTCGGGGTGATGCTGCGTATGTTCGCCAGGCAGCGGAAGCCAGCCTGCGCCGCCTCGACACCGACGTGATCGACCTCTACTACCTGCACCGCCGTGACCTCCGCGTTCCGATTGTGGAAACCGTGGAGGCCATGGCGGCACTGGTAGCCGAGGGCAAGGTCCGGCACCTTGGATTGTCCGAGGTGCCGGCAGATGAGCTGCGCGAGGCCAACAGCATCCATCCGATCGCGGCAGTCCAGAGTGAGTGGTCCATCTGGAGCCGCGATGTGGAGCGCAGCGTTGTCCCGGCGGCGGCCGAACTCGGCGTCGGCTTTGTGCCGTACGCTCCGCTTGGCCGCGGCTTCCTCACCGGAACCGTCACAGCGAACGACCTGGGCGAAGGCGATTTCCGGCACAACATCCCCCGTTTCGCCGACGGCGTGCTGGACGCCAACCAGGCCGTGGTTGAAGCCGTGCGTTCCGTCGCCGAGGACCTGGGCGCCACCCCTGCCCAGGTGGCCCTCGCCTGGCTCCTGGTCCAGGGCCCCCGGTACGGGCTCGCCGTCGTCCCCATCCCCGGGACCCGCAAGCCGGAACGGATCGACGAGAACCTGGGCGCCCTGTCCCTGGACTTGACTGCCGCACAGCTGGACGTGCTGGACGCCGCTGCCTCCGCCGTCGTCGGCTCACGGTCCGCTGACCCCAACTGGGTGTCGCAGGGCCGCGAGTAACACGGGCCGGCCGGTTTCCGGGCGCGGTGGAGCGAGTGGGTGAAGCCGCGTCCGTAAACTGGCACGATGGATTCACTCATTCACTCATTGCGTGACATCACCATTCGCCGCATCTCCGTCAGCGAGATGGACAACAATGTGTATCTTTTGACCGCGAAGGCGTCCGGCGCCCAGCTGCTCATCGACGCAGCGGACGACTTCGCGGCGATCGGCGGGATGCTGCTGGACTCCCGGGCGGACTCCACGTCCGAACCGAAGCTGGCCATGGTCGCCACCACGCACCAGCACTGGGACCACGTGCGGGCCCTGAAGGAGCTGGTGGAAGCCACCGGTGTCAGGACCGCAGCAGGGAAGGACGATGCCGCGGCTTTGCCGGTTCCCGTCGACGTGGTGCTGGAACACGGTGACGTGCTGAACTTCGACGGTTTCGACATCACCGCCGTGCACCTGCGCGGACACACTCCGGGATCGATCGCCTATGTGTACCAGGATCCCGAAGGGGCGGCGCATATTTTCAGCGGCGACTCGCTGTTTCCCGGCGGCGTGGGCAACACCCAGAATGACGAGGCACGCTTCACATCGCTGCTGAACGACGTTTCCACGAGGCTGTTCGACGCCTACCCGGACGACACTGTTGTGCACCCGGGCCACGGCAGGCACACGACCCTGGGAGCGGAACGGCCGCACTTGGGCGAATGGCGCGCCCGCGGCTGGTAATCCTGGCGACACGGTTTCGGCCCAAGGACGCGCGCATGGCTGGAGGACGCCCATATGCAGGCGTCCTCCAGCGGGATCCCTGTCCTCACGCCGGAACCGCGTCGTCAGAGGGAAACCTAACGGCCGCGGCGCTCGTTCGATGCCGGAGCAGAGGCGCGGCGAGGGCCGCTGCGTGCGGGACGGCCGGAGCCACCCGAGTACGAACCGCCGGACGTGCCGCCGGTGTTGGAGGACCAGACGGCCTTGTTGCCGCTGGAACGCGTGCTGGTGGCGGATTCCGTACGGGGAGCCGAGCCCTGGCGGGAACCGGAGCCTGCGCGCTGCCCGGTGGCGGGACGACCACCGCGACCACCCTGGCCCGATCCTTGCTGGCCGTGCGAACCCGGCACGTCATTACGGTGAGTGGAAGCAGCGCTGCCGCGACCGCGCGAGCCGCGGGCGACGTCGTCGTTCCTGGCGGATCGGCGCTCGGACTTCGGCACGTCAGTACGGACGGGCTCAGCGCCAACCTTGCCCCGGCCACCACGGCCCCCGCGGCCACCCGCAGTAGGTGAGCCCTGGCCTGATCGGCGGGCCCGCTTGCGCTCAGCGTTGGCACCGGTGGAGGTTCCGCCGCCCTGCGCGGGAAGCTTCGAGGCGAGCTGTGCCGCGCGGACCTTGGGGTCCACGGGGGCAGCCATCTCGCCCACGAGCTCAGCAACCAGCGGCGACGTCGCCGTCACTCGCTCGAAGGAGACCTCGACGCCGGCAGCCTTCATCAGCTTCTTGACGTCGCCCTGCTGCTCCGGCAGGGTCAGTGTGACCACGGTGCCCTCGGAACCTGCGCGCGCCGTACGGCCGGAACGGTGCAGGTAAGCCTTGTGCTCCGTGGGCGGGTCGACATGGATGACCAGCTCGACGTCGTCCACGTGCACACCACGGGCGGCGACGTCGGTGGCCACCAGGACGCGCACGTCACCGGAGGAGAACTCGGCCAGGTTGCGGTCGCGGGCGTTCTGCGACAGGTTGCCATGCAGGTCGACGGCGGGGATGCCGGAGTCCGTGAGCTGCTTGGCGAGCTTGCGGGCGTGGTGCTTGGTGCGCATGAAGAGCACGCGGCGGCCCGTGCCGGAGGCGAGCTGGGTGATGAGCTGCTTCTTCACGGTCTGGTCGTTGGCCACCAGCACATGGTGCTCCATGGTGGTCACGGCGGCCTGCGGCTCGTCCACTGAGTGGGTCAGCGGGTTGGACAGGTAACGGTGGACCAGCTTGTCCACACCGTTGTCCAGGGTCGCCGAGAACAGCAGGCGCTGGCCCTGCGTGGGGGTCATGTCCATGAGCTTTTTGACCACTGGCAGGAAGCCGAGGTCTGCCATGTGGTCGGCCTCGTCAAGGACGGTGACTTCGACGGCTTCGAGGGTCAGGATCCGCTGGCGGATGAGGTCCTCGAGCCGGCCCGGGCACGCAATGACAATGTCGACGCCGGCGCGAAGTGCCTTCTCCTGGCGGGCCTGGGAGATGCCGCCGTAGATCACGGTGGTGTTCAGGCCCATAGCCTTGGCCAGCGGCTCAACTGTTGCGTTGATCTGGGTGGCCAGTTCACGAGTGGGAGCGAGCACAAGGCCCATAGGGCGTCCGGCCTTGCGGAAGTGCCTGGCTTCCCGCTCGGCGAGACGGGCAACCAGCGGGATGGCGAAGGCGATGGTCTTGCCGGAGCCGGTGCGTCCGCGGCCCAGGACGTCGCGTCCGGCCAGTGTGTCCGGAAGGGTCTTCACCTGGATCGGGAAGGCCGACTCGATGCCGTCCGCAGCGAGTGAATCGGCGATGGCCTTGGGGGTTCCCAGGGCAGCAAAAGTAGTCATGTGTATGTTCGGTCTTTCGGGCGGTGTCCTTGCGGACATGTCCCTTGAGGGACATCGGCCCCCGACGCCGGTTGGGCCAGGGGGTCGCCGAGGAAAAGTCAGGTGATCAACCAGGCTGCAGCCAGACAAGTCAGGCGTTGGCCGGGACCAAATAGAACGCGTTCATCGACGCAGGATGTGCCTCTCACATGAAAAAAGCCCCGTTTGCCGTTGCTGGACAAACCAGTTGCCGGACAACCCAGGGCATCACCGCACATCAAGTGATACAAGTTTAGCATCCGCCTCGAGGGGACCCTGACGCGGACCAAATTCGGGCACGGCTTACCCCGGCATCGGCTGCCGTGGAAGGGTAGCTTGGTGTTTGGAGGGTGACCGGCACGGGAGGAGTACGTCATGGAGCACAATCACGGTGGAAGGACGTCCGCAGAGGTATGGGACGAGATGTATCGCAGCAGGCCAAAGGCTTGGAGCGGCCGTCCCAATCCGCAACTTGTGGCCGAAGCCGCGGACCTCCCGGCGGGAACCGCCCTGGACCTTGGCTGCGGTGAGGGTGCCGACGCCGTCTGGCTCGCCGAACGGGGGTGGAGCGTCACCGCTGTGGACGTGTCCGCCGTCGCCCTTCACCGCGCCGCGGCACATGCAGCCGAAGCCGGAGGCGACGAACTGGCTGACCGCATCAAGTTTGTCCGCGGAGACCTCGCCACCTGGGCACCGCACCGCGGATTCGACCTGGTTAGCGCACAGTACCTGCATTCCACTGTCCTGCCGTGGCAGGAGGCGTTGGGCTCAGCGGCAGATGCGGTGGTGCCCGGAGGCACGCTGCTGATTGTGGGCCACCATCCCGACGCGCTGCCGCCCGGGGGAAACCACGTCACGGAAGATATGTTCTACAGGCCCGATGACCTGGTTCGGGAACTCGGCATCGAGGGGCCCGACTGGGAAGTGCAGGTGCTGGAAAGGCGCGACAGAACAGTCACCGGTCCCGAGGGCGGCGAAGTCACCATCGGAGACTCGGTCCTGAAGGCAAGACGCCGCGCCTGAACGCGAGGGGCCACCCCTCCTCCGGCCTCCCCCCCAAAGTGACTCGCAGTTAACGTCGTTGTGAGGGCTTATAACGACTGCGACTCAGATGGGTTTCGAAGGGTCTCGAAAGAGGAGGGCTATGCGACCGGTACGACGGCGCCGCTTGCCGTCGAGTCCGGGTTCAGCATCCAGCCCACCCGCTTGGCTGTGTTCAGCATGACGACGCTCTCCACAAGTTCAATCCCCGGGATGCGCTGCTGCACGGCAAGTTCCAACTCCATGACCTCGCCGAGGGACCGAAGCCACATGATGATCACGAAATTGGTCCGTCCCGTGGTGGAGGCCGTGAACCTGACGTTCCGGATGGCGCGCAGTTCCGTGGCCGCGGCTTCATGCTGGCCTGCCGGGACGTTGGCGAACCACTGGCACGTAATTGGATAGCCCGAGAATTTCTGCGCCACCTCGCAGCGAAAAGACAACCATCGGCTGGCCAGCACGCGGCCCAGTTGCCGTTGCACGGTGGCAGGGTTCCGCCCAAGGGCGCGGGCGATCTCGGCCGCGGTGGCCCGCCCGTCGCGGGCCAGGAAGGGAAAGAGCGCACGGTGGCTCTCCGGCAGGGGCAGGAGTACGGCGTCAGGGGCTGATGGATTCGCTGCCTCTGGACCGGCGAGCGCCCGCAGCGCCTGCTGCTCGCCACGGCTGAGGACGTTGAGCCGCCACGCATAACCGCTCGTGTGGATACGGGTGCAGAGCGAGGTGTGGTACTTGGTGAGCCCGGGGATTTCCTTCAGGCGCGGCACCAACTCGTTGCTGAATTCGCCCAGGTCCCGGGTGATCACCGTCAGCATGAGGTCCCTGTTGCTCGCAGCCTCCTCGATCGTGATGACCTGGGGAAGGGCGGCGAGGGCGGTGGTGACATCGGGCCTGAGGTGCATCTCGCAGTCCACATCCACCATGGCCAGGCAGGCGCTTTTGGGGTCGCCCATGAGATGGGCCGTGGTCCACCCCGCCCCAGCCTCCCGGAGCCTGTCCCAGCGGGCGGCCAGCGTGGTGGCATGGATGCCCAGGACGTCGGCGGCGTCGGACCAGGCGATGCGCGGCGAAATCTGCAGCGCATTGATGAGGCGAAGATCTTCTTCGCTGAGCTCCATCTGCACCTTCCTCCTTGTCATGCACGAATCCTGTTAATAGTGGCACACTTCTGCATTTTTCGAGTTGTTCCAAAGACTGTGAACGAAGTCACCACAGAATGGCATAGACGCCCCGAAACGGCCCCACGAGCCCCCCATTACCAGGAGAAGCATGACGATCACCGCCGATGCCCATGAACTGCAGGACGACATTGTCCGCCTCCGCCACGAGCTCCACCAGGAACCCGAGATCGGCCTGCAGCTCCCGCGCACTCAGGAAAAGGTCCTCAAGGCGCTCGACGGCCTCCCGTACGAAATCGCCCTCGGCAAGGACACGACGTCGGTCACGGCAGTCTTGCGGGGAGGCGCCAGGCACTCCTCCGCCGAGAGGCCGGTGGTGCTGCTCCGAGCGGACATGGATGGGCTGCCCGTGCAGGAGCGTACCGGCGTCGATTACACCTCGCGCCTCGACGGTGCCATGCACGCCTGCGGCCACGACCTGCACACGGCCATGCTCGCCGGTGCCGCGACCCTCCTGGCCGAGCGGCAGCATCAGCTGCCCGGCGACGTCGTCCTGATGTTCCAACCGGGTGAAGAAGGCTTCGACGGCGCCAGCTACATGATCCGTGAAGGCGTGCTGGACGCCGCCGGCCGCCGCGCGGATGCCGCCTACGGCCTACACGTGTTCTCCTCATTGGAACCCCACGGGCAGTTCAGCACGAAACCCGGCGTGCTGCTGAGTGCCTCAGATGGCCTTTACGTGACGGTGCTGGGAGCGGGCGGCCACGGCTCCACGCCGCATTGGGCGAAGGATCCGGTGACGGTCGCCGCCGAAATGGTCACGGCGCTGCAGGTCATGGTCACCCGGCAGTTCAACATGTTCGACCCCGTAGTCCTGTCGGTCGGCGTCCTGCAGGCTGGGACCAAACGCAATGTCATTCCCGAATCCGCCCGCATCGAGGCGACCATTCGGACATTCTCAGAGGAATCGCGAAAAAAGATGATGGAGGCCGTTCCTCGGCTGCTGCAGGGCATCGCGTCCGCTCACGGGGTGGAGGTCGACGTCGACTATCAGGAGGAATACCCGCTAACCATCACGGATGAGGATGAAACCAATACAGCGGAAAAGGTCATTGCCGGTATGTTCGGAGAGTCCAGGCTTACCCGCCTTGCTGTACCGCACGGTGGCTCCGAAGACTTCTCCCGGATCCTGGCGGAAGTGCCGGGCACCTTCATCGGGTTGAGCGCGGTTCCGCTCGGCACCGACCACACCACGTCGCCGTTCAACCACTCGGCCTTCGCAACGTTCGACGACGGCGTCCTCGCCGACGGCGCGGCCCTCTACGCCGGGCTCGCGGTCTCACGCATCGCAGCCCTGGCTGCAGCAAACTGATCCCTCCGATGCACCGTCCACACCTCCCCGAGCAGATTTTGGAGCAGGATATGACTGCCACCACCAACACCACCGCGTCCGCCGTTCCGATTCACCGTTCGAACGTTCGTACCCTCGTCGGGACTGGAATCGGAAACGCAGTCGAATGGTATGACTGGACCATCTATGCCACCTTCGCCCCGTTCTTCGCCGGCCAGCTCTTCAGCTCTGCAGACCCGACGTCGGCCATCCTGTCCACGCTGGCGATCTTCGCCGTCGGATTCGTTGCCCGTCCGTTCGGCGGCTTCGTCTTCGGCTGGATCGGTGACCGGATCGGGCGCAAGTCCTCCATGACGCTCGCGGTGGGCCTCGCCGCGCTCGGCAGCCTCTTCATCGGCATCGCCCCCACGTTCCAGGCCGTGGGATTCTGGGCGTCACTGTTACTCCTCGTGGCGCGGCTCATCCAGGGCCTTGCCCACGGAGGCGAGCTGCCGTCGTCGCAGACGTACCTGTCAGAAATGGCTCCCAAGGAAAAGCGTGGCTTCTGGGCAACGCTCATCTACACCTCAGGGACGGTGGGCATCCTGGCCGGAACCATCCTGGGCGCCGTCCTCAACGGGTTGCTCAGCAGGGACGACATGGCAGCCTGGGGCTGGCGCATCCCGTTCCTGATCGGGGCGGCGCTGGGCTTGTACGCGCTCATCATGCGCTCGCGGCTCAAGGAAACGGCAGCCTTCGAACACGAAAGCGAAGCCGAGAAACACGAACCTATATGGCCGCAGATCGTGCGGCACCGGCGTCAGGCGCTCCAGGTGATCGGCCTCACCGTTGGCCTGACGGTGATCTACTACGTCTGGGGCGTTGTGGCCCCCACCTACGCCGCGACCGCACTGAAGATGGATCGTGGTGCCGCGCTCTGGGCGAGCGTTATTGCCATGGTGGTTTTCATTGGTGTACTGCCGCTGTGGGGCAGGCTGTCCGACCGGATCGGACGCAAGCCGGTTCTGGTAATCAGCGCCGCCGGCTCGGCACTCTTCCACTTCCCCATGACGTGGCTGCTCAAGGACTCGCCGTGGCAGCTGACCGTCTCGATGTCCGTGATGCTGGTTTTCATCGCCGGAAGTGCTGCCATCGTCCCGGCCGTCTATGCCGAACTGTTCCCCACCAAGATCCGCACTGTCGGCGTCGGCGTGCCATATGCCCTCTGCGTAGCGGCCTTCGGCGGAACGGCACCCTACCTGCAGACATTCTTTGGGAGCATCAACCAGGCTCAGCTGTTCAACATTTACGCGGTGGTGCTCCTGGGGATCAGCGCCCTCTGCGTCTTCACGATTCCGGAGACCAAGGGCAAGGACCTGACGCACTAACTCCCCTCCCAACCGGCTGGCAGTTGTTGTCGCTATGGACCCCCATAGCGACAACAACTGCGACCTAGCCGGTTTGTCTCTTGTGGGACGCCCGTTCGGGTTTGAAAATGTCCTTGTGGTCGCCTGCCGACGCCGTCCATCTATGGTTCGTTGAGGCCGTGAGCTAGCCGGGCGTTGGGGATCACGCCGTGGGCCCTTCACTGTTTCTTTTGCCGAGAACGAGGACTAGATTCCTTTTTCCCCGGTGATCTCC
>NZ_JAGGPK010000010.1 GCF_018613855.1 Arthrobacter sp. ISL-30
GGAGCAGCCGGGCAGCCGACACGAGGTTCGGCTCATCAAAGGAAACTGACACAGCGGACCGCTTATGCGAAACTTGCACCTACGAGATGCCTCTCTTTTCGGTTGTCAATGGGTTCTAGACAAACTCCATTTTCCTTGAAAAGACGGGCATTCTCGGTTTAACCCGCCGTCGGCGCCCCGATCAGCATCGGTGGATCAAGGCTAAGGTGCCGACGCCGGCGGCAGCAGCCAAAGTGCCTGCCTGGCCCGCCGTGAGGTGACGGAACTGCGCGGCAAGATTGCCGTCGTCGTCGCTGAAGGTGGACTCGGCAACCAGGAGGTCGACGCCGTCGGCAAGTTCCTCCGCCCCGGCGCAGGGTGCGGTATCCATGACGAAGGCGAAACTTTGGCTGGGGGCAGTCAGCCGATATCCATACGTCTCTATGCGGTGCAGCAGCGGACGGACTTCGACGCCGGGCGCGATGGCCCCGGCCTCGTCGTGGGGATAAAGCCGGAGATCGATGCCCGGCGAAGCGACGGCGACCAGCGGCCAGATGATGTCTTCGCCGGACGCGGGGTAATGCAGACGGACGGGATGCGCCACCCTGTCCAGGGCAAGGCGTGACAGCACACCGGGGAGCCCATAGCAGTGATCTCCGTGGACGTGGGTGATACAGATGCGGGTCACCTCCGAGGCGGAGACGCCGGCATGGATCATCTGCCGCTGGGTTCCATCGCCGGGATCAAAGAGAATGCCCTCATCGTCCCAGCGGAGGAAGTATCCGTTGTGATTGCGGGATCGCGTCGGGACTTGCGACGCGGTTCCAAGAACGACGAGTTCGCGCATGGCACGAGTGTCTCACCGTCATGCGCTTAGTGTCGTTACTTTTGTTTTGCGCACGAACGCCGTTCCAGAACATCAGTGCCGAACCGAATCGTCCCCTGTAGCGTCGTATGTCTTGGAGGATTATCTCCCGTAAACCCAGGAGGAATCATGGCCCGGCTTGGCAAGTTTGAGAAGTACCTGATCGAGGAGTTCTACGACGACTATCGGGCCGGGGACATGTCCCACCGCACCTTCACTAGACGCGTGGCCTTCATCACCGGAAGCATGGCGGCAGCAGCCGCTGCAATGGCTTTGGTCGGGTGCACGCCGGATGAAGTTCCCCGCGGTACGGACCCTATGCCCACTCCCACGCCCACCAGTCCAGGGACGGGCACCGCCACCACTTCTCCGGGCACCGTTCCAGGAGCCAAGAGTCCGCTTTCGGTTCCCGAGGGTGCGCCTGGCCTGGTCACGGCTACTGTGCGATTCCCTGCAGGCGGAACGGACATCAGTGCTTACCTTGCCCGACCTGAGGCAGGAAACAAGGGACCAGCCGTACTGGTCTGCCATGAGAACCGCGGCCTCACCCCGCATATCCAGGACGTGGCGCGACGCTTCGCCAAGGCCGGATACGCGGCCCTGGCGGTGGACCTGTTGAGCAGGGAGGGCGGAACGGCGGGAATGGACCCCGACGCCGTCCCCGGTGCCTTGACCCAGGCCGGAGCCCCACGCCACGTCTCTGACTTCTCTGCGGGTTTCGACTATTTGAAGACGCGGGATTTTGTCGACCCGGAGCGAATTGCCATGAACGGTTACTGCTTCGGCGGTGGCATCACTTGGCAGGCCGCAACCGAATTGACCGGTCTTAAGGCCGTCGCACCGTTTTACGGACCCTCTCCCGACCTGGACAAGGTTCCGAACATCAAGGCGGCGGTCTTTGGCGTCTACGCCGAGCTTGACCAGCGGATCACCGGGTCCATGCCGGCACTCCGCGATTCCCTAAATGTCGCCGGCATCATCAACCAGATGAAGGTGTATCCCGGCGTCGACCATGCGTTCCATAACGACACTGGACAGCGCTACGTCGAGGCGCAGGCTACCGCGGCATGGGAGGACACACTGGCCTGGTTTGGCCAGCACGTCTGAAGGGCCTGGCGGGGGTTGGGTTTCGACAAGCTCAACCACAGGGGACAAGCTCAACCACCGGGAACTGTAAGTTCGGCTTCCAGCGTTTCGATGCTCGGCAGGCTCGACGCGAATTCCTCAGGCAGGGATTCGGCTACCGAGGTCCGCCATTCAGCCACGCCGATGGGAGTGTTGAAGCCGCGCAGGGCATATTCGGCCACCACGCTGTTCTTCTCCTTGCATAGCAGCAGACCGATGGTCGGCTTGTCATCCGCATGCGCGAGGAGGTCACGAAAGCGAACCCCTGGCCCAGTTCCAGCAGGAACTTCTCCACATGTTGAATCAGTTGCAGCTCCAGTTCCCTCTCACTGCGGCGGTCGGTCATGGCCACGAAATCAAAAACGTACGGATCCTTGGTGGCCTGCTGGGCCAACTCCGAGTCGGCCGGCACCATAGTGGTCTTGAAATTGGTGATGGCCTGCCCGGAGCGCTCGTGCAGGCGGGTTTCGATTTGATGGGCCAGGACGTTGCGGGACCAGCCATGTTCGACGGCGGCCGCCGCGTACCAGAGGCGCGTCGCGGCGTCATCGAGCTTTTCCAACAGCGCGATCTGGTGATACCAGGGCGATGTTGCAAGCGGCGCTTGCAACATTGGGAACTCGGGCCAGGCCTGCGCAAAGCTCTTCATATAGCGAAGATTCCTTGGTGAGAAGCCCTTGGCGCCGGGAAAGCGGTTGCGGATGTCTGCGGACAGTCGGCTGACCACCTTGGCTCCCAGCCTTGCTCAGACTCCCGGCTGGCCAGTTGTTGTCCGATTTTCCAGTAGGAGTTCAGGAGTTCCTTATTGACGGCCGTAATTGCCCGTGACCGACCGGTGGTGATCTCGCCGGCAACTGTTGCCAACAGTTCCGGGTACCACAGTGGCATGGAGGATTCAGCGGGAGTTCCGCGGAATGCTGCCGCCGTTGCTCCGTGTGGCGGTCCTGTTGTCAGATTCTGGGCTGGCATTCACGTCTCCTGCGGCTGGGCTACTGTCGAACCCAAGCTATGGGCGGGCACTGACATTTTTGTCGACGGCGGCCCCCGGAAGGCGAAAGAATGAGCGGGTGAGCGAAGCCGGGGAATTCGTGGATTTCGCACTCCAGCGGGGAGCATCCTGGAGCCGGGCCGAGGCTGCCCGCCAGAGCCTTGGAAGCGAGCTTTCGTATTACGGCGCATCGGTGGGTGCGATCCGGGGAACCATTCGTGACGTGCTCCGCCGTCACCCCGACCTTAGCCATGACGAAGTAACAGCCCTGAGCTCAGAGCTGTGGGATGTTCCTGTCTTTGAGCGGCGCCTGGCGGCAGTCGTCCTCCTGCAGTCGAAGGCCGGGATGCTGAAGAATTCGGACCTCACACGCATCGAGGGTTTCGTGAGGCAGGCACGCGTCGCTGCCTTGGTGGACCCGCTCGCCGTCGACGTCGTTGCTCCGCTGCTGGCAGGCCTTGAAGGCCAGGACAGGGTGCATGCAGAACGTGTCCTTGACCGCTGGGCAGGCGAACCTGATGAGTTGCTGCGACGGGCGGCAATGCTGTCTCGGGCAGGCGCGCAGAAGGGTGAATTCGACTGAAGGGACCTGTTCCAAGGCAGGCCGGTCAATCGTATTCTGGGGTGTGGAGGTGATTGCCATGAAGGCAACTGAAGGAGACCGGATCATCATCCGGGGCACTACCGTCGAAAGGTCGGATCGGCACGGGCAAATCATCGAGGTGAAAGGCGAGGACGGCGCACCGCCCTACCGCGTACGCTTCGACGACGGCCATGAAACCATCGTTTTTCCAGGTGGAGATTTCATGATTGACCGGCATCAGGAAGCCACCTGAGCAGCTAATCCGGACGTTACTCTGATCCGGACGTTTCTAGGGCTCCGACGATCGAGGCGATTCGATGGTCGGAGCCTCAGCTTCTTCTATGCCTGCAATCTCCGGGATTCCCGAAGCATTCGAGCTCACTGAATTATTGCCGTATTCAGCGTGAACAAGGATCGGCAGATGATCCGACGCGCCCCGCGGCAGGGTTTCCACCTTGCCGATCACCAGTCCCAGGGACGTGGCGAAATCGAAGTGTCCCTTGAAGACTTTGTAGCGCGTGTACGTTCGCCGGTCGCTCAGGGACAGTTCATAGCCTGAGTTCTTCATATGCGTTGTGAGGTTTCGCGTGAAGAAGGGGTAGTTGAAGTCGCCCACCATCAAGGTCATTTGCTCCCCGCCCATGCCGAGCAGTTCGGCGTGCGCAGCGTGGATTTGTTCCCTGCGCAGGGAATTGGACGCCGTCAGCGGCGCGGCATGGAATGAACCCAGTACCAGTCCGTGGTTGGTGGCGTTATCGATGAGTCGAACGCCCAGGAGTCGCTCGTGCGCCGGAGTCAGAACCCGGTCATGAAGGGATTTCTTGAGGGAAAAAGCGTTTGATTCGATTGCCGTAAAGCGAGCGGTCCGGTAGTAGACGGCCAGGCCGAGGCGGTTTCCCCTGGTGGCATCCGCGAGGTGGAGTGGGCCGAGCGTCGTGGGGAGTTCCTCGGTATTACATTCCTGCAAGCACAGCGCATCGACGTCGAAGCCGTGCGCAAGGCCGCGAAGCTCACCGCTGGCCTTGTGCTTACGTAAGTTGTAGCTGATGACTCGTATCAGGACCGCGCCTCTTGTGCTCGTAGTTGGAATGGACCTTCCTTCACTTTACCCATCGGAAGGCGTTGTGGGTGGAACCGAAGTAGTGTTGTCCCGGATCAACAGATTGCCAGAAAGGGTCAGCCTTGAGTATCGAACTGCCCGAACTTGCCGAAGGCGACTTCTATTATGAGTCGCTGGGAGACGGAAAGTTCCGCTCCACGATCCATGCCCAGGGCGCCTGGAACCCGCATGAGCAGCATATGGCACCGGCGTCCGGGCTGCTTGCCGAACGCCTGCTACGGCACGAGCCGCGCGATGACGTCAGGATGGCCCGGCTCAGCTACGAGATCCTGGGGCTGATCCCGGGCGGCGAGTTCGAGGTCATCACCACTACCCTCCGGCCCGGCCGAACCATCGAACTCATCCAGGCTGAACTCCTGGCCGGCGGACGGGTGGCTATCCGTGCCACAGCCTGGCGCATGATTACCTCCGACACGAGCGGCATCGCCGTCGTCGAAGACCATCCGATGCCCCCGCTGGAAGACTGCACACCCGGGGATTGGGCGAGCGCCTGGCCGGGAGGATACATCAGGTCCCTGGATATGCGGAAGGCAGATGACCACAGGCCGGGATCGGGGCAAGTGTGGGTCCACACGGAGCATCCACTCACGGACAAAAAGGACAGCACTGACCTGGCTCGCCTCGTTGGGCTGGTAGATACTGCCAACGGCATTGCCGCCCGGGTTCCTCCGGGAGGCAGCCACCTCTTTCCCAACGTCGACCTCCAGATTCACATGTATCGCGCGCCCTCAGGGGAATGGCTCGGCCTGGATAATTCGGTCTCCTTTGGCAGCGACGGCATCGGGCTCACGTCAACAGTGCTCCATGACCCCCAAGGCCCGTTCGGGCGCGCTGAACAGATCCTCACGCTGAGGAAGGCGTGATGGTGCAGGGTATCGAGGAGACCCTGGTCGAAGAGGCCCCTACCCTGACCGTGTTCCGCCAGCAGGAGTCCCTCGGTGCGGCGGAGGACCTGGAATTCGGGCTCACGCTGCTCCAGGAGGCCCGCAGCGGCCGGCTTGGCCCGACCCTTCGGCTCTATCGGCCCCGACCCACAGTTGCATTTGGCCAGCGCGACGAGAAACTTCCGGGTTTTCCTGCCGCGGCTGAGGCCTGCCGCCGGCTGGGCTTCGAACCGCTCGTCCGCAAGGCCGGAGGGCGCGCCGCCGCATATCACGAGGGCACACTGGTTGTGGACCACATCGAGCCCAATGCCGACGCGATTGCCGGGGCGAAAGGCCGTTTCGCCTACTTCGGAGAGCTGCTGGCTGGAGCCCTGCGCAGCCTGGGTGTGCACGCGGGCGTTGGGGAGATCCCGGGGGAGTACTGCCCCGGTGAGTTCAGCGTCCATGGCGGGAGGCAGGGGACCCCGGAGGGCAGGATCAAGCTGATCGGCACCGCGCAGCGCGTGGTTTCGGGCGGCTGGCTGTTCAGTTCAGTGGTGGTTGTTGAGGACTCTGCCCCCATCCGGGAAGTGCTGACGGTGAGTTACGAGGCCCTCGGACTGGAATGGGATCCGGCCACCGCCGGTGCTGTCAACGACCTCGTGCCGCATGTGGACGTTCCCGCGGTCGAGGAGGCCATCATTCGCGCCTATGGGGACCATTGGGCAGTATCCGACGGCGACTTCCGCACGCTGCTTCCTTAAGCGCCGCTGCCGTAGCCGGAGCCTCCGTTGTAGTCGGATTCAAGCAGGACTAGGCTTGTTGGCCAGAGCCCACCAAGGAAGGTGGCCGGGGTGGCCAGGTACGTAACAAAAAAACTGCTGGGAAGGCCCGATAGGAAGCCAGCCGAGGTTGTGGATTCCGACGTCGAACTAAGCGTCAGTCCGCCCAAACGATCGGCCGCTGGCCTGCCAAGCCTCAGCGAAACTCTGCCGCATGCGGTGGCCGAGATGGGACCTGCCCGGGCCTGGAAGACGCTGCGGGCCATCAACCAGAAGGACGGCTTCGACTGCATGAGCTGCGCCTGGCCTGACCCGCCGGAGCGCAAGCTGGCAGAGTTCTGCGAAAACGGCGCCAAGGCCGTGGGCTGGGAGGCCGAGCCGCTGCGGATTCCGGGAGGGTTCTGGGCAGAGAACGACGTCGACTCCCTCGCCTCGCGCTCGGAGTACTGGCTCGGCCAACAGGGAAGGCTGGTGGAACCGGTCTACAAAGCCGCAGGCGAGCGGAACTATCGGCCGGTCAGTTGGGACGAGGCCTTCGGCGTCATAGCCCGGGAACTCAATGCCCTGGACTCTCCCGATGAGGCAACTTTCTACACGAGCGGACGCACCAGCAACGAGGCAGCCTTTACCTACCAGCTCTTCGTGCGGGCATTCGGGACGAACAACCTGCCGGATTGTTCCAACATGTGCCATGAATCAACCGGGCACGCCATGGGCGAAACACTCGGAGTAGGAAAGTCCGCCATCACCTACACCGACTTTGCCAAGGCCGACTTGATCATCATCATGGGCCAGAATCCGGGAACCTGCCATCCTCGTATGCTCACGGCGCTGGAAGAAGCCAAGCAGGCAGGGGCGAGCATCGTCGCTGTGAACCCGCTTCCGGAAGCCGGACTAATCAACTTCAAGAATCCACAGCGGCCGGGGGGACTGATCGGCAAGGGAACGGATCTTGCCGACCAATTCCTCCAGATCAGGCTGGCCGGCGACATGGCCCTGCTCCAGGCAGTCTCCAAGCGCGTCCTTGATGCCGAACGTGCCAGGCCCGGCACTGTCCTGGACCACGCCTTCCTCGCGGAGCATTGCCAGGGGCTGGAGGAATTCGAGGCGCACCTCGCGGGACTCGACGAGGAGCAGGTGCTCGCCGCGACAGGCCTGGGCAGCGAGGAAATCGATGAGCTGGCCGATCGCTATATGCGCGCGGAGAAAGTCATCATCACGTGGGCAATGGGCTTGACGCAGCACAAGAAAGCCGTGCCCACCATCAAGGAAATCGTCAACCTCCTGCTGCTGCGCGGCAATATCGGCAAGCCTGGTGCTGGCCCTTCTCCGATCCGCGGCCACAGCAATGTCCAGGGCGACCGGACAATGGGCATCTGGGAAAAAATGCCCCCGAGGTTCCTTGACGCCCTGCAGCGCGAGTTCGGCTTCGACCCGCCGCGGCACGACGGCGTCGACTCCGTCGGCAGCATCCGCGGCATGCGCGACGGGAAGATCAAGGTCCTGGTGGCCCTCGGCGGAAACCTGGTCCACGCTATTTCTGATACAGCCGTTGCAGAGGCAGCGGTTCGCAACACTCGGCTCTCAGTTCAAATCTCTACCAAGCTCAATCGCTCCCACACCGTGGTTGGGGAACAGGCGCTGATCCTCCCGGCACTCGGGCGGACCGAGATCGACAGGCAGGCCAGCGGAGAGCAGTTTGTCACGGTGGAGGATACTGTGTGCGCCGTGCACAGCTCAACGGGAATCCTTGAGCCCATTTCCCGGCAGGTCCTTTCCGAAATGTCAATCGTTACGCGGATGGCGCGGGCCGTTCTTGGCGACAAGGTTCCGGTGGACTGGGCGGGTTTCGAGCACAGCTATGACATAGTCCGCGAGCACATCTCGCACGTGGTTCCGGGCTTCGAGGATTTCAATACGAAGATCAGGCTCCGAGACGGCTTTGTCCTGCCGCACGCCCCCCGCGACCAGCGGAAGTTCCCCACGCCTACCGGCAAGGCGATGTTCAGCGTGAACGAGTTGGACACCATCGAAGTGCCGCCCGGACGACTGATCCTGCAGACTGTGCGCGCCCACGACCAGTTCAATACCACGACTTACAGCATGAACGACCGCTATAGGGGCGTGAAGAAGGGCCGCATGGTGTTGTTCATCAGCCCCGAGGACCTGGCTGAGCTGGAGCTAGCCGACGGCGGGTATGTGGATGTGCACAGCGAGGCCGCCGACGGCGTGGACAGGGTCCTGCGCCAGCTGCGCCTCATCTCGTATCCCACGGCCAAGGGATGCGTGGCAGCCTACTTCCCGGAGGCCAACGTGCTGGTGCCGCTTGATTCGACGGCCGAAGGCAGCAATACGCCGGCGTCGAAATCGGTGATCGTACGGCTTGAGCCGGCCGCCGCGCCCAACTAATTCTTAGGCTGCCAGGCGCGTCTTGACCTCTGCCGCGGAGGGGTTGGTGGCTGCGGTGCCGTCAGGGAAAAGGACCGTGGGAACGGTGCGGTTTCCGCCGTTGATCTGCTCCACGAGCTCGGCAGTTCCTTCGACTTCCTCGATGTTGATCTCGTTGTAGCCGATGCCTTGGGCGTCGAGCTGCTTCTTGAGTCGGGTGCAGTAACCGCACCACATGGTCGAGAACATGGTGATGGTGCCGGATTCGGGGGTGAAGTCCACGGATGTCTCCTGTCGTCGGTCGCCTGGCTCCTGCCGGGAGCCACTGTGCTCAACGGTAGCGTGCCCGGCGGAATTCCTTGGAGCCGCTGTGTCACATGACATGCTGGTGCAGCCGGTGACAACGGGGCAGACTGGAGCCATGTGTGGACGTTACGTAATGGCCAGGGCCGTGGGGGACTTGCTGGCGCAATTCGACGCCGAGCTCGAACATGACCTGGAATTGACGAAATCATGGAATGTAGCCCCAACCGACCCAGTGCCAATCGTTCTTGAGCGGGTCATTGAGGGCGCTCCCAAGAGGCAGCTGCATCTGGCGCGCTGGGGACTGGTCCCGTCCTGGGCGAAGGATCCCTCCGGCGGCGCGAAGCTCATCAACGCCCGGAGCGAGACCCTGCTCGAAAAGCCGTCCTTCAGGAAGGCCGTCGCATCGCGCCGTTGCGCAGTTCCTGCTGATGGCTACTACGAATGGAAGAAAGGCGAGGGAAAGAGCAAGCAGCCCTACTACGTCCACCCAGGTGACGGATCCAGCCAGGCTTTCGCCGGCCTCTACGAGTGGTGGCGTGACCCGTCCAAAGACGAGGGTGATCCCTCGAAATGGCTGCTGTCGACGTCGATTATCACGACGGACACGCCAACGGCCGGGATTCCCACAGGCAATGGCGGCACGTCCGTCTTCGACGAACTGACAGCCCTCCATGACCGGGTACCGCTCCCTATGAGCCGGGAGACGATGAAAGCATGGCTCGACCCCAATGTCGATGATGCGGCGGGACTCGTGGACCTGGTTCGCTCGGCGGCGCATGATGCCGCAGCAGGCTGGGCGCTGGAAGCGGTGGGGGCCGCCGTCGGAAGTGTCCGTAATAACGGTCCGGACTTGATCAAGCCGGTCGAAGCTCTGTTCTAACCGGGAGTCACCGCGGACTAGCGCATTATCGACAATGTGCGCTCGCTGGCCGAGAAGAAAGAAACCAGCCCCCACGTCGTGGAAGCCAGCTATCGGGCGATGATCGACGCCTTCATTGAACTGGAACTAGAGGTCCACAGGGCAACCGCTCAGCCCTAGAGGTCCTCGGCCACCTCAACTCCAGCCTGGAACTCCCGGCCGTCGGCGTCGCTGAACGCCGTCATGACGTGGGGCTTGCCCAATCCGTTGATCGCGGAAAGGGGGAAGTGGCCCGTAATCGTGTTGCCGGAATGTTCCACGCCGCTGAGGTCATAGTTTTCCTCGGTGCCCTGATCGTGATTGAAGCTGTAGAAGGCAATCGCCTCGCCGTTCATGAACTCGATGCCGAGCCGGCGCTGGGACGAATAGTCGGGATCGGCGGCTAGGAGGCCAACCACATAAGCCCCCGACCCGGGGATATTGCCCTCTATATCGAACTGGGCCACCAGAGTGGATTCCTTGGCGGCGATGCTGGCCTTTTTCAGGAGTGCTTCTTGGCTGCTCATGGCTCAATCCTGCTCTCTGCCGTCCTTGGCGTCCACCCCTCATCTAGGTTTTGTCGTCCCCCGCGCGTAGACTGGAAGTATTCGAATACTTGTTCGAATGATGGAGGCCAGTACATGGGGATGTTCAGTGAGTCAGTTGACGTTGTCTGCACTCCCTCCGGCGAGCCTGCCGAGCTATGTTGGGGCGGCCGGCAATACCGGGTTTGCGCCGAACCTGTGCGTTGGTATGAGAGGCGTCAATGGTGGGCGGAAGAAACCCGCGCACCCTTGGGAAGCGGTGCCGGACTTGTCGACCACGAGATCTGGCGCGTGCAGGTAGTAACCTCCGGCATTGAACCTTCAGGCGAGCCCAAGTCCACCAGTGAGCACGCGCTCACCCTTGACCTGGTAAAGCACCTGGGCAGCGGACGCTGGCGCCTCCTGCGCGTCCATGACGCCCTCCGCTCCTCATGCACTGAAACAGAAACCCGAACCGCCTGAATTATGAGCTTCACGCACCTGCACGTCTCCACCGCCTTCAGCGCACACTATGGGGTGTCCTGGCCAGATGAACTGGCGCAAGCTGCCGCGGCAGATGGCGCCACCGCCCTGGCATGTACAGACCGCGACGGCCTGTACGGCACGGTCAAGCACCTCAAGGCATGCATGGACGCGGGTATCGACCCCATTATCGGCGTCGACCTCGCGGTCCTTGACGACGACGGCGACCACCGCACGCAGGTGGGCGGACGCGTCGTCGTCCTGGCCCACGGACACAACGCGGGAGCCGGTTATCGGGCCCTGTGCAGACTGGTTTCCGATGCCCACGCCCGGACCTCAGGAAAAGCGGGAGGGGCGGTACCAGTAGCGGTGACACGAGCCGAACTGGCATCACGCACCCTCCATCCCGACACCCTGGAACCCGTGTTGACGGTGCTGATCGGTCCGAGTTCCGACGTCGGGCGTGAAATGGGCGGGCGACGCTACCTCCGTCCCCGCACCCTCTTCAAACGCTGGCTGGAAGCCATGCCCCCCGGAACAGTGGCCGCCGAGATTGTCACCCATCTCACCGCCCCGGGAGAATTTTTGAGCACCGCCCATGCTGTGCGCATGCTCAAGCTCGCCTACGAACACAACGTCCCGGCCGTCCTAAGTAACGCTGTCCGATATTGCGCGGAGGACGGTGCCGCCACCGCGGATGTCCTGGACTCCGCGCGCTCGCTGAAATCACTTCCCGAACTCTCCGCTGCCCCCATGCTGCAGCCCAACGGACAGGGCTGGCTGAAGTCGGCAGAGCAGATGGCCATGCTTGGCAAGGAAATCATCGGTGCAGCCGGCTATGGCACAGCAGGATTCAGGAAGCTTCTGGCAGAAACAGAGGCGCTCGCCGACGTCTGCCGCATCGACTCCGTCCTGGATATGGGCTGGAAGCAGCCCGTGGTCCCCGAGGCCTCGGTTATCGGGATCGAAGGGGATCCCATGATGGAACTTGTCCAGCGTTGCGAAGCGGGGGTAAACAGGCGCTTCCCGGGGATCAGCGGTGAGGCCCGGACCCGGATGCGCGACCGGCTGGATCACGAGCTGCGGATTATTGAAAAACTGGGCTTCGCCTCCTACTTCCTGACGGTGGCCGAAGTGTCACGGATGATCATCGGGATGCGGGTAAGGGCGGCGGCGCGCGGCTCAGGTGCGTCCAGTCTGGTCAACTACCTGACTGATATAAGCCAGGTGAATCCACTCGAGCACGACCTCATCTTTGAACGGTTCCTCTCACAGGACAGGTCAACCCTCCCGGACATCGACATCGACGTCGAAAGCGCCGAAAGGCACAACGTGTACCGGCGGATCTTCGAACGCTTCGGGTCGGAGCGCGTCACCCTCATGAGCATGCAGAACGGATACAGGGCACGGGGCGCGGTCCGCGACGCAGGGCTTGCACTGGGGATGGACGACGGCGAGATCGGAGAAATCGCTAAACAGCTGTGGCGTTTTTCGGCACGGAAATTCCGTGAGGCGCTCGTGGAGAAACCGGAACTTCGCGAATTCGCCGGGCGTGTGGGGCAGGGCTCCGTTCCTGAGAACCAGCAGCTCGACCTTCTGGTGGATCTCACGGAACGGCTTGATCGCCTTCCACGACATATTTCAATGCACCCGTGCGGAGTGATCCTCGGTGACGCAACCCTGTTGGACCGCACCCCGGTCCAACCCAGTGGAATCGGGCTGCCCATGAGCCAGTTCGATAAGCACGACATGGACCCCATGGGCATGCTCAAACTGGATGTCCTGGGCGTGCGGATGCAAAGTGCCATGGCCTTTGCCGTCCGTGAAATCATCCGCCTGCACCCTTCAAGGGAAGAGGTCGTGGCGGCAGGGAAGCATCCCGTCGATCCGGATGGAAGCGGCCCCGACTACATCGACTCCACGGGAAGGATAGATCTCAACGCAGTTCCCTTGGATGACGAGCCCACCTACGAGCTCATCCGGAGCACACACACCCTGGGCTGCTTCCAGATCGAATCCCCTGGACAGCGGGAACTCGTTGGGAAGATGGCGCCGCGCGACTTCAACGACCTCATCATCGACATTTCGCTGTTCCGGCCGGGACCCATGAAATCTGACATGGTGCGCCCCTTCCTTGAACACCGGCACGGCTTCGCCCCGGAGGTGTACCCCCATCCTGACCTGAAGCCTGTGCTCCAGGAGACCCACGGCGTGACGGTCTTCCACGAACAGATCCTGAAAACCTTCGACGTCATGACCCATTGCGGCCTTGCACGGGCCGATGAATTTCGCCGTGCCTTGGGCAATGAGGAACTCGAACCCCAGGTGGAGGAGTACTTCCGGAAGGAGGCGAAGGCCAACGGCTACACCCCTGAAGTGGTGGACAAGGTCTGGTTCACCTTGAAGTCTTTCGGCAGTTTTGGTTTCTGCAAGGCACACGGGGCGGCTTTCGCTGTTCCTACTTACCAGTCGGCCTGGCTGAAGGCCCACCATCCTGAGGCGTTCCTCGCCGGACTGTGGGAGCACGATCCCGGAATGTACCCCAAACGCCTCCTGGTGGCTGAGGCCAGGCGTTTGGGAATTCCCATCCTTCCGCTGGATATCAACAGGAGCGGGGCTGAATATCGGGTAGAGCGCATTGAAACCGGTGAACACCACGGCAAGTTGGGAATCCGGTTGAGCTTTGCGGGGATCTACGGCCTTTCCGGGGCCGAGCTGAAAAGGCTCGTGGCCGGACAGCCCTTCGACTCACTGGCAGACCTCCGTGCCCGGGCCCGCTTGAGCAAACCGAACATCAAGCGGCTGGCGCAGCTTGGCGCCTTTGATGCCCTGCACCGGGACTCTGGTGGAAATGCGAACCGGGCTGACTTGGTGCATCACCTGCAGCAACTCCAGAACAGTACTGTCCGGAAAGGTCCTGAGGTGTTGGATGGCCAACTGTCCCTCCCGCTGGGAGACGTCGAACTGCGGAATCTTTCGCCGGAGCTGCCGGAACCCACCATGGTGGAGAACGTCCGGGCCGAACTGGACCTGATGGCTGTAGACGTCACTGAACACCTCATGGAAAGCCACCGTCCACTGCTTGAAAGATTGGGAGTCACAACGGCGGACAAGCTCCTGGGGCTGCGGAATGGAACCGAGGTGCTGGTGGCCGGGGTCAGGATCGCGACACAGACCCCGCCTATGCGTGGCGGGCGCAGGGTGGTCTTCATCAGCATCGACGACGGCACAGGCTGCGTGGACAGCGTGTTCTTCCATGAGGCCCAGGAACGGTCCGGTCCGCTGCTGTTCGGCACCCGCTTGCTGCTGATCCGGGGAACCACCCGCCGCACGGGCCCCAAGGGTATTAGCCTCAGCGCCAGCATGGCGTGGGACCTCAGTCGCATCGAAACCCTGCCTGGACCCCTCGATGGGATCGCGCGGAACCTCGCCATTACAGGCCTGGGGAGCTGAAGCAGCTGCTCCCCAAAGGCGCTCGGCTACTTTGGCCGCCCTCACCGAAGCGGATACGATGGACGATGGCTGGCTGTGGTCCCCGTACGCCACAAGCTATGAAGCCTTAACCATGTGAATAGGAGACACCCGTGTCAGATGCCCAGCAGATCACCCTCATCGTCGATGGCGAAGAGACCAAGGTGACGGAGGGGACCACTGGGGCGGAGCTCTTCTTCGAACGGCGCGACGTCGTTGTGGCCCGGGTAAACGGGGAACTCAAGGACCTTGACCAGCCCCTCTCAGAGGGTACCCACGTCGAAGGCGTCACCATTGATTCCCCGGACGGGCTGAACGTCCTCAGGCACTCCACCGCGCACGTCATGGCGCAGGCGGTCCAGCAGTTGCGCCCGGATGCCAAGCTCGGCATCGGCCCCTACATCACCGACGGCTTCTACTTCGACTTCGACGTCCAGGAGCCCTTCACTCCTGAGGACCTGCGCACCCTCGAAAAGATGATGCTCAAGATCGTCAACCAGAACCAGAAATTCGTGCGCCGCGTCGTCTCCGAGGACGAAGCCCGCGAGGCTATGAAGAATGAGCCCTACAAGCTCGAACTGCTGGGTAAGAAGAACGAGGCAGCCGACGCCGGCGAAGGCGTCAACGTCGAGGTGGGCGCCGGAGACATCACCATCTACGACAACGTGGACCGTAAGAGCGGTGACACCGTGTGGTGCGACCTTTGCCGCGGCCCGCACCTGCCCAACACTAAGCTCATCTCCAACGCCTTCGCCTTGACCCGCTCTTCGGCCGCCTACTGGCTGGGCAACCAGAAGAACCAGCAGCTGCAGCGCATCTACGGCACCGCCTGGCCCACCAAGGAAGCGCTGAAGGCCTACCAGGAGCGTATTGCCGAGGCTGAACGGCGCGACCACCGCAAGCTGGGCGCCGAGCTGGACCTGTTCTCCTTCCCCGATGAATTGGGATCCGGCTTGCCCGTGTTCCACCCCAAGGGCGGCATCATCCGCAAGGCCATGGAGGACTACTCGCGGCAGCGCCACATCGACGCCGGCTATGAGTTCGTCTACACCCCCCACATCACCAAGGGACACCTCTACGAGGTTTCCGGTCACCTGGACTGGTACAAGGAGGGCATGTTCCCGGCGATGCACATCGACGCGGAACTGAACGAGGACGGCACCGTGCGCAAGCCCGGCCAGGACTACTACCTGAAGCCGATGAACTGCCCCATGCACAACCTGATCTTCCGCTCACGAGGACGTTCCTACCGCGAGCTTCCGCTACGGTTGTTCGAATTTGGCTCTGTCTACCGCTACGAGAAGTCCGGCGTGGTTCACGGCCTGACCCGAGTCCGGGGCATGACCCAGGATGACGCCCACATCTACTGCACCCGCGAGCAGATGAAGGACGAACTTACCAAAACGCTCAACTTCGTCCTTGGGCTGCTGAAGGACTACGGCCTGGACGACTTCTACTTGGAGCTGTCCACGAGGGATCCCGAGAAGTACGTCGGCGAGGAAGCAGCCTGGGAAGAGGCCACCAAGACCCTCGCCGAGGTAGCGCAGGAGTCCGGCCTTGAGCTGATCCCGGATCCGGGCGGAGCAGCGTTCTACGGTCCCAAGATTTCCGTGCAGGCGAAGGATGCGCTCGGACGTACCTGGCAGATGTCCACCATCCAGCTGGACTTCAACCTTCCCGAGCGTTTCGAGCTCGAATTCCAAGCTGCCGACGGCTCCCGCCAGCGCCCCGTGATGATCCACCGTGCCCTTTTTGGCTCGGTGGAACGCTTCATGGGCGTGCTCACCGAGCACTACGCAGGTGCCTTCCCTGCCTGGCTGGCACCCGTCCAGGTCGTGGGCATTCCGGTGGCCGAAACCTTCAATGAGTACATGTTCGACGTCGTTGACCAGCTCAAGGCCGCAGGCATCCGGGCCGAGGTGGACATCTCCTCCGACCGCTTCCCGAAGAAGATCCGCACCGCCAGCAAGGACAAGATTCCCTTCGTGCTGATCGCCGGCGGTGAGGATGCCGAGGCAGGCGCCGTGTCGTTCCGCTTCCGTGACGGCAGCCAGGATAATGGTGTGCCGGTCGCTGAGGCAGTGCAACGGATCGTGGACGCCGTCCGGAACCGCGAGAGCTGACAGGACGGATCGAGGACGGTGCAGGAAAACCCAGGCGCATCGGCGGACTATCCGCGCGATGCCGACGTCACGGACGGCTTCGGGCTGGCCGGGGTCCCGGACGCCTTCCAGCGACTGTGGACCCCGCACCGGATGGCGTACATCAAGGGCGGGCAGCAGCAGTTCAAGGACCAGGACGATTGCCCGTTCTGCATCGCGCCGTCCCGCAGCGACGAGGAATCGCTGATCGTCTATCGCGGGCGGACGTGCTATGTCGTGCTGAACCTGTTCCCGTATAACCCTGGCCATCTGCTGGTGTGCCCGTACCGCCACGTCCCGGACTACACGGACATCACTGCAGAAGAAACGGCGGAATTCGCCGAACTTACGCAGACCGCCATGCGGGTCCTGCGCAAGGTGGCGAATCCCAGCGGCTTCAACCTCGGCATGAACCAGGGAGTCACCGGAGGCGCGGGAATTGCGGCCCACCTGCACCAGCACGTGGTTCCGCGCTGGGGCGGCGACGGTAATTTCTTCCCGATCATCGCCCAAACCAAGGCCATCACCCAGACCCTTGACGAGGTCCGCCAGCAGGTGGCGGAAGCCTGGCCGGGGGAGTCGGATGCTCAATAGGCATGCTCGCGGACTCTTCACCGCCCTGTTCTCCCCGCTTGCCCGCTGGCTGCTGAAATCGGGAGTATCACCGGACGCGGTCACCGTCATGGGAACCATCGGGGTGATTATCGGGGGATTGATTCTCTATCCCTTGGGCCATTTGTTTTGGGGCACCGTGGTAATCGCTGTCTTCGCACTCTCCGACGTCCTGGACGGGATCATGGCGCGGCTCAACGGACCGGCAGGCCGCTGGGGCAACTTCCTCGACTCCACCCTTGACCGTATTGCTGACGGGGCCATCTTCGCGGGGCTGGCCGTCTGGTTCTTCACTGACGGTGCCGACCGCGCGGCAGCCGTTGCCGCCGTCGTCTGCCTGGTGCTTGGCATGGTTGTCTCCTACGCCAGGGCCAAGGCGGAATCTCTGGGGTTCACCGCAAATGTTGGCATCGCCGAGCGCGCGGAAAGGCTGGTTTCGGTGCTGCTCGTGGCCGGCCTGACCGGCCTGGGCCTGCCGTCGGTGGTGATGGTCGTGACGCTCACGCTCCTCGCGATTGCGAGCCTGATCACGGTCATCCAGCGCATCGCGACCGTCCACCGACAGGCACTGGCCGACGTCGATGACGGTACAGCCGCCTAGGAAGTTTCGCGAAATACCTGAGTTCTAGTCCTCGCCCGCTGGGGACTAGTATTGAGGTACTTGGTCAAATGGATCTTGCCCTCCGGCGTGCGCGTAACGCGGCCAGACTGCTGCGCAGTCAGAACGTCGTCCGGGGGAGGTCTTCTATCTACCCATAGGGGTTTTTGTGTCTACACCTGATGTAAGCAACGAAGCCGGTTCGTCCGCCAACAGCGTCACCGGCAGCAGCCGCGTGAAGCGTGGCATGGCTGAGATGCTCAAGGGCGGCGTCATCATGGACGTCGTCAATGTCGAACAGGCCCGCATTGCCGAGGACGCCGGTGCGGTTGCTGTGATGGCGCTGGAGCGTGTTCCGGCGGACATCCGCGCCCAGGGCGGCGTGTCCCGCATGTCCGATCCGGACATGATCGATGCGATCATCAACGCCGTGTCCATTCCCGTGATGGCCAAGGCCCGTATCGGGCACTTCGTCGAGGCGCAGGTCCTGCAGTCCCTCGGCGTGGACTACATCGACGAGTCCGAGGTCCTCACCCCGGCCGATTACGTGAACCACATCGACAAGTGGAACTTCACCGTTCCCTTCGTCTGCGGTGCCACCAACCTCGGCGAGGCGCTGCGCCGCATCAACGAAGGCGCTGCGATGATCCGCTCCAAGGGCGAGGCCGGCACTGGAGACGTCTCCAACGCCACGGGGCACATGCGTGCGATCCGGGCGGAGATCGCCAAGCTCTCCGCCCTGCCCGAGGATGAACTCTACGTGGCCGCCAAGGACCTGCAGGCTCCCTACGAACTGGTCAAGGAAATTGCCGCCACCGGCAAGCTTCCCGTGGTGCTGTTCACCGCCGGTGGCATCGCAACCCCGGCTGACGCTGCCATGATGATGCAGCTCGGCGCGGACGGCGTGTTCGTTGGCTCGGGCATCTTCAAGTCCGGCAACCCGGCCCAGCGTGCGGCCGCCGTCGTGAAGGCCACCACCTTCTTCGATGACCCGGACATGATCGCCAAGGTTTCCCGCGGCCTGGGCGAAGCCATGGTGGGCATCAACGTCGACGAAATCCCGCAGCCGCACCGCCTCGCCGAGCGCGGCTGGTAATTCCCTCGACTCGAGTTTGCGGCGGTAAGCCGTAGTCCTCTGCGTGCTATTCCCCGCGTCCCTCCATGGCCGCTTCGCGGCGTGAGGGGACGCGGGGCCCCTTTTACGCACGCTGCCGGACCACGCCTCCACCTCGTTTCAACGGCGGCGCGTCACCTTCACCGGTGGGGGGCCGCCGTCGTCATAGGATGGGTGCCATGCCCGCCCTCGCCCACAGATCCCACGCAGTGTTCGCTGCAACCGCGTCCTCCATCCTCCTCGCGGTTGCCGCCGCCGGCTGTGGACTCATTGCCGAAAACAACTCCAAGAGCCCGTCTGCCGCCCCAACAGTCATAGTGTCGGCGTCGCCCACCGGAACGCCCGCCCCCACACCGACGCCGGGCAAGGGTCCGGACTGCCCCACCCTGCGCTGCACATCGGTGCTGGTCACGGGAGACATGCTGGTCCACACGCAGCTGTGGCAGCAGGCGCGCGAGGATGCCGCCGCAGCCGGCAAGCCGGGCTACGATTTCGTGCCGCTGCTGGAGGGCCAGCGCCGATACATCCAACAGAGCGACCTGGCCATCTGCCACCAGGAAACGCCGGTCTCCACTTCTGAGGGTCCCTTCTCCGCGTACCCGTCGTTCAATGTCCCGCCCCAGATCACCACGGCGTCGAAAAACGTCGGGTACCAGGCCTGCACCACGGCCAGTAACCACACGATCGACCGCGGCACCGAAGGACTGGTACGGACTCTCGATGCCCTGGACGCCGCGGGCCTGAAGCACACGGGCTCCTACCGGAGCGAGGCGGAGTCCCAAGAGATCCTGACGCTGAAGACGGACGCCGCCACAATCGCCGTCGTTGTCGGCACTTACGGGCACAACGGCCAGATCCCTGAGTACCCGTGGCAGGTCGATGAGCTCGACCCGGCGGCGATGATCGCCAAGGCAACCCAAGCCAGGCAGCTCGGCGCAGACATAGTCCTGGGTGTGATGCACGCCGGTGACGAATACGCCAGTGAGGCAAATGCGCAGCAACAGGAGGTTGCCCACGCCCTCGTGGACAGCGGACAGTTCACCATGATCTACGGACACCACACCCACTCGGTGCTGCCGATCGAAAACTACAAGGGCACCTGGATCGTGTATGGGCTCGGCAATGGAATCACCGAATTGTCACCCTGGTACGTGCTCAACAATGAGGGGCTGCTGGTGCGCGCCCAGTTCAGCCAGGATGCCTCCGGCGCCTGGAAAGCCTCGGACCTGGGCTGGGTGCCGTCGGTCATTGTCCGCGATCCCTACCGCTGGTGCTCAGTGGCCTCCGATGCACCGCAAGGTGTCTGCGCCACTGCGGAAGCCGACGCGGCCACACGGAACCGGACCAAGACCGTGGTTGAATCCATGGGCGCCGCAGCTGCCGGAGCCCACGAACTCCTGATCACCACGGAAAAATAGGCCAGGGAAATAGGCCGTTGGCGTATTTATCGCGGGCGGCGGGCCGCGTGTTCGCGGGCCAGCATGGCAAATCCGTCGTCAGGATGGCCCGGGAGGAAGGTGCCGTACTTGCGTTCGGCGGCCGTACGGATCAGGAAGTCCGCGATAGCCGGGTTCTTCGGCAAAAGCGAGCCGTGCAGGTAGCTTGCGACCACGTTCCTGTATCTGGCGCCTTCGTGGCCGTCTTTGCTGTTGTTGCCCGCGCCCTTTGACACCATGCCAAGGGGCCTGACACTTGGGCCGAGTGTGGTCTGGCCGCTGTGGTTTTCGTAGCCCAGTACTTCGCCGAATTCCGGGGAGTCCAACGTCACGTTTCCGATCAGGCGCTCACTGCTGCCATGGGTTTCGACGTCCAGGATGCCGATGCCGGGAATGATGGTGCCCGAGCTGGTCTTGAAGAAGCGGCCAAACAGCTGATAGAGCCCGCAGATCACCAGCATGGGAGTGCCGTCCTCTGCCATGTCGCGAAGCATGGGTCCGCGTGCCTGGAGATCGTCCTGGATGATCAGCTGCCCGCTGTCCTGCCCGCCGCCGCCCAGGATGATGTCGACGTCGTCCGGAAACTCGTCGTCGACGTTGTATTCCAGCAGCTCGGGAGTGTAGCCGTGCCAGCGGATGCGCTGTTGGAGGACCAGGGCGTTGCCCCAGTCACCGTAGATGTTCATGTCGCGCGGATAAAGCTGGAGAACCCTGATGGTTCCCTTGCTCGCATGGTTGCTCACGTATTCCATTCTCGACTCTTCCGCACTCACGAGACCACCTCCACTGCCGTGATCTTGGACAGCTCGCGCCGGATGGCCAGCATGGCCGTGTAGGTGCAGAAGACACGCTTCGGCTTGCCTTCGGCGCCGCTGATGAAGGCGGCGAGGGCGGCCGGAATATCGGTCTCTACTCCACCGACGGGGACGTCATCGTACTGCAGCCGCAGAGCCATGTCGTAGGCGCGAACGCCGGAGACAAGATCGACGCCGTCCTGCCTGAGGGATTCGAAGTCCACGTCCCAGAGCCAGGACATGTCGCGGCCGTCGGCGTAGTTGTCGTTGATGGCGATCATGGTGGCGTAGCCCTCGGCCGGGAAGGACTTCAGTCCCAGCCTGAAGCCGCTGGGATTTTTGACAAGCACCAGGTCAAGGGGCTGTCCATCAACCACGAGGCTCTCTCCGCGGCCGAAAGCCGGCGCCACCTCGGACAGCGCCTTCACCAGGCGGTCGCCGTCCGCCATTGATGGCTGGCGCCCTGAGGCCGTGACGATCGCCCGGGCGAGGGCCAGCGCGGCCGCGGCATTGAAGATGTTGTAGACGCCCCGAAGCTTCATGCGCGTACTGACCAGCTCGCCGTCGAACTCAAAGTCCGCATCCTGCGTGCCGACCCGCCGAAGGACGACGTCGGCGGGCGGCAGGTCCGAACCGTCCACTGCCGTCGGGGAAGAGGCCGCCGAGGTGTCCGAACCGGAGGACCGCATGTCGTCGTCGTTCGGGAAGGTGCTGCGCAGCGATGTGTCCAGTCCGAAGTAAAGGACGGACGGGCCTCCATCTGCCTGCGGCTTGAGAGACGAGGCAATGCGCAGGACGCGGGGGTCCTCGCGGTTGAGGACCACTGTTCCCGTGGTCTTGACGGCAATCCGTTCAAGGAGCTGCGCCGTCTTGTCGATTTCACCGAAGCGGTCCAACTGGTCCCGCAGGACATTCAGGAGCAGGCTGTAGCGCGGCTGCACCATATTGACGAAATGGACGGCATGGGCTTCGTCCAGTTCAAGGACGGCGACGTCGGCGTCGAGCTGTCCCCGCCAGTCCACGGCACCTAGCAGGGCGGCCGCAACCCCGCGGGTGAAGTTGCTGCCAGTACGGTTGGTGAATACCTTCAGGCCCTGGCTTTCCAGGAGTTCCACCACCATTTTCGTGGTGGTCGTTTTGCCGTTGGTGCCGCTGACCACTGCGACGCCGAACGGAAGGGAAGAGAGCGTCCGCTGCATGAACCGGGGATCGATTTTTTCGACCACCAGCCCTGGGAAAGCTGAGCCTCCTCCGCGGAGCCTGGACGCCGCACGGACCAGCTTGCCGAGGGGAACGCTGAAGGAAAACATGATCTGTAATATATCCCAGTTGAGGCATGGAACCCCGAGCGGGCTGTCCCTTCCCCGGTCCTACGACGTCCTTGACGGGCCCAACCGCACTATGATTGTCCAATGACCATTCCCCTTTCCGAAGCTTCGCCGCGCATTGGCGCCGGTCTTCGAATCGGCGTCCTCGCGCTTCAAGGCGACTTCCGCGAACATCTTCACGCCGTAGAGGAAACAGGAGCCATCGGCGTTGGCGTGCGCCGGCCGGCGGAACTTGACGACGTCGACGGCCTGATCATTCCCGGCGGAGAATCCACCGCGATCGACAAGCTGGCCCGGTCCTTCGAGCTGGCCGAGCCGATCCGGAAGCGCATCGCCTCGGGACTTCCCGTGTACGGTTCCTGCGCGGGAATGATCCTCCTCGCAGACCACATTGCGGATCCTGCGACGGACTTGGCCGGCAACCCGCAGGAGACCTTCGGCGGTCTGGACATCACGGTGCGCAGGAACGCCTTCGGAAGGCAACGCGAGTCCTTTGAAACCGATCTTGACTTCAAGGGACTTGAATTCAGTGCAGGAGAGGGCGGCGTAGCGCCGGTCCACGCAGTGTTCATCCGTGGCCCCTGGGTGGAGCGGGTAGGTCCTGGAGTCCAGGTTCTCGCCCAAGTTGAGCCCGAAAAGGCGAAGCACACGGGGACTTTGCACGGGTTGGCTAGAATTGTTGCAGTGCGCTCGGGCCGTCTGTTGGCCACCTCATTCCATCCGGAAGTGACGGGGGAGAAGCGCGTGCATGAACTTTTCATTCGAATGATCAGAGGAGAAGCGTAAAGCATGTCAGGCCACTCCAAATGGGCGACGACCAAGCACAAGAAGGCCATCATTGATAGCCGCCGGGCAAAGTCGTTCGCCAAGCTGATCAAGAACATCGAAGTTGCCGCACGAATGGGCGGCCCGGACCTTGCTGGAAACCCCGGACTCGAACTCGCGGTAACCAAGGCCAAGAAGACCTCGGTCCCCAATGACAACATCGACCGCGCCATCAAGCGCGGCGCCGGTCTTACCGGCGAAGCGATCGACTACACCGAAATCATGTACGAGGCCCGTGGGCCGCAGGGTTCCGCCTTGCTCATCGAGTGCCTTACGGACAACAAGAACCGTGCAGCGTCCGAGGTCCGGCTCGCGATCTCCCGCAACGGCGGCACCATCGCCGACCCCGGCTCCGTGAGCTACCTCTTCACCCGGAAGGGTGTTGTCAACCTGCCGAAGAACGGCCTGAGCGAGGACGACGTCCTGATGGCAGTTCTCGAAGCCGGCGCGGAGGAAGTCAAGGACAACGGCGACACCTGGGAGATCCACTCCGAACCCGCTGACCTGCAGGCCATCCGGGACGCCCTCAAGGACGCCGACATCGAATATGACACGGACGAAGCGGAATTCGTCCCGTCCATGCAGGTCCAGTTGGATGTGGACGGTGCCAAGAAGTTCATGAAGCTCGTCGACGCCCTGGAGGACCTGGACGACGTCCAGAACGTTTACACGAACGCGGATATGAGCGAGGACGTCCAAGCAGCACTCGAAGCCGAGTAGCTCCCCGTCTTGGCGAACATTTTGGAGGCCCGGAATTGACCCTGCGAGTGTTGGGAGTCGATCCGGGCCTCACCCGTTGCGGGATCGGCGTGGTTGATGTGGAACGCAACCGCCGGGCCTCCATGGTCGCGGTGGGCGTCGTGGGTACTTCACCTGACGAAGCGCTGGACCAGCGGCTCCTGCTGATTGCCACGACCATCGACGAATGGCTGGACACGTACCAGCCGGATGTCATGGCGGTGGAGCGGGTCTTCTCCCAATTGAATGTCAGCACGGTGATGGGCGTGGCCCAGGCATCCGGCGTGGTGATCGCGGCTGCCGCGCGCAGGGGCATCCCGGTGGCGCTTCACACACCGTCGGAAGTCAAGGCAGCTGTCACAGGCAGCGGAAACTCCAACAAGGACGCCGTGACCAAGCTGATCACTAAAATCCTGCGGCTTGATGCACCACCCAAACCGGCCGACGCCGCCGACGCCCTGGCGCTTGCGGTAACGCATGCCTGGCGGGCAGGAAGCGGAGCCGCCGTCGCCACGACCGGTCCTGGCAGCAGCTCCCTGACGCCGGCGCAGCGCGCCTGGGCCGAGGCGGAAGCCAAAGCCCGCCGCGCCCGGTAAACCACCCCGTCGTAGAGGAGCCTGCTTTGCTGCAGTTCCGTTACCCCCCAACCCTTGCCGCCGTGCCGTGCGCCAGGAATGTCTGCGTGGCTTGCTAGGGTATTCGTAGATATGTTCGGATGTCCGCGGCGGGACGAGTTCTCCATCTCAAGCAACAGCCGCGGCAGTTACTTCAGGAGCCGGGTCTTGATCAGTTTTCTTCGCGGAACCGTGGCACACGTGGGCTTGTCGTCCGTCGTCCTTGACCTCAATGGCGCAGGAATGAGCGTTTTCGCGACACCCCAGACCCTCAGCCACCTCACCATTGGCACCGAAGCCAAGCTGTTCACCTCGCTGATCGTCCGGGAGGATTCGCTGACCCTGTTTGGTTTCGCCAGCGATGAGGAGCGGGAGGTCTTCGACGTCCTCCTCAGCGTCAGCGGGGTCGGTCCACGTCTCGCCCTTGCCGTTTTGGCCGTTCACGAGCCCGAGGCGATCAGGGTGGCGGCCCATACCGGGGACGGCAAGGCCTTCACCAAGGTTCCCGGCATCGGACCGAAGGTGGCCGGCCGAATCGTGCTGGAACTGGCCGGAAAACTCGTGCCGCACGGAACCGCCGCGGGACCATCCGCCGCGGTCACGGTGGAGGCATCCTGGAAGCCGCAAGTGGCGGCGGCAATGACCAGCCTGGGCTGGTCGGAGAAGGATGCGACGGAGAGCATTGACAAAGCCATGGCTGATTCTCCGGACCTGGCTGCGGCGGGAAATGTCGCCGAAATCCTCCGGACAACCCTCCGGTGGCTGGGCCAGGATGGCGCCCGGGCAGGCAACAGGGTAGGCAGCCGTGGCTGAACCATCCCTCGTGGCCGGGGGAGAGGAGCCGGAAGAGCGCGTCATCGAGGCGGCGCTCCGGCCGAAGAATCTGCATGACTTCGTGGGCCAGCACCGGGTCCGGAAACAGCTCTCCCTGGTGCTGGAAGCTTCAAGGATGCGCGGACGCAGTGCCGATCACGTGCTGCTCTCCGGTCCTCCCGGCCTTGGGAAGACTACCCTCGCCATGATCATTGCCGCTGAGATGAATGCGCCGTTGCGGATTAGCAGCGGCCCCGCGATTCAGCATGCCGGTGACCTCGCAGCCATTCTCTCGTCGCTCTCCGAGGGCGAAGTGCTGTTCCTTGACGAGATACACCGGATGTCGCGTCCCGCCGAAGAAATGCTCTACATGGCCATGGAGGACTTTCGGGTAGACATCGTGGTGGGCAAGGGTGCCGGCGCCACAGCAATTCCCCTGGAACTTCCGCCTTTCACCCTGGTTGGCGCTACTACCAGGGCCGGGCTGCTTCCGGGTCCATTGAGGGATCGCTTCGGCTTCACCGGGCACCTTGAGTTCTATTCCGTGCCGGAGCTGGAACTCGTGTTGCGCCGCTCCGCCGGCCTGCTTGACCTCAAGGTCAACTCGGCAGGCTTCAGTGAGATTGCCCGGCGGTCACGGGGGACGCCCCGAATCGCCAACAGGCTGCTTCGTCGCGTCAGGGACTGGGCGCTTGTGCACGGCATCGAACAGATCGATTCCAGGGCCGCCTCAGCAGCCCTGGACATGTATGAGGTCGATCAGCGTGGGCTCGATCGCCTTGACCGGGCGGTGCTCGAGGCGCTCATCACCAAGTTCAACGGCGGTCCGGTGGGACTCTCGACCCTGGCCATCGCTGTGGGCGAGGAGCCTGAAACTGTGGAAACTGTCGCCGAACCGTATCTGGTCCGGGAAGGACTGCTTGGCCGCACGCCCAGGGGGCGCATTGCCATGGCGTCGGCCTGGACCCATCTGGGGTTCGCCGTCCCCGCGGGGGTGTTTGGTCAAGACGCCCTGGATCTTTTCCAGGACGGCTTTGCAGATGATGAAAATGAGTCGGAATCAATCGATACGGGGCATTAACATCGCACGTTAAGCTTTTCCCTTTAGACTGGAATGACGCTCGGCACGTTTGAGTCGCGAACCTGTGCCCTCAACGTTGCTGCCCACCAGCTATGCAAGTTACAGAACGGAACTTCCCCTTGTTCGGAAACATTTCTGCCCAGGCCCAGCCGCCAGCCGGCGGCGGCATCGACATCATGACCATCCTGCTGTTCGTCATGCTTGGACTCTTCGTCTTCATGATGTTCCGTCGCAACAAGAAGTCGCAGCAGCAGGCGGCCACGCTTCAGTCGAAGTTCGCCCCCGGTATCGAGGTCATGACGAGTTTTGGTCTCTTCGGCCGCATCGTCTCCATTGACGACGTCGAAAACAAGATCGTACTTGAGCTGTCTCCCGGCAACCTGGCCACCGTGCACCGCCAGGCTGTTACCAAGATCGTGGAGCAGGCTGTCGAAACTCCTGAGGAAAGCCCGGTAGTTCCGGACGATGCATCCTCCCTGACTCGCGATGAGACCACGGCAGCAGCACCGACTGAAACGCCGGAGGAAACCATCAAACGCCTCAACGACGAGGGCAAGAAGGATAACTAAACTGCTCAGCCGGCACGACCGGCGGTAGGCACCCTTCCGGCACCGGTCCGCCGTCGCCGCGCGCTGTCAGCGCGCGCCGACGGCTGTTCCGTTCAAAGAGAAAGATCGACAATGGCACGAAAAGGCCCCAGAATCCCAGGACGAAAAGTCCTGCTCTGGCTAGGCGCCGTCTTTGCCGTCCTGACAGCAGTCCTGGCCGGTGGCGTCATGACCGGTCAGGCAAGCTGGGCTCCCAAGCTCGCGCTTGACCTCGAAGGCGGTACCCAGATGATCCTGGCGCCGCGCGTCGAGGGATCCTCGGACATCAATGAGGAGCAGCTGAACCAGGCGGTGGCGATCATCCGTCAGCGTGTGGACGGTTCGGGTGTGGCGGAAGCCGAAATCAGCACCCAGTCCGGACGTAATGTCGTGGTAAGCCTTCCCGGAACCCCGTCTACCGAGACGAGGGCTTTGATCCAGGCCTCGGCAGACATGAACTTCCGTCCCGTAATCATTGCCGGTGCCGGTGCCGCTGTCCCCGAAGAACAGCGCACCCCGGAGGACCAGCTTCCCAAGCCGACCGCCGAGCCCACCAATGCCAGTGACACCAACTGGGTTACACCGGAGGTTTACAGGGCGTTCGAAGCTCTCGATTGCGACAACCCCGCGCAGGACAAGCAGGAACGCTCCGACCCCGCCAAGCCCTTGGTTACCTGCGAACCTGCCACTGCCGATACCCCGGCAATCAAGTACATTCTGGGTCCCGTCGAGGTTAAGGGCCAGGACATTACGGGCTCATCCTTCGACCCCGTCCAGGGCGCGCAGGGCTCCGTGACCAACTCCTGGGGCGTGAACATCACGTTCAACGAGGAGGGCACCAGGAAGTTCAAGGAAGTCACCGAGCGCCTCAACGGCTTCTACACCGCAGCGCAGGCCCAGGGAACCGAGGATCCCAAGTCCCAGTTCGCCATTGTCCTGGATGACCAGGTCATCTCGGCGCCGCGCTCCCTGGCTGTCATTACGGATGGCCGTCCGCAGATCACTGGCAATTTCACGGAACAATCTGCTAAGGCGCTTGCCGACCAGCTTCGCTACGGCGCACTGCCCATCAGCTTCGAAATCCAATCTGAGCAGCAGATCTCTGCGACTCTCGGTGGCGAGCAGTTGCGCATGGGCCTCCTGGCGGGCATGATCGGCCTGCTGCTGGTCGTCGTTTACTCGTTGTTCCAGTACCGGGCGCTGGGCTTTGTGACCATCGCCTCCCTGGTGGTGGCAGGCGGCCTGACCTACCTTGCCATTGCAATCCTTGGCTGGACTGAAAACTATCGCCTCTCCCTGGCCGGCGTTGCGGGTCTGATCGTGGCCATTGGCCAGACGGCAGACTCCTTCATCGTGTACTTCGAACGCATCCGTGACGAGCTGCGCGAGGGCCGTGGCCTGGTCTCCGCCGTCGAAAATGGCTGGAAGCGCGCCAAGCGCACGGTCCTGGCGTCCAAGGCCGTCAACCTCCTGGCCGCCCTCGTCCTGTACTTCGTGGCCGTGGGCAACGTGCGCGGCTTCGCCTTCACGCTGGGCCTAACGGCGGTTGCCGACCTCATCGTCGTCTTCATGTTCACCCATCCCACCCTGCAGCTGCTGGCCCGGACGAAGTTCTTCGGTGAGGGGCACCGGTTCTCCGGACTGGATCCCAAGCGCCTTGGTGCCGTGCCCCTGTACCGCGGGGCCGGAAGGCTGCGGACACCCGCCGAAAAGCCCGCTGTGGTCCGTGCCCGCAATGCCGGAGCCGCAGCGGAAGCGGAACGCCGCATGACCATCGCCGAACGCAAGCTGGCGGAGAAGCAGGACCAACTCACTGGTTCCTCCAAAGGATCAAAGGAGAACAAGTAATGTCCAGCTTCGCCACCTTCGGCAATGAGCTCTACACGGGCAAGCGCTCCTATAACTTTGTTGGCGCCAAGAAGATCTGGTTCATCATCTCAATCGTCGCAGTGGCGCTGTCCATCCTGCTGCCGATCGTCAAGGGCGGCTTCAACCTTGGCATCGAATTCCGGGGCGGCTCTGAATTTACGGTCTCCAATGTGAAGACGGTGGACGCCGGACTCGGCGAAAAGGCAGTGACCGACGTCGTTCCCGGCTCGGTTCCGCGCGTGGCCAATGTGGCCGGAAACACCATGCGGATCCAGACCGACAAGCTTAGCGACGACGAGACCCTCAGGATCAAGGCAGGCCTGGCGAGCGTATACGGCGTGACTGATAACGAGGTCACCTCCACGTTCGTCGGTCCTACCTGGGGCCAGGACGTCACTAAACAGGCACTGATCGGCCTGGCAGTGTTCGTCGGGCTCGCGGCAATCCTGATGGCGCTCTACTTCCGGACTTGGAAGATGTCGTTGTCAGCGCTTGCCGGCATGGCAGTGACGATGTTCACGACTGCCGGCGTCTATTCCCTGAGCGATTTCGAAGTGACGCCGTCGGCGATCATCGGCTTCCTGACGGTGTTGAGCTACTCGCTGTACGACACCGTGGTGGTCTTCGACAAGATCAGGGAAAACACTGCAGACATTGCATCGTCGACTCGGCGGACCTTTGCCGAAGAGGTCAACCTCGCCGTCAACCAGACGCTGGTGCGTTCCATCAACACGATGATGGTGGCCGTCCTCCCGGTGGCCGCGATCCTCTTCATTGGTGCAGGCCTCCTCGGCGCCGGAACGCTGCGTGACCTGTCCCTGGCCTTGTTCGTGGGTATCCTCATTGGCACGGCCGCCACCATCTTCGTGGCCGCGCCACTCTATGCCTGGCTTCGCCAAGGAGAGCCTGAACTGGTCAAGCAGGCCAAGAAGGTCGCTCACCGCCGCGCAGAAGGAGCATCCGCTGCCGCCGAACCGGCAGAGCCCGCCAAAGCCTGAACCTGTGTGCCCGAAGGGCCGGCCCGCCGTCGTTGATGGCGGCTGCCGGCCCTTCGGCGTTGCAGCGACTTTGTCTCGCGATTCGGATTACCGCGATTTCCGATTACAAGGGCCGGTTATCAGAGTGTCCCTCAGCGGGAATAGACTTGAATAATTAAATGAGTCGTGAGGGGTGCTTCTGTGGAGGAACGTACGACGTCGGCGCCACCGACGGGCGGGGAGGACGGCACTGGCATCGGGCCAGTTGCGCCGTCCACGGTTTCGGAACGCGCAGCCACAGGCGTCCCGATCGATAGCCCCGGTGCGCGCCCCACCTTTCCGGGACGGCGCGAACGCACCCGCTCCCGCCTGGCCCGGCTGACAGGACGCGGTGCAGGGACATATTCGCCCATCCTTGAGCCGCTGCTGCGCACCGTGCGGGCCAACAACCCCAAGGAAGACTTCGACCTCATCCAGCGTGCCTTCACGGTGGCTGAACGCAGCCATCAGGGTCAAAAGCGCAAGAGCGGGGATCCGTACATCACGCATCCCGTGGCTGTCGCCACCATCCTGGCCGAGCTGGGCATGACGGGAACCACGCTCGCGGCCGCCCTGCTGCATGACACTGTGGAGGATACTCCGTACACTCTTGCCGACCTCACCGCTGACTTCGGCCCCGAAGTTGCCATGCTGGTAGACGGTGTGACCAAGCTGGACAAGGTCAGCTTCGGAGAGGCCGCACAGTCGGAAACCGTGCGCAAGATGGTCGTCGCCATGGCCAAGGACATTCGGGTCCTCATGATCAAACTTGCCGACCGGCTCCACAATGCACGCACCTGGCGATTTGTTTCCGCCGAATCTTCGGCGCGCAAGGCGCGCGAAACCCTCGAAATTTTTGCGCCACTGGCCCATCGCCTCGGTATGAACACCATCAAGTGGGAACTGGAGGACCTGTCCTTCGCGGCCCTCTACCCGAAGGTGTATGAGGAAATAGTGCGGATGGTGGGCGACAGGACCCCTGAGCGCGAAAAGAGCCTGAGCGTTATCCGCAACCAGATCACCGAGGATCTGCGCACGGCGCGAATCAGGGCCACCATCACGGGACGCCCCAAGCACTACTACTCTATCTACCAAAAGATGATCGTCCGGGACAAGGACTTCGACGACATCAACGACCTCATGGGTGTCCGCGTGCTGGTCGATTCCGTGCGCGACTGTTATGCCGCCCTGGGTACTCTCCATTCCCGCTGGAACCCCCTGCCAGGGCGTTTCAAGGACTACATTGCGATGCCCAAGTTCAATATGTACCAGTCCTTGCACACCACGGTGATCGGCCCGGGCGGAAAGCCCGTGGAGATCCAGATCCGCACGCATGAGATGCATCGCCGGGCTGAATACGGTGTGGCTGCCCACTGGAAGTACAAGGACCAGCCCAACCGGACCGCTGTTGGCCCCGGCAGCCCACGCGACGGCGACATGGGTTGGCTGAGGTCCCTGGTGGACTGGCAGCAGGAAACGTCCGACCCCGGGGAGTTCCTGGATTCCCTGCGGTTCGAAATCAACGCCCGTGAAGTGTTCGTCTTCACCCCCAAGGGCGAGGTCATGGCATTGCCGGCAGGTTCCACGCCCGTGGACTTCGCCTACGCCGTGCATACAGAAGTTGGCCACCGGACGATTGGTGCCAGGGTCAACGGCAAGCTGGTGCCGCTCAGTAGTGAGCTCCAGCACGGTGACTGGGTAGAGATCTTCACCTCCAAGGCCGAAGGCGCCGGGCCCAGCCAGGACTGGCAGCACTTCGTCAAGAGCGCCCGGGCCCGGAACAAGATCCGGCAGTGGTTCAGCAAGGAGCGCCGGGAAGAGGCTATCGAGCGCGGCAAGGAAATGCTGACTCGCTCCATGCGGAAACAGAACCTTCCGCTGCAGCATTTGATGACCCACGACGCCTTGTCTGCTGTCGCCGAGGAACTCCACTATGTGGACATCTCCGGCTTGTATGCCGGCGTGGGGGACGGGCACACCTCAGCCCAGCACGTCATGGAAAAGCTCGTAGAGCACCTCGGCGGCAAGGAGACGCCTGACGAGGACCTTGAGGAAGTCAGCATCCCTTCCCAGCTGGCGAAGGTGCGGTACTCGGATTCGGGCGTCATTGTCCGCGGTGTGGGCGATGTCCTGGTCAAGCTGGCCCGCTGCTGTACGCCGGTCCCGCCTGACGCCATCCTGGGCTTCGTCACGCGCGGGTCGGGAGTTTCCGTGCACAGGACTGACTGCACAAATGTGTCCGACCTGCGCGACCAGCCGGACCGGATTGTGGATGTGGAATGGGCGCCCACCCAGTCCAGCGTCTTCCTCGTGGAGATTCAGGTCGAAGCCCTCGACCGGAAGTCCCTCCTTTCCGACGTCACCCGCGTGCTGTCGGAAAACCACGTGAACATCCTGGCCGCCAGCGTGCATACCTCCAGTGACCGGGTTGCCATGTCCAAGTTCGCTTTCGAAATGGGAGACCCGAAGTACCTGAGCCATGTCCTGAGTGCGGTGCGCCGGATTGACGGAGTCTTTGACGTCTACCGCACCACTGGAAACCGACGCCGGAGCTAACCCATTCATGCAGCGCCGCCTTCAGGCAGCGCCACTGCTCTGCGACTGTTCGGCAGCCAGGGCTGCCAGCTTCGCCAGGGCAGCCTTCTTGTGCGGCACTCTCGGGGCGGCTTCCACCGCCAGGATCAGCAGGCGAAGTTTCACGCCCAGCTCGCTGCGTAACAGGAGATGCCTCAGTGCCGGGAGGGCGCGGTCCGATTCCACACACAAGGCGACGTCGACGGCAGTCCTGAGCGGACTGGTAACAAGGATGCCGCCCAGGCTGACGACGTCGAGCTGCCCGAGCCTCACCTCGTGCAAGGTGCACCCGCGGGTTGACCTGAGACTGGAGATCCTGTGGCGTGAATCGACGAGGAGAGCCAGCCGTTCAGGGGATCCGGCGCAGCCGTAGATCCAGGCCGCTGTCATCCTGCCTGCCACTACTTTCTGCCGAATCCCTTCCGGGATGGCTGCCGCCGCCGCCCGGGCACGCAGACGAGGTGTCGGCGCTATGCCCGGACCGAGGTAGCTGCGCCGGAACAGCGGCGTCAGAACGCCGTCGGCGGCCATGGCCTGCAGTTCCATCCAGGTAAACAAGGGGCCGGGGGAGTAGAGCTCCAGCGCTGCACCATCCTGGAGCTGCTGGGGGAGGGATGGGATGACCATTCAGCCATCATGGCGATCTGCCAGCTACGGAAACAGGCCCCGCCCCGGTTATGTGGATAACCGGGGCGGGGCCTGCTTTGGCCTTTGGACTGTTGTGAACTTGGGCCGGTGGCTTAGGCCAGTTCGCTCGCTGACCGCTGGATCTGGTCGAGCCAAGCCTGACGGGCTTCAAGCGCTTCGCGTGCGGCCTTGATCCGGCGCTGGTCGCCCGCCTTTTCAGCCTTCGCGAGGTCGTCCTTCAGGCCGGCAATCGCCGACTCGAGCTGCGACAGGGCACTGTTGGTGCGGGCCTTGGTCTCCGGGTTGCTCCGGCGCCACTTTTCTTCCTCGGCCTCACGAACGGCATCCTCGACCTTTCGCAGGCCGGCTTCGATCCTGCCCATGTCGCCCCGGGGAACCTTGCCGGCTTCTTCCCAACGATCCCGAATTGACTGGAGGGCCTTTTTGGTAGCCGCCAGGTCCTGGATGGGGAGGAGTGCCTGTGCTTCGGCCACGAGGGCTTCCTTCACGGCCAGGTTTGCCGAGTACTGCTGGTCAATCTCGTCGTTGGCAGCCTGGCGATTACTGAAGAACACATCCTGTGCCGCACGGAAGCGGGCCCACAGCGCGTCGTCATCCTTGCGGCTGGCGCGCGGGGAAGCCTTCCACTGGTCCATCAGACGGCGGTACTCACCAGCGGCGAAGCCCCAGTCAGTGGAACTGGACAGTGCCTCGGCCTCGGCGATGAGCTTCTCCTTGGCCGCCTTGGCAGCTGAGTTGGTGCTGTCCAGCTGGGAGAAGTAGGCGCGGCGGTGACGGTCGAAGACAGTCCTTGCGGAACGGAAACGCTTCCACAGCGCGTCCTCATTGCTGCGGCCCAGCCGCACTCCACTCTTCTGGGCGGTCTTCCAGCTCTCGAACAACTCATTCATTCGTGCGCTGGAAGTCTTCCACTGGACCTGCGACGGATCCTGGCCGGCAATCTGCTCTGCTTCGGCCACAATGGCTTCACGTGCAGAAAGTTCCGCGGCGCGCTGGGCCTCGTGGGCGGCCTTTTCCGAGTTCTCCAGCTCAGCGATCCGGGTGGTGAGCTCGTCGAGCCGGGATTCGGCGGACCGGATGTCACCCACCATGTTCCGTTCGGCCAGCTGCTCGCGCAGGTGATTAGCGGTCTTCTGCATGTCCGTCGTGGGCGCCTTGGACTCAACCCGGTGCTCCAGAAGGGCGATCTGGGCAACAATGTCCTCATACTTCCGGGCGAAATAGCTGAGGGCCTCATCGGCGCTGACGCCGGGATACTGGCCGACCGACACTTCTTCGCCGTCAATTGTGAGGAACACGTGGCCATCACCCTCCACCCGGCCCCACTTGGAGGCTTCGGCAAGGGACACCGACGGCGGCATGGTGGAGGTTGCGGCAGCAGCCGGAGAAGCCTGGGCCTTGGGACGCGCGGCAAATGCAGCGGGAGACGGTGCACCAGGCTTGGGCGAGGGTCCCGGCGTCGGACGCGGTGCCGGCGAAGATACGGCGGCAGGCGATGCCGCAGCCTCGGGCGCGGGTGCCGCAGCCTCAGGTTCGGGGGCAGCAGCCGCTTCGGTGCCGCCAGCGGCTTCCGCCACGGCACCGTCTTCGTGGCCGGCTTCAGCTGAGGCAGCCTCCAGAGGCCCAGCCTCGGCAGTTGCCGGTTCGGCGACTTCCGGTTCTGCGACTTCCTGCTCGGCGACTTCCTGTTCCGCGACTTCTGGCTGCGCGGCTGTTTCCTGCGCAGGATCCTGAACCGTGTCCTGGATCGTGTCTTGGACTGCGTCCTCGGTTAGGGGCGCCGATGCTTCCGCCTCATTGACTGCTGCTGTTTCGTCGGATTTCTGACTGTCTGTCACCGCTAAAAGTCTTTCACTTGGAGGGATTGCTAAGGTAAGGCGCCCCGGCCTTTCGACCAAAGGTTGATTACTTCAGAGAAAACGAGTCTATCGTGACAGGTGCCACAGGGGGCCCGTCCGTTGGACTAGTGCCCGGGTTGTTGCCGGCGGCGGCAATACTGGTCACCACATCCAGCCCACTCGTGACCTTGCCGACGACGGTGTAGCCGCCCGCGCTATCAGAGGGAATGACGGTGTCCTTGTACACAATGAAGAACTGCGTGCCATTGCCGTAGGCGTTATCCCCGGTGCGGGCCACGGCGATGGTGCCGGCCGGATATGTGTTGTCAGCGGGAGCATTCTCAATCGGTCCCCACGTGTAGTTGGGATCGCCGGTGCCGTCGCCGTTCTTGGAGCCGCACTGCAGGACGCCGAACGATTCCGCCGTCGTTAGCCTGTGGCAGTTGAGCCCGTTATAGAAGGACTTATCGGCAAGATCCTTGAACACGGCGGCTGCCTGAGGCGCCTTGGTGCCGTCCAGTTCGACGCCGATCGCGCCGCCGTTGAGTTTGAGCTCGCCCGTGAATACCTTCCCCGCGGCCGTTTCAGCCTTGGGGATGTCCGGACCGTTGCTAGGTGATGGCGTTGCGCTGGGCGAACTGAGCCCGGCCTGGGCGGCGGCGTATTCCTCTTCGCTTGGATTTGAGGCGAAGACGGTGAGCTGAAGAACGACGGCGAGCACAACGGCGGCGGTACCCGCACTGACGGCAATGATGTTGTCCCTGCGACGCCGGGCACTTTGTTCCTGGCGCAGCCGTCGCTTGGCTTCCATCTGGCGGATACGCCGTCTGGCTTCGCGGTCATCCCGCGATCTTGTTGCCAAGGTTCCTCCTCATTCATGGACGTGTTCTTCGTCTATTCGATCTGTACGCGCCGAAAGCATAAACTGACTGCCGCACATAAGTTTATGCATTGACTGGCTGGACGCCCGCTGATCTTTGCCGTTTCGGCCCGAATCGCGGTGGATCATCCTGCCCAAGCAAACCAAGGAGACAATCCACCATGGCACGCACCGCCTCCCTGTCCGGATTCCCCGAGTGGCTTCCCCAGGAGCGGTTGGTGGAGCTGCATGTGTTGGATAGCCTGCGCAGGACTTTCGAACTCCACGGTTTCTCCTCGATCGAGACCCGCGCCGTGGAAACCGTGGAGCAGTTGCTGCGCAAGGGCGAAATCGACAAGGAAGTGTATGGGCTCAGCCGGCTGCAGGAAGATGAGGGAGAGGGGGGAAAGCCCGACCCCCACGCCCTGGCCCTGCACTTTGACCTGACCGTACCTTTTGCACGCTACGTCGTGGAAAACGCCGGATACCTCGCATTTCCCTTCCGCCGCTACCAGATCCAGAAAGTGTGGCGCGGAGAACGGCCCCAGGAAGGCCGTGCGCGGGAATTCACCCAGGCTGACATCGACGTGGTTGGCGACGGCGAACTTCCCTTCCGGTATGACGTCGAAATTGCGCTGGTGATTGCCGAGGCCCTCAGCGCGCTTCCCATTCCGGACTTCCGCCTGCGCATCAACAACCGCAAACTCGCCGAGGGCTTCTACCGGGGCATTGGCCTGACTGACACTGCTGGAGTGCTCCGCAGCATCGACAAGCTGGAGAAAATCGGTCCGGAAAAGGTCGCCGAACTGCTCAAAACGGAGCTTGGGGCAACCGAAGAACAAGCGGCAGCAGCCCTGCAGCTGGCGGCGATCCGCACCGAGGACACCTCCTTCGTCAAGCAGGTCCGGGACCTTGGTGTCAGCGACGAACTCCTTGAGGAAGGCTTGCACGAGCTCGAACAGGTGATCGAGGCAGCCGTGCAGCACGCACCGGGCAAGGTCATTGCGGACCTTAGCATTGCCCGTGGACTCGATTACTACACGGGCACCGTCGTCGAAACTGTCCTCGTGGGACACGAGCAGCTCGGTTCCATCTGCTCCGGTGGCCGCTACGACGCCCTCGCCAGCAAAGGCAACCGCAAGTTCCCCGGCGTCGGTCTTTCTATTGGCGTGACGCGACTGGTGTCCCGCATCCTCAGCCAGGAACTGGCCACCGCAAGCCGCTCCGTCCCCACAGCCGTCCTGGTTGCGCTGACCAACGACGAGAGCTGGCCCGCCGCGCAGGATGTTGCGGCCCAGCTGCGCAGCCGTGGAATTGCCACGGAAGTGGCTGCCAAGGCTGAGAAGTTCGGGAAGCAAATCAAGTTCGCCGACCGGCGCGGAATTCCCTTCGTCTGGTTCACGGATGACGACGGTAAGCACCAGGTCAAGGACATCCGCTCGGGCGAGCAGGTGGACGCCGATCCGGGGAGCTGGTCACCCGCTGAGGAGGATCTGCACGTCCGGGTGATCACTGCCTGATTCCGCCCCTTCTGAGGAACCTGTGAGGAAGAAGGAGCTATGACCCACCCTGCACTTTCGCGCAGGCTCAACACCTTCGACGCCGTCGCCATCGGATTGGGCTCGATGATCGGTGCGGGTGTGTTCGCGGCCTTTACCCCCGCGGCGCAGGCTGCCGGGGCCGGACTCCTTGTAGGCCTGGCGGTGGCGGCGATCATCGCGTTCTGCAACGCCACGGCGTCGGCCCAGTTGGCCGCCGCCTACCCGACCTCCGGCGGGACATACACCTATGGTCGGGAACGGCTGGGGGCCTGGCAGGGTTTCATCGCAGGCTGGGGTTTCGTGGTCGGCAAGACCGCCAGCAGTGCCGCGATGGCCCTGACCTTCGCCAGCTACGCCGCCCCGCCAGGCTGGGAGCGGCCCCTCGCCGTGGCCGCCGTCGTCGTCCTGGCCACCGTTAACTATCACGGTGTGACGAGGACTGCCGGCCTCACCAAAATCATCGTTGTTGCCGTGTTGGCCGCCCTGGCGGTGGTCGTAGCGGCCGCCTGGGCGGCAGAGCGGGGCGCACCGGCCGACCCGCTGGCCGGCGGGCTCCTCGCCGGCGGTTGGTACGGCATCCTCCAATCGGCCGGGCTCCTGTTCTTCGCCTTCGCCGGTTACGCCCGCATCGCCACGATGGGGGAAGAAGTGCTCGAACCGCGCCGGACCATCCCGCGGGCAATCCTCCTGGCACTGGCAATCACGGCGGGCATCTACGCCGTCGTAGCGGTCAGCATCTTGTCAGCACTTGGCCCGGCTGGAGTGGCGGCAACGCCCATCCCGCTGGCTGAAGCAGTCTCCAACGGAACCTGGTCCTGGGTGCAACCGCTCGTCCGCATCGGCGCCGCCCTGGCGTCGCTCGGGGCGCTGCTCGCACTCATCGCGGGACTGGGCCGTACGAGCCTTGCCATGGCGCGCGAAGGCGACCTGCCGCGGTGGCTGTCCGCCGTCCATCCCCGCTACAAGGTGCCGCACCGTGCCGAAGCGACCCTCGCCGTCGCTGTCTGCGCCATTATCCTCGTAGCCGACCTTAGGGAAGCGATCGGGTTCTCGTCGTTCGGAGTGCTGGTCTACTACCTGATCGCCAACCTTGCGGCCTTTAGCCAGGATGGCTCCGACAGGATCTATCCGAAGGCGCTGCAAATGCTCGGAGCCGTCGGATGTACGGTGCTCGTGGCCACCCTGCCGTTCATTTCGGTGGTTGCCGGCGTGATCATGTTTGCATTGGGCATCGCCTATCGCTGGATCCGGCTGCGCCGCAGCGACCGTCCGCGCAGTTAACCGGCAAGCAAGTGGCAGTGCGCTTCCGCCCTGGCGGGTAAACTCGAACGGGATCGTTTTTTGCAACGGTCCTTTGAAAATCTTGCTGAAAGGAATGCTGTGCTGCGCACACATGACCTCGGATCCCTCCGTTCCGAGCACATTGGACAGACCGTCACCCTCGCCGGCTGGGTTGGCCGCCGCCGCGATCACGGCGGTGTGGCATTCGTGGACCTCCGTGATGCCTCCGGCGTAGCGCAGGTTGTGGTGCGTGAAGAAGAGGTCTTCCACGGACTGCGGAACGAATACGTGCTGCAAGTTATCGGAACCGTCAGCAAGCGTCCCGAAGGCAACGAGAACCCGGCCCTCGCCACGGGCGAGATCGAGGTCATGGCCGAGAAGGTCGTCATCCTCAACACCTCCGAGCCCCTGCCGTTCCAGATCGATGAGCACGTCGAGGTGGGCGAGGAAGCACGACTCAAGCACCGCTACCTGGACTTGCGCCGCCCAGGCCCCAACAAGAACCTGCGCCTGCGTTCCGAGGCTAACCGTGTGGCCCGCGAACTGCTTCACGAGCGTGGCTACGTCGAGATTGAGACTCCGACCCTGACGCGTTCGACGCCGGAAGGCGCCCGCGACTTCCTGGTCCCCGCACGCCTGGCCCCCGGTTCCTGGTACGCCCTTCCGCAGTCGCCGCAGCTTTTCAAGCAGCTGCTCCAGGTGGGCGGCTTCGAGAAGTACTACCAGATTGCCCGCTGCTACCGTGACGAAGACTTCCGTGCCGACCGCCAGCCTGAGTTCACGCAGCTGGACATCGAAGCGAGCTTCGTCGACCAGGACGACGTCATTGAACTCGGTGAGGGTATCGTCAAGGCACTCTGGAAGCTGATCGACGTCGAGATTCCCACCCCGATCCGCCGCATGACGTATCACGAAGCGATGGCCAAGTATGGTTCGGACAAGCCTGACCTCCGCTTTGACCTTGAACTCACTGAGCTGACCGAATTCTTCAAGGACACCACCTTCGGCGTCTTCAAGGCGCCATACGTGGGCGCTGTCGTGATGCCCGGCGGCGCCTCCCAGCCGCGCCGGACGCTGGACGCCTGGCAGGAATGGGCCAAGCAGCGCGGTGCCAAGGGCCTGGCCTACGTATTGTTCAAGGAAGACGGCGAGCTCGCCGGACCGGTGGCGAAGAACCTGAGCGAAACCGAACGCGCGGGCCTTGCCGAGGCCGTGGGCGCCAAGCCGGGGGACTGCATCTTCTTTGCCGCGGGCGACAAATCGGAAGCCCGGGCCCTGCTGGGCGCTGCCCGCGTGGAGATCGGCCACCGCACTGGCCTCATCGACCCCAAAGAGTGGGCCTTCGTCTGGATTGTCGACGCCCCGATGTTCGAACCGGCTGCTGTCGCGGAGGCCTCCGGGGATGTAGCCGTAGGTGGCGGGCAGTGGACCGCCCTGCACCACGCCTTCACCTCGCCCAAGCCCGAGTTCCTGGACACCTTCGACAAGGATCCCGAGTCCGCCCTGTCCTACGCGTACGACATCGTCTGCAACGGCAACGAAATCGGCGGGGGCTCCATCCGTATTCACCAGCGTGATGTCCAGGAGCGGGTCTTTGAGCTTATGGGCCTGGACAAGGAAGACGCCCAGACCAAGTTCGGCTTCCTGCTTGAAGGCTTCAAGTACGGCGCTCCGCCCCACGGCGGTATGGCCTTCGGCTGGGACCGAGTTGTTGCGCTGCTGGCCGGCGTCGAATCCATCCGCGATGTCATTGCCTTCCCGAAGACTGGCGGTGGGTACGATCCCCTCACCGCTGCCCCGGCCCCCATCACGCCTCAACAGCGCAAGGAAGCCGGAGTCGACTTCAAGCCTGAGGCCAGGAAGCCGGAAGGGAAGGGCCCCGAAACCAAGGCCGAGTCCAAGCAGGCCGAGTCCAAGCAGGCCGAAAAGCTTGAGGCCAGTGCCTGAGCAAAATGCCACACGAAGGCTCCTCGCATTCGCGGGGAGCCTTCGCCATCCTCGGGGAGACGAATGAAGCCAACAGGATTGCAGGCAGCTACTCCAACGAAGATCGAGCAGCTCATGGATCGGGCGTGGCCGGCTCCCGACTGCCAGGCCGTGGGGGACTGGGTCCTGCGCGCGGCAGGAGGCGTGACGCAGCGGGCGAACTCCGTGTGGCCCCGTCAACCTGCAGCCGATCCGGAGGAAATCCTCCAGGCCGCCCTGCAGTGGTACCGGAGTCGTCGCCTGCCGCTGATTTTCCAGGTTTTCGACGACGACAGGAGCGCCTGGCTGAACGCAGTCCTGGACACCCATTGCTTCACGAAGCAGTCCGAGACCGTGATCATGGCCCTGCCCAGGTTCGACAAGGCGATTTCCTTGAAGAGCGGCCTCGGCCTCGGCCTCGATGGCGATGTTGCGGTCTACGCTGATGTCGAAATCCTGGAGGAGCCTTCCGAAGAATGGCTGGCTGTGTGGTGGGCCGTCGATGGCCGTGGAGGACCAGCGGAGCGTGACATTGCACACGCCATCCTGACTGGCTGCCCCGCGCTGTACGCCTTAGTCCGTGACGACGACGGCGACCCTGCCGCCGTCGGACGCCTGGCTCTTGTAGACGGCTGGGGAGGCCTCTACTGCATGGCAACACTCCCCGAGCGCCGACGCAGGGGCTACGCCGCGAAGATTCTGGACAGCTTCCTGGCCGAAGGCGCCCGCCGTCGGCTCGACGGCTTATGGCTCCTGGTAACGGCACCCAACGGAGGGGCACAGGCGCTTTATCAACGGTCGTGTTTCGAAGTGGTCGGCCGGTACTTGTACCGCCAGGCACCGCTCCGCCGCTCACCCAGCGGCTGCTGAACGGTCACAGCCGAGGAAGCTCAATGGTGATGCAGAACGGGGGTCCGACGTCCGGCGAGGTACTGAAGGCGATGTCCGGCGAATCCCGACTCGCTGAGATTGACGACCAGGACCTCGTCTCCACGCGTGACAATGTCGGCGAAAAGCGTCGTTTCACGTCTCTCCGCTGCCCAGTCCGGGTCTAGGCCGTCCACGTGGGCAGGAAGCGGCGAGGGATTTCCTACCGGAAGTGGTGGCTTGTGGATAACTAGGCCACTGGGTCTGTCACCTGGATCCGGATGGAGCAGGCCTCCTGGGCTGCCTGCTGCAGGATTTTCGTGTTGGGATCCGGCGTGGCCAGGAACGGCAGCCGGGTGCACCGTGCATAGCCGGCAAGGGCCGGGCGGGAGAGGACCTGGACGGCAAGGTTCCGGTCTCCGCCTGGCACGATGTATTCAATCGCATGGCCATTGAAGATCCGGGCTGCGTGCTCCGCTACGTCCTCCACCAGGGCGTCGGCCTGGTTGGCACGTCGCCGGGCGAAGCGCTGCTGCGAAGAACCCCCAGCGGCTGAGCGCGACTGTACGTAGCGGTTTCCAGTCTTTGAGGAAGTCACCTTTCCGCCCGTGACGACGGCTACCGCGTAGCCGCCCCTGCGCACCAGGATGAGGCCCAGGCTGCGTTCCTGTGACGCCAGTGACGCCAGGCGCTCGATCCCGTTTGCTCCGCGCCCCGGACGGCCGTCCCGCGGCCAGGGCGGTGTCAGCAAGGCCATCGCGCCGTCAACAGCGGTCAGTTGCAGGCCGTCGTCCACGTTCTCCTCCTGAAGCCGGCCGTGGCCGGCCGCAAAACGGTCCACCCATCCCGCGAGGCGGGGCGCCGTGACAAAGGCCAAACGGGTGGGCGCGGAGCGGTGTCCGGCTTGGCCTGGGGGCATCATGATGCGCCTTCCTTTTGCTGCGACGAGTCTCCTTTGCTGGAACTATGAGTAGCCTATCCATGTGGAAGATCTCTTTGGCTCGGGCGCCGGCAGCGATGACGATGGCGACGCGCTGCCGTCCTCCACTCCCGCCTTCGACGATTCACGCCCGGTTTCGCCACGCAGTCCGCTGGCAGTGCGGATGCGTCCGCGCATACTGGACGACGTCGTCGGGCAGCAGCACTTGCTCGGACACGGTTCGCCGCTGCGCCAGCTGGCAGCCGGTGCGGACGCGGGCGGCCCCGCTGGCCCCAGTTCCGTAATTCTGTGGGGACCGCCCGGCACAGGGAAAACAACTCTGGCACACGTCATTGCCCGCGGCCCGGGCCGCAAGTTCATCGAGCTCTCCGCCATCACCGCCGGGGTCAAGGACGTCCGCCGCGTTATGGAAGAGGCGCTGACGGCCCGCGACCTGTACAAGACCACCACCGTCCTTTTCCTGGACGAAATCCACCGCTTCAACAAGGCGCAGCAGGACGCGCTGCTGCCCGGAGTCGAAAACCGCTGGGTGGTGCTGGTTGCGGCTACCACCGAAAATCCGTCCTTCTCAGTGGTGTCGCCCCTGCTGTCCCGGTCGCTCCTGCTGACCTTGAAGCCCCTTACCGACGCCGATATTGAGGGGCTGCTGCTCCGCGCAGTCGCTGATCCGAGGGGACTGGCCGGGCGTGTCGAGCTCAGCCCGGAGGCCCTGGAGCATCTCGTACGCCTCTCGGGGGGAGATGCACGCCGGGCGCTCACCGCCCTTGAGGCTGCCGCCGGCGTCGCCTTTGGGGAGGCATCAACGGGCGACGGCGGACCGCGCACCGGGAGCGACGGCGGCGAGGCTCCGGCCGTCGTCGAGCTCAGGCACACCGAACGCGCCCTTGACTCCGCCGCCGTGCGTTATGACCGCGCCGGTGACCAGCACTACGACGTCGCCAGTGCCTTCATCAAATCCATCCGGGGGTCCGATGTGGACGCGGCGCTGCACTATCTCGCCCGGATGCTCGAGGCGGGGGAGGACCCCCGGTTCGTCGCCCGCAGGATCGTCATCTCGGCCGCCGAAGATATTGGAATGGCAGATCCTACCGCACTCCAGACGGCGGTTGCTGCGGCTCAGGCTGTGCAATTGATCGGCATGCCCGAAGGGCGGATCGTCCTGGCCGAGGCTGTAGTCCACCTCGCTACGGCACCAAAATCCAACGCGGCGTACATGGGCATCAACAGTGCAATCGCCGATGTCCGGGCCGGCCTTGGCGCCGGGATACCCGCCCATCTGCGCGACGCCCATTATCAGGGCGCGAAGCAGCTGGGGCATGGACAGGGCTACAAATACGCGCATGATGCCCCGCACGGTGTAGCCACGCAGCAGTATCCGCCGGACGACCTGGTGGGCAAGGATTACTACAAGCCCACAGCCAACGGCGCCGAACGCGACGTCGCCGCCCGGCTGGAGCGGCTGCGGAAGATAATTCGGGGACTGTAGCAGTCCTATTTCCGCGGCGTTGGGCGCCGCTACGGGCCGTGCTAGGATGGATGTTTGTCTGGCAAGGCCTGGACGCACAATCCCCCGAATTTCCGGCTTGCTGGAGTCAGTGGTTCGTGCCCTGGGCCCAGTAGCAAAAGGCAGCGGTTGGCCGATGCTCTCCATCATGGAGGCCAGTAACACTGACACGCCGCAAGTACTGGAAGGACACAAGTGGCTAACAACACTCGTGCTCGCCGCACTGCACGCCTCTCGCGTGCACTCGGCATCGCTCTGACCCCCAAGGCCGCCAAGTACATGGAGCGCCGCCCGTACGGCCCCGGTGAGCATGGCCGTGCCCGCAAGAAGCAGGACTCCGACTACGCCGTTCGTCTGCGCGAAAAGCAGCGCCTGCGCGCCCAGTACGGCATCCGCGAAGCCCAGATGACCCGTGCCTTCGAAGAAGCACGCCGCACCAAGGGCCTGACCGGTGAAAACCTGATCGAGCTGCTCGAAATGCGCCTTGACGCCCTCGTGCTGCGTGCCGGCTTCGCCCGCACCATCGCCCAGGCCCGCCAGCTGGTTGTGCACCGTCACATCCTGGTTGACGGTGCCCGCGTCGACCGCCCGTCCTTCCGCGTCGGTGAGGGCCAGCTGATCCACGTGCACAACCGCAGCGAGACCATGGCTCCGTTCCAGGTTGCTGCCGCCGGTGCGCACCGCGATGTGCTCCCGATGGTTCCGGCTTACCTGGACGTCAAGCTTGACGCCCTGCAGGCCCGCCTGGTTCGCCGCCCGAAGCGCTCCGAGATCCCTGTGACCTGCGAAGAGCAGCTCGTCGTCGAATTCTACGCCCGCTAAATTCCAGCAGCGTCTCCAAAGAAGCCCGTGGCACACGCCGCGGGCTTCTTTGTATGTAAGGTACTTGGGTGGGCTTTGCCGATCGCGGAAGTTGCCGTAGGTGTGCAGAAGCATCGGCGGCCCGCGGTTCCGAACGATCCAAGGAGATGAGTGAGTATGTCTGGTGGCGATATTGCCGGGTTGATCGCAGCCGGAGTGTTTTTGCTCCTCGTGCTTTTGCTGGCGGTTCCCATCCTGAAGCTTGGCCGGGTATTGGATGAGGTCAGGAAATCCATACGTTCCATCAGCGACGGCGCGACCCCGCTCATGGATGAGGTGACGGCTACCGTCTCCACCACCAATCAGCAGCTGAAGAAGGTGGATGGGATTGCATCGAACGTCTCTGACGCCTCCGCGAACATCTCCGCCCTGTCGTCCCTGGTTGCTGCAACCGTCGGTTCGCCGCTCATCAAGATAGCTGCCTTCAGCTACGGCGTCCGCTCGGCGTTCACTGCCCGTCGCAAACCGGCAGCCGGCCGGCGTAGCCGCTGAAAACCCTGGCAGCCGCTGAAAACCCTGGCAGCCGCTGAAAACCCTGGAGGTCAAGTACCAATGAAACGAGTCTTCTGGATGGGAATCGGCGTCGCTATCGGCGTCATCGCCTTCCGAAAGGTAACCGCCGCCAAAGCCGGCCTGGGTCCGCAGGGCCTGAACCGCGCCGTTGCGCGATTGGCCGACAGCGTCTTCGAGTTCGCCGATGCAGTCCGTGACGGAATGCACGAACGCGAGGAGGACCTGCGGTCCGCCTTGGGCATTTCAGAGCCGGACTCCGGCCGCCGATAAGGCCGCGGTTCGCCCAACTGCCGCTCCGCAAGGCAGAATTAGAAGCTGCAGTACCGGCAACTGCCGGGCTGAGCACAGATCGTTGTGCAGAGAAATTGAGAAGGGTAAGTAATCAGCAAATGAAGTCGCAGGAGATCACCAAGCGCTGGGTGGACTTTTTTGTCAACAAGGGCCACACCGCGGTTCCTTCCGCATCGCTTGTGTCCAGCGACCCTTCCTTGCTGTTCACTGTGGCCGGGATGGTCCCCTTCATTCCATACCTGACGGCACGTGAAGTTCCCCCCTACACACGCGCCACAAGCGTCCAGAAGTGCATCCGGACCGGCGACATCGAGGAAGTGGGCAAAACGGCCCGCCACGGCACGTTCTTCCAGATGTGCGGCAACTTCTCCTTCGGTGACTACTTCAAGGAAGACGCCATCAAGTTCGCCTTCGAACTGCTCACTTCGAGCGTCGCCGACGGCGGCTATGGCCTGGAATCCGAGAAGATCTGGGTGACGGTCTACGAGGAAGACGATGAAGCCAAGGACCTTTGGCTCAAAAACACTGCTATTCCTGCCGACCGGATCCAGAAGATGGGGAAGTCGGATAACTACTGGCACACCGGCCAGCCCGGCCCCGCCGGCCCCTGCTCCGAGATCTATTACGACCGCGGTCCTGCCTACGGCGTCGAAGGCGGCCCGGAAGCTGACGACAACCGCTACGTTGAAATCTGGAACCTCGTGTTCATGCAGTACCAGATCTCCAATGTCCGCTCCAAAATGGACTTCGACGTGGTCGGGGAGCTTCCGAAGAAGAACATCGACACCGGCCTGGGCATGGAACGCCTTGCGATGATCCTCCAGGGCGTCGAAAACATGTACGAGACCGACCAGGTCCGTCCCGTCATCGACAAGGCCGCCGAACTCTCGGGCAAGGAATACACTTCCGCCGAGACCGACGACGATCCGCACCACACGGACGACGTTCGGATGCGCGTTGTAGCTGACCACATCCGCTCCGCGCTCATGCTGATCGCCGACGGCGTAGTGCCCTCCAACGAGGGTCGCGGGTACGTCCTGCGCCGCCTCATCCGCCGCGCAGTCCGTGCCATGCGCCTCCTGGGCGTCGAGCAGGCCTGCCTCCCGCAGCTCTTGCCCGCTTCGCGCGACGCCATGAAGGGCGTCTACCCGGTCGTGGAAACAGACTTCGAGCGCATCAGCCGCATCGCCTATGCCGAAGAGAAGGCCTTCCTGCGCACGATTGCCTCCGGCACCGCACGCCTGGAGGAGGCCGTCGTCGCGTCCAAGGCAGCCGGCAAGCCACTCTCCGGCGAGGACGCCTTCACCCTCCACGACACCTACGGCTTCCCCATCGACCTCACCCTGGAAATGGCCGAGGAAGCCGGAGTTAAAGTCAACGAAGCCGAGTTCCGCAACCTCATGCAGGAACAGCGCAAGCGCGCCCAAGCAGACGCCAAGGCGAAAAAGGGCGGCCACGCTGACATCAGCGCCTTCCAGGAGCTGTTGTCCGAAGGCGAGACAGTCTTCACCGGCTATGACGAGCTGGACGGGGAGTCTCGTGTCCGAGGCATTCTCCGTGGCGGACAGCGACTGTCGCAGGCTTCCACGGGCGACGAGATTGAACTCGTCCTCGCCGAGACGCCGTTCTACGCCGAGGCCGGCGGCCAGGCTGCTGACACGGGCCTCATCACAGGCGACGGCTTCGTCGTCGAGGTCCTGGATGTCCAGCGCCCCATCAAGGGCCTGAGCGTCCACAAGGCGATCGTCCGTGAAGGCGAGATTGCCTCGGACGCGCTGGTGCGCGCCGCCGTCGACCGTGAACGCCGCCATGCCGCCGAGCAGGCGCACACCGGAACCCATATCGTCCACGCGGCCCTGCACCAGATCCTGGGCCCGGAGGCAACGCAGCGAGGCTCCTACAACAAGGCCGGCTACCTGCGCTTCGACTTCGCCTGGGGTGAGGGCCTGAGTGCCGCCACCAGGTCTGAAGTCGAGGAAGTCTCCAACATCGCCATCCGGAACAACTTCACGGTGGACACCAAGGTCATGCCGCTGGCGGAAGCCAAGGCGCTCGGCGCCATGGCGCTGTTTGGTGAGAATTACGGCAATGAAGTGCGGGTTGTGGAGATCGACGGCGCCTGGTCGCGGGAACTCTGCGGTGGCACCCACGTGACCAACACGGCCCAGATCGGTAGCCTGTCGCTGCTCGGCGAGCAGTCCGTCGGTTCAGGAAACCGCCGCGTGGAGGCCTTTGTTGGCCTCGACGCCTTCCGTCACCTCGCCGCCGAACGTGCCCTGGTCACGGAGCTGACCGAAATGCTGAAGGTTCCCTCCGGCCAGCTCGCGGACCGCATCGCGGCCACGCTGAACAAGCTCAGGGCTACCGAGAAGGAACTCGAACGGCTCCGCAAGGAACAGCTGACGGCGGCCGCGGCAAGTATTGCCGGCACCGCCAAGGACGCCGCAGGTGTCCGGGTCGTGGCCCACGACGCCGGGCAAGTGAGCGGCGCTGACGACATCCGGGCCCTTGCCCTTGACCTGCGCAACCGCCTCGGTTCAGAGGCTTCCGTTGTAGCCGTGGCAGGCGTCAGCAACGACCGCCCGATCGTCCTGGTGGCTACTAACGAGGCCGCGCGCGAAGCCGGAGTCAAGGCAGGCGCCCTCGTGCGGCTGGCTGCCGGCCTCCTGGGTGGCGGCGGAGGCGGCAAGGACGACGTCGCCCAAGGCGGCGGAACGGATGCGGCCAAGGTGCCCCAGGCACTCGCCGCCATCGTGGATGCGATTGCCAAGCGCTGACGTGAGCGAAAACGACCACACCGACGCCTACCCCCGAGGTATCAAACTAGGGGTAGACGTCGGCACCGTCCGCGTGGGAGTGGCTGCCTGTGACCCGGAAGGGATCCTGGCGACACCGTTCAAGACTGTCGCCCGGGACGCAAAGAAAAACTCCGACATTCGGCTCATCGTGCGGCACGCCAAGGAGCTTGGGGCAGTACAGATTTTTGTTGGGCTGCCCCGGACGATGCGCGGGGAGGAACACGCCTCGGCACGCACGGCGACAGAGTACGCCGAACTCCTCGTAGCTGAGCTCGATGCGAGTGGGTTGGACGTGCCGGTTCACCTCGTGGATGAGCGTTTGTCAACAATCACCGCACACCGCAGCCTGCACGAAGCTGGCATGAGCAGCAGGGACCACCGTAAAGTAGTGGATCAAGTCGCCGCTGCCGGAATCCTGCAACATGCCATCGACATGCAGAAAGCCAGAGGAGCAGATGTTGGCAGTCGCGTAACTGCAATCCACAAAGGGCATCCTGGGGGGTCCGGCGCCGATTCGGCACGGACAGGTGTCCAAGGCACTGACACGAACACTTCAACGAGGGGAAGTCAACAGTGAGCCCGGTCAACAATGGCCCCTCGCAGGACCAGGATTTCAGCACTGGACGCATTCCGCTGACCCGCAGGGAACTCAGGGAACGCGAACGGTTCCTGGCAACGCAGAACCAGGACCTTGTGCCTCCCTCGGCCTACGCGGTTGCGGACATCGATCGCGAAACCACGGCCGGCTCAACTGGCGATTCCCCGATGCGGGTTTCCGGTGAGGAGGCGGCTTCCAGCCGTGCCGGCATTCAGGTGGAGACAATTGAGGAAATGCCGGTGCCGGAGCCGGAGCAGCCGCCAATGCCGCCCCAGCCTGAAGCCTCTGTGCAGCCTGAAACTTCCGCACTGCTTGAAACAACGGCGCAGCCTGAAACAACCGCACTGCCTCAAACAACCGCACTGCCTGCCGTCAACCATCTTGAGGCAGTTGCCGATCCACAGAACCACGTTGCGGACGAGCACTTCGAAGACGGACAAAACTCTGCGCATGACGGGGGGCATATTGACGATTCCGGTGCGGGACATCACGACTTTGAGGCGCACGACGCCCACTTCGACCATGATCCGCACTACGACTACGACGACGCTGTGCACCACAACGACGGAGTGCACCACTATGATGCCGTGCACCACGACGACGAAATGCACCACGATCAAGCGGGGAACAACGACCACTTGCTCGCAGGCGACGCGACCGCCGCACGCTCCAAGAAGGTCCGACGGCGGCGACGAGTCGTAGCGCTGCTGCTCACCCTCGTTCTCTTTGTCGGAGCCATTGCCGTCGGAGCCCAGTTCCTCAAGCCGCTCCTCGGCATGGACAAGCTTTCGGACTACCCCGGCCCGGGCACTGGCAGCGTTATGGTGTCTGTCCAGCCTGGAGCGGGTGCCAGGGATGTAGCGACGGCCTTGGAGAAGCAGCGGATTGTTGCCAATGCCGACACCTTTATGAAGGAACTGCTGGCAGCTGACGGTGAAATCAGCCCTGGAGACTTTGAGTTCCGAACCGAAATGAAGAATTCCGACGCCGTGGCGGTACTCCTGAACCGTGACGCCTCGAAGGTCATGTACTTTGCCCTTAACGCAGGGCTTCGTATTGGCGAATCCCTGGAAACAATCTCCAAGGGCTCCGGCATACCGCTGGACCAGCTCAAGGCACTCAGCGACTCACCCGCCCAATTTGGCGTCCCGGACAAGGCCAAGAACCTGGAAGGCTTCCTGGCCCCCGGGGAGTACAGGTTCCCCCTCGGAACTCCGGCCAAGGACATCCTCCAGAAACTGGTCACCACCACCTTGGATGAGCTCAAAGCCCAGGGCATCACGGATCCGAACAAGCAGTACGACGCGATTATTGTCGCAAGCATTGTCCAGGCAGAGGGCGGCCAGGCCGACTACGGGAACGTGGCAGGTGCAATCTACAACCGCCTGAAGCCGGGCAATACGGAGACGGCTGGACTGATCCAGTCGGATGCCACTGTCACCTACGGTCTTGGCCGGAAGAGCTTCCACTTGGAGGAGTCCGAGAAAGCGGACAAATCCAATCCCTACAACACCTACGCCAACCCCGGCCTTCCCGTCGGCCCCATCGGTTCCCCCGGAAAGACCGCCATCGACGCCGCGGCTAAGCCGACCGCCAACGACTTCATGTACTGGGTAACCATCAACCTTGATACCAAGGAAACCAAGTTCTCCAAGACCCTGGCAGAGCACAATGTCTACGTTGAGCAGTACAACCAGTGGTGTGCTGCCAATGCGGGACGGTGCGTCTAACCGTGCGCGCAGCAGTTCTTGGCCATCCCATTGGCCACTCCAAATCGCCTGCCCTCCACGGGGCGGCGTACGGCAAGCTCGGCGTCGATATCGAATACTCGGCCATTGACCTGACAGTTGAGCAGTTGCCCGCGTTCATGGCAGCGGTACGTGCAGAACCCAACTGGTGCGGACTCTCCGTGACCATGCCCCTCAAGTCGGCCATGGTTACAGAGGTTGATGAGGTTCGAGGAGCGGCCGCCCACCTCGGCGTCGTCAACACCGTTGCCTTTGAACGCACTTCTTCCGAAGGCGGCGCTGGAACTCGTGGCGCTGGAACGCGTGGCACGGGCGACTTGCGAACCGTCGGCTACAACACCGATGTTGCCGGAATCGTGGAGGCCGTGCGCTATGCGGGCGTCGCCTCAGAGCCCTCGGCCGCAATATTGGGCGGCGGCGGCACGTCCGCTGCGGCAATCGCAGCACTTGTCGAGCTTGGCGCGGCAAGGGCAGCAGTGTTCGTCCGCGATGCCTCCCGGGCCTCCGAAGCGAAAGCTGCTGGGGCCGCCGTCGGGCTTCCCATTGACATCCTGCCCCTTTCCGGTGCCGCTGGCACGATTGCCGCATCACAACTCGTCATTTCCACGCTGCCGCCCCATGCGGCGGATGGAATCGCGGCGGAACTGGCCGAGGTACCTGCCGTCGATAGCCTGCCGCAAGCGGGCGTCCTGCTGGACGTCGCCTACGATCCCTGGCCCAGCCGGATAGCGACAGCCTGGCAGGAACGTGGGGGAGTGGTTGTTCCCGGACTGGAGATGCTCCTCTACCAAGCGGTCGGGCAGGTCCGGCTGTTTTCCGGGCTGGACCGGGATGTCACGCCCGAAGTCATAGATGTGATGTGCGACTCAGTCGGGCTGCCCCGACGGGTCTTGTAACCGCCTTACATGGCAGGATGGATCTTATGTTGCGTTGGTTGACTGCGGGTGAATCCCATGGTCCGGCCCTGGTCGGAATTATTGAAGGCGTCCCCGCTGGAGTAGAGCTCACAAGTGGACAGATTCGTGACGCCCTGGCCCGGCGTCGCCTTGGCTATGGCCGCGGCGCCAGGATGAAGTTCGAACAGGACGAGGTCACCATCCTCGGCGGCGTACGCCACGGCATCACCCAGGGCGGCCCAGTCGCGATCCAGGTGGGCAATACCGAGTGGCCCAAGTGGGAGCAGATCATGTCTGCCGACCCTGTCGAGCCGGAACTCCTTGCTGACCAGGCGCGCAACGCGCCGCTGACCCGGCCCCGGCCGGGACACGCCGACTTCACCGGGATGCAGAAATACGGCTTCCCGGAGGCCCGGCCGGTCCTCGAGCGTGCCAGCGCCCGGGAAACGGCAACCCGTGTGGCCCTGGGCACTGTTGCCGCCCAGTTCCTCAAGCACTTGGGCATCGAGCTGGTCAGCCACACTGTTTCCATTGCCAGCGTGGCCGTGCCCGAGGGCCGCCCCCTGCCCCTGCCGGAAGACGTCATAGCCCTCGACGTCGATCCCCTCCGCTGCTTCGATCGCGACACATCCAACGCCATGGTTGCCGAAGTGGATGCCGCACACAAGGAAGGCGAAACCCTTGGCGGCGTGGTGGAAGTCCTCGCCTACGGGCTCCCGCCGGGACTTGGCAGCTACGTGCACTGGGACCGCAGGCTCGACTCCAGGCTGGCAGCCGCCCTCATGGGTATCCAGGCCATCAAGGGCGTCGAAGTCGGCGACGGGTTCCAAACGGCAGCGCGCCGGGGATCAGCCGCCCACGATGAAATCGTAAAGGACGACCACGGCAGGATCATCCGGCAGAGCAACCGCGCGGGTGGTGTTGAAGGTGGCATGAGTATCGGCGATGTCCTGCGCGTGCGCGCTGCCATGAAACCGATCGCCACCGTTCCTCGCGCCCTCAAGACTATCGACGTCAGCACCGGGGAGGCGGCCAAGGCCCACCACCAGCGTTCTGATGTCTGTGCCGTGCCCGCCGCGGGAGTAGTTGCGGAGGCCATGGTCGCCCTGGTCCTGGCCGAGGCAGTAACCGAGAAGTTCGGTGGCGATTCCGTGGCTGAGACCGCCCGGAACCTGCGCAGCTACCTGGAAAGCATCCCGGCATCGCTGGACTCGGTCGGCCGCTAGTGTCGCACGGCAACACCATTGAAGGCCGCCATCGACGAGCCATCGCGCTGATCGGACCCATGGCCGTCGGCAAATCCGCGATCGGGCAACAGCTCGCCGCGCACTTGGGTGTGCCGTTTATCGACACCGACATCGTCATTGTCGAAAACCATGGAACGATCGCCGATATTTTTGCCGGACGCGGCGAGCACGCCTTCAGGGAAATCGAAGCGAGGACAGTCGCCAGCGCGGTGGAGGATTCGGCCGGCAGCGGCGCGGTCATTTCCCTTGGCGGCGGCGCAGTCCTTGACTCCGGTACGCAACAGCTGCTGGAACGCTGCACTGTTGTCTACCTGGAAGGCGATGCCCCGACAGTGGCTGACCGGATCGCCCGCAACACGGGCCGTCCGCTGCTGGCCGGTGACGCCATGGAGCGCTGGGAAGCCCTCTTCGCCACGCGCCGTCCCGTCTACGAACGACTCGCCGACATCACCTTGGACGTCCGCCAGGGCAGTGTCACCGAAATCTGCCTCCGACTGGAGGACAAGCTGCGGAACTTCGCGGCCTTGAAACAGGAAGTTGAACAGTGAACGCCTCCGAAACCGTGATCAAGGTAACCGGCCAGTCACCCGGTGAGAACTACGACGTCGTGGTGGGACACGGGCTGCTGGGGGCCCTTCCCGGCCAGCTGGGAGAGCGGGTTAAGCGCGTCCTCGTCATCCATCCTCGAGCCCTTCGACTGACCGGGGATGCCGTCCGCGACGAGCTGGAAGCGGCAGGCTTTACCGCCCTCACCGCGGAAATTCCCGACGCCGAAGAGGGCAAGCACATCCAGGTGGCCGCCTTCTGCTGGCAGGTCCTTGGCCAGAACGATTTCACGCGTTCAGACGCCATTGTGGCGGTCGGCGGCGGCGCAGTCACCGATCTCGCCGGCTTCGTAGCCGCGACGTGGCTTCGCGGCGTCAAGGTCATCCACATGCCCACAAGCCTGCTTGGCATGGTGGACGCCTCTGTCGGAGGGAAGACAGGGATCAACACTGCCGAGGGCAAGAACCTCGTGGGCGCGTTCCACCCTCCCGGGGCCGTCCTGGCCGACCTCGATACGCTTCAGACCCTGCCGAAGAATGAGCTCATTTCCGGCATGGCCGAAGTGGTCAAGTGCGGCTTTATCGCCGATCCCGTCATCCTCGAACTCGTGGAACGCGACCCGGCCGCTGTTGCCGATGCCGCTTCGCCAGGACTCCGGGAACTCATTGAGCGCGCCATAGCGGTCAAGGCCAGGGTCGTCTCGGAGGACCTCAAGGAATCCGGGCTGCGCGAGATCCTGAACTACGGCCACACGCTGGGCCACGCGATCGAACTTGTCGAACGGTACTCCTGGCGCCACGGCGCCGCTGTGTCCGTAGGCATGATGTTTGCCGCGGAGCTGGCCCGCAGCGTTGGCAGGCTATCCGACGTCGACGCCGACCGCCACCGCTCCATCCTCGAAAGCCTTGGGCTTCCCGTGACCTACCGCAAGGACCGCTGGCAGGGACTCCTTGACGGGATGCGCCGGGATAAGAAGTCCCGTGGCGACCTGCTGCGCTTCGTGGTCCTTGACGGCATTGGAAAGCCTGGCATTCTCGATGTCCCCGATACATCCCTGCTCTTTGCCGCCTACCAGGAGATCGCATCATGATGACAAGCATTGCCGGCGGCATCAGCGACTGGCCCACGGCCGATTTTCCCGGTGTCCGGGTGAACCCCGAGACCCTGCTGCCCCAGATTGTGAACGAAGAGGCGGTCCAGGAGGCGCTGGCCGAGTCCGAGGACGCCGCCGACCGCGTCATGGTCCTCCTGCTTCGTGGCCGCACCGCCGATGCTGCAGAGCTGCTCGCCGAGGCCCGCTACCGTGACCCGGAGTCCTTCCGGCTGCGGATCTTCGAGGCCGAGATGCACCGGGCCACCAACCGTTTTGACCGTTCGGTGCAGCTTTTTAGACAGCTCCTCAATGAGGTGCAAGGCACGGATCGTGAGGCCGTGGTCCACCAGTACCTCGGACGCACGCACTACGTCAGCGGCAACGCCGCGGCGGCTGCGGAATCGTTCTCCAAGGCCCTCGACCTGCGTGTGGCGACAGCCGCCGATGCGTCGCTCATTTACTCCTCGACCCTGGCCCTGCAGCGGGCACGGGATGTGCTGGAACTGGCTTCCTGAGCCTCCCGCCAAATGCTGCCTTGCTTTGCCGGTAGAATGGTTCTTGGATTTTTGACAAACACAGGCAGGCGGGCCATTTGGCGTGCCCCCTGGCATAGCCGGTGAGAGAAACCAAAGAGGATACGCGTGGCAACCACAAACGATATTAAGAACGGTACTGTCCTGAAACTTGAGGGCCAGCTTTGGAACGTCATCGAGTTCCAGCACGTCAAGCCAGGCAAGGGTGGAGCGTTCGTCCGCACCAAGATGCGCAACGTGATGTCCGGCAAGGTGGTCGACAAGACCTTCAACGCCGGCCTGAAGATCGAGACCGCCACTGTGGACCGCCGCGACTACCAGTACCTGTACCAGGACGGCAGCGACTTCGTCTTCATGGACACCCAGGACTACGACCAGATCCACGTTTCGGGCGCCACCGTCGGCGATGCCACCAACTTCATGCTTGAGAACCAGATGGTCAACATCGCCATCCACGAAGGAACACCCCTCTACATCGAGCTTCCCCCGAGCGTCGTGCTGGAGATCACCTACACGGAGCCGGGCCTGCAGGGCGACCGCTCCTCCGCAGGCACCAAGCCCGCCACCCTGGAAACCGGCTACGAGATCCAGGTTCCGCTCTTCGTGGAACAGGGCACCAAGGTCAAGGTTGACACCCGCGACGGCAGCTACCTGGGCCGGGTCAACGACTAGTGAGCGCACGAGGCAAAGCCCGCAACAGGGCCCTCGACGTGCTCTTCGAGGCGGAGCAGCGCTCCGCCTCTGCTTTCGAGGTCCTGAAGGCGCGGCGCGAAAAGACTGACCAGGTCATCAATCCCTACACGGTGGATATCGTGGAGGGCGTGGTGTCCAAGCAGGCCACGATCGACGAGTTCCTGCAGACGTACGCCCAGGGCTGGACCCTGGATCGTATGCCATCAGTGGACCGGATCATCCTCCGGATCGGCACCTGGGAACTGCTGTACAACGACGACGTTCCTGATAACGTGGCGGTGAGCGAAGCGGTTTCCCTTGCGAAGACGCTCTCCACCGACGAATCCCCGGCCTTCATCAACGGCCTGCTCGGCCGGCTCCAGAAGTTGAAGCCGTCCCTGTTGGCCTGATTGTTCAGCCCTTCCGACTGTTTCAAACGTCGATTGCTCCGTAACTGCCGTTAGATGTTCCACAAGGCAGTCACGGAGCATTCGCTGCTTAAGACCCGCTGCTTAAGACGCGACGGCGTTGCGGAGCGGCAGGATGTGGGCCAGTTGCCTCATCTCGTCCTCCTGGTGCCGCTGGACATCACGGCCGCTGAGGATCCGCTGGCGAGTCAGGGCAAGGTCCGTGGCTGCCCGGACAAAGGCTTTCATCTGCCGTTCCCTGCCGCGCTGTCGTGCCCACTGCACTGCGGACCTTCGGCCCTGCGGGGTCGCCAGCATGTCCACTTCAAGTGGTGTGAACCATCCGGCGTGCGCATACTCCAGCAGCCGCTGCCTGGTCAGCTTCCGCTCGGCGAAGCGAAGCAGCCCAATCGCCACTACGGCGAGGAGGAAAATGGGCACCTGGACTCCCAGGTACTGGGCGAAGAAATCCTCGCCCATGCTGTTCCAGCGATTGTGCAGGATCATCGCCGGAATCAGTCCGACAAAGAAGGCCAGGATCGACTGCCCGGAATGCCAGCGCCGGGCGGCGAAGCCCATGATGAGTCCGGTAGTACCCGTGAAGATGGCGTGCGCGAAGGGCGACATGATCCCGCGGAGGATAAAGACCTGGATGAAGTCTCCGCCCGGATTTCTCGAGTTGGCGATTTCACTGCCGAAGTACAGGATGTTCTCGGTAAAGGCGAAGCCGCCGGCAATGGTGAAAGCGAACACCACACCGTCCACCGGCCCGTCGAAATACCGCCGTGTGGCCAGCAGCAGCAAGAGCAGCCCCAGCGCCTTGGCGAACTCTTCCGCTATGGGCGCTTGCACTGTGGCCATGAAGAACCGGAACTCGGCCTCGCTGGTTCGCGGAGCCACCACGGCGAACAAGGGCTGGATCAGCAGGGTAACGGCAATCGAGACTGCCGCTCCCCAGGTGAAGGCGAAAATGAGGAGCCGCGTGGGCTCAGGTTCCCAACGGTCAATGAAATAGACGGTGAGGAGCACCGCGGAAAGCGGCACGAGGGAAGCCACGAAGCCAACCGTGAAGCCCGCCACGCCCGTATTGCTTAGCAGGAATGGCACCACCACAACGAGGCTCAGCAGGGCCAGCCCGCCACCGCCCAGGAGTAGGGGCAGTAATGCGCCGCGGGTGGCGCCACGGGAAGGTGGCGGCGATGCCCGGAAGATCGGCCGTACGGATCCGGCGGTATTTCCAGGTGCCGGACGATAATCATGCGGGTCGACGTGGCCGATCCAGGTGGGGTTCGTGCCCGCCTCGACGTAGGGTGCGCGGTTTTCCTGCCGTCCCGTGTCGCGCCAAGGGCCGTTGCTCGTCATACGTCCGAGCCTACGGCTGCAACTGCCAGGCAACCAAGGCGCCACGACCGTCGTCGTCCGCTGTGTCTTCGACGCCGCGCGGTGTGAGCTGGAACGCCTGCTGCTCCGACTTGGGGCGGGCTTACAGGCGTTGCCCGTGTGGTAGTTTTGAGGGGCAATGTTCCTTTTTTAATTCCGTCCCGTGAGGCGGGGAAAGGGGAGACGAGCGATGACTGAAGTCACTGCAGCACAGGTTCCGTCCAGGGTTGTCCTCAACCAGGCGGACATTGACCGTGCACTCACTCGTATCGCCCACGAGATTCTCGAAGCCAACAAGGGCTCCAAGGACCTGGTCCTCCTGGGCATTCCCCGGCGCGGCTATCCGCTGGCCGTAAGGCTCGCAAAGAAGATCGCCGCAGCCGATCCTACTGTCGACGCCGCCACCGTCGTGGGCCAATTGGACGTCACCATGTTTCGGGACGATCTTTCCCGCCAGCCCACCCGGCCCCCACACCACACACGGCTTCCCCTGTCCGGTATCGACAACAAAGTGGTTGTCCTCATCGATGACGTGCTCTACTCCGGGCGCACCATCAGGGCCGCCCTGGACGCCATCACGGACCTCGGTCGACCCCGGATCGTCCGCCTTGCCGTCCTGGTGGACCGCGGACACCGCGAACTTCCCATTCGGGCGGACCACGTAGGAAAGAACCTGCCGACGTCCTCAGTCGAGAAGGTCCGTGTACACCTGGAGGAAACTGACACGGTGGACGGCAAGCCCGTCAACGAAGTCGTGATCGAGGCCGGCGCGTGAAGCATCTCCTCTCCACTGAAGACCTCAGCTCCCACAACGCGATCCGCATCCTCGATACTGCCGAAGAAATGTCGGCCGTGGGCGATCGCGAGGTGAAGAAGCTCCCCGCACTGCGCGGCCGCACGGTAGTGAACCTCTTCTTCGAGGACTCCACCCGGACCCGCATTTCTTTCGAAGCAGCGGCAAAGCGTCTCTCTGCCGACGTCATCAACTTCGCCGCCAAGGGCTCATCGGTTTCCAAGGGCGAATCACTTAAGGACACCGCCCAGACCCTCGCCGCCATGGGGGCGGACGCCGTCGTCATTCGCCATTGGGCCTCCGGTGCCCCACACCGCCTGGCGGCCACAGACTGGATTGACGCCGCTGTGGTCAACGCGGGCGACGGAACCCACGAACATCCCACCCAGGCACTCCTTGACGCCTTTACGATGCGGCGGCATTGGTCCACCCTGAAAGGAACAGCGTCAACGGGCGCGGATCTTAGGGGAATGCGGGTCGCGATCGTCGGGGATGTGCTGCACTCGCGTGTTGCCCGCTCCAATGTGTGGCTCCTGCGCACCCTCGGAGCCGAAGTTACCCTGGTTGCGCCGCCCACCCTGCTGCCCATCGGCGTCGAACACTGGCCCTGCAAGGTCAGCTATAACTTGGACGAAACCCTCGAGGACGGCGTAGACGCCATGATGATGCTCCGCGTCCAAGGCGAGCGAATGAACGCCTCGTTCTTCCCGTCCACCCGGGAGTACTCCCGACGCTGGGGCTTCGATGACGCCCGCCTTCGCGCCCTGGACGACCTCGGCCTCAAGGACACCATCATCATGCATCCGGGTCCCATGAACCGCGGGCTCGAGATATCGTCCGCGGCGGCGGACTCGCCGCGGTCCACCGTCCTGGCCCAGGTCCGGAACGGCGTCTCCGTCCGCATGGCTGCCCTGTACCTGCTGCTGTCCGGAGATACCCGCGAAGCAGCCCCAACTTCGGGCCCAGCCCCTTCAAATGCAGCCCCTTCCAACACTGCCCGATCCACCACTGCCCATTCCAACAAGGAGAGCAACTGATGACCGCCACCAACGGAACCTACCTGATCCGCGGTGCGGCGATCCTTGGCGGAGAGGCTGAAGACCTCCTGATCCGGGACGGCAGCATCGCCGAGCGCGGTACGGGCCTCTCAGCCGACGACGCCACGGTCATTGAGGCCGCCGGCCTTGTGGCGCTGCCGGGCATGGTGGATGTGCATACACACCTCCGGGAGCCGGGTCGCGAGGACGCCGAAACCGTGGAAACCGGGACCCGTGCCGCGGCGCTGGGAGGCTTCACCGCCGTCCACGCCATGGCGAACAGCAACCCTGTTGCCGACACCGCAGGCGTCGTCGAACAGGTGCACAGCCTCGGCCGCGCCTCTGGCTGGGTGGACGTCCGCCCGGTTGGAGCCGTTACGGTAGGCCTCGCCGGCGAACAGCTGGCCGAACTCGGAGCGATGGCCGATTCCCGGGCCCAGGTTCGGATGTTCTCCGACGACGGGATCTGTGTCCACGACCCCGTGCTCATGCGCCGTGCCCTCGAGTACGTGAAGGCGTTCGACGGCGTCGTCGCCCAGCATGCGCAGGAGCCCCGCCTCACCGCCGGAGCCCAGATGAATGAAGGCGCGGTGTCCGCCGTCCTCGGACTCACCGGTTGGCCCGCCGTCGCCGAAGAGAGCATCATCGCCCGCGACGTCCTCCTGGCCCAGCATGTCGGCTCCCGCCTACACGTGTGCCACGTGTCCACGGCAGGTTCGGTAGAGATCATTCGCTGGGCCAAGGAGCGCGGCATCAATGTCACCGCCGAAGTCACGCCCCATCACCTGCTGCTCACTGACGAACTCGTCCGCAGCTATGACCCCGTGTTCAAGGTCAACCCGCCGCTGCGCACCAACGATGACGTGCAGGCACTGCGTGCGGGCCTCGCGGACGGCACCATCGACGTCGTCGGAACCGACCACGCTCCGCACCCGAGCGAACACAAGGAATGTGAGTGGGCACAGGCGGCAATGGGCATGACCGGACTGGAAACGGCCCTCTCCGTGGTCCAGGAAACCATGGTCGAAACCGGCCTCATGACCTGGGCAGACTTCGCGAGGGTGACGTCCACCTCGCCGGCGGCTATCGGCCGCCTGACGGACCAGGGACGCCCGCTCGAGGCGGGAGAGCCTGCCAACCTCATTCTCGTGGACCCGGCTGCGCGCTGGACCGTCGATCCCCATAAAATGGCCACCATGGGCCGAAACTCACCCTTCAAGGGCAAGGAACTTCCGGGTACGGTCGTCGCCACATTTTTCAAGGGCCACCCCACGGTGCTGGACGGCCAGCTCAACACGCCTTACCGCTACCCGGGAACCGCCGGCAATGGCAATACCAGGGCAAGCGGGAACTGATGGACAAAATCGTTCCGGGACTCGCAGTCCTGTCCATCATCGCGGTGGCCTTCGCCCTCGTGGCGCTCGGCTGGCGCAGCCGCCTGAAGAGGCAGTCCGACGTCGGAAGCCTCCCCGAGGTACCGGCGAAGCTGACCCCGGCCACCGCCGTCGTTGACGGACAGTATGTCGCCACCACAACGGCCGGTGACTGGCTGGACCGCATTGCGGCCCAAGGCCTGGGCGTCCGCACCAATGCTGAAGTCAGCGTCCACGCCGAAGGGGTCCTGTTCGACCGCACAGGTGCAGGGCCGTTGTTCATACCCCGCCAATCCCTTTCCGGCTCCCGCCAGGACAGCGGCATAACCGGCAAGTTCGTCGAAAAGGACGGACTCGTGGTTGTGAGCTGGACCTTGGGCAGCCGCGAACTCGACACCGGCTTCAGAACCCGCCGGGGCGCTGACAAACAGCCCCTCCTCGAAGCACTCCAAGAATTGATCTCCGCAGCCCCTCAGGCCGACGCCGATAGTGGAAAGTAACACAGTGACGGACAGTAACTCAGTGACAACATCCAGTGCAGCAGGAAGCAAGTCAGCTTCCGCCCCGGCCGTGCTGGTCCTCGAAGACGGACGCATGTTCCGTGGCCGCAGCTACGGCGCCACGGGCACAGCCTTGGGCGAGGCCGTGTTTGCCACCGGCATGACGGGCTACCAGGAGACCATCACGGACCCCTCCTACGCTCGCCAGCTGGTGGTGCAGACCGCCCCGCACATTGGCAACACCGGTGTGAACAGCGACGACGCCGAATCCCGCCGCATCTGGGTGGCCGGCTACATTGTCCGCGACGCGGCACGCCGCCCCTCCAACTGGCGCTCCGAACGCAGCCTCGACGACGAACTGGTGGAGCAGGGCATCGTCGGCATCCAAGGTGTGGACACCCGCGCCATCACGCGCCACCTGCGCGAGAACAAGACCATGCGTGCCGGCATCTTCTCCGGCGATGCCGCCGCAGCCACGGACAAGGAACTCCTCGACGCCGTCCTGGCCAGCGCTCCGATGGAAGGGGCACGCCTTGCCGAGGAAGTCAGCATCGACGAAGCGTACGTCGTTGAACCGGCGGACCACGGCTGGGACGGGGAGGCCAGGCTCACGATCGCCGCGATCGACCTCGGCATCAAGGCCATGACGCCCGTCCGCTTCGCCGAGCGTGGCGTGCGCGTACATGTCCTCCCGGCGACGGCAACCCTGGAAGACGTCAAAGCGGTGAACCCGGACGGCTTCTTTATGTCCAATGGCCCCGGCGACCCCGCCACCGCCGACGCGCAGGTAAAGCTGCTCAGGTCCGTCCTGGACGAGAAGATGCCCTACTTCGGCATCTGCTTCGGCAACCAGATCCTGGGCCGGGCCCTCGGCTTTGGAACCTACAAGCTGAAGTACGGCCACCGGGGTATCAACCAGCCCGTCATGGACCGCCGCACCGGCAAGGTCGAGATCACCTCGCAGAACCACGGCTTCGCCGTCGACGCCCCGATGAACGGTGCCACCGTTGCCCCGGAGGAACGCTTCGGCCGCGTGGAGGTCAGCCACGTGAGCCTGAACGACGACGTCGTAGAAGGCCTCGCCTGCCTGGACATCCCGGCGTTCTCGGTCCAGTACCACCCCGAGGCCGCAGCGGGCCCGCACGACGCCGCCTACCTGTTTGACCGGTTCATTGAACTAATGGAAGGCACCCGCGACGGCAGGACCGCCGGGCTCTCGAAGGAGCCTGTCGATGCCGTCCACAATCCGGCCGAACCGCAGAAAACTGACAACGAGACTGAGGACAAGAAGTAATGCCGAAACGTACAGACCTCAAGAGCGTCCTCGTCATTGGATCCGGCCCGATCGTCATCGGCCAGGCCGCCGAATTCGACTATTCCGGCACGCAGGCGCTGCGGGTGCTGAAGGAGGAAGGCCTGCGGGTCATCCTCGTCAACTCCAACCCGGCCACGATCATGACCGACCCGGAATTCGCCGACGCCACGTACGTTGAGCCGATCACCCCGGAAGTGGTCGAAAAGATCATCGCCAAGGAGCGTCCCGACGCCGTGCTGCCCACCCTGGGTGGCCAGACGGCCCTCAATACGGCCATCGCCCTGGACAAGAACGGGGTCCTGGAGAAGTACAACGTCGAACTCATCGGGGCCAACATTGCCGCCATTGAGCTCGGCGAGGACCGGGAAAAGTTCAAGGGCGTCGTGGAGCGCTGCGGCGCCGAATCCGCCCGCAGCCACATTATCCACTCTATGGATGAGGCCTTCGAGGCGGCCAAGGACCTCGGTTATCCGATGGTGGTCCGTCCCTCGTTCACCATGGGCGGCCTCGGTTCCGGCCTTGCCTACAACGAGGACGACCTTCGCCGCATCGTGGGCCAGGGCCTGCAGTACAGCCCCACCACCGAGGTCCTGCTTGAAGAGAGCATCCTTGGCTGGAAGGAATACGAGCTCGAGATGATGCGCGACAAGAACGACAACGTCGTTGTTGTCTGCTCCATCGAGAACTTCGACCCCGTTGGCGTGCACACCGGTGACTCCATCACTGTGGCACCGGCGCTGACGCTGACTGACCGCGAATACCAGAAGCTGCGCGACGTCGCGATCGCCGTCATCCGTGAAGTCGGGGTGGACACGGGCGGCTGCAACATCCAGTTCGCGATCCATCCGGACACTGGTCGCGTTGTCGTCATCGAAATGAACCCCCGCGTTTCGCGTTCCTCGGCGCTGGCCTCCAAGGCCACCGGCTTCGCCATCGCCAAGATCGCCACGAAGCTCTCCTTGGGCTACACGCTGGACGAGATCCCCAACGACATCACCCAGAAGACCCCGGCGTCGTTCGAGCCGACCCTCGACTACGTTGTGGTCAAGGTTCCGCGCTTCGCCTTCGAGAAGTTCCCGGCCGCAGACCCAACGCTGACCACCACCATGAAGTCCGTCGGCGAGGCCATGGCCATGGGCCGCAACTTCACCGAGGCGCTCCAGAAAGCCCTCCGGTCCCTGGAGCAGAAGGGCTCGCAGCTGGACTTCAGCCCGGTTCCCGAATGGGAAGTCCCCGAGCTCGTTGAAAAGGCCAAGCGCCCCACCATCGAACGGCTGTACCAGGTGCAGCGTGCCCTCCTCGGCGGAGCTACGGTCGAGGAGCTCTACGAAGCTACCAAGATCGATCCCTGGTTCCTGGACCAGCTCCAGCTGCTCAACGAGACCTCGCAGGAAATCCGCAAGGCTGGAGTCCTGGGCGAGCCCATGCTGCGCAATGCGAAGCGCCACGGCTTCTCGGACGAGCAGATCGGTGCCCTGACGCACAACCCCGAGGCAGTCGTCCGCGGTGTTCGCCAGGCACTGGGCATCCGTCCTGTCTACAAGACGGTGGACACCTGCGCCGCCGAATTTGCCGCGTACACCCCCTACCACTACTCTGCTTACGACGAGGAAGACGAGGTTGGCCTGCACGCCAAGCCCTCCGTCATCATCCTCGGCTCCGGACCCAACCGTATCGGCCAAGGCATCGAGTTCGACTACTCCTGCGTGCATGCCTCCATGGCCCTGCGCAAGGCCGGGTACGAGACCGTCATGGTCAACTGCAACCCGGAGACCGTCTCGACGGACTACGACGTCTCAACCCGCCTGTACTTCGAACCCCTGACGCTCGAGGACGTCCTGGAGGTCATTGCGGCCGAGGAACGCACCGGCGGCGTCATGGGCGTCTTCGTGCAGCTCGGCGGCCAGACGCCGCTCAAGCTTGCCCAGCAGCTCGCCGACGCCGGCGTCCCGATCCTCGGCACGTCTCCGGAGGCCATCGACCTCGCCGAACACCGCGGCGCGTTTGCCCGGGTGCTCGACGAGGCCGGCCTGACCTCCCCGAAGAACGGCACCGCAGTCTCCTTCGAGGACGCCAAGAAGATCGCGGACGAAATCGGCTACCCGGTGCTGGTCCGCCCGTCGTACGTCCTGGGCGGCCGCGGCATGGAGATCGTCTACGACGAGGCCAATCTGTCCCGCTATATCGCCAACGCCACGGAGATCACGCCGGACCATCCGGTGCTGATCGACCGCTTCCTGGAGGACGCCGTCGAAATCGACGTCGACGCCCTTTTCGACGGCAACGACATGTACCTCGGCGGAATCATGGAGCACATCGAGGAAGCCGGCATTCACTCCGGTGACTCCGCCTGCGTCCTGCCTCCCATCACCCTCGGCAAGAATGTGATCGAGCGTGTTCGCACCGCCACGCGCGCCATTGCCGAAGGGGTGGGCGTTCGCGGCCTCATCAACATCCAGTTCGCCCTGGCATCCGACGTCCTGTACGTCCTCGAAGCCAACCCCCGTGCCTCCCGCACGGTTCCGTTCGTGTCGAAGGCCACAGGCGTGCAAATGGCCAAGGCTGCCGCGCTCATCGGCACCGGCATCACCATCAACCAGCTCCGCAGTGCCTACAAGATGCTGCCGGAGACCGGCGACGGCTCTACGCTGCCGCTTGACGCGCCCGTCGCCGTGAAGGAGGCCGTGCTGCCGTTCAGCAGGTTCCGGACCCTCGAAGGCAAGGTCGTCGACTCCCTGCTTGGACCTGAAATGCGCTCCACCGGCGAGGTCATGGGCATCGACAAGCACTTCGACACAGCCTTCGCCAAGAGCCAGGCCGCGGCGAACAATGCACTGCCCACTGAAGGCAAGATCTTCGTCTCCGTGGCCAACCGCGACAAGCGCTCGGTGATCATGGGCGTCAAGCGGCTCTCGGACCTCGGCTTCGAGATCGTCTCCACCGGAGGCACCGCCGACGTCCTGCGCCGCAATGGCATCCAGGCAACACCAGTCCGGAAGGTCGCTGAAGGCAGCAGCGCCGAGGGCGAAGGCACCATCGCCGACATGGTGGTTGCCGGTGAGATCGACATGGTCTTCAACACCCCCTCCGGCGGCGAGGCACGCAGTGACGGCTACGAACTGCGTGCAGCAGCAACGTCCATCGGCATCCCCTGCATCACCACGGTGGCGGAATTCAACGCCGCCGTCCAGGCGATCGAGGCCCAGCGCACCTACGCGTGGTCGGTCACGAGCCTGCAGGAGCACGCCGCGGCGCTGACGGCTTCCGCCGAGGCACAGGCAGCCAAGGACACCGTCCATGCCTGAGCCAACGGCGTCTGAGCCATCTGCTCCGGGCATTTCGGAAGGACCGGCAGTCCGGGAACCGTTTGGTTCCCGGCTTGCCGCGGCCATGGCGTCGAAGGGTCCCCTCTGCGTGGGCATCGACCCGCATCCCGGCCTGCTGGCGGACTGGCGCCTGAACGACGACGTCGCCGGGCTGGAGCGGTTCTCACTCACCGTTGTTGAGGCGGTGGCCGACCTCGCTGCCGCGGTCAAGCCACAGGTGGCACTCTACGAGCGCCATGGCTCGGCCGGAATGGCTGTCTTGGAACGCACCCTGGCCGCCGCCGCCGACGCAGGGGTCCTGACCATTGCCGACGCCAAGCGCGGCGACATCGGATCCACGATGGCGGCCTATGCGGACGCATGGCTGTGGGACGGCTCCTCCCTCGCCGCCGATTCCGTGACCCTCAGTCCTTACCTGGGCTTCGAATCCCTGCGTCCGGCCCTTGACCTTGCTGCCGAAAACGGCCGGGGAGTGTTTGTCCTGGCCCTCACGTCGAATCCCGAAGGCCAGTCGGTCCAGCACGTCGGCGGAACGGATTCGGTGGCGCGCCGTATCGCGGCGGCCGCCGCCGTCGAGAATCAACGCTATGACGGAGCCATGGGTTCGGTGGGGCTCGTGGTGGGTGCAACCATTGGTTCGGCTTTACAGGACCTTGACATCGACCTGAACGCGGTCCGCGGGCCGGTGCTCGCGCCGGGCCTTGGGGCCCAAGGCGCTAACCCGGCTGACCTGCGCCGCACGTTTGGCGAGGCATATCCGCTGGTTCTTGGTACCTCGAGCCGAGGCATCCTCGCCGCCGGTCCCGACGCCGTTGCCCTGCGGTCGGCGACGAAAGAGACGCTGACCGGCCTGGTTGACAGCTGAGTCCGTCGGCTGATACGTCCCGAACATTGATTTCCGTCACTTCGTACAGGTAGGTTCGGGATCAGTCCAATCAGTCCGGTACGCGCCCAGGCAAGCATGCCCAGGCGGCCCGATCCGGCGGCAGGGGGATAGATCCGTGAGCCTAAAGGCCCTGACTCCAGAGGAACGCGCTGAAGCCCTTATCAAGGCAGCCAAGGCCCGGGCCATACGGGCAACTGCGAAGGAGCAGCTGAAGAGCGGCCAACTAAGCATTGCCGACCTCCTGGAGCGGGCCCATGCGGAGGAAGCGATTGCCCGAATGCGTGTCGTGGAACTGCTGGAGGCATTGCCCGGCATCGGGCCGGTCCGCGCGGCGGCCATCATGGCCGACGTCGGGATAGCGGCCTCTCGCCGGGTCCGCGGCCTGGGAATTCACCAGGCCCGGGCGCTGGTAGATTTTATTGACGAAAAGTAAACAGTTGTACGCACTTCCCCTAAGGAATACGTGAGCACGAAACCGGGACTGACAGTCCTTGCAGGTCCCACCGCTGTGGGCAAGGGAACGGTATCCACCTACATCAGGGACAACTATCCCGAAGTCTGGCTCTCCGTGTCGGCAACCACACGCCCGCCGCGCCCAGGGGAGGAGGACGGCGTCCACTACTTCTTCAAGTCCATCGACGAGTTCGACACCCTCATCGAACAGGGCGAGTTCCTGGAGTGGGCTGTAGTCCATGGACGCAACCGATACGGTACGCTGCGCAGCACTGTTGAAGCCGCCATTGAGGAGGGCCGCTCGGTGCTCCTCGAAATCGACCTCCAGGGGGCCAGGCAGGTGAAAGCGGCCGTTCCGGATGCGCAGTTCGTCTTCCTTGCCCCTCCCAGCTGGGAGGAAATGGTCCGTCGACTGGTGGGCCGAGGCACGGAAACCCCTGAGGAACAGCAGCGCAGGCTGGAAACCGCTAAACTGGAACTTGCCGCTGAACCGGAGTTTGACCATACAGTCATCAATGATGACGTCCAACGGGCAGCGGACGAGCTTGTTTCACTCATGGGGCTTACCCCGCACCAGCGCCAAGCGCCGGAAACGTCGGCCCGCTAGAATTTGGAGATTTCGTGTCCACGAACCTTGAAGGCATCATCAACCCGCCGATCGACTCGCTGCTTGAGGCAGCCGATTCGAAGTACGGCCTGGTGATCTTCGGCGCCAAGCGTGCGCGCCAGATCAACGCCTACTACGCACAGCTGCACGAAGGCCTCTTCGAGTACGTTGGCCCCCTGGTAGACACCAAGCTGAACGAAAAGTCCCTGTCGATCGCCCTGCGCGAGATCAACGAGGGCCTGCTTGTTTCCACGCCGATTGAACCTGCAGAATAAGCAACCCGCCTGTTGACGGAGGTCACGTGCGCATAGTGCTCGGAGTCGGGGGAGGGATCGCAGCCTACAAGGTTGCATCGCTCCTCCGGCTTTTTACTGAAGCCGGTCATAAAGTGACCGTCATCCCCACGGAGGCGGCCACCCGGTTTGTGGGCATAGCCACATGGGAGGCCCTGTCGGGTAACCCGGTGACCAACAACGTCTTCGACGACGTCGACAAAGTCAACCATGTGAGGCTTGGGCACGAAGCGGATCTTATCGTCGTAGCCCCCGCCACAGCGGACCTCCTGGCGAAGGCTGCCACCGGCCAGGCCAACGATCTGCTGACCAACACACTGCTGATGGCACACGGCCCGGTCCTCTTTGCTCCGGCTATGCACAGCGAAATGTGGCAGCACCCCGCAACATGCGCCAACGTCGAAACATTGAGGAGCCGTGGAGCCACGGTCCTTGAGCCGGCCGTCGGCCGGTTGACAGGAGCCGATTCCGGCCCAGGTCGACTCCCGGAACCGGAGGCGATCTTCGAGGCCGCGCTTGCCCTTGCGGATTTGGCCGAGGGCGTTGTGGACAGCAACGAAAGTATCACCGGTGTGGCCGATGTGTTGGCCGGCAACACCTCCTCCGAAACACCCCTGGCCGGCAGGATTGTGACCATTTCGGCTGGCGGCACGCGGGAAGCCCTCGACCCCGTCCGGTTCCTGGGCAACAGATCCTCAGGAAAGCAGGGGGCCGCGCTGGCTGCAGCGGCGCTCGAGGCCGGCGCCACCGTGAGGTTCCTTGCGGCGCATATGGACGTCGAACCGCCTGCTGGAGTCGAGCTTGTGAGGGTTGAATCAGCCCTGGAACTTCGTGATGCCGCGCTGAAAGCGGCAGTCGATTCCGACGTCGTGATCATGGCGGCGGCCGTGGCGGACTTCCGCCCGGCGCAAGTTTCGGACACCAAAATCAAAAAGCGCGACGGCGAGGACGCCCCGGTGGTTCACCTGGTCCGCAATCCCGACATCCTGCATGAGCTCGTGGAAGTGCGGGACTCGGGCGGAGGCGGGCAGCTGATCGTCGGTTTTGCGGCCGAAACCGGCGACGACGACGGCGACGTCCTCCAACATGCAATGGACAAGCTCCGGCGCAAGGGCTGCGACCTGCTCGTGGTGAACCATGTCGGCGTGGGCCGGGTGTTCGGACAGGAGGACAATTCCGTGGTCATCCTGTCCCAGCGCGGCGATACGCCGCAGCCGGCAACCGGCTCTAAGGCCGATGTTGCCGCCGCAGTCATCGAGCGCGTGGCTGCCGAACTGAATCGTGTGTCTCCTGCCACCTGAGTTTCCCCTTCCGCCTGACCGGCAAACGCAATCGTTTCCTTAGCAGAGGGACATATGCCGCCAGTTGCCGGTCCACCAACCAGTAAGGTAGTCGAGTGACTTTACCGCTGCACCATGCTGAAGCCCCCGGGGCCCATTCAAAGCTCCGGCTCTTTACCTCAGAGTCGGTAACCGAAGGGCATCCCGACAAGATCTGCGACCAGATCAGCGATGCGATCCTCGACGCCCTCCTTGCCGAAGACCCCGAATCGCGTGTTGCCGTGGAAACCATGGCCACCACCGGCCTGGTCCATGTTGCAGGCGAAGTCACCACCGATGCCTATGTGGAGATCCCGCAGATCGTCCGCGAAACCATCCTCGGCATCGGCTATGATTCTTCGGCCAACGGATTCGACGGCGCCCGTTGTGGAGTGTCGGTCTCCATCGGCCAGCAGTCCAATGACATCGCCGGCGGCGTCTTCAACTCCCTCGAGGCCCGCGAAGGCCGCCAGGAAGACGACTACGACCTCCAGGGCGCCGGAGACCAGGGCATCATGTTCGGTTACGCCAGCGATGAAACGGCGTCGTACATGCCTACTCCCATCTGGCTGGCCCACAGGCTGTCCGAGCGCCTTACCGAGGTGCGCAAGAGCGGCGAGCTGGCCTACCTCCGCCCCGACGGAAAGACCCAGGTAACGGTGGGCTATGACGGGGATCGCCCCGTCTCCGTCGAAACGGTCGTCATTTCAAGCCAGCACGCCGAAGGCACGCTCCTGGAACAACTCCGGGCCGACCTCGCAAGCCACGTGATCGATCCCGTCCTCGCCGCATCGAACCTGGACATCTCCCGCACGAGGAACATCCTCAATCCAGCCGGCGCCTTTGTCATCGGCGGACCGGTAGGCGATGCGGGCCTGACGGGCCGCAAGATTATTGTTGACACCTACGGCGGCTTCTCCCGCCACGGGGGCGGCGCGTTCTCCGGCAAGGACCCGTCCAAGGTGGACCGTTCGGCGGCCTATGCCATGCGCTGGGTGGCCAAGAATGTGGTGGCGGCAGGACTGGCCAAGCGTGCGGAGATCCAGATCGCCTACGCCATTGGCCAGGCACGTCCCGTCGGCACTTACGTTGAGACGTTCGGTACCGAAACAGTGGACCCGGCCAGGATCAGCGACGCCATCTCGGAGATTTTCGATCTCCGTCCCCGCGCCATCATCGACGCCCTGGACCTGAAGCGGCCCATCTACACCAAGACGGCGGCACACGGACACTTCGGCCGCGACGAGCCCGACTTCACCTGGGAGCGTCTGGACCGGGTGGATGAGCTGAAGGAATTCTTCAACGCCTAGGCTTCCCGACCACGTTCCCATGGCTGCCATGGACCCTGCCGTTCAGCCTTCGCTGCTCCAGGGATTTCCGGCGCCTGCCCAAGGCCGTTCCGGACCCAGGCTTGCAGCCGTCAACCCCGTGGCCTCTGTGGTGGTGGAGTCGCCGCTGCCCCATTTGGACCGGCCCTTCGACTACAGCGTTCCCGCGGATCTTGCAGAAACCGCTCTTCCGGGAGCTCGCGTCAAAGTCCGCTTCAACGGGCAGGAGCTTGGCGGCTTCATCCTTGAGCGGCTGCCTGAATCCACGGGCGACCACGCACTTGCCCCGCTGTACAAAGTGGTGTCTCCGGTACAGGTCCTCAGTCCCGGGGTGCTCGAGCTGTCCCGTCGGGTCGCGGCCCGGTACGCGGGAACGCTGAGCGATGTCCTTAGGGCGGCAGTCCCGCCGCGGGTAGCCCGGCTGGAGAAGGAGTTTCTCGCCAAGGACGCCCCCACGGATACTCCCAAGGACGCCCCCACGGATACTCCCAAGGACGCCCCTACGGACGCTCCCGAGACAAACCCTGGCGCCTTCTCATCCTGGGACAGTCTCACCAATGGCCGCTCCTACCTTCAGCACCTGTCCTCGGGAGGATCGCCCCGCGCCGCTCTGACGGCCCTCCGGGGCTATGGACCGGAGGGGTGGCCTGCCCTGATCGCCACAGCGGTGGCGGCGGTGCGCGCTTCAGGCCGCGGCGCCGTCGTCGTCGTCCCGGACTACCGCGACCTGGACCGCATGGAAAAGGCCCTCACCGATGTGCTTCCGGAGTCCGACGTCGCCCGGCTCACCGCAGAGGACGGACCGACCCCGCGGTACCGGAGCTTCCTGCGGCTGCTGGAGGGAACGGCAAGGGTCGCTGTCGGCACCCGTTCGGCAGCCTTTGCCCCTGTTGTGGACCTCGGACTTGTTGCCTGCTGGGATGACGGGGATGACCTGCATATCGACCAGAGGGCCCCCTACGTCCATAGCCGCGAAGTGCTCCTCCTCCGCGCCGAGCAGGATGGTGCCGCTTGCCTCCTGGCCGGTCACAGCCGAAGCACTGAGGTTCAGCGGCTCGTGGAGAGCGGTTGGGCCGTGCCGGTGGTGGCAGAACGTCCCACCGTCCGTTCCAGGGTGCCGAGGGTCGTCAACACGGCGGACTCCTTTGAACAGGAACGCGATCCCTTGGCGCGCATGGCGAGGCTGCCCGGGGCGGCATGGCGCGCTGCCCAGGAAGGCCTGGAACGCGGCCCCGTCCTGGTCCAGGTTGCCCGTGCCGGCTACGCTCCGTCATTGGTGTGCGAAAACTGCCGCGAGGCCGCCCGCTGCAACCACTGCCAGGGGCCGCTGGCTGTCTCCGGACCGAACTCCTCCAATCTGAACCCCTCCAACCTGAAGCCCGCATCGATTCCGCAGTGCAGGTGGTGCTCCACGCCGGCACCCGAATGGCGCTGCAGCCACTGTGGGGCAGGTCGGCTGCGCCGGGGCGCGGCGGGCGTGCTCCGCACAGCAGAGGAGCTGGGAAGGGCCTTCCCCGGCAGGACAGTTGTGACGTCCTCAGGTGACCACGTTAAGGCCGCCGTGAGCGACGCCAAAGCCCTCGTTGTGGCAACGGTTGGTGCGGAACCCGTGGCCGACGGCGGTTACGCAGCGGCCCTGCTGCTGGACGGCAACTCGCTGCTCCGCCGGGAGAACCTGCGGGCGGGCGAGGACACCGTCCGCCGGTGGTTCAATGCGGCCGCCCTCGTGCGCCCGGCCCCGGAAGGAGGCCTGGTGGTGGTTACCGCCGACGATCAGCCCGCCACCGGCGCGCTGGTCCGCTGGGACACCCCGGGCTTCGCCGCGCGGGAACTGGCCCTTCGGCAGGAACTACAGCTGCCCCCCGCAGTGCGGATCGCCTCAATCACCGGCCACAGGGCCGACGTTGAGCACTTCACCGCAGCCCTCGCCGGCCTTGGCCTTCGCTCCGTCGGACCAGCCCCCATGATGCAGTCATTTGCCGCAAAACCAGGCGGAGGAGGCGATCCCGGGACTGCCGCTTCCGGCGGCGGGACGGAAAGCCGCACCCTTCTGTTCATCCCGTACGCCCGTGCGGCCGAAGCCACACGCACCATGCGCGCCGTCAAGGCCGCGACCGCCGCGAGGCGGACGGCAGGGCCAGTGCAACTGCGGCTCGACGGCGTCGACGTCCTTTAGGTTGTCGACGTCCTCATCAGCGCCGTCGGCTGCGAAGTGCGACGGCTTCTTCGGCCGCGGCGAGAAGCTGGGCCGCAGAATGCTCCCAACTGAATTCCGCTGCGCGCTCCACGGAACGGCGCGAGCATGCTGCCCAATGGGCAGGGTCATCGAGGGCGGTGACGGCCGCGGCGAACTCGGCAGGCGAGTCAGGATCGACGAAACTCGCGGCGTCGGCACCCACTTCGCGGAAGATCGGTATGTCGCTGGCAATAACGGGAGTCCCCAGGGCCATAGCCTCCACGAGGGGCAGGCCGTAACCCTCGGCTCGTGAAAGGCTGACGAGGGCGGTCGCGCGGTTGAGCAGGGCCTCATATTCCACATCCGTGACGCCGTTGTGGAACTCCACCTTGGCCCCGGCCGGCACCATCGCCTCCAGCTCAACCCTGCGCGCCGGCGAGATTCGGCTGAGCAGGTGCAGGGTATAGCCGTCTAGCGAAGCCATGCCGCGGATCATGGTTTCCACGTTCTTGTACTCCATGAAGGAGCCCATGTAGACGAGCGTCCTGTCCGCCCCGGCCTCGGGATCCCGCGGCAGTTGTCCTGGCTGCGGCGCGTTTCCCACGATCCGGACAGGCCGCCTGGTAAGGCGATACTTCGCAATCAGTGCTTTGGTGGTATGGCTGATGGTCGCCACGACATCGGCCCTGTCCAGCAGCATTCGCTGTGGCCAGTAGGCCTTGTGATAGAGCCTCCACAAGAGGCGGACCGGCGCCGGCAGGAAGCCCGGCGGGGCGGTGTGCTCGTAGTAGATGAGGTCATGCAGGGTCAGGATCAGTGCGTAGTTGCGGCCCCAGGTGCCCATCGTTTGCATGGGAGAGACCACTACGTCAGGCCTGAGCTTGTTCACCTTGCGCGCCACGAACAGCTCCAGCGGCGACAACGGACTGCTGATCAGCTCGTAGGGAACATCCGGAAGCAGCGCGAGCTGCTTCCGGTCCGAGACGAGCATGGTTACGTCGGCAATTTTGGCGGTGGCTGCTATCAGGCTCGCCCCATAGCGGCTGATCCCATCGTGGTGGTCCGTCTTGGTGAAGCGGGCATCGATGACAATTTTCACGCTGGATGGTCCTTCAGGAAGCTGCGAATGGAGTCTGCGGCCGGGGCGGGCGTTTCATAGTGGATGAGATGCCCGACGCCGGGGATCACCTGCAAGGTCCCGTCCGGCAGCTGCTCCAGCAGCTTGCGCTGGTCCGGCAGGGTGGCAATTTCATCCTTTTCGCCGGCAATCAGCAGTACAGGAAGCGTCAGCTTCGGGGCCACCTCAGCAGCATTCGCGGATACGGATGCCCGGAAGGACTCCAAGAGGCTTTCCCGGTCAGCGAACGCGCTGAAATAGGCATCGTGCTGGCCGTGGATAAACCTTCGCAGGTGCCTGTCCCGCGTCTTCGCCATCGACACACTCATGATGCGCACGATGAGCCGGTTGCGCAGGACCGCCAGTCCGATGCGCTGGGGGAGCCGCGCGGACAGCTGGTAGTACAGGACGGCCAACTTGGTCATGAGTCCCTTGGTGCCCTCCAGCGCCGGGCCTGCGATTGGATTGACCAGGACCAGCGGGTAAATGGCGCCGGGATGTGCCGCGGCAAAATGGCTGGCGATGATGGATCCGAAGGAATGACCGAGCAGCACAGTGTCAGTTCCAAGCCCGAGCGCTTCCATGAAACTGCTGATGAAGCTGCCATAGCGCTCCACGGAGTGTTCGTCCCCGACGAACGCTTCGGAACTGCCGAAGCCCGGCAGGTCCGGCATGATGATGCGCATCTCGGGCAGGTGGTCGACGACGCGGAGCAGGCCATGATGGTCACCCCTGAAGCCGTGGATGACCAGGATGGTTCTGGTGTCCAGGGTTTGCTCGACCGGCTCATAGGCCCAGTAGGCAACGTTACTGCCGTCCAGATCGATGTCCGAGGCGTGGATGCGTCCCGCCAGTGCCGGGCTGAAGAAGCTGCCGGGGCTCCCTGCGGGCTCGGGCGAGTGCGCCGTGTCCACTTGTTCCATGCTGCGGATCCTAATTTACGTTGTCCGGGTGCGAGCCCGTGCGGTGGTGGCGTTCAAGAGTTGACAGGCCGTCCATGTCCTCGGCATCCAGTTCAAAATTGAAGACGTTGAAGTTTTCCCGGATCCGGGGCGCCGAACTGGCCTTGGGAATGACTATGTTTCCCAGCTGGATGTGCCAGCGGATGACTATCTGCGCTGGTGTTCGATGGTATTTGGCTGCCAGGTCCTTTATGCCGGGGTCCTCCAGGACCTGCCCCCTGCCCAGGGGGCTCCATGCTTCGGTTCGGATTCTGAGCTGTTCGTGAAGGGTGCGCAGTCGCGACTGCTGCAGCCAGGGGTGGAGCTCGATCTGGTTGACGGCAGGAACCACCTCCGCGTACTCCATCAGGGCCTCCAGATGCCCGGGTTGGAAGTTGCAGACGCCGATCGCGCGGACTTTGCCCTCCCGATAGAGGGTTTCCATGGCTTTATACGTTTCCAGGAAGAGTCCGCGCGCCGGGCAGGGCCAGTGGATCAGGTAAAGATCGATGTATTCCAGGCCCAGGTTGACCATTGAGGCATCGAATGCCTTGAGGGTGGCATCGTAGCCCTGGTCGTCGTTCCACACCTTGGTGGTGATGAACACATCTTCCCGATCGAGCCAGTGCATGGCCTCTCCGGACCCTCCGGTCTCGAGAACACCATTCGTGTGGCGCACGGCGCCGCCAATGGCACGGCCTACTCCGCTTTCGTTGCCGTACATCGCCGCCGTATCGAAGTGCCGGTAGCCCTCGCCAAGGGCGATGTTGACGAGTGTTGCGGCCTCGCCCGGCGGAACCTTGTAGAGCCCAAAGCCCAGCTGGTCGATCAGGACACCGTTGTTGAGACTGATCCGGGGCGAGGGTTTCATAGCAAAGACTTTACCTACTCGTCCCGCAAATCCTTCAGGAGGACCCAGTAAGACGCACTAACCGCCGAAACTCACCAGCCGACGGGCCGTTGCCTCGTCCAGGATCAGGTCAGTGGCGAGGCGTGCAGCCAGTGCCCCGCGCAGTCCTTCAATCTTCGAGGCGCCGGACACCACACAAATGCGGCGCCGGACCTGGCGCAGCTGTTCATGGCTGGGCCCGGTGGAACGTTCGTTCAAGGTGATGCCGTCGGAGGACCCGTCAGCGCGGAAGAAGACCGTTGCAACGTCGCCCACAACATCGGATCCGGCCAGCAGGTTCAGGTCGCTCTCGTCCAGGTAACCACCGGCGTAGACATGGCTGGGATAGTCCGAGTCCACCGAGCCCACGCCGAAGATGGCGATGCTCATTCGCGCCTGGACTTCGAGGATTCGCTGCACGCTGCGCTCATTCCACATAGCCGTCTTGGTGGAAGCATGGTCAAAGAAGGCAGGAACGGGAAATTGTTCCACGCGGGCCCCATATGCGTTTCCGAAACGGCGCATGATGTCGCTGGCGTAGGTAATTCCTGTGGTTTGCATATTGCCCGCACCGTTCAGTTGCACGACGATGCTGTCATGGGTGATCTTTCGGGTCAGGTGGCGGCTCACGGCGCTGAGGGTGGCGCCCCAAGCGATGCCGATGATGGCATTGGAGTCCACCAGCGGGCCGATCGTACGGGCTGCCTGCATGGCCACCCGGTCCAGGGTCTCGGCTTCGTTCAGGGTGTCCAGGACCGGCACAACGTGCACGTCCACACCGTATTGCTCACGGATCGTTCCCTCCAGCTCCGGCCCGGTATCCAGAGGGCTGCGGATCTGGATCTGCACGAGGCCTGTGTCCCTGGCCGAGGACAGCAGCCGGGAGACCGTGGAGCGCGAGGTTCGCAGTTCCCGGGCAATGGCATCCATCGTCAGGTCCTGCAGGTAATACATCTGTGCTGCCCGAAGGGCATCGGAATGGCGGGAGCGCGGCACGCTTCCTCCTATCTGCACGTCTGTGCATTTGGCTTGACTCCATTTTCCAGTCTTCTAAAGATTAGTGGAGAAAGGTGCAGCGCATGGCGCAGCTCACAGACCCAGCCCAAAGGAGCTGTTTTGGGAACCAACAAGAATTCCAGGACCACACCCATGCCGCGTGCTGCGGCCGCGGCCCTACGACAGAGGCCCCGCGCCCAGGTATTAGTGATCGGCGGCGGTATCAACGGCGTCGGTACGTTCAGGGACCTGGCCCTGCAGGGAGTCGATGTTGCACTCGTGGAACGCGGCGACTATTGCCAGGGGGCAAGCGGTGCTTCCTCCCACATGATTCACGGCGGCATCCGCTACCTCGAGAACGGTGAGTTCCGCCTTGTGCAGGAGTCGGTGGTGGAGCGGAACAGGCTCCTGCGGATCGCCCCCCACTACGTGAAGCCGCTGCAGACCACCATCCCCATCTTCAGCACGTTCTCCGGGATCCTCTCGGCGCCGGGCCGTTTCCTGACCCACAAGCAGGGCAAGCCGAAGGAGCGCGGGGCGTTCCTGATCAAACTGGGCCTCAGCATCTACGACTTCTTCTCCCGTGACGGCGGGAGCGTCCCGCGCCATCAGTTCCGCGGACGGGACAAGGCCCTGGCGGAACTGCCCCGCCTGCATCCCGGCATCAAATACACCGCAACCTACTTCGACGCCTCCGTCCATAATCCAGAGCGGCTCACCCTGGATGTCCTGCAGGACGGCGAAAAGGCCGGCCTGACCGGAAACCTCCAAGGCGGCCTTTCCGCCGGAACCGCAAGGGCCAGCAATTACGTCTCGCTGGTGTCCATGGACGACGACGGCGTGCGGCTGCGCGATGAGCTGACCGGCGAGGAATTCTCCTTCGCCGCCGACGTCATCGTGAACACGACCGGTGCCTGGGTGGACCTGACGAACGCGGCCATGGGGAGTCCCTCCCGCTTCATGGGCGGCACCAAGGGTTCACACGTCGTGCTGGACCATCCCGAACTGCTGGAAGCGTGCAATGGCCGCGAGATCTTCTTCGAGCACACCGACGGCCGGATCGTCCTGGTCTACCCGATGGGGGACCGCGTTCTTGTAGGCACCACAGACGTTGACGCCGATATGGCTGAGGACGCCGTCTGCACCGAGGAGGAGATCGATTACTTCTTCGATCTCGTTGGGCACGTCTTCCCCTCCATCCACGTGCAGCGCGACCAGATCGTCTACAGCTTCTCGGGAGTGCGTCCGCTGCCAAGGCACGACGCCACGCAGCCGGGATTCGTATCCCGCGATTACCGGATCGAACGGAGCGAGCGTCCTGCGAGCGCCGGCGGCAGCACCGGCGTCGTGCTTTCACTGGTGGGCGGGAAGTGGACTACGTTCCGGGCCCTGGCAGAGCATCTCAGCAACGACGTCCTCGCCGAACTGGGGATGGAACGGCGGCTTTCGACGGCGAAGCTCGCCATCGGCGGGGGCGCAGGCTTCCCGGAGACCGAAGAGGGAATCCAGGAATGGATCAAACGGCATATAGCACCGGGACTCGACGCCGAACGGGTAGCAGGGCTGCTGACCCGTTACGGAACACGCGCCGAGGAAGTGATCTCGTACCTGAACGCCGGCACCGACCGCCTGCTGCATTCCACGCACGAACTCAGTGTCCGCGAGCTCGCTTTCATGGCCGCCCATGAGCAGATCGGACATTTGGTAGACGTACTCATCCGTCGCACGTCCCTGGCCTTCCGGGGCCTTGTGACGGGCGAGCTTTTGAACGAGGTGGCGGAAGAACTCGCCGGGCACCTCGGCTGGGACCAGGAAACACGGCAAGCCGAGGTCAGGCACGCCGTGGAAGTCCTGGAACGCCTCCACGGAGTCAAGGTGCCCAGCCTGGTGGCTTGAGCATCCTGAACTACGTGGCGGTGGCCGGCGCCGATGGATCCGGCCACCAATTGCCCTCAAACACGAGGGCAGACAACTAAAAATAGAGGAGTCAAAGATGTCTCTTGGAATTGTTTTCCTTTCCGAATTATTCGGAACCATGATGCTGACCCTGCTGGGTTGCGGCGTCGTGGCCAACGTCGCGCTCAAAGGCACCAAGGGAAACAGCGGTGGCTTCCTGATGGTGACGTGGGGGTGGGGGATTGCCGTCTTCGCCGGCGTCTTCGTGGCCGCCCGGTCCGGTGCGCACCTTAATCCCGCAGTCACGATCGGGCTGCTCATGTTTGGCAGGGCCGAGTACGCCCCGGGCGTCCCCATCGACCCCGCTTCGACCTTCACCTACCTGGGCGGCGAAATGGCCGGTGCCTTCCTGGGCGCCGTCCTGGCATGGCTGGCGCACAAGCAGCACTTCGACGCCGAACCGATGGAAGCAAACAAGCTGGGTGTGTTCTCAACGGGACCAGCTATCCGCTCGGCCCCCTGGAACCTTGTGACCGAGATCATTGGCACCTTCGTCCTCGTGTTCGTCATCCTCACCTTTGGCGGAACCCCGTCGGGGCTTGGCCCCCTGGCAGTTGCGCTCCTGGTCGTCGGCATCGGCGTCTCGCTCGGCGGACCAACGGGCTATGCCATCAACCCCGCACGTGACCTTGGTCCCCGCATCGCCCACGCCATCCTGCCGATCAAGGGCAAGGGGTCAAGCGACTGGGGCTACTCCTGGGTCCCGGTGGTGGGGCCACTCGTCGGCGGTATTGTGGCCGGCATTGCGGCCCGCTACCTTCCGATCATCGCGACGGCGGCAACCTGATCGGCCGGCCGCGAGGCCGAAAGCGGCCTTAGGAATATTCATCCAGCAAAACCAAGACACCCTTCAATGAACCAGACACCCAGCAATGAACCAGGACAAGGACGTCAAGAAATGTCGCAATACGTAATCGCCATCGACCAGGGAACTACCAGCTCCCGGGCTATCGTGTTTGACCACGCCGGAAACATCGTTTCCAGCGGCCAGATGGAGCATGAGCAGATTTTCCCGCAGGCGGGCTGGGTTGAACACAACCCGAAGGAAATCTGGGACAACACGCGGGAGGTCGTCGGCTCGGCGCTGTCCAAGGCGAACCTGACCCGCCACGATATTGCCGCCGTCGGCATCACCAACCAGCGCGAAACCGCGGTGGTGTGGGACAAGAACACCGGCGAGCCCGTCTACAACGCCATCGTCTGGCAGGACACCCGCACCCAGCCCATCGTGGATGAGCTGGCCCGTGACGGCGGACCGGAGCGATTCAAGCAAAAGGTTGGCCTGCCCCTGGCAACCTACTTCTCCGGAACCAAGATCAAGTGGATCCTGGACAACGTGGACGGAGCCCGCGAGCGCGCTGAAGCCGGGGACCTGCTGTTCGGCAACACAGACGCCTGGGTGCTGTGGAACCTGACGGGCGGTACCGACGGCGGTGTGCACGTCACCGACGTGACCAATGCCTCGCGGACCATGTTCATGGACCTTGACACCCTGCAATGGGACCAGGACATCCTTGATGCCTTCGGCGTTCCGGCCTCGATGATGCCCAGCATCAAATCGTCCTCTGAGGTTTACGGGCAAGTCCACACCTCCCAGTTGCTGCGCGAAGTTCCCGTGGCAGGCATCCTCGGCGACCAACAGGCCGCTACGTTCGGCCAGGCGGCCTTCCAGCCGGGCGAGGCCAAGAACACCTATGGCACGGGCTGCTTCCTGATCTTCAACACAGGGGAGGAGATCGTCCATTCCAAGAATGGGCTGCTGACCACCCTGGGCTACAAGCTCGGCGACGACAAGCCGCACTATGCCCTGGAGGGATCGATCGCCGTCACGGGTTCACTCATCCAGTGGCTGCGGGACAACCTGGGCATGATCAAGTCGGCGCCAGAGGTAGAGGAACTCGCGAAATCCGTGGACGACAGTGGCGGGGTATACATTGTGCCGGCGTTCTCCGGACTCTTCGCGCCGTATTGGAGGTCTGATGCACGGGGTGCCATCGTTGGGCTGACCCGGTTCGCCAACAGGGGCCATATTGCCAGGGCGGCCCTGGAAGCCACCGCGTTCCAGACCCGTGAGGTGCTGGACGCCGTTAACGCGGACTCGGGGGTCCCCCTGACCGAGCTCAAGGTCGACGGCGGCATGGTAGCCAACGAGGCCCTCATGCAGTTCCAGGCCGACATCCTCGGCGTCCCGGTGGTTCGCCCCAAGGTCGTGGAGACCACGGCACTGGGCGCCGCTTACGCAGCCGGCCTCGCGGTCGGCTTCTGGAAGGACCTTGGCGAGCTCAGTGCCAACTGGGGTGAGGACAAGCGCTGGGAACCCCAGCTTGACCCGGCGGAGCAGGAGCGGCAGTTGCGGCTCTGGAAGAAGGCCGTCACCAAGGCGATGGACTGGGTTGACCAGGACGTGCGCTGATGCATCAGAAGTTGACTCCATAAAGAAGGTGCCCGGGTCCGTGAAAGTTCACGAACCCGGGCACCTTCGTTTGATGCCTCTCTTTCCAATCAATCAGCCCGCCGCGACCGGCACCGGCTCCGTCTTGCCTCGGTTGCCGCGGTCCTTTGGCTTGGCGAACCGCAGGTATAGCGAGGGAACGACGAACAGGTTGACGAGGGTGGACGTCACCAGGCCGCCGAGAATCACTACGGCCATGGGGTGCTCGATCTCGTGGCCAGGGAGGCTACCCATAACCACGAGGGGGACCAGGGCGAGGCCTGTTGCCAACGTGGTCATCAGGATTGGTGAGAGACGTTCTGCCGCGCCCCGCATGACGAGCTCACGCCCGAACTTCTCGCCCTCGTGGTCCTCCAAATACTGGCAGTGGTTGATCAGCAGGATGCCGTTGCGGGCAGCGATACCCATCACTGTGAGGAAGCCCACCAACGATCCGAGGGATAGGACGCCGCCGCCCAGCAGCGCCGCCAGGATGCCTCCCACCAGTGCCACCGGGAGTGTCAGCATGATGAGCGTCGCCAAGCGCCAGCTACGGAATGCGGCTTGCAGGAGCAGGAAGATCACAACCACCGCTGCGCCGGCGAATATCAACAGCCGCTGGGACGCCGCCTGGCGTTCGACGTACTCGCCAAGCACTTCTGCGTGGTAGCCCGTGGGGAACTTAACCGTCGCGAGTCCGGCGTTGAGTTTGTCGACGACGGCGGCAAGGTCGCCTTGCTTGACGTTGGCGCTGACGTCGATCCGGCGGGAACCACCTGTCCGCTCAATAACGTTCGGCGTCGGTTTGACCTGCACCGAAGCCACGTCCCCGATGCGAATCTGTTGGCCGGACGGTGTGTCGATCGGAAGGTTTTCAATGCTCGTAACGCTGGTGCGGATGGCCGGAGCACTCCAAACCTGCACGTCGTAGGCTTTGCCGTCGCGGAAGACGTCGCCAGCTTCCTCGCCCGCCACCATGGTGGCCGCGGCGCGGCGGACGTCGCCTGGCTTGACCCCGTACTGGCTGGCCTTGGCCAGGTCCACCTCGACATCGATCTGCGGTACGTCCACTTGGAGGGACACCTTGGCGCCAAGTGTGCCCGGTACCTCGCCTAGGACTTTCTTGACCTTCTCGGCTTGTGTCCGTAGTTCGATCAGGTCGTCACCGAAGACACGGACGACGACCGCGTAGCTGGTACCTGTCAGGACTTCGCGGATACGTTCCTTGAGGTACGTCTGCACATCGCGGTAGATGCCCGGATAGCCTTCCACCACTTCCTGGACGGAGGCCAGTGTCTTGTCGTAGTCCACTGCCGGGTCGACGCTGATCCAGTTTTCACCGAAGTTCACGCCTACCACTTCGTCGGCGACCAGGGCCTGGCCGATGTGCGCGCCGCAGTTACGGACGCCAGGGATGGTCATTAGCTCATTGCACGCGGCTTGGCTGATCCTGACCTCCTCCCCGTTGGATGTACCCGGTTGGGTGACCCAGTGCATCAGGAAGTCGCGTTCCTTGAAGTCCGGGAGCAGGGACTGCCCCAGCAGCGGTGCGGTCACGATGCCTGCTACGGCCAGCACGCCTACGGCCGCATAGCCCGGAACGGGACGCTTGACGGCGGGCTGGAGCACCTTGTGGTACCAACGCTTCAGCACCCGGACCACCGGCGGATCCTTGTCTTCCAGTGGTGCGTGGCGCAGGAAGATGTAGGCGAGCGCTGGTGTCACCGTGAGGGCGACGACCATCGAGGCCAGCACGGCCAGGGTGTAGGAAATGGCCAGGGGCCGGAAGAAGGCGCCGGTGAGGCCATCCAGGAAGAAGATGGGTACCGTCGCGGCGATGATGATGAGCGTCGCATACACGATAGGGCCGCGGACTTCGACGCAGGCATCCACCACCACCCGTGCCGTCATGGAGCCGTCACCTTCCGCCCGGTGTTTACGGAGTCGCCGGACGATATTTTCGACGTCGATGATGGCGTCATCGACGACGACACCAACCGCAATGACCAGTCCGGCCAGCACCATGGTGTTGACCGTGCCTCCTGTCCAGTACAGGACAAGACCTGCGGCCAGGAGGGACAACGGGATGGCCACCACGCTGACAAAGGCCGTCCGCCACTGGAACAGGAAGAGGCTGAGCACCATGATGACCAGGAGGCATCCAAAGAGGAGCGCCAGGCTGAGATTATGGATGGACTGCTCGATGAACGTGGCCGGCCGGAACAGGGTTGTATCCACCTTGATGTCGCTCAGGCCAGGCTGAATCTGCTGGAGCACTTCCTCGACGCCACGCGTGACTTCCAAGGTGTTTCCCCAGGGCAGCTTCTCCACGATCAGCATGAGTCCGGGGCCGCCGTCGATCACGGCGTCACCGATCAGTTGCTGGTGGTCCTCGACGACATTTGCCACGTCCCCGAGCTTCAGTGCACCGTCCGGCCCTTGCCCCACCGGGATCTGCGCCAGGTCTGCCGGGCTCGTGATGGCTTGGACATGTCGGATGCCAAGGGACTGGTTGCCGGTCTCCAAGGCCCCACCGGTCCCAGTGAGCGAACCGGGTGTGTATTGGAGGAGCCCGGAGTCGAGCGCTTCCGACGTCGCAGTCATGACCGATTCCAGGCTGACGTTGTGAGCCTTCATCCGCTCCGGATCCGACTGGACCGTGAGCATCTGGATCCGTTCACCCCAGATGGCCACGTTGGCTACTCCGGGCACACGAAGCAGGTGCGCCCGGATATTCCAGTAGGTAATCATGGACATTTCGATGAGGGACCGTGACTCGGATGACAGCCCGATCTTCATCACCCGGCTGGTCGAGGACAACGGCTGCAGCATTATCGGAGGGGCCGCCCACGTGGGCAACGTCGGGATGACCGTTGCCATTCTCTCCGATACAAGCTGTCTCGCGGTCAGCAGATCCGTACCCGGCTTGAAGAGCAGGAGGACGGAGGACAGCTGCGAGACCGACTTGGATCGCAGCTCGGTCAGGCCATCCACGCCGTTGAATGCCTCTTCCAACGGCACGGTGACCAGCTGTTCGACCTCGGAGGCGGTCAGCCCCAGGCAAGCCGTCTGGACTTCGATGCGCGGCGGAGCGAACTCCGGGAACACGTCCACGGATGCCGTGCTTAGCTGACCGCTGCCGACCACCATGAGTACAGCTGCGAGCGCCAGGATGATCGAGCGGAACCTCAAGCTGGCGGCAACAAGGCGGCGCATGTCAGTGTGCCGTGTCGAATTCGGCGCCGAAGAGCTCGGCAGCTGCGGTGGTCACGATCACGGTTCCCACTGGCGGCCCGGCGGAAGCGAGAACCGTGGCGCCTTCAACGCGTGTCACAGCGACCGGGTGCCGTTGGTAGACCCGTGGCTCGGGATTCGTGTAGACCCACGTTGCCCCGTGAGCGTCATAGAGAAGAGCCTCGTAGGGCAGGGTGATCGTAGTCCCGCCCGATCCGGGCTGGACCGTCGCGGTCTTGAGGTCCAGGCGGCTGATGGCCTTTTCAGAGAGCGTGATCTTGGCAATTCCGGTCGAGGCGTTCTTTTCGACTTTGGCGGGCTGGTCCACGGATGACGGCGAGGATGCGACCGACGACGTCTGGCTGCAGCCCGATACGAAGAACAATCCGAGCACCAGCCAGAGGGAACTGGCCGCACCGGCCACCACTTGGCGGCCGGTCGAAGGACGACGTGTCATTTTACTTCCACCTTCTCCTGCGTCGCAGGGACATCCATACGGGAGATCGCTTCCCAGTCCTCCGGACCATGCTCGGGACCGAACCACAGCAGCACCAGGGGAACCACCAGGAGAGCGAACAGCGTCGTGGTCACCAGGCCACAGACGATGATGAGAGCCATCGGGGCCACGACACCCGAGCCGGCCGCCCCGCCAAGGAGGGCAATCGGGATGAGTACCACGGCGGTAATGGCGGCGGCCTTGAGTACGGGAGCGATACGTTCCTTGGCGGCCGCCATGACTACCTTGGCGCGCGAGGTGCCGGGATGCTCCCGCCAGCCACGATCGCAGATTGCGGCGAAGACCGCTGTATTGCGGACGGTGATGGCCAGCAGGACGGCCAGTGCGGTCAGCGATATCCAGGACACAGAGTGTCCCGCAAGGAAGGCTGCCAGGAAGCCGCCGGACAGCGCTGCCGGGAGGCCGAGGAAGACAGCCAACGCGGTCTTCCAATTGCGGACCGCAGTCTGCAGCAGGATCAGCACGCCCAGGAGTGCGGTGACCCCTATGCCCATGACGAGCAGATCGGCGTTCTGCAGGTCGGCGTACTTCGTGGGGATCTCGGCGTGGTACTCCACGGGGAACTGCACAGTCTTGATCGCGGCTTGGATGTCGCGTTCCACGTCGCCAAGCGGGCGGCCGCTAACATCCGCGACGATGTCTATGTGCCTGAATGTGGAACTGTGGGTGATCACTGTTTCGTTCGGCACGAGTCGGACCGTGGCGATTTCGCCGAGCCTCACATGGCCGCCAGTAGGGGTGTCCAGCAGCAGCTCGCGCACGCTGGTCAGGTCGTCCCTGACATCAAAGGTTCCCCGAACAACCACCTCAAAAACCTTTTGCTGCTCGAAAAGGTTGCCCACCACGATACCCTGGACCAGGGTTGCTGCTGCCCGTCGGGCGTCACCAGGCTTGATGCCGGCCTTCTGGGCCGCGGCCAGATCCACTTCAACCTCCAGGACAGGAAGCTGGGGGGTGGACTTGATCTGCGGAGAGTTCAGTCCCTGGATACCGGTCAAGGCCTTGCGGACTTCCTCGGCCTTTTCACGGAGGACCGTCATTTCCGTACCATAAACGCGGACCGCGAAGCCGGGCTCCATGCCAGACCGAATTTCACCGATTTGCTGTTGTGAGTAGTTGAGGACGTTATGGGCGATTCCGGGATAGCCATTGACGATCTCCCGGACCGCGCTCTCAACCCGCGAGTAATCGGCATTCTGGGCCACGGTGACCCAAAGCTCCGCTGAGCTGTTGCCGACCACCTGGTCAGAAGTGATGGCGCGTCCCACGTGCCCGCCAACCCTGGTGACGCCGGAGATGGTGCGGAGCTCATCTGCGGCCCTTGCCGCGATCCTGCTCACTTCGGAGGTGGAGGTCCCGGCCATGGCGTCCCATTGGACAAGGAGGGTCCGGTCCGGCAGCGTTGGGACGACGGCGCGATTGCCAGTCAGTTGCGACGCGGCCAGAAGGCCCGCGAGCCCGACGACCGCCACCGCCGCCACTCCGATGGGAAGCATCCGGCGTCCACGGTCCAGGGTCTGGCCATAGTAGCGGCGGACATTCTCGTAGCGGCTGGATGGGGGTTGCCGCAATGCGTCACGCTTCAGCAGCAAGTGCGCCATGACAGGCGTCACGCTAATCCCGACGGCGAATGCTGCCAGAAGTGCCAGGGCCATGGCCCACACGAGGGGACTGAAGAAGTTGACACTGATCCCTGCGTCGAACAGGACAGGCACCATGACCAGGACGAGGGTGAGGGAGGCGAGGAGCAGTGGCGTGCGCACCCACCGGACCGTAGCTGCCACGAAAGACCTAAAGTCTCCGTTTTGTTGAGCTCCTATTGGTCCCGGCGAGCCGCGCAGCTGGGCGTTGACGTCCTCGACCATATCTCCCACGATGAGCGTCACGGCGAGGAGGATACCCACCAGGACTGTGACGTTCAGCGTCGCCCCCTGCAATTCAAGGACCAGGACGGCGGCGGTCACCGACGTCGTCAGTGAAACGAAGGCCACTAGGGCGGCACGCCAGGACCTGAACAAGAGCCAGAAGAGGGCCACCAGCACGATGAGGCTAACCAGGAGCGCGAGGCCAAGCCGGTCCACCGTCTCCTGCAGTGCGGAGGCCGGCCGATAGATCGACGTGTCCAGTTCGACCCCGGTCAGGCCCGGTTCGAGATCCTTCAGCGCTGCTTCGACATCCTTGGTTACCTGGAGGGTATTGGCGTTCGGGAACTTCTCAATGACCAGCAGGAGCCCCGGGTCCTGCCCGATGACGGCATCGCCGATGAGCGGCTGGTGGTCTTCCTTCACGGTGGCCACGTCGCCGAGCTTCACAGATGGATCGGATTCCTCCACGTGCACCTGCGCCAGTTCCTGCGGGGTGCTAATCGGCAGGACGTGCTGGATGCCGAGGCGCTGGTTGTTCGACTCGATGAAGCCTCCGGTGCCCGGCGTCGATGCCTCCAGGAAGCTCAGGGGCGAGACCCAGACGGCATTGCCGGTGGATTTGACAATTTGCTCAAGGGTTAGGCCCTTGTCCCGCAAGGTGTTGGGGTTGACTTCCACCTGGAGCTGTTGTTCACGCTGGCCCCAGATGGACACGTTGGCCACGCCCTGGACGCCAAGGAGCCTCGGCTTGATCTTCCAGCGTGCCAGGACCGACATATCGATGCCGGACAGCTCCTTGGAGGACATCCGCACCATCAGAAGCCGGCTGGTGGAGGACAGGGGCTGCATGATCAGCGGGGGAGAGGACACATTCGGCAAGGCATGCGCCTGGGTCATGCGTTCGGCCACCAGTTGCCTTGCACGCATCAAGTCTGTGCCCGGACGGAAGACGAGCTCGATAGAGGACAGGCCGGGAACGGACTTGGACCGGATTTCCTCCAGCCAGGCCACTCCGTGAAGCAGGTCGGCCTCCATCGGTACGGTGATAAGTTGTTCTACCTCAAGCGCGGACAGGCCCAGTGCCTCCGTTTGGATTTCAACGTGGGCAGGGGCGAATTCGGGGAGGCCATCGACGGCCATGCGGGGAACGTTGATTATCCCGAATGCGATGATTCCGGCCGCTAGCGCGAGAACTAGGATCCGGAATTGAAGGCTTAACCTCGCAAATGCGCCGAACACGGCTAAACCCCGCGTCGAGTGGGGTCAGTGCTGGACTTTGACAACCAAATATACATTTCAGGCTCCCAAGCTGAGACCGATGACAGTCTTCCCCCAGCCCTTCCTCCACATGGTGGTCCTGTTCCGGCTTTTGCACAATTGGGATGTGTACTCGATTTTCCCGCGTGAGTACTCGAATTTCGGGGGTTGTACTCGCGTTCGCCACGGCGTTTTAGCTACCTCCTGAATGGAGCGGCTAAAGTAGTTCTATGCATGCGATCCTCCTGCTTAGCTAGCCGCCCGGTGCCAGATCAACACCGAGCGGCCGCCCCTCCCTGTTGAGGGGCTTTTGTGTGTCCGGGCTCTTCCGGAGCGCAGCAGGAGGCAACACCGTCATGGAAGAACAGAAGAGGGCAGCAGTGAGCGTTCAGCCGGAGACAGAGACCGGAACAGCACAGGCAGCAGGCGCAGCGGAAACTCCCGGTGACGGCAGCTACAGCTTCGCCACTATGGAAGCGAAGTGGCCGCAGGTCTGGGAAGACCTCAAGGTCTTTACGCCGGTTGACGACGGCTCGCGTGAGCGGCGTTATGTCCTGGACATGTTTCCCTACCCTTCCGGTGACCTCCACATGGGGCATGCCGAGGCCTTCGCTATGGGAGACGTCGTCGCGCGTTATCTCCGCCAGAAGGGCTATGACGTCCTGCACCCGATCGGCTGGGACTCCTTCGGCCTGCCCGCCGAAAATGCGGCGATCAAACGCAACGCCCACCCGAGCGAGTGGACATACAAGAACATCGAGACCCAGGCCGCGTCGTTCAAGCGCTATGCGATCTCCGCAGACTGGTCCCGAAGGCTGCACACCTCCGATCCGGAGTACTACCGCTGGACGCAGTGGCTCTTCAACCGTTTCTACGAGCGCGGCCTGGCCTACCGCAAGAACCACCCGGTCAACTGGTGCCCCAAGGACCAGACCGTCCTGGCCAACGAACAGGTAGTCAACGGTGCCTGCGAGCGCTGTGGAACCGCGGTCACCAAGAAGTCCCTGAACCAGTGGTACTTCAAGATCACCGAATACGCGGACAGGCTGCTTGACGACATGGATCAGCTCCGCGGACATTGGCCCGAGCGCGTGCTGGCTATGCAGAGGAACTGGATTGGGCGCTCCGAAGGTGCCCACGTCACCTTTGTCATCGAGGCCGACGGCGGCAAGTCGGCCAAGGACGTTACGGTCTTCACCACTCGCCCGGACACCCTCTACGGCGCAACGTTCTTCGTTGTTGCAGCCGACGCGGCACTGGCCCTGGAACTGGTCACCGAGGAACACGCGGCTGCCTTGGACGAATACCTGGACAAGGTCAAGGGGCTGTCCGAGATCGAACGCCAGTCCACCGAACGCGAGAAGACAGGCGTCTTCACCGGCCGTTACGCCATTAACCCCCTGAACGGGGAAAAGCTGCCGGTCTGGGCTGCAGACTACGTGCTGGCTGACTACGGCACCGGAGCCATCATGGCTGTTCCCGCCCACGACCAGCGCGACCTCGATTTTGCGCGGACCTTCGACCTGCCGGTGAGGGCTGTCCTCAACACCGGCGAGGAAGACCCCGCGGTGTCCGGAATAGCCACGGCAGGCGAGGGCACCCTCATGAATTCGGGTTCCCTGGACGGCCTCTCCAAGGCCGAGGCGATTCCGGCGGCCATCGAGATCCTAGAGAAGCTGGGGACGGGCGAGAAGTTCGTGAACTTCCGGTTGCGCGACTGGCTGCTCAGCCGCCAGCGGTTCTGGGGCACTCCCATCCCCATCATCCACTGCCCGAACTGCGGCGAGGTCCCCGTCCCGGATGAGCAGCTGCCGGTCACGCTGCCTTCGGACCTGCGCGGAGAGGACCTGGCCCCGAAGGGCACGTCCCCGCTGGCCGCCGCAGAGTCCTGGGTCAACGTCGAATGCCCCAATTGCCACGGCGCGGCCAAGAGGGACACCGACACCATGGACACGTTCGTTGACTCGTCGTGGTACTTCCTGCGCTTCGTGTCCCCGCACTACACCGAGGGCCCCTTCGACCCCAAGAAGATCAACGACTGGATGCCCGTAGGACAGTACGTCGGCGGCGTCGAGCACGCCATCCTGCACCTGCTCTACGCACGGTTCTTCACCAAGGTCATCAACGACCTCGGCCTGATCAAGGTCAACGAGCCGTTCACCGCCCTGCTGAACCAGGGCCAGGTCCTCAACGGCGGCAAGGCCATGAGCAAGTCGCTCGGCAATGGCGTGGACCTGGGCGAACAGTTGGACAAGTTCGGCGTCGACGCCGTCCGCCTGACCATGATCTTCGCGTCGCCGCCAGAGGACGATGTGGACTGGGCCGATGTTTCGCCGTCCGGGTCAGCGAAGTTCCTGGCGCGGTCTTGGCGTCTGGGGCAGGACGTTACGTCCAGTTCCGGCGTCGATTTCACGAAGGGCGACCGTGCCCTCCGTACCGTCACCCATCGCACCATCGCCGACGCGACTGAACTGCTGGACAGCAACAAGTTCAACGTCGTTGTCGCCAAGCTCATGGAACTGGTCAACGCCACCCGCAAGACCATCGACTCCGGAGCAGGCGGGTCCGACCCTGCCGTCCGTGAAGCCACGGAGGCGGTGGCTGTGATCCTGAGCCTCTTTGCCCCCTACACAGCCGAGGATCTGTGGAGCCTGCTAGGTCACCCCGCTTCCGTCGCGAATGCAGGGTGGCCCACATTCGACCCCGCCCTGCTCGTCCAGGACACGGTCACCGCCGTCGTCCAGGTCCAGGGCAAGGTCCGTGACCGCCTCGAAGTTCCGCCCGACGTGAGCGAAGACGAACTGCGCGAGCAGGCGCTGGCTTCGGAAAACGTGAGGCGCGCCCTTGATGGCCGCGAAATCCGAACAGTGATCGTGCGGGCGCCTAAACTGGTCAACATCGTCCCGGCCTAGCCGGGTGAGGGCCTCCGGCAACCCCGGCGGCCGCCTTGACCGGAGGAGGAGTCGGTGACGGAACGGGTGCCGGCCGGCTGGGTGTGGGTCAAGGAGAAGCTTGCCCGACTCCGCCAGCAAACGACACTCCGCCAGCAAACAGCACAGGGACGTGCCGGCGCTGCCGGTCCCGCCGCCGTCGTGCGTGTGGCTGTGGTGACTGATTCCGCCGCAGCACTGCCGGTCGATTGGGTGAAGTCCCTGGCCGCCGATGGACGCCTCAGCGTGGTTCCCATGCCTGTCATGGTGGGCGAGGAAATCTATGGCGAGGGCGAGGACGATATCGCCGAGAGGCTTGCCATAGCGCTGGCATCGGGTATTCCGGTGAAGACCTCCCGGCCCTCTCCCGGCCAGTTTGAGCAGGCCTACCTCGGCGTTCAAGAACGGGGTTTCGAGGCCATTGTGTCCATCCACATCTCCGGTGAACTGTCAGGGACGGCTGACGCGGCACGATTGGCCGCAGGTCGAGTGGGCATCCCCGTGGAAGTGCTGGATTCGCGAACCGTCGGCATGGCCCAGGGAATGGGCGTCCAGAGTGCCTTGACCGCTGCGGCTGAGGGGCGCGGTGCCTCGGAGGTTCGAAGCTTCGCGGAAGATCAACTCAAGCAGACACGGGTCTACTTCTACGTTCCCAGCCTTGAGCAACTGCGCAGGGGCGGAAGGATCGGCACCGCGGCCTCGCTGCTTGGCACGGTCCTCGCGATCAAACCCATCCTGGCGGTCGACGGTGGCAGGATCGTGCCGTTGGAGAAGGTCCGTTCCGGACCACGGGCGATAGCCCGGCTTGAAGAGATCGTCGCCGCCGACGTGGGATCGAGGACCGGGGGACAGGCTCGCCTGGCAGTGCATCATTTCGGGAATCTTGCTGCCGCCGAGGAACTCGCAGCCCGCCTCGCAGAGAGCTGCCCGGGCTGTCCGGCCCCCCAGATCAGCGCGCTGCCTGCGGTCCTTGCCGCCCACGCCGGGCTTGGAGTCCTCGCCGTCATCGTGGGCGGAAGCAGCGCCTTCGGGGACTGATCTTCTTCGAACACAGTTCCTTGGCCAGCACTGATTCCTCGGCAGGCACTTATCCTCCACACCGGCCGGTTTACCGGACTTTCCACATAGCCCTCTACGGCGGTGTCCGCGGTTCCCGCGAGTTCCTATTGTGGTTCCCATGCCATGGCGGACAAGGGGAGCAGCAGCCGGCGCGGCTGCGTCTGCCCGCCACCGGCTGACTGCCACTCTTGGAGTTCCTGACGTAGGCGGGGACGAGGTCCCTGGCAGCGGGGAGCACCTACTGCCGCTGGCTAACATTCAGGCACGGGAGCTGGCGGGAGCGGCTTTCCCCGCCGAATCCGGCTCCCCGACTGAAGCCTCCCCGCTTGAGGCACGCTACCGCTGGAGAACCACCCGCAGAGTGGGTCTCCTCGTGGCCGTGCCCGTCGTGCTGTTTCTTGCCTGGCTTATCTGGCAGGGATTTGCGTCCCAACCCATCGTGTTGCCTTTGGGGGACGTCTCCGAAGCGCCCGGCCGAAACACCGAGGAAGGTCAACCAGAGAGCAGCCATCAGGGCGAGCCGAACCAGGCAGGAGCCGCAAAGCCTCTTGTAGTCCACATCGCCGGTGCGGTGTCCAAACCCGGAATTGTCCAGCTCCCGGCGGGGAGCAGGGTATTTGAGGCGATCTCCGCGGCGGGCGGGCCGCTTGGCTCTGCCGACCTCAATCTCCTGAACCTAGCCGAGCCGGTGCAGGATGGCACAAAAATCCAGGTGCCCCACCAGGGGGAAGTCCTGTCCGGTGCCCAGAGTCCGGATAGCACTGGGACTTCGAACGGGAAGCCCGACGGATCGGGGATCGGCACCGGCTCCCAGGGCTCAAGCGGGGGTTCGGGCAAAAAGGTCAACCTGAACACGGCAAGCCTTGAAGAGCTCGGCACGCTTCCTCGCGTAGGACCGGTCCTCGCGCAGAGAATCATCGACTGGCGCAAGGAGCAGGGCCCCTTCAAGAGCGTTGAGGAGCTGGATGCAGTGGAGGGCGTCGGGCCAAAAATGTTGGAATCCCTGCTCCCGCTGGTTGTGGTCTAGGTGGTCATCCGCAGTGGGAGCAGGGTCTTGGTGGAGCAGTTGGGCGAGACCCTACGGAAACGCTGGAGTGGCGGAAGGTCAGAAAACGCCGCACGGGAAGAACCGCTTCGACGCATGGACCTGAGGCTTGTTCCGGCCGCGCTGCTCGCGTGGGGCAGCGCCGTCGCGGGCACGTATCTTCCCGCGGGCTGGCTGCTCGTGCTGGGTGGCTTCTTGATCGTGGCCAGCATCTTCTTCCTCCACTGGGCTACGCCGAGCAAGCGACGATGGCCGCATATCTCGCGCCCGAAACGAAAGCCGATGAAACGTTCGGCCAACTCCCTTCGCTCGACGCTCGGGCTGGCGTGCATGCTGGCTGCAGGCGTTACGGGGCATAACGTCGTCCTCGGAGTAGAGCGCGAGAACAGTCCCACCGCGGACCTCGCCGCCGACCATGCCCAGGCCGTGGTGGACGTCGTTGTGACGGGAACGCCCCGGGCACTGGGCGGGCGCGGCCAGTCAGGTGAAGACGGACGATGGGCCGTGACCGTGCAAGTCGTGCACGTCCGGGCCGGAGGCCTCAATATCAGGGAGGACGCACGGCTGACAGTCATGGGCAGCCAGCCCTGGGCAGAGGCGATGCCCGGTCAGCGCCTGCGTGCCACAGGGAGGCTCAAGGAGTCCAGGCCTGGCCAGCCGGAAACTGCCATTCTCTCGGCTTCCTCAAAGCCCGGCGTCGTAGAACAGCCGGCTGGTCCCCTTTCGCTTCCAAGCCAGCTCAGGGAAGCACTCCGGGAAGCCTCCGCCTGGCTGCCGCCCGATGCCGCGGGCCTTCTTCCGGGCATGGTCACAGGTGATATCGAGGGCCTGGCTGAGGATCTCGAGGCGGCGATGAAACCTGTGGGCATGACGCATCTGACCGCCGTTAGCGGGGCCAATTGCAGCCTCGTGCTGGGTAGCCTGCTGCTCCTCGCCAGGACGCTGCGGCTGGCGAGGCCCCTCGCGGCTTCCGCGGCAGTGTCAGGGCTTGGCTGTTTCGTGCTCATCGTCGGGCCCGATCCAAGCGTCCTGCGTGCCGCCCTGATGGGCGCCATAGGGGTGGTGGCACTTGCCTCGGGCCGCAGGGGCAGGAGCCTGGGGTTCCTCTGCCTGGCAGTGATCGGCCTCCTGCTTCTGGACCCGCGCTTGGGGGCCACCTACGGCTTTCTCCTGTCAGTCCTGGCGACGTTGGGCATTGTGCTGCTGGGCGCGCGGATTGCCTCCTGGTTGAACTACATCCTGCCCCTGCCCCTCGCGGCGGCGGTATCGGTGCCGCTCTCTGCCCAGCTCTTCTGCTCTCCGGCCATAGTGGCGCTCCAGCCGGGATTTTCCAGCTACGCGCTCATCGCGAACATCGTCGCGGCGCCATTCGTCGCTCCGGTGACGCTGCTCGGCACCGCAGCGCTGCCATTGCTCCCGGTGTGGCATGGGGCGGGGCATGTCCTTATCGCCGTCGCCGGATTCTGTGCCGGCTGCGTTGCCGCCGTCGCCAGGTTCTTCGCCGGCTCGCCCGGCGCCATGCTCCCGTGGGCCGAAGGTTTACCCGGAATAGGAGCCATGGCGCTCATGTCCGTCCTAACCCTAGGCTTCGTCTGGGCCATCACACACCCGGCCGCCGTGTTGCTGCGGGTGCTTCGCCTCCACGCGCACTGGGTCAGTCACTTGCCGATTGGGAAGGATGTGCCGGGCGTTCCAAACGAAGGTGATGAAACACTCAACCGATCCGTACGACTAGAACGATTTTGAGCGACAGGTAGTTCTGCGTCGTAGGCAGCTCTGAGCATGGTCTCCGCCGACGCGGACCAGAACCACAGCATTTGTCCGAGTGCTGCCCACGCGAGCCCCAAGGGAGCGGCAAAGAGAATGGCGACCGTTTGCTCGTCTGCCGCGAGAAGGAGAAGTGAAGCCGCCATCAATTGGGCCTCCAGCCGGTAGGGCAAGAGTCCTGACCACGCTATGGCCACCCCGAACAGGGCGAAGCCCACCAGCGCGACCAAGGCACCAGGGAGGATGGCGAGAGGCATCCAGGAAAGGCCGGGGAAGGAAGCCGAGGATAGGAGCGCGGCGAGAATTAGCGTCCCAAGACCGGCGGTGCCCAGGGCGGCCCCAACGGCGCCGGTTCTGCTCAACAGTTCCTCATTGCGTGACAAGGCCACCAATCCTGCAATGCCTGACGCCATCAGAACGATCGAGAATACGGTTATGGTGTCCAGGAAATCCCATCCTTCCGGCGGTGGGCCGGCAGCGGAGCAGCTCATGTCTATGCACCACGTCCTCAGAGCGTGGATAACCGCCGTCATGGACCACAGCAGACCGCCCAGTATGGAGCAGACACTGCTATACCGGACAATCCGGATGTTGTACATGGAACCCTCCTGAAGGAGTGCTCCCGCAAGGATTGCCGACGTCGTTGGTGGTCCCCGCGGTTTGGCCTAGGCCATAGCGTCGTCGGATCAATCGCTCTCAGGAGCTCCTGTATGCAGGACCTGGAAATCCGCTCCGAGTTCGACGTCGATGTTGGTTGCGTCGTCGAGGACGACCTCCACTTCAAAGGCGGACGCCCCATTATTCTCGCGCTCCACTTCGCCGACGCGGCCTCTGCCGACTTGCGCTAGAGCAGCATGTCCGGCCTTGTCTCGGTCGGCGGCGCTCAACGGCTGTGATGAGTCGTCGTTATCCCCGCTCTCGACCGTCACTACCTGGAATGATGGCTGATCATCGCCAAGGGTGTTGCTGGCCGCAGCGACAGATGCTCCGCCAAGGGCAACAGCCACCGAAGCGGCGCCGGCGATTAAAAGGATTTTCCTGCCCATGAGAGTCTCCTGCTTTGTCGCCCCAGCAACTTCCGATCTATATAGCCAGTTTGCTCTCAAGGCTTCTCGGCCACCATCATTCACCGGACAATTCTCAGCCGCCGCACAGCCTGTCTCAGCCAACGCACAGCCTCTCTTCCGACGCCACGTCAACACATGTGACCGAACTGAGCAGTATCGGCGAGGGGTTTGTTTCTGGTGGAACGAGGACGCATCCTTGGTGCATGGATGCCGTTAAGGTGTCACCTCACCCTGCAACGGTGCGCACCCGTTGGGGTGTGCGCAAGCGCGCCACTGCCACGGCAATCGGTGTTGTGGCGGCCGCGCTGCTCGTAGGCGGACTGATCCTCCTGCTGCTGCTTCAGAAAGCCCTGGTGGTGTCAACAGAAACACTTACCCGTCTGCAGGCAGAGGACGTGATTGCCCGAATTGCTGAACAGGACCTTGATGAAGCGGCCCGGTACGTTAGGTCCTCGGCCCGCCCCGGCCAGTACGTCCAGATCATAGATCCCAACGGATCGGTCTTTGCCGCGTCAGTCCCTGCCACGGCCGCGACGCCGATCACAACACTGCGTCCGCATGCCAAGCAAACGCTGTTCCAGCATGTTTCTGGGGTGAATAGCCTTTTTGACGATGAACTGTTCGTTGTTGCAACGGGTGTCGGAGAGGACGAGAAGGTCTATACCGTCGCTGTTGCGGCCACGGTGCAGGTCCAGTCCGAGACGGTTGCTACCGTGGCATGGTTTATGCTTGGCGCCGCACCACTGTTGCTGGCTGGGGTCGGCGTCGGTGTCTGGATACTGGCGGGGCGGTCGCTGCGCCAGGTTGAGCGGATCCGGGGCCAGGTCGCGGGTATCAATGCCCAGAGGCTCGACAGCCGTGTCGAGGTGCCCCAGACGTCCGACGAGATCCAGGCTTTGGCACTGACGATGAACATGATGCTGGACCGGCTACAGGCTTCAGACCGGGAGCAGCGACGCTTTGTCTCTGATGCAAGTCACGAACTGCGCAGCCCCTTGGCAACACTCAGTGCGGGCGTGGAAATCGCGGCCGCTGACTCGTCGGGGGCTATGTGGGAGGAGATGAAGGAGGTTCTGGCCGGAGAGACGGCGCGGATGCGTTACCTGGTCGAGGACCTTCTGACCCTTGCAAAGACCAACGACGGGGGCCTGAATCTGGACATGGCAGACGTGGATCTGGATGACGTCCTGGATGAAGAGGTCCGCCGTCTACGCTCGATGACCAGCCATAAGATAGAAGCGCGTCTTGAACCTGCACGGGTCACCGGTGACGTCCGCCGCCTCAGCCAGGCAATCCGGAATGTCCTGGACAACGCGGTGCGGCACGCGGAGTCTCAGATTAACATCCAGGTGCGAAATTCAGCTGACGGAATCCTACTCACTATCGACAACGATGGTCCGCCCGTGCCGATCGCCGAACGGGAGCGAATCTTCGAACGCTTCGTACGGCTTGACGAAAGCCGATCCCGCGAAAGCGGTGGCAGCGGCTTGGGTCTGGCCATCACATCCGCAATCATGAGCGCCCACGGGGGCCGGATCCTGTCAAGGGAGGCTCCTGGCGGCGGGTGCCGGTTCGAGCTGGCGTTCCCCGGTCAAATGAAATCCACTGCGAAAGACCAACCCCAGCAGCTCACTCTGCTGCAGGGTCCGGGGAGCCCGCCGGCGCAGGGCGGTCGGGGTTGAGCATGTACCCCATTCCCCGGATAGTCGTGAGGGTATGCAGCCCGAAGGGTGTATCGATCTTGCGCCGCAGGTAGCCTATGTAGACCTCAATGACGTTATCCCCGCCCTCGAAGGCCGAATCCCAGACATTATCGAGAATCTCGGACTTGGAAACCACCTGGCCGTGCCTGCGCATCAAGTAATGCAGCAGCCCATACTCCTTGGCTGTGAGACTCAGGGGGGTATCACCGCGGCGAACATTGCGGCTCACTGGATCCAGGCTCAAGGTTCCTATGGAGAGGACGACCGGCCGCTCGGGGGCCCCACGGCGCATCAATGCCCTGATCCGAGCGACCAAAACGAGGAAGCTGAAGGGCTTGGTCAGGTAGTCGTCGGCCCCGAGATCGAATGCATCCGTCTGGTCGTACTCGCCGTCCTTTGCTGTCAGCATCAACACGGGAGTCCAGATCCGGTGTTCCCGGATCTCCTTCAGCACGTCGTAGCCGTTCTTCAGGGGCAGCATAAGATCCAGCAGGATCACGTCATAGCGCTTCTCTTTCGCTGCCCGTACGCCGCTGACGCCGTCGTTTACTACATCCACGACGAATCCCTCATTGGACAGCCCGCGGCGAACCGTTTCGGCCAGCATCTTTTCGTCTTCGACGATTAGAACCTTCATGACTGTACCTCCCTGTTAATACCCGCCGGCGCCGGGGCGGGTACAGGAACCTCATTTCCATGCACTACGAGCGTAAGCATCTGGGTCGGGCTGTGCTACTTGCGGTGCGCCTTCGGGGTGGTGCCCGTGGGAGACTGGAAAGCAACAAATCGAATCCCGGGAGGACCATCCGTGGCAGCTGCCCAAAACGCCCGCTCCAGAAGCTCCGCGGCGAGTGTCGCCGGCTGGCGGGACGCTGCACCTGCTCCAGTGGTCCTGATCACGGGACCAGAGGAATTCCTCGGAATCAGGTCGATGGACAGGATCCGGAGGCAGGTCAGGGACGCTACTCCCGACGTCGAAGTCACTAAGCTCAATGCCGCCAGCTACGAGGCCGGGGCCTTGGCCATGGCTGTTGCTCCTTCGCTGTTCGGCGAGGGCAAGCTCGTCGAGGTCGAAGGCCTCGAATCCATGAATGATGCCTTTCTCGCCGATGCATTGACCTATCTCCGCCAGCCCCAAGAGGATGTGGTGCTGGTCCTGCACCACGCGGGCGGAGTGCGGGGAAAGAAACTGCTCGACGCCGTCAAGGCGGCGGGCTGGCCGGTGGTGGACTGCCAGCCGCTGAAGAAGGACACCGAAAAGACTGCGTTCGTAGTGGCCGAGTTCAAGGCAGGGGGCCGCAGGATTGAGCCGGATGCGGTTGCTGCCCTGGTGAACGCCGTCGGTGCAAGCCTGTCCGAGCTTGCGGCTGCCTGCAGCCAGCTGATCGCGGACGCAAGCACCACAGTGGATTCCGCCACTGTGGAGAAGTACTACGGGGAAAGGGTGGAAGCCACTGCCTTCAAGGTTGCTGATGCTGCGATGGCAGGTAACGCAACCCTCGCCTTGTCCAGCCTCAGGCACGCGCTGGATACCGGCGTCGATCCCGTGCCACTCGTAGCCGCGCTTGCCGCCAAGCTACGCACGGTGGCGAAGGTTGCCGGGGCCTCGGGGTCCTCGGCCCAGATCGCCAAGCAGCTTGGCATGCAGCCGTGGCTGGTTGAGCAGGCGCAACGGGATGTCAGGCGCTGGACGCCGGAAGGGCTGATCGCCTCCATCCGGGCAACCGCGGAGGCCGATGCCCAGGTGAAAGGACTATCCCGCGATCCGGTTTACGCCGTCGAATACGCAGTGACCGTGATTGCAAACTCCGCCCGCAGGGGCTGACTTAAAACGCATGTGGCCGGCACTGGGTGCCGGCCACATTGATCAGTTCAAAGCGAACTGGAAACCTTAGAGTGCGTTGACCTTCTTGGAGATCGCCGACTTGCGGTTTGCAGCGTTGTTCTTGTGAACAACGCCCTTGCTTACAGCCTTGTCGAGCTTCCGGCTGGCAGCAACAAGAGCAGTAGCAGCGGCATCCTTGTCAGAGGACTCAACGGCGGTGGTGACTGCGCGGATGGCGGTCTTCAGCTCGGACTTGACTGCGTTGTTGCGCAGGCGAGCCTTTTCGTTGGTCAGGATGCGCTTCTTCTGGGACTTGATATTAGCCACGTGTGAACTCTCTTTTTATTGCGGAAATGGTCTAGAGGGCTTTCAGGTTGGCCATCGACTGAGCGGCGTGGGGATACCTATGGCAGCCAACCATCAGTGGCCGTCGACCTGCACGGACACACAGCTATAAATCGTACCAGATGCGCGCCTCTGCTTAGGATTTGATGGCTAGGACCAGCCGTGTCGCGCCTTGAGGTGCCGGGTGACCACCTGGAAGTGCTCTTTATCCAAAATTGCCCCCTCCCGGCGCACCCTTGATGGGTCCACCCTGATGATCCTGTCCAGCTTTGCCTCGCTAGGGCGTCGCTGTGGATCCCACGCCCCCGCGCCGATGTCCACGTAGTCCTCGTTGCGGCTGTGGCCGTTGTCGTGATCCTTGCTGGTGAGCATCACGCCCAGCAGCCACGACTGGTCATGGCCGACAAGAAGGACGGGCCTGTCCTTGCCTTGGGTGTGGTCCTCCTCGAAGGGCACCCAAGTCCACACGATTTCGCCCGGGTCCGGATTGCCGTCCAGTTCCGGCGAGTACCTGACGGAGGTCCTCCCGGCGAAATCGCCGGGATATGTTCCTCCCGGCCCCGTGACACCTGCCCGTGCAGGGACCTTACTCGGCCGAGGCGGGCTCTCCAGGAGGCGCAGGGAACGGCGAAGCAGTTTGCGGAACGAACTGAAGTCCAATGGCATGGCTCTACGGTACTGTGCGAATGCGTCGGGATCGGGCAGCGTCGGGATCGGGCAGCAATGTACAGCCAGGGCTCTGAACGTGGGAGACTATAGGTTCAGATATGCGGCATTTACCGGACGGAGCAACCGATCCGGAGTCCGGCCGCGTGAATGTCGACAGTAAGGACCACTGCGTGTCTCCCATGGCCCGCACCGCCCCGGTGCCTGCCGCAACAGATCCGGCCATCATCCGGAACTTCTGCATTATTGCCCACATCGACCACGGTAAGTCGACGCTGGCAGATCGCATGCTGCAGTTCACCGGCGTTGTACAGGCACGTGACATGAAGGCCCAGTACCTGGACCGCATGGACATCGAGCGTGAGCGTGGCATCACCATCAAATCCCAGGCCGTGCGCATGCCCTGGGAGGTCGACAACACGGCCTATGCCCTGAACATGATCGACACTCCCGGCCACGTCGACTTCACCTATGAAGTGTCACGATCCCTGGCGGCCTGCGAGGGAGCTGTCCTGCTTGTGGACGCGGCGCAGGGTATCGAAGCCCAGACCTTGGCGAACCTGTACCTTGCCATGGAAAACGACCTGACCATCATCCCGGTGCTGAACAAGATCGACCTCCCGGCCGCCCAGCCGGAGAAGTACGCGGAAGAGCTCGCCAACCTGATCGGCGGCGACCCGGAGGATGTCCTGAAGGTTTCCGGCAAGACCGGCGTCGGAGTAGAAGCCCTGTTGGACCGCATCGTCCGGGACATTCCAAACCCCGTCGGGGACGCCGACGCCCCGGCGCGGGCCATGATCTTCGACTCCGTCTACGACACCTATCGCGGCGTCGTGACGTATGTCCGTGTGGTGGACGGCCACTTGAGCCCGCGCGAGCGGATCCAGATGATGTCTACCAAGGCCAGCCATGAACTCCTCGAAATCGGCGTGAGCTCTCCCGAACCCGTCCCGTCCAAGGGCCTGGGCGTCGGGGAAGTGGGCTACCTGATCACGGGCGTCAAGGACGTGCGGCAATCCAAGGTCGGCGACACCGTAACCAACCTTGCCAAGCCAGCCACCAAGTCCCTGGGTGGCTACCAGGATCCCAAGCCCATGGTCTTCTCGGGCTTGTACCCGCTGGACGGCACGGACTACCCGAACCTGCGTGAGGCACTGGACAAGCTCAAGCTCAACGATGCCGCCCTGGTCTACGAACCCGAGACCTCCGCAGCCCTTGGCTTTGGCTTCCGCGTAGGCTTCCTCGGCCTGCTGCACCTCGAAATCGTGCGTGAACGCCTGGAACGTGAATTCAACCTCGACCTCATTTCCACGGCTCCCAACGTCGTGTACGAAGTCACGCTCGAGGACAAGTCCGTGGCCACGGTCACTAACCCGTCCGAATTCCCAACAGGCAAGGTCAGCGAGGTCCGGGAACCCATGGTCGCTGCGACCATCCTGGCTCCCAACGAGTTCGTCGGCGCCATCATGGAACTCTGCCAGGGCAGGCGCGGACAAATGCGGGGGATGGACTACCTGTCTGAGGACCGCGTGGAAATGCGTTACTGGATCCCGCTGGCCGAGATCGTGTTCGACTTCTTCGACCAGCTGAAGTCAAAGACCCGCGGTTACGCGTCACTGGACTGGAAGGCCGACGGCGATCAGGTCGCCGATCTGGTGAAAGTCGACATCCTGCTGCAGGGCGAACAGGTGGATGCGTTCAGCGCCATCACCCACCGCGACAAGGCCTATTCGTACGGCGTCATGATGACCTCCAAGCTGCGGGAACTCATTCCGAGGCAGCAGTTCGAAGTCCCCATCCAGGCCGCGATCGGCTCACGCATCATTGCCCGCGAAAACATCCGCGCCATCCGCAAGGACGTCCTTGCCAAGTGCTACGGCGGTGACATCACCCGTAAGCGCAAACTGCTCGAGAAGCAGAAGGAAGGCAAGAAGCGCATGAAGATGGTGGGCCGGGTGGAAGTGCCCCAGGAAGCCTTCATCGCAGCGCTCACCACGGACGAATCCAAGGACAAGGCCAAGAAATAGTGAACCGCTATGCGGGACGGGCCACAGGCGACGAACATGCCTAGCGCCCTTCCCCTCGGTGACCCGGCACCTGCGGACGGATTGCTGCCTCCGCAGGTGCTCGACGACGTCGCGGCACGCAACTTCGGCCTGTACGTCCACATTCCCTTCTGCGCTGTGCGCTGCGGCTATTGCGATTTCAACACGTATACGGCAACGGAGCTCGGTGGTGGCGCCTCCCAGGACGCCTACGCGGCCACGGCCATCTCGGAGGTGAAGTTCGCCGGTCGCGCTCTTGAGGCTTCAGGCGTCCACGCACGCCCGCTCAGTACGGTCTTCTTCGGCGGCGGAACGCCCACCCTCCTGCCCGCGGAGGATCTCGCCGCTATCCTGCGGGCCGCCGTTGGGCAATGGGGCATCGAGGCAGGCGCCGAAGTGACTACCGAGGCCAACCCCGACTCCGTGACCCCGGAATCCCTGCAGCTGCTGGCCGACGCCGGATTCACCAGGGTTTCTTTCGGGATGCAGTCGGCCGTACCTCATGTCTTGAAGGTGCTGGACCGGACGCACTTGCCCGAAAGGGTACCCCAGGTGGTGCAATGGGCGCGCGACGCCGGCCTGAACGTGAGCCTGGACCTCATCTACGGAACTCCCGGCGAATCCCTTGACGACTGGCGTGTGTCCCTCGAAACTGCCCTGTCCTACGATCCGGATCACATCAGTGCCTATGCATTGATCGTTGAGGACGGCACCAAGCTTGCAGCCCAGATCCGCCGCGGGGAGGTGCCCGGTATCGACGACGACGACCATGCCGCCAAGTACGAGCTCGCCGACGAGCTGATCACCAATGCTGGCCTTGGCTGGTATGAGGTCAGCAACTGGTCGCGCACTTCGGAACAGGCGTGCAGGCACAACCTTGCCTACTGGCGCGGCGATGACTGGTGGGGTATCGGGCCGGGTGCCCATTCGCATTTCGGTGGAGTCCGCTGGTGGAACGTTAAGCATCCCACTGCCTATGCTTCACGGCTTGCCGCCGGGGCGTCACCGGCTGCCGGGCGGGAAACGCTGGACCCCGCCACCCGCGAAGTGGAGCGAATCATGCTTGAGGCACGGCTTGGCACTGGGCTCCAATTGGATGCCCTCGACGTCGCCGGCCGGCACGCCATCGCCGGGCTGATCGCGGACGGACTCGTGGAGCCGGTGCAGGCCTTCCATGGCCGACTGGTCCTCACGTTGAAGGGCCGGCTTCTTGCCGACGCCGTGGTCCGGAGAATCCTTCCGGATTGAGCTATTTGATCCAGCGCAGGTTGTAGCGGTAGCGGTGGGGCTGGCCGTGGTTGACATGGATCCCGGCGGAGACGGCGAAGCACGTCAGGGCAATCCAGATGGCCGTGGCGATGACGGCGAAGAGGTTACCCACTACGGGGACAATCACAAGGATGTTGGCGATTACGGCCGCGATGGTGGGCGGCAGCGTGAAGTTCAAAGCTTCCTTTGACTCCTGGGCTGTGAACGGTCCGCGCTCCCGGAAGATCAGGTAGATCAGGAGGGACGGCACACAGCCCAGGATCCCGCCAAAGTGGGCCAGCGTCGCCCACTGCCGATCCTCGCTGGCGGTCAATGGCAGGGCGTTGGCAGGTACGCCATGGTACTGCGGCTGGCCGGCTGCGTTGTCCCGTTCTTCACGAGCATCTTCTGCCACGGTTCTTGTCCTTACGATTATCCTGATGGTGCGGTGGTGCGGTTCCAAGAATACTGGGTCCGCGATTAACAACCTGTCACGCAGGGTCAGGCGCCGTGAGGAAGTCGATGACCTCCTCCACCCGTCCGAGGAGCGAGGCCTCCAGGTCCGCATAGCTGCGGACGGCGCCCAGGAGCTTCTGCCAGCCGAGGCCGATGTCCTCAGGGGTGGAATGCGGCCAGCCGAATGCCTTCAGGATGCCGGTTTTCCAATCCCCGCCATGCGGTACCTCCGGCCAGCGTTCGATGCCAAGCACCTTTGGCCGGATGGCCTGCCACACATCCACATAGGGATGGCCGACAATCAGCACGTTTCGCGCGGCCCCCGGCAGCTTCATCGCATCCTCGGCGATACGGAATTCCTTCGAGCCGGGAACCAGGTGGTCAACGAGGATTCCGAGGCGCCTGGCCGGGCCGGGGGAGAAGGCGGCAATGGCCGCTTTGAGGTCGTCAATACCGTGGAGGGGTTCGACGACGATTCCTTCAACTCGGAGGTCGTCGCCCCAGACCTTCTCAACCAGTTCGGCGTCGTGCTTTCCCTCGACCCAGATCCGGGAAGCCTTGGCAGTCTGGGCCCGCTGGCTGGCCACCCGAACGGAACCGGAAGCCGTCCTGTCCTGCTTCGGGCTTCCGGCAGCGGAGCGCGGCGCCGGCGCTATGAGCCGGATCGGCCGGCCGTCCAGCAGGAATCCGAAGCCGAGCGGGAAGGAGCGGGACTTTCCGCGCCTGTCCTCGAGCGCCACGATATGCATGCCGCCGGACTTCTCGAACCGTGTCACGGCCCCGACCCAGCCTGACTGGACATCCTCCAGGACCATCCCACGTTCAACCGCAACCTCGGGGAGTGGCTGCTGCCGGGCGGGGGAGGAGATGTCCTGCGGACCCCAGTTCTCGAAGGACAAGATATTTCCACCACTTTTGCTCGAAGGATCAGGACCGGCGGGAGCCGGGTTTCAATGCTAGCAACGGCGTGGCCCATAATAGACTTATTAGCACTTAGGCATGTTGAGTGCTAAGGATTGGCGGATCGGAGGTGGACAGTGAGCGAGCAGCGCAAGCTCGAGGTATTGCGGGCAATCGTGGAGGACTATGTCCACTCCCGCGAACCCGTGGGCTCCAAGGCGCTCGTGGAACGTCACCATCTGGGCGTGTCCAGTGCGACTATCCGTAACGATATGGCAGCACTGGAAGAGGAAGGGTTGATTGCGGCGCCCCATACCAGCGCGGGCCGCATCCCCACGGATAAGGGGTACCGGCTCTTTGTGGATCGCATCTCCGCAGTGAAGCCGCTGTCCGCCCCGGAAAAGCGGGCCATCCACTCGTTGCTCGAAGGAGCCGGCGACCTCGACGACATCCTTGAGCGGACAGTCAGGCTGCTGTCCCAGCTGACCAACCAGGTGGCGGTTGTGCAGTACCCGCACCTGAATCGCGCCCTGGTCCGCCACATCGAATTCGTCCTGCTCGCGCCCCGGCGGGTTCTCGTTGTCCTGATTGCGGACACCGGACGCGTGGAGCAGAAAGTCATCGACGTCGGAAGTGACGTCAGCGACGACACCCTGAAATCGCTCCGTACCCGCTTCCTCGGAGGAGCAGCCGGCTCGCAGCTCAACCTGCTGCCCCAGGTCCTGCCGTCGATCGTGGCCCTCTGTCCGCCAGCTGTTCGCGGCATCGCCAAGGCTCTGGCCCACGGGCTCGAGCTGCTGGCGGCCAACAGCAGGGACGAACGCATGGTCATGGCGGGAACAGCCAACCTGGCCCGCTCGAATGTCGATTTCCCGCTGAGCATAGGTCCGGTGCTGGAAGCCCTTGAAGAGCAGGTGGTCATGCTGCGACTCCTGACCGAAATGGCGGAGGATTCACGGGGGGTTGCAGTCAGCATTGGCCGGGAAAACCCCTACGACGGACTGTCCGAGGCCTCCGTGGTAGCCACCGGCTACGGGCCGGGCGCCAGCGCCAAGATCGGCATCCTCGGGCCCACCCGCATGGACTATCCCACTACCATGGCGGCCGTTCGCGCCGTCGCACGCTACTTGTCACGCATTCTGGCCGGCTGAGCTGCCCAGCAGCCCGGCCCACGGCAGTAACAACAGGAAGAGATACGCATTTTGAGCAGCCACTATGACGTTTTGGGAGTCTCCCCGGAAGCCACCGGCGAGGAGATCAAGAAGGCGTACCGAAAGCTAGCGCGCTCCCTGCACCCGGACGTCAACGACGGAGACGATGCCGCGGAACGCTTCAAAGCGGTCACCCACGCCTATGAGGTCCTGTCGGATCCGCAAAAACGCCGGGTCTATGACACCACAGGCAACGAGAACGGCACCGACAACGGGTTCGGCGGCGGATACGCAGGGCAGGGGTTCGCCTTCCAAGACATCTTCGACACCTTCTTTGGCGGCGGTGGCGGATCGGCAGGACCCGCCTCCAGGACCCGCCGCGGCCAGGACGCACTGATCAGCGTCCGCATCGACCTTCGGGATGCCGTTTTCGGCGCCAACAAGAAGCTCGAGGTCGACACCGGCGTCGTATGCCCCACCTGCAACGGCTCCTGCTGCCGCGAGGGCACCCACCCGGTGCGCTGCGATATTTGTGGCGGCAGCGGCCAGGTACAGCGGGCCGTTCGTTCCATCCTGGGCCAGGTCATGACGGCTGCACCGTGCGGCTCCTGCGAAGGATTCGGCACTATCATCAAGGATCCTTGCAACGAGTGCAACGGCCAGGGGCGCATCCGGAGCCGTCGGTCGTTGACCATCAAGGTCCCCGCCGGCGTCGCAACCGGTACCCGCATCCAGCTGTCGGGCCAGGGCGAAGCAGGCCCGGCCGGCGGACCCACGGGCGACCTTTACGTCGAGATCCGCGTCAACAACGATCCCACATACATTCGCGACGGCGATGACTTGCACGCCACGCTCAGCGTACCTATGACTGCGGCCGCCCTGGGCACCGAACTGACCCTGGAGACCTTTGACGGTATCCAGGAAATCGACGTCAAGGCGGGCACGCAGTCTGGAGAGGTGATCACGCTTAGGGGACTGGGCGTTACCCACCTGCGCGGCTACGGGCGCGGCGACCTCAAAGTGCACCTCCATGTCGAGACTCCCGGCAAGCTGGACCCGGCCCAGGAAGACCTCCTGAGGCAGCTGGCGAAGCTGCGCGGCGAGCAGTTCACGGAAGGAAAGCTGGTTGCCAGCGGCGGCATGTTCGCCAAGCTCCGGGACAAGCTCGGTAACCTGTAGCGGTGAGCAATCCCGTCTTCTTCGCCCCTGTCGGCGCGCTCGACGATCTGGCGCCCGGCGCCGAATTTGTCCTTGAGGGCATTGAGGCGCGCCACGCCATCACCGTTAAGCGGCTGGCTCCCGGCGAGGCGGTGGACATCGCAGACGGCGCCGGAAAACGCCTGACGGGTACGGTCTCCCACGCCAATGGAGGAAGTCTTACTGTGCTTGCCTCCGAACTGGTAGAGGAGCCGCAGCCCAGCGTCCGGCTGGTGCTCGTCCAGGCCCTGGCCAAGGGCGATCGCGACGAACTGGCCATCGAAACCGCCACGGAGCTCGGTGTTGATGCCGTGATTCCGTGGCAGGCCGAACGCTCCATTGTTCGCTGGAAGGGTGAGCGTGCGGCCAAGGCACATGCCAAATGGCAGTCAGTCGTGACGGCGGCGGCCAAGCAGGCCCGCCGCGCATGGATTCCGGAGGTGCGGAACGCCGTCGACAGCTCCGGACTGGCCAAGGCCGTGGAGGTCGCAGGCCTGGCGATCATCCTGCATGAGGCAGCCAAGACGAGACTGCGCGATATCCTGCAGGCCTGGGACGGGGCACTTGCGGCGGAAGCGGAACTCCCGCGCGAAGTGCTTCTGATTGTGGGTCCTGAAGGCGGCATCTCACCTAGGGAAGTAACCAGGCTGTGCGACGCCGGGGCGGTCACAGCACTGCTGGGCTCCCATGTGCTGCGGTCGTCGACGGCGGGACCCGCCGCCGTCGTACTGGCCAGTGACGTGCTGGGCCGCTGGTAGCGGGTATAGCTAGCGGACGCTGAACGGTATTGTTACAGGACGCTGAACGGTATTGTTACCGGACGCTGAACGGTTTTGTTACCGGACGCTGAACGTCCTGGTATCGGATTCGCGTTCCGATTCACCCTCCAGCATGCCCATGCGCAGCACGTACTTGCCGCTCGCCAGGCCAACCGTGAAGGAAAAAGCTCCGCCCTGCCCTGCTTCAGTCGACGGCAAGGCCTGGCCGTTGAGGAAGACGTTTTTTTCGCCGTTCCCGTCTTCGCGGAGGATCTGCCATCGCACAGGGACCGACGGAGCGACGCTTCGGCCGTTGATTTTCACCGCCCCGGCAGGCAGCGATACGCCTTCCTGCGGATCGATGATCCAGACAGGCGCAACCAGCGAAACGTCCCTTGCCATGGGTTCGCCCAGCTGGACATGGCCAAACGCCTCGAACCCGGTGTGTCCGTCTACCAGAATGACCACCTGGATCTGCTGGCCGGAATCGATCAGGCCGGAACTCGCAGCGGCGGCCGACGCAGTGTAGACAAGCTGCTGCACGGCACGCTGTGCCATGTCGGCGTCGAGGTTGCTGTTGAACGCGCCCTTGGACACGTCAACCGTGATCACGTTCTTGCCGGAAACAGAGGTCGCAAGGCTTTCAGGTTCCTGCCAGGGCGTGAAGTAATCCGGATCAAGCGGCTTCTGCGACATCATGGTTCGCAGCGCGATGGTCACGGGATTTTCCTGGCCCGAGGACTCACGGAACTCGCGGTAGAGATAGGCCTTGCCGTCGCTTCGGCCAATCCAGTACACCGGGACGCGATTGGAGGCCGGGGTCGTTTCCAGGGGGGCGTTACTGGCAGAGACTGTGGGGCCACCTGCTGCAACTGTTGGGGTGGGATTCGGAGACGCTCCGGTCCGGGGTCCGCTGTCCGCGATGCAGCCCGTCAATGCCATGGCCACAGCGCAGCAGGCAGCGAGCACGCCAGAGCGAATCCGGGTGCGCCGTGCCGGGGCCTGGTTGATTGACTGCTCGATGGTGCTGGTTTCCTTGCTTGGTTGGCGTTGCATCGTTGACGAAGGTTGGGGGACGTCACTGCAGCGGTTCCGTGGGCGTTCTTCGGTTCGCGTATTGCCAGCTTGACACACGCTTTGGGCAGCCTGAGCGGCAATCCGGGAGAGCGCTGGAACTGCAACAGTATTGATATGAGGCCGATATGGAGTTGATACCAAAATGCGGGAACCCGGCTGGTTTCCGGCTGCCTCGTGAGGGTTCCGGGCCGGGCGCGCTGGCGTAGGATGGATAGCATTCCTAAGTCCGACCGGAGGAGCGCAGGCCAATCGGCCAACACCATGACTGAATCAGTGAATTCAAGGCCCAAGGCCACAGCGGGGGAGGCTGGCGCGGGCGAATTTCCGCATAGCATTCCGGGAGTTCGAACGGAAGTAGTCGTCTTCGACAGCTCCGATCAAATGGTTCAGTCGCTTGGCAGCCACGATGAGGCGCTGCGGTTTATCGAGGAGCAGTTTCCCGGCGTCGACTTCCATGTCCGCGGCAATGAACTGTCCCTCAGCGGTCCGCCTGCGGACGTCCCCCGCATCATGCGGCTCCTTGAAGAGATCCGGGGCCTGGTGGCCAAGGGCACAATCATTACCACCGATGTGCTCCAGCAGCTCGTTCTTCTCCTCCGCACCCAATCGCTGCAGAATCCTGTCGATGTCCTGACCCATAACATCCTGTCCAGCAGGGGTCGCACCATCCGGCCCAAGACGCTGAACCAGAAGAACTACGTGGACGCCATCGATGACAATACGGTCATCTTTGGAATAGGCCCGGCTGGCACCGGCAAGACTTACCTTGCCGTGGCCAAGGCGGTGCAGGCCCTGCAGCTCAAGGAAGTCAATAGGATCATCCTTACCCGGCCCGCCGTCGAAGCGGGGGAGCGGCTGGGTTTCCTGCCAGGAACCCTCAGCGACAAGATCGACCCTTACCTTCGCCCGCTGTATGACGCCCTGCACGACATGATGGACCCGGAGTCCATACCGAGGCTTATGGCCGCAGGAACCATCGAGGTTGCACCGTTGGCCTACATGCGCGGGCGTACCCTCAATGACGCCTTCATTATTCTCGACGAGGCCCAGAACACCACGCCGGAACAAATGAAGATGTTCCTCACGCGCCTGGGTTTCGGTTCCAAGATGGTGGTCACGGGTGATGTCACGCAGGTCGACCTTCCGTTTGGTACCCGTTCGGGCTTGCGCATAGTCCATGACATCCTCGAGGGCATCGATGGGGTGAACTTCTCCATGCTGGACGCCGCCGACGTCGTGCGGCATAGGCTGGTGGCGGACATTGTGTCGGCCTACAGCACGTGGGACGACAAGCAACGGCTGCGCGCGAAGCATTCAGCGGTGGCACGGGAAAAGCGGGGGGATCACCAGTGAGCATTGAGGTCAACAACGAATCCGGCGTCCGGGTGGATGAGACGCAGCTGGTGACGCTGTCCCGCTTCATTTTTGAACGCCTCTACATCCATCCCCAGGCGGAGCTGTCCATCCTGCTCGTCGATGAGCCGGCCATGGAAAAACTCCATATCGAACTCATGGATGAACCGGGTGCCACCGATGTGCTGTCTGTTCCGATGGACGAGCTGACCCCCGGTACACCCGGCAAACCCACCCCCCAAGGGATGCTCGGCGATATTGCCATCTGCCCGCAGGTGGCGGAAGTCCAGGCCAGGAATGCAGGACACTCAACGCAGGACGAGATGCTCCTGCTGACAACCCACGGGATCCTTCACCTGCTCGGCTTTGACCACGCTGAGCCTGAAGAAAAAGAGGAGATGTTCGGACTGCAGCGCGAGCTCCTTTCGGCCTTCCTCGGCAAGGATGCCCCCATGGAGACCATGCAGTGACCCCGGCGATCCTGGTCGTTATGGCCATGGTCTTCCTGGGCTTCGTAGCCCTCTTGACCGCGGCGGAAGCTGCTTTCAACCTCCTGCCGCGCCATGAAGCCGAACAGGCGATCCTGAGGAGCCGTGGCACCGCACTGCGCCGCATCCTCGAACAACCCGTAGCCCACGTTCGTGCGCTGCGTTTTTGGCGGGTCTGGTTCGAGATGGCCGCCGCAGTCGCCGTCGCCGTCCTGCTGCACAGCCTCCTGGACAACGTCTGGCTTGCCGGACTCGCCGCCACCTTGATCATGGCCGTCATCGGCTTCGTCCTGGTGGGGGTGTCACCCCGGCAAATCGGACGTGTCCACTCCGGCGGAGTGGTCCGCGCGACGGCTCCCCTCATCCGGTTCCTTTGCTGGATTCTGGGACCCGTTCCCAGCTGGCTCGTCTCGCTTGGCCGGGCCGTGGCGCCTGGCGCCCCGGGTGGCGACGAGGCGTTCTTCAGTGAAGAGGAATTCCGCGAGCTTGTTGACCGGGCGACAGAGTCGGACATGATCGAGGACAACGAGGCCGAACTCATCCAGTCCGTCTTCGATTTCGGCGACACCATGGTTCGTTCGGTCATGGTTCCCCGGACCGACATGGTCTGCATTGAAAGCGGCTCCACCCTTGAACAGGCCATGGCGCTCTTCCTGCGCTCCGGATACTCCCGTATTCCCGTCATCGGAGAGAACGCCGACGACGTTCGGGGCATCCTTTACCTCAAGGACGCGGCGGCAGTTTTGCACCGTCTGGATCCACACAACCACCGTCGCCATGACGTGGACTCCCTGGCACGTGAGGCCCGCTACGTTCCAGAGTCCAAACCAGTCAGCGACCTGCTGCGCGAACTGCAGAAGGAATCCACGCACGTCGCCATTGTGATTGATGAATACGGCGGCACGGCCGGGCTGGTGACGCTGGAGGACCTCATCGAGGAACTCGTGGGAGAAATCGTAGACGAGTACGATTCCGCGGGAGCCGAAGTAATTGAACTCGGTGACGGCAGTTACCGGGTCAGCGCCCGTATGAGCATCGATGACCTCGGGGAGCTGTTCGATATCGACCTCGACGACGACGAGGTGGACACAGTGGGCGGGCTCCTGGCGAAGGCGCTGGGTCGCGTCCCGATCGTCGGGAGCACGGTTGAAGTCAGCGGCGTCTCGCTAAAAGCCGATAGGCTGGAGGGTCGTCGGAACCGGGTCAGCCATATTATTGCGGCAGCCATTCCAAAGGAAGACACTGACTTTGAAGAGCTTCTTGACGAGGCAGACACAACGCAACAGGGAGTTCCACGTGAGCAAGCAGAATAAGAAGCACGACGCCGAAGAGGACTTCGGCGGCTTCCGCGCCGGTTTTTCGGTGCTGGTCGGCAGGCCGAATGCAGGCAAGTCGACGCTCACCAACGCCCTCGTTGGCCAGAAGGTGGCGATCACTTCCGCAAAACCCCAAACCACGCGGCACACTATCCGTGGCATCGTCCACCGCGAGGATGCCCAGCTGATCCTGGTGGACACCCCTGGCCTCCACCGCCCCCGCACCCTCCTCGGAAAGCGCCTGAACGACCTCGTTGCAGACACACTCGCCGAAGTGGATGCCATCGGATTTTGCCTGCCGGCAAACGAAAAGATCGGACCCGGCGACAGGTTCATTGCAGCCCAGCTCGCCGGCGTCGGCCGAAAGCCGATCATCGCCATCGTCACCAAGACCGACCTCGTGGACCGCCAGGCGCTGACAGAGCAGCTCATCGCCGTCGACGAACTCGGGCGGGAGGTTATGGGCGGCGAGGGCTTCAGTGATGTGGTCCCGGTTTCCGCCAGCGATGGATTCCAGGTCTCCACCGTGGCCGATGTCCTCATCAAGCACATGCCGCCGTCGCCGCCGTTGTATCCGGATGGCGAACTCACGGATGAACCCGAAGCCGTCATGGTTGCCGAACTAATCCGCGAGGCGGCCCTCGAAGGCGTGCGGGACGAGCTTCCCCACTCGCTGGCCGTCGTCGTCGAGGAGATCGTGCCTCGCGAAGGCCGAACCGAAGACAATCCCCTGCTTGATGTCCGCGTGAACCTCTACGTGGAAAGGCCCTCGCAGAAGGCCATCATCATTGGCAAGGGCGGCAGCCGCCTCCGGGAAGTCGGGACCAACGCGAGGAAGGGCATTGAGGCACTCCTGGGCACCCGCATTTACCTTGACCTCCATGTAAAGGTTGCCAAGGACTGGCAGCGGGACCCCAAGCAGCTCGTCAAACTCGGTTTCTAGTCCCGTAATAGGCCCTTTCAGGGCAAGCTCTGCCTTCAATCAGTGCTTCAGCAAGCGGTTGAAGTGGCCAATGAGGGTTCTCCCAGTTTCGACGCCTAAAATGGCCGGAACCGTGTTTTTCGAGGAAAGGTCTACCGAGTGGTGCGACGAAGTGATGCCGGCGCGACTGGAACAGGCGCAGGCTCCAGCGGGGCACCGGCACGCCATTCGGAGCTGAGTGGCATGGAGCCCGCCCGTCACATGAACGGGATCAAGGGATGGCCAGTCTGGCTCAAGGTCACCACCTGGGCGTCCTGCATGCTCGTTGTCGCCGGCCTCGCGTTCGCAGCCTTCTGGGTGATTCGTCTCCAGCTGAACATCTCGAAGGCACCCCTGTCCGCCGGAAGCGAGAAGTTGGAGAACACTAATGACAGGACTGACCGGCTGCAGATCCTGATTCTTGGCTCCGACACTCGTGACGGCAAGAACTCCCAGTACGGTTCGGCCGAGGACTCTACGGGCTATGGCCAGTCGGACGTCATGATGCTCCTGGACATATCGAAGGACAATAAGCGGGTCAGCGTCGTCAGCTTCCCACGTGACCTGTTGGTCGACATTCCAAAGTGCATCGACCATGAGAGTGGGCAGACGTATCCGGCCCGCAGCGGCGTGATGATCAATACTGCAATGGCCGAGGCAGGCATCGGGTGCGCTGTGGATACGATCAATGAGCTGACCGGGATGAAAATCGACCACTTCATGATGGCGGACTTCAACGCCGTGAAGGAGCTTTCCTCCACGGTCGGCGGCGTCGACGTCTGCATCAGCGACGCCGTCTTTGATCCGGATTCCGGACTGCGCCTTCCCAAAGGCACATCGCAGGTGGAGGGCGAACAGGCCCTGGCCTTCCTCAGGACCCGCCACGCCTTCGAACTTGGCGGAGACCTTGGCCGTATCAAGGCCCAGCAGGGTTTCCTTTCTGCCCTGACCCGCAAGATCAAGGATGACGGTACCCTCGGCGATCCGCAGAAGTTGCTTCGCATCGCGGACGTAGTCACGCAGAACCTGACTGTCGACGATGGACTGGCCTCGGTGCAGTCGCTGCTGACCATAGGAAGCCGGCTCCGGGATATCGATGTTTCCAAGGTGGCATTCGTCGCCGCGCCCACTCAGCCCGCTTCCCAGGACCCGAACCGGCTTGAGCTCGTGGAGCCCGAGGCGTCCCAGCTTTTTGCTGCCCTGCGCGCGGACCTTGACCTGACTTCCCCTGGCTCCACCGAGAGTCCGAGTCCCGCCCGTCCCGCAGATCCCACTGCTCCAGCCACTACTGCTCCGGCGCCGCCTGCACCGGCCTACGACAAAGCACTTCAACCAGTCGCTGTTGCAAATGGTTCAGGCACCCCGGCAAGGGCGCAGGAACTCCTTCAAACGATCACCGGCGCCGGCTTCACCCGGGCCAGCACCTTCGCGGCCGCAACGGTGAACACCACTGTGGTCTACTATGGCGCAGGCTTTGAGGACGTTGCCAAGGACGTCGCCGCACTGTTCGGCATCCCGGCAATCCAGCAGGAGGCCTCGGTGACCGGCGTCCAGGTCTACCTGGGAACCGACTTCACGTCCGGGACCCAATACGGCCAGGCTACAGTTCCCAAGGACGTCGTGAACCAGACAGCCAGCGACGTCATCTGCCAGACCGCCAACCCGGCCTACGTCACCGGATAATGTCACCCTGGTGATCGAGCCGGTCGAGATCTTCGACAGGCTCGACCTCCGGGCTGCTACCAGATGTTGACGCGGTCCTCGGGATCCAGCCACATGGCATCATTGGGCGTTACGTCAAAGGCGTCATGGAACGGGGTCAGGTTCCGCGCAATGGCGTTGGTGCGGAATTCATTGGGGGAGTGTGGGTCCGTGGCCAGGCGGCGAATGGCCTCTTCGGGGCGGATCACCTGGCGCCAGCCTGCGGCCCAGGACATAAAGAAGCGCTGCCAGCCGGTGAAGCCGTCCAGGACGGGCGGTTCTTCACCATTGAGGCTGAGCAGATAGGCCTTATAGGCGATGGTCATTCCGCCCAGGTCGCCAATGTTCTCACCGAGGGTCAGCCTGCCGTTGACCTTGTGGTCCGGAGCCGCGTAGGGGGACAACGCGTCGTACTGGGAGACCAGCTTGGCGGTGCGTTCCTCGAATGCGGCGCGGTCCTCCTCAGTCCACCAGTTCCGGAGGGCGCCGCTTCCGTCGAACTGCGAGCCCTGGTCGTCGAAGCCGTGGCCGATTTCATGGCCAATGACGGCACCGATTCCGCCGTAATTGACGGCGTCGTCGGCGTCCGCCGTAAAGAACGGTGGCTGCAGGATCGCGGCCGGAAAGACGATCTCGTTCAGCATGGGATGGTAATAGGCGTTGACCGTCTGGGGCGTCATGAGCCACTTGTTCAGGTCCACGGGCTTGCCCACCTCATCGAGGTGGCGGTCGACGTCGGCGCTATGGGCCCGCTCGACGTTGCCCAGGAGGTCGGCGGGATCGATGTCTACTGCCGAATAGTCGATCCACTCGTCCGGGAAGCCGATCTTCGGCCGGAAGGCCTCCAGTTTTTTCAGGGCTTCGGCCTTGGTGGCCTCGCCCATCCATTCGAGGGAAGTGATGCTCTGGCGGTACGCCTCAATGAGTCTGGAGACCAGCTCCTGCATCTTCGCCTTGTGGCCCTCGGGAAAGTGTCGTGCCACGTAAATCTGGCCGACGGCTTCTCCGAGGCCCGCCTCGACGACCGCTACGCCACGCTTCCAGCGGTCCTTGTTCTGGGGAGTACCGCTGAGCGTGGTTCCGTAGAAGTCGAAGTTCGCATCGATGAATGCCGCCGAAAGGTAGGGAGCGGCGGAGCTGATGACGCGCATGGCCAGCCACTCACGCCACGTGCCGAGATCTTCGGATTCGAGCAGTGAAGCCGCGCCGCCGAAGAAGTCGGGAGTGCTGACCACCAGTTCGCTCCACTTGGCGTCCTCGATTCCTGCAGCCAGGAACCAGCCACCGAGCTGCGGGAACAGTTCCTGGCCCTCAGCGGCGGTCTTCAGGTTGTAGGTTTTCTGGGGGTCGCGCAAGGTGACGTTGTCCCAGTGATGCGAAGCGAGGGCGGTCTCGAGGGCCACAACCCGCCCGGCCGCGGCCTCGGCGTCGGGCATTTCCGCCAGTGTGAGCATGCGGGCGATATGGGCACGGTAGGCCTCAACAATGGGTGCGAACTTTTCTTCACGGTAGTAGGACTCATCGGGCAGGCCCAGGCCGCCCTGGCCTACGTAAAGCAGCACGCGCTCGGGGTTGCCTGCATCCGGGGCCGGGTAGATGGAAAACAGTCCCGCCACGTCGGCACGGAACAGCCGGCCTACCAGCTCGATGAGCTCGGCAACGGACTGCACGGCGGAGACCGAGGCCAGGCGCGCCCGAATCGGGTCCACGCCCTTGGCCTCCGCGGCGGCCTCGTCCATGAAGCTGCGGTACAGGTCGCCTACCTTGCGTTCGATCCCGCTTGCCTCAGGTCCCTTGGCTGCCGCTTCCTCGATGATGGCCCGGACCGCCAGCTCCGCACCATCGCGAAGGGCGGTGAACGTTCCTTCCAGCGGACGGTCGTCCGGAATGGTTGTGTTCTTAAGCCATGCACCGTTCACGTGCTGATACAGATCGTCCTGCGGGCGCACGTTGTGATCGATGTTTGACAGTGTGATCCCCGACTGTGGCACATGTACTCCTTCGGAACGACGTGTGCAGGCGGCTGTCCACCGCTGCGGCGTCTGAATAATGGACGATGCTTGAGGTGTTGCACTGTCATCATACGCACCCGTGTTACTGTGAAATGGTGCGCGCAGGAATGCTTCTTCTTAGCTGCCGCGGCGAGGCCTAGTACGCGATCTGACGCAAGGCCAACCCTCGCTGCGGAGTTTGTGTTGCCCGGCCTACCTTGAACAAAGATTGAGAGAAAAGGCCACAAGTCATGCGAAACGCACAAAAGCCCTCCGGAATGCCCGTCCACCGCTACATTCCCTTCCAGGACCAGATTTCCGTGAGTGTTCCGGACCGCACCTGGCCGGACAAGGTCATCACCAAGGCACCCCGCTGGTGCGCAGTTGACCTGCGCGATGGAAACCAGGCCCTGATCGATCCCATGAGTCCGGCACGCAAGCTGAAGATGTTCCAGCTGCTCGTGAAGATGGGCTACAAGGAGATCGAGGTGGGATTTCCGTCGGCGTCCCAGACAGACTTTGACTTCGTCCGCCAGCTCATCGAGGGCAACCACATCCCCGACGACGTCACCATCCAGGTCCTGACCCAGGCCAGGGAGCACCTGATCGAGCGGACCTATGAATCGCTGGTCGGTGCCAAGCAGGCCATAGTCCACCTGTACAACTCCACATCCGTGCTGCAGCGTCGCGTGGTGTTCAACCAGGATGAAGACGGCATCCTGGACATCGCTTTGCAGGGTGCCCGCCTGTGCAAGAAGTACGAAGAAACGCTCGCGGATACCCATATTACGTATGAGTATTCGCCGGAATCCTTCACCGGGACGGAACTGGAATACGCCGTCCGCGTGTGCAACGCGATCGCGGATGTCTTCGAAGCGTCGGCCGACAAACAGGTCATCATCAACCTGCCGGCCACGGTGGAAATGGCCACGCCGAATGTCTATGCCGACTCGATCGAGTGGATGAGCCGCAACCTGCACCCGCGTGAGGGCATCATCATCTCGCTGCACCCGCACAATGACCGCGGCACGGGAGTCGCCGCCGCGGAGCTGGGGTACCTGGCCGGCGCCGACCGGATTGAGGGCTGCCTGTTCGGCAATGGTGAGCGCACGGGTAACGTCGACCTCGTCACCCTGGGCCTGAACCTGTTCGTGCAGGGCATCGATCCCATGATCGATTTCTCGAACATCGACGAGATCCGCCGCACGGTTGAGTACTGCAACCAGCTGCCGGTTCCGGAGCGTTCACCGTACGGCGGGGACCTCGTCTTCACCGCCTTTTCCGGTTCACACCAGGACGCCATCAAGAAGGGGTTCGAAGCCCTCGAAAAGGATGCCGCTGCTGCCGGCAAGGATGTGGACGAGTTCACCTGGCAGGTTCCCTACCTGCCCATTGACCCCAAGGACCTCGGCCGCAGCTACGAGGCTGTCATCCGGGTCAACTCGCAGTCCGGCAAGGGCGGCGTCGCCTATCTGCTGAAGAACGAGCACAACCTGGACCTGCCACGCCGTGCACAGATTGAGTTCTCCGGCGTCATCCAGCGGCAGACCGACACTGTGGGTGGCGAGGTCAGCGGCGCCCAGCTGTGGCAGATCTTCCAGGACGAGTACCTGCCGTCCGCGCAGCCGGACAACCAGTGGGGCCGTTATTCACTGGCTGCCGTCAGCACAGAGCACGACGAATCCAGCACCATGACCCTCCACGCCACGCTTCGCGTCGACGGCGTGGAGACCCCGCGCACAGGCACCGGCAACGGACCCATCGCGGCGCTGCTGAACATCCTCCATGCCGACGGCGTCGACGTCCGGGTGCTGGACTACAGCGAACACGCCCTTTCCGAAGGCGGGAACGCCCTGGCTGCCGCCTACGTCGAATGTGCCGTGGGCGACAGGGTGCTCTGGGGCGTAGGCATCGATTCGAACACCAGCATGTCCTCCCTCAAGGCCGTCATTTCCGCTGTCAACCGGGCCATCCGGGACGCGCAGGCCTAGCAGCCCGCCGGGCGGCACGGGATGTCCAAGGATGTTCCGGCGCCGCCCAGGGAGGCAGGGCCTCTACCAGCCCCGCCGGTGCGAAGATTAACTGTGGCCAATCAATCGTTTGCAGCCCGTTCCTATCGGGACGATGCTGTTGTGCTCCGTACCCACAAGCTGGGCGAAGCCGACCGGATCATCACCCTGCTCACGAAGCATCATGGCCAGGTGCGGGCGGTAGCAAAGGGCGTCCGCCGCACCAGCAGCCGCTTCGGCTCACGCCTGGAGCCCTTCATGGTGGTGGACCTGCAGTTGGTCTCGGGCCGGACCCTGGATATCGTCACGCAGGCAGTGGCCAAGGGTGCCTATGGAACCAGCATCGCAGCGGACTACGGAAGTTACACCGTTGCCGCCGCGATGACGGAGACCGCGGAAAAGCTGACCGACGTCGACGTCGAATCCGGCACGGCCCAGTACAGTCTCCTGGTGGGCGCCCTCGCATCACTGAGCCGCGCCGAACATCCCGCCGAGCTGATCCTCGATTCCTACCTGCTGCGGGCGCTGGCTACGGGCGGCTGGGCTCCGAGCTTCACCGATTGCTCCCGCTGTGGCGCTTCCGGCCCGCACAACGCGTTCTCCGCGCCGCTGGGAGGCATGGTCTGCCACTCTTGCCGGCCGCCCGGCTCTCCAGCACCTGCGCCCGAGACCGTTACCCTGCTGGCCGCGCTCCTGACCGGAGACTGGGCCGCGGCTGATACCTCCGATGGCGTGCACCGTCGCGAAGCGGCCGGCCTGGTGGCCGCCTACCTGCAGTGGCATTTGGAACGAGCACTGAAATCCCTCAAACACGTGGAGCGAAGCTGACAGTGGCATTCGGAAATAAAAGCAGGACCCTGCCGCCGCGAACCAAGCCGGTAGCCCAGCCATATCCCCACCCGTCCGGTGCGCAACCTCCTGGCATCCCGGCGGAACTCATCCCGCAGCACGTGGCGATCGTGATGGACGGGAATGGGCGGTGGGCCAACCAGCGGGGATTGCCCCGGATTGAGGGGCACAAGGCAGGGGAGCCGGCCCTACTGGATGTCATGGCAGGCGCCATCGAACTTGGAATCAAGTACGTCAGCGTTTATGCCTTCTCCACTGAAAACTGGCGGCGCTCTCCGGAAGAAGTCCGCTTCCTCATGGGGTTCAACAAGGACGTGCTACGCCGCCAGCGCAACCAGCTCGACGACTGGGGTGTCCGGATACGCTGGGCAGGGCGGCGGCCCAAACTGTGGGGCTCGGTGATCAAGGAACTCGAGGCAGCCGAGGACTTCACCCGAGCCAACGACACCTGCCACTTGACCATGTGCGTTAATTACGGTGGTCGGGCCGAAATCGCCGACGCCGTCTCGGCCCTGGCACAGGACGTTGCCGAGGGCAGGCTGAAGCCCGGGTCCATCACCGAGAAGACCATCCAGAAGTACCTCGACGAGCCGGACCTGCCCGACGTCGACCTTTTCCTGCGCAGCTCTGGCGAGCAGAGGCTGTCCAACTTCATGCTCTGGCAGTCCGCCTATGCAGAATTCGTGTTCCTCGACACCCTCTGGCCCGACGTCGACCGTCGCACCCTCTGGGACGCCGTCGAGATCTACGCAAGGCGGGACCGCCGCTACGGCGGTGCCGTCGACGCCGCGAGCCAGCAGCATGGGGCCTAGGAAGGATCCGGCTCAATGTACCCGCGGATCCAGCGCGCCAGCCTTGAATATGCGTCGGTTCGGACAGGCGCCGCGGAAAGGAACACGTCGTGCAGGGCGCCTTCGATCCTTTCAAGCGTTACAGTCCGCCCCAAGGCCATTGCCCGGATCGCCATGGTGTTCACATCCAAGACGGCATCAGATCGCCGCATGGCTTCCTGCCAGACCATTCCGTTGGCACTGGAACGTGACATCAGCACCAGCACCGGAATATCGAGCCGCAGTCCTCGGGCAATCCGGGAGTGGCCCGCGAGCACGGCGCGAAGCCACCCCGCCCGGACCGGAAAGGCCATGGGAGGCCTGTACTTGTCATCCAGATACCACTCTCCCTCAGCGGAACTGCTGATACTTCGGTAGTAGAAGCCGCGCTCCGGCAGTTTCAAGACCGCTTCGGGCCGCAGGCGGGCGAGGGGCTCCACCATGGTTCGTGCGGCGCGCCGGACGAGGGCACTGCCGTGCATCTCCAGCCAGGGGCTGTTCAGCACGAGGAACTGGACTTCGCCAGGGTGGCGGCTGGCCCAGAGGGCAGCGATCAGGCCCCCGGTTGAATGCCCCATGAGGGTCAGTTTGGGCACTGCTTCGCCGCTGCGGATCAGTGAGATCGTCTGGCTGATTTCGGCGTCGTAGTCATCAAGATGGGCAACGTAGCCCCCTGGTGTGTCCGGCTGCAGGCTTCGTCCATGGTTGTGCATGTCCAGGGCATAGAAAGCGAAGCCCCGGGCTGTCCAGAACCTGGCCAGTTCGACGTTGAAGAAATAGTCGCTCCAGCCGTGCAGGAAGAGGATGGCGCCGTTGCTGGCGGGGGACTGGCTACCGTCCTTGGGAACGTGACGGACTAGCGTCGCGGTTCGCGTGATGCCGTCCGGGCCGGCGGCCTGGAAACCGCAGCTTTCGAAATCCTCTCCAAGAATGTCCGTCTGCCACTCCATGGCACCAGCTTAGACATAGAAGGGGACGGGACTCGGTTTGGAGACTCCGGGGCGAGGCGGAAGACTGGAGCCATGCGCGTTTATCCCACCTTCTTCAAGCTGGCCTTTTCCTGGATGGATGCCGAAAAAGCCCACAAGATCGGCTTTCAGGCAATCCGGCTGGTTCATCGTGTGGGGGCGGGGCGGCTCCTTGCCAAGGCAACGGCTCCCGATGCTTCCCTGCGGACCGAGGCGTTCGGCCTGACCTTCCCGTCGCCGTTTGGGCTTGCGGCCGGCTTTGACAAGGAAGGCCATGGCATCGAGGCTCTCAGCGAGCTGGGGTTCGGCCATGTCGAGGTGGGAACCATCACCGGCCAGGCCCAGCCCGGGAATGAGAAGCCCCGGTTGTTCCGGCTCATTGAAGACAAGGCTGTCATCAATCGCATGGGCTTCAACAATGACGGGGCCCTCGCGGTGGCACCGCGCCTCAAGGCAGCCCGCGCTTCCCTTCAGGCCCGGCATCCGGGCGTGCGACCCGTGATCGGTGTCAACATTGGCAAGACCAAACTTGTCGAGCTCGATGACGCCGAGGCAGACTACCTGGTCAGTGCAAGGACCCTTGCCCCTGCTGCCGACTACCTTGTGGTCAACGTCAGCTCCCCGAATACACCGGGCCTGAGGCTCCTGCAGAACGTTGAGACGTTGAGGCCGCTTCTGCGCGCGGTCGGGAAGGCGGCGGATGAGGCGGCGGGCCGGCACGTTCCGCTGCTGGTCAAGATCGCCCCTGACTTGAGTGATGAAGACATCGACGACGTCGCCCGGCTTGCGCTCGACCTCAAGCTGGACGGCATCATCGCCACCAACACAACGATCACCCGGGATGGTCTGCGCAGCGATGCAGCCAAGGTGGAGTCCTGCGGGGCAGGCGGCCTGTCAGGTGCGCCGCTGAAAGCACGCTCCCTTGAGGTGCTGCGCCGGCTGAAGGCGGCGGTGGGCAACGACCTCACGCTGGTGTCCGTCGGAGGCGTCCAGAGCGGAGCCGATGTGCAGGAGCGGCTGGACGCAGGCGCTACCCTGGTCCAGGGCTATACGGCATTCCTCTATGAGGGCCCTTTTTGGGCGGCAGGCATCAACAAATACCTTGCCCGCTCGTCAAAGGAGCGCGTCGGCAAATAGAGGAGTTAATGCAGGAGACCCCGGACCAGGCAGGTCCGGGGTCTCCTTGGCTTGAAGGGGAGGAAGGCGTTTAGGAAGGGTACTGGCCGCGCTTGACCTGGGGCTTGGGCAGCCGGAGCTTCCGGAACTGCAATGCACGCATGGAGCCGTACCAGACGGCCCCACGTTCCACCTCACCGAATTTTTCGGTGAGCCGCTTACGCAGCTTGCGCGAAAGAATGAAGACGTCGACGAAGACAGCCAGGAACATGACCCAGAAGCCGCCCAGGACGTAAATCATCTGGTCGCTTGTGGACGGCACCAGGAGCGAAATGAGGACGAAGACGAGCGCACCAAACATGAGGTACTCGCCAAGGGTGAACCGGGCATCCACGTAGTCACGGACGAAACGCTTCTGGGGGCCCTTGTCCCGCAGGGGAAGGAACCGCTCGTCGCCGGTGTCCAGCGCCTGGCGCATCTTCTGGCGCTGGTCCTGGATGGCGGCACGCTCCGCCGCCTTCGACGCTTTGCGGTCGGTCGGTACCAGGGGACGCTTACGCGCTGCCTCCTGGTCCTTGCGCCTGGGCGTTGGGGTACCCTTTCCTGCACGGGCATCCCGCTCGGCAGCGGTCTCGAGGGCCGACTGGTCTACTACGTCCTGAGCGCTGGGCTCTTCCTTTTTACGTCCAAACACCAATACAGAATACCCCGCAGCGACACACCGGAGTTCCGGTGAGGGCAGGAGCGCGTCGCGCCACCAAGCATCGTGACGCGCCGTCGTCCTGTGTTCCGCACTATAACGGGCGGTTGTAGTGTTTTGGCCATGACTTCATCGAAGGCGGAGACCCCGCAGAATGCACCGGGCACCATCGAACCGGTCGACATCGAAGCGCTGCGCCGGCTTGTCGATTCAAACTTTGAGCAGACCGTTGACAGCCTGAAGGCCCTGGTTTCAATTCCTGGTATCGCCTGGTCCAGCTTCGATCCTGCTGAGCTGGACAGAAGTGCGGGGGCAGTGGCGGAGCTGGTTCGCCAGGCCGGTGTCGATGAAGTCCAGGTGCTGCGCTGCAACAAGGATGACGGCACGCCGGGCGGACCGGCGATCGTGGCGCGGAAGAAGGCGGCGCCTGGCATGCCGACCATCCTCCTGTATGCCCATCATGACGTTCAGCCGCCGGGGGAGCGGATCCTCTGGGAATCCAATCCTTTCATCGCAGAAGAGCGCGACGGCCGCCTCTACGGTCGTGGCGCGGCAGACGACAAAGCGGGGATCATGGCGCACCTTGCAGCCTATGCCGCCGTATCCGCTTTTCTGGACGGAGAGCTTGGCCTCGGGGTGACGTTCTTCATCGAAGGCGAGGAGGAAGCCGGTTCGCCTACCTTCCGTAACTTCCTTGAGACCCACAAGGACCTGCTTCGGGCTGATGTGATCGTCGTGGCGGACTCGAGTAACTGGAAGGTGGGTATTCCGGCGCTGACCACGAGCCTGCGGGGCCTGGTCGACGGGACCGTGGAAGTCCGGGTCCTGGAGCACGCCGTCCACTCGGGCATGTTCGGAGGTCCCGTGCTTGACGCGCCGACGCTGTTGTCGCGGCTGATCGCAACCTTCCATGATGAACAGGGGAATGTCGCCGTCCAAGGGCTGGTTTCCCGCGACGACGTCGCGATTGACCTGACAGAGGCCGAGTTTCGTGCAGATGCCTCAGTGCTCGACGGCGTTCGGCTCGCCGGATCCGGCAGCATCACTTCCAGGCTGTGGACGAAACCTGCCCTGTCGATCATCGGGATCGACGCCCCCTCTGTTGCCTTGGCCTCAAACACCCTTGTGCCGGCGGCAAAGGCAAAGTTCAGCCTGAGGCTGGCACCGGGCCAGTCGCCGTCCGACGCGATGGCCGCCCTTAGGAAACACGTTGAGGAACATGCACCCTTTGGTGCCAGGGTTACGTTCACGCCCGGAGAGATGGGCAACGCATTCTCAACCGATACCAGCTCCAAGCCGGCCCGGATGGCCTTGTGGGCACTCGGCGAGGCCTGGGGTGTGGTTCCGGTGGAAACGGGGATCGGTGGTTCCATTCCTTTCATCTCAGACCTGCGCGAGGTCTATCCCGAGGTGCAGATCCTTGTGACGGGAGTGGAGGACCCGGATTCCCGTGCGCATAGTGCCAATGAGTCGCTCCATCTCGGGGACTTCCGCAACACCATCGTGGCCGAGGCGCTCCTCTTGCTGGGCCTGAACAACGGCGAATAGTTCCCTGTTTTCCATGGCACCGGGAACATCGCCTGATGCTCTGTGGTTACGTAGGAAGTTAGAGCTATTGCTGTGTCCGTCGTAGCATTAGCTATAGCCCGAACGTAATTTCAAGGGCAGGCAGCGCGGAAGCGCGGCCGCCAAGGCGTCATAAGAAGGTAGGCCCCATGAGCACCGCAACCAACGAAAACAGCACTGACGTGCAGGCTCCTGCTAGCGGCGAGCTTCCCACCCACGAGGTCAATCTGACGGATGTGGCCGCAGGAAAGGTCCGTAGCCTCCTGGAGCAGGAGGGCCGGACGGACCTCCGACTCCGTGTGGCCGTGCAGCCCGGAGGCTGCTCCGGCCTGATTTACCAGCTTTACTTCGATGAACGCATTCTCGACGGCGACGCGGTTCGCGACTACGACGGTGTTGAAGTCGTGGTCGACAAGATGAGCGTTCCCTACCTGAGTGGCGCCAGCATCGACTTCGAAGACACTATCTCGAAGCAGGGTTTCACCATCGACAACCCGAATGCCGGCGGATCCTGCGCCTGTGGAGATTCCTTCCACTAATCAGGGCTCTTCGCCTGTTAGCACCGGTGCGTTGGAAGCGGTTTCTGCCGCTTCCGACGCACTGTGCTGACATGTGGGCGAAATTTGCCGCCTAGCGGTAAGCTCTACATCGGGTAGTAAAACTTTTCGTGTGCCTGGTGAGCCTTCGGCTTGCCGGGACGCAGCAACAAGAGGAAGGGCCGTCTGTGAGTTCGCAGAACCGAACCGGCAGCCGACGCATAAAGATCACCTCGATCACTGGCTTGGCACTAGCCGGCGCGTTGGTTTTGACTGGATGTTCACCAGAGGTAGAGAAGGGCTGGTTGCCCACTGAACGCGGCACCACCAGCAACACTGACCGCATCATGGACCTCTGGGTCAACTCATGGATTGCCGCTATGGTCGTCGGCATTATTACCTGGGGTTTGATCGTCTGGTGCATCGTTGCCTACCGCCGCCGCAAAGGCACTGTGGGATTCCCCAAGCAGCTGAGCTACAACCTGCCGCTTGAGGTCTTCTACCTGACGATCCCCCTTTTCATGGTCCTCGTGTTCTTCTACTTCACAGACCGCGACCAGCAGGCTATTGATGACCGCTCGCAGCCGGCCGACGTCGTTGTTGACGTCCGCGGCAAGCAGTGGGCCTGGGACTTCAACTACAAGCAGGGCTCGGTAATCTCCGAGGACCTGCATGAAGCAGGCGTTCAGGCGCACCTCACCGGCGCGGAGGTGGACAAGGAAAAGCTTCCCACCCTGTACCTCCCGGTTAACAGGTCCGTAGACCTCGAGCTCAACGCCCGCGACGTCATCCACTCCTTCTGGGTTCCCGCCTTCCTGCAGAAGCGCGACATGATTCCCGGAAAGACCAACTACATCAGGTTCACTCCTACCAAGGAGGGCACCTACGACGGCAAGTGCGCCGAGCTCTGCGGCGAATACCACTCCGAAATGCTGTTCCGGGTAAAGGTTGTCTCCGAGTCCGAATTCCAGGCCCACATGGACAAGCTGCGCCAGGATGGCAACACCGGCCTTCTCGGTGAAGAGTACGACCGCAACCCGAGCCTGTCCGAGAATAAGTAAGGGAAGCGACGTGGCTGTTTACACTCCATCCGCGGGAGTTCTTGAAGCTCCCGTAGTACCGAAGTCCAAGGGGCGCATCGTCGTCAACTGGATTACCTCCACTGACCACAAGACCATCGGGTACATGTACCTGATTGCGTCTTTTGTGTTCTTCTGCCTCGGCGGCGTCATGGCGCTGCTGATCCGTGCGGAGCTGTTCGAACCTGGCATGCAGATCCTGCAGACCAAGGAACAGTACAACCAGATGTTCACGATGCACGGCACCGTGATGCTGCTGATGTTCGCTACGCCTTTGTTCGCCGGTTTCGCCAACGTCATCATGCCGCTGCAGATCGGTGCACCGGACGTTGCCTTCCCGCGACTGAACGCCCTGGCCTTCTGGTTCTTCCTGTTCGGTTCCACCATTGCGGTGTCCGGCTTCATCACCCCGCAGGGTGCCGCTTCCTTCGGCTGGTTCGCTTACGCGCCGCTATCCAACACCACGTTCAGCCCTGGCGTCGGTGGCGATCTCTGGGTGTTCGGCCTTGGTTTGTCCGGCTTCGGCACCATCCTTGGTGCGGTGAACTTCATCACCACCATCCTCTGCATGCGCGCTCCCGGTATGACCATGTGGCGTATGCCGATCTTCACCTGGAACACGCTGGTCACCGCCATCCTGGTGCTCATGGCCTTCCCGCCCCTGGCGTCCGCACTGTTCGCCCTGGGTGCGGACCGTCGATTCGGTGCCCACATCTTTGACCCGGAAAACGGCGGTGCCGTCCTGTGGCAGCACTTGTTCTGGTTCTTCGGCCACCCCGAGGTGTACATCATCGCGCTGCCGTTCTTCGGCATCGTGTCCGAGATCTTCCCGGTCTTCAGCCGCAAACCGATCTTCGGCTACAAAGGCCTTGTTTACGCCACGATCGCCATTGCCGCATTGTCCGTGACGGTGTGGGCCCACCACATGTACGTCACCGGTTCGGTGCTGCTGCCGTTCTTCGCCTTCATGACCATGCTGATCGCGGTCCCGACGGGCGTGAAATTCTTCAACTGGATCGGCACGCTATGGAAGGGCTCGCTCACTTTCGAGACCCCCATGCTGTGGAGCCTGGGCTTCCTGGTCACCTTCCTCTTCGGCGGACTGACTGGCATCATCCTGTCCTCCCCGCCGCTGGACTTCCACGTCTCCGACTCCTATTTCGTGGTGGCACACTTCCACTACGTGGTCTTCGGCACCGTGGTGTTCGCGATGTTCGCCGGCTTCTACTTCTGGTGGCCGAAGTGGACCGGCAAGATGCTCAACGAACGCCTCGGCAAAATCCACTTCTGGCTGCTGTTCCTGGGCTTCCACGGCACCTTCCTGATCCAGCACTGGCTGGGCGTCGAAGGCATGCCGCGCCGCTACGCCGACTATATGCCGCAGGACAACTTCACGTGGATGAACCAGTTCTCCACCATTTCCTCGTTCGTTCTTGGCGCTTCCCTCCTGCCGTTCTTCTGGAACGTCTACATCACTTGGCGAAGCGACAAGAAGGTGGAAGTGGACGACCCCTGGGGCTTCGGCGCCTCGCTGGAGTGGGCCACCTCCTGCCCGCCTCCCCGCCACAACTTCACCTCGTTGCCGCGTATCCGCTCCGAGCGTCCGGCCCTGGACCTGCACCACCCGGAGCTGTCGCAGCGCCACACCGTAGAGGGCCCCGAGCCGGCGGCATCGCTGCTGGGCAATGCTGACCAGAAGGACACCGCCAAATGAAAATTGAGTCATGGCTCTTCGGAGCAGGAGTCTTCTTCTTCGTACCGGTATCCCTGGCCTATGGATTCCTGACCCACTGGTCTGAGTGGGTGGGCACCCTCGGTATCCTCCTGGTCGGCGGCCTTGCCGGCATGATCGGCGCATACCTTGGCTTCACCGGCAAGCGTGTAGGCCTCCGCCCGGAGGACCGCGAAGACGCCGAGATCCACGAAGGCGCGGGCGAACAGGGACACTTCAGCCCGTGGAGCTGGTGGCCGCTGGTCCTCGGCCTGGCCTGTGCCGGCGGTTTCCTCGGACTGGCCATCGGCTTCTGGATCCTGTTCGTCAGCGCAGGCCTCGCGCTCGTGGCCCTGATCGGCTGGGTATTCGAGTACAGTCGCGGCGATCACGCCCACTAGCGTTTAGCTGGAAATACGACGGCGGGCCCCACCCTTGAGGTGGGGCCCGCCGTCGGCGTTTAAGCGCCCGTCGGCTAACTGCCCACAGGCCTTGCCTGCCCTGCCAGTAGCTCCGATAGCCCCATCAATACCAACTGGGCGGCGGCGCGTTCCTCCTCGTCGGACAGGTCCGCATCTGAAACCGCCAGCACCACGTCGCAGCCGTGCCCAAAGTCTTCGGTCATGACGTCCAGAAGCGACCGGGCGCCAACTTGCCGCAGGCCCGGTTTCCGTATAGTCACGCCTAGCCCGGTCTCGGTGACACCCCGGACAAACACAGCAGCATCCCGGGCATGCAGGCCCATCTCAGCGGCAACTACGGCATTTAGTTCGGGCACGCGGGACTCCTTCATGTCCGGGCAGTCCCATGCTTAGGAGAGATTGGGGGACAGCCCGCTTGCTGTTGTGATCCCTACAAGGTTAGCGCCGCTTCAGCCGGGTAAATCCGCCGGTCTAGACCCCCCTGATCGTGCCTTACTCTGGAAGTATGCTCCAGTTCCATCCGGCGGATTATCATGCCTGCTGACGCTACCGCAATTGCAGGGGAGATCGACCGCGAAAGCGGCGTCCCCATCTACATTCAGCTTCGCGAAATTCTCCGCAGTTTCATCATCCAATCCTGCCCGCCCGGCGCGTCGCTGCCATCGGAACGGGATCTCGCCGAACGCTTCAGCCTCGCCCGCATGACTGTGCGGCAGGCCATTGACGCTTTGGTAGGCGAAGAGGTCGTTGAACGCGTTGTAGGCCTGGGAACGTTCGTCAAGAAACCGAAATTGGACCTCCAAGTCAAGCTGACGTCCTATAGCGAGGAAATGCAGCGGCGCGGAATGGTCCCCGCGGCAAAAGTGCTCAGCTTCGAGCAAATCGCCGCCAGCGCCTTTCTGGCACGCGAACTGCAGCTGGAGGAGGGTACGCCCCTCGTCCGCTTCCGGCGCCTTCTATTGGCCGATAACGAGCCAATGAGCGTGGATGAAAACTTCATCCCCGCCCACCGCGTTCCAGGTCTTCTTGACGAAGGCCCGCCGAGCTCCCTCTACAACGTCCTCAGCGAACGTTTCGGCCTGGTGATGGAGTGGGGAGAGGACATGATTGAGGCGACAGCCGCGTCGCCGTCAACGGCACGGCTCTTGAACGTTGACGTGGGAGCACCCCTCTTGAAGATCCAGCGGCATGCCTTCGTTGCGCGCGCGATGGTGGACTATTCGGTGTCCTACTACCGGGCAGACCGCTACAAGCTTTGGATTCCCCTGCAACGTCCCGGCGTGCGGCCCACCCGGAACTACTCCTCGGGCTACCGCAGCAACCCGTAGCAGCTTCCAAGCACAAGAGGAGGGATCGATCCTTGCGGACCGATCCCTCCTCTTGTCGGAGAGCTATCTCAGCTAGTGGCTGAGGCTCTTCTGTTCTGCCGTTTCGATGGCCTCGTGATGAGCGTGGCCATGTGCTGCTTCCAGTTCGGCCGGAGTGGCCGGGGCAACGCGGTCCTCGAAGAACCACTTCGAGAGCGCCGCGCGTCGCTTCTCCTTGCGGGTCACGATGCCGTGCTCGTTCGGAACTGCGGGCAGCACCGACGGGGACTCGAAGCCCACCAGCTTGTAGCGCTTGTATTCATCCAAGGGAGCGTGAACCTCGATGAACTCACCATGCGGAAGGCGCACGATGCGGCCCGTCTCGCGTCCATGCAGCGCGATCTCGCGGTCCTTACGCTGGAGAGCGAGGGCTACGCGCTTGGTCACGACGAACGCGATAACCGGTCCGAGGAAGAACAGCGCCCGGAGCCAGTACGTGACGTCGTTCAGTGAAACATGGAAGTGGGTTGCTATGAGGTCAGAACCTGCGGCCGCCCACATGACGCAGTACCAGGTGAAGCCTGCAACGCCGATTGCCGTACGGGTCGGAGCGTTACGAGGGCGATCCAGCACGTGGTGCTCGCGGTCGTCCTTGGTGATCCAGCGTTCGATCCAAGGGTACATGAACAGCACGGTGAAGATGATGCCTGCAGGCACGAGGGCCGGCAGAAGTACATTCAGAGTCAGCGTGTATCCGAAGATGACGTACTCGAAGTGGAAGCCGTTGACGACGCCCGGCATAAGTCGAAGCGCACCATCAACAAAGCCGATGTACCAGTCAGGCTGGGTACCCGCTGACACTGGTGACGGGTCGTAAGGTCCGTAGTTCCAGATCGGGTTGATCGTAAAGGCGGCGGCCATGATGGCAATGACGCCGAACACGATGAAGAAGAAACCGCCGGCCTTGGCCGCGTAGACAGGGCCAAGGGGGTAGCCCACGACGTTGCCGTCGTTGCGCCCGGGACCGGGGTACTGAGTGTGCTTGTGAATAACCACCATGAACAGGTGGATCACGATCATCAGGAGAATGAGCGCGGGCACCAGGAGGATGTGGAGCACATACAGGCGGCCAATAATGGCCGTGCCGGGGAATTCACCGCCGAACAGGAAGAAGGAGGTGTACGTTCCGATCACCGGGATGGACTTGATTACGCCGTCGATGATCCGGAGGCCGTTGCCTGACAGCAGGTCATCGGGGAGCGAGTAACCGGTGAAGCCGGCAGCCATAGCCAGGATCAGCAGGACGCCGCCCACCACCCAGTTCATTTCGCGGGGCCTGCGGAAGGCTCCGGTGAAGAATACGCGCAGCATGTGCACGCCGAGGGAGGCCACGAACAGCAGCGCTGCCCAGTGGTGGACCTGGCGCATGAAGAGCCCGCCGCGGATATCGAACGAGATGTTCAGCGATGAGCTGTAGGCCACGGACATCTCGACGTTGTACAACGGCGTGTACGAACCCTGGTAGTGGGTCTCCGCCATGGACGGGTCGAAGAAGAAGGTGAGGAAGGTACCCGACAGCAGCAGGATGATGAAGGAGTACAGCGCCACCTCCCCGAACATGAACGACCAGTGGTCCGGGAAGACCTTCCGGCCGAATTCGCGAAGGATTGGGGATCCGCCGACGCGTGAGTCAACGAAGTCCGTAACGCGCCCGACCTTGGTCTTGGCGACGAAGGGGGCTTCAGCTGTTGATTTGGCGCTCATGCTGGTCACGCTCCCAATAACTCGGTCCTACAGGTTCTTTGAAGTCGCTGGTCGCGACAAGGTAGCCCTCGGCGTCAACTGCAATCGGCAGCTGGGGGAGCGGACGGCTTGCCGGGCCGAAGATGACCTTGCATTCCTGCGTGAGATCGAACGTCGACTGGTGGCACGGGCACAGCAGGTGGTGCGTCTGCTGCTCGTACAGGGCAACAGGGCAGCCAACGTGGGTGCAGATCTTGGAGTAGGCGACGATTCCGTTGTAGCCCCAGTCCTCACGGCCGGGCGACGGGTTCAGGGACTCCGGGTTGAGGCGCATCAGTAGAACGACGGCTTTGGCCTTCTCGTTCAGCTTGCCTTCGTGCAGTTCGTTGAGGCCTTCGGGAATGACGTGGAAGGCCGAGCCGATGGTTACGTCCGATGCCTTGATGGGAGTGCCATCAGGGTCGCGGGTGAGGCGCTTGAGCTTGCCGTCCTGGGGAGCCCACATGGTGTGCGCAAGCTTGTCATCGGGGCGGGGACCCAGGTCGCCAAAGATGGCGACGGCCGGCAATGGAGCCAGCGCGATGGCGCCAATAAGCGTGTTGCGGATCAGTGGGCGGCGCTTGATGCCGGTTTCCTCGACGATGTCGTCAACGATCCGGACGGCAGCCTGGCGGTCCTCTTCGTGGCGGATCGCATGGCGCTCCTCCGACACTTCGTGGTCCGGCATGAGGGCCTTGGCCCAATGCACGATGCCCGTACCGATGCCCAGCATGGCAAAGGCAGTGCCCAGTCCAAGAAGCAGGTTCTGCGTGCGGATCGTTGCGATCGAGGAGTCCCCCAGATCGATGGCGAAGTACGCAACCAGGAAGATAAACGTTCCCACGATGGAGGCGCCAAAGAGGATAGCTACCTGCCGTTCTGCACGCTTTGCGGCCCTCGGGTCCGTGTCAGCCAGGCGCAAACGATGCGGAGGAAGACCAGGATCCTGGAACTTCTCCACTTCATTCTGACCAGCCGTAGCTACGGTGCCCGAGTGGCTCGGACTGCCGTCACTATGGTTGCCCATAATTCGCCTCATCCTTCTCTCGTTTTCCCGGCCAATGCCGGGTTAATTTTCAATTCCAAACTGCTGATCGTGCAGCAGACGTTAGTTGCAGCCCTGATGGGCCTACGACGTGCGCGACGTCAGCCAGATGGTGAACGCGATGATCACGCCAAGCCCTGCGACCCAGACAAACAGGCCTTCCGCGACCGGACCAATGGCACCCAGATCAGCGCCGCCCGGCGAACCGTTGGCCTCGATCTGCTTCAGGTAGGTGATGATGTCGCGCTTGCCTTCAGGGCTGATGTTGGTGTCGTTGAAGACGGGCATGTTCTGGGGGCCGGTAGCCATGGCCTCGTAGATGTGCTTGCCCGAGACGTCGGCCAGCGCGGGAGCGAACTTGCCGCGGGTCAGGGCGCCGCCGGCTGCAGCTGCGTTGTGGCACATCGCGCAGTTCACGCGGAAGAGCTCGCCACCTTCTGCGGCATTGCCCTTCTCGTCAAGGAGGTGTTCCTCGGGAATCGACGGACCCGGGCCCAGCGATGCTACATAAGCGGACAGCTGCTTGGTCTGTTCTTCATTGAACTGCCGGGGCTTCTCGTAGGCCTGGGGGCCGTTCATCTGCATGGGCATACGTCCGGTGCCGACCTGGAAGTCAACAGCCGCAGCACCTACGCCGACCAGCGAGGGGCCGTCCTTGGTTCCGCTGGCACCCATTCCGTGGCAAGTGGCGCAGTTGGCGGCGAAGAGCTTGCCGCCTTCCTCAACATCACTGGCGCTGTAGTCCGTGGTCTGGGCCTTGGCCTGGTTGACCGTTGTGGCAACGGCGTATAGCCCACCAGTGACGAGGAGTCCCATCAACAGCAGCGCAATGGCTGCCAGTGGGTGACGTCGCTTCTGCGAAAGTGCCTTCACGTGGTGGTTCCTTTATTCGATCCTGCGTCGGCTCCGCGAGCCGCTTCTTGAAATTCTGCCTCTTGTAGAAAAAGAGTCAAAGCCGGCTACTTGAGGACGTAGATGACCAGGAACAGCCCGATCCAGACAACATCGACAAAGTGCCAGTAGTACGAGGTGACGATTGCGGAGGTCGCTTCGAAGTGCCCGAACTTCTTGGCAGCAAACCCGCGGCCCATGATGAAGAGGAAGGCAATGAGGCCGCCGATTACGTGCAGGCCGTGGAAGCCAGTGGTGATATAGAACGCCGAACCGTAGGCGTTGGAGGACAGCGATACGTGCTCGGAGACGAGCATCGCGTACTCGGTGGTCTGGCCCGCGACGAAGAAGGAGCCCATGATGAAGGTCAGGGCGAACCATTCGTTCATACCCCAGCGAACGAACTGCAGCGGACCGCCCGCACGGCGGGGCTGGAGTCGCTCGGCGGCGAACACGCCCATCTGGCACGTGAAGGAGCTGGCCACGAGGACGATCGTGTTGACGAGCGCAAACGGGAAGTTGAGCTTGGCTGTCTCTTCGGCCCACATCTGCCCCGAAGTGGAGCGCAGAGTGAAGTACATGGCAAAGAGACCGGCGAAGAACATCAACTCACTGGACAGCCACACAACGGTTCCAACGGATACCAGATTGGGGCGGTTCAGCGTCGGGTGCGCCGGGGTACTGGGGGCATGGGTCGCAGATGTCACAAGGACATTATGTCTGTAAAAGTCCATAGTTCCCAATGCAAACCGCCTTTGGGGAGGACTTTTTCTACAAAGACGCGAAATCGCGCGGAAAAGTTCCCTGCCTCGTTCACATTGGTCACGGGGCCCGCCCGCTGGATAGCATCAGGAGGTGACTTCACAGGCAGCGTCTTCGGCAACAGGCATCACCTGGCCGGGCCTCATTACGGCCCTGATCAACGGCAGGGACCTTGCCGTGGCAGATACACAGTGGGCCATGAACACGATCATGTCGGGGGAAGCCACGCCCGCACAGATTGCTGGCTTCCTGGTTGCCCTACGCGCCAAGGGCGAGACTGTTGAGGAACTGACCGGACTGGTGGAGGCCATGGTCGCCTATGCCAAACCAATCTCCATCGCGGGCGAAAAACTCGACATCGTGGGCACGGGCGGCGACCGGCTGAACACCGTCAACATCTCCACCATGGCAGCGCTGGTATGCGCCGGTGCCGGCGCCCGGGTGGTCAAGCACGGCAACCGGGCGGCGTCGTCGTCGTCGGGATCGGCGGACGTCCTGGAGGCTTTGGGCGTACGGCTGGACCTGCCGATCGAGAAAGTCGCGCGCAATGCCGAAGAGGCCGGAATCACCTTCTGCTTCGCCCAGGTCTTCCATCCATCCTTTCGTCACACCGCCGTGCCGCGTAAAGAACTGGCCATACCCACCGCATTCAACTTCCTGGGGCCCATGACTAACCCGGCCCATGTCCAGGCTTCCGCTGTCGGGGTAGCAAACGAGCGAATGGCACCGCTCGTTGCTGGGGTGCTGGCCAGGCGCGGAAGCCGCGGGCTTGTGTTCCGGGGCGACGATGGCCTCGATGAACTCACCCCCACAGGCCCGTCCACGGTATGGGAAATCCGCGACGGCGAGGTGGCCAAGCAGGGATTCACGCCCGTCGATCTCGGGATTCTGCCCTCAACCGTTGCAGATTTGCGCGGAGGAGACGCAGCGGCGAATGCAACTGTTGTCCGGGAGATACTGGCAGGCAAAACCGGACCGGTCCGGGACGCGGTCCTGCTTAATGCAGCAGCCGGCCTCGTTGCCGCTGACCTGAAGGCGGAGGGGCCGTTCGTTGAGCGGATGCGCTCCGCCTACGCGCGTGCTGCCGAATCGATCGATTCAGGTGCCGCCGCCGAGGTGCTGGAAAAGTGGATTGGCCTCAGCCGGGACTAAATCCTCGGGTACGACCACAGCCGCCGGTTGGACCGGCGGCTGTTTCCGTTGTTGAGGCTACTGTTCGAATCCAAGGGCGAAGGCCGCGTCGAGGTCGTGCTGTGAATAGGCGCGGAAGGCAATATGGGTGGTGGTATGAACCACGGCCGGCACTTTGGAGAGTTTGTCAGCAATGACGTCGGCGAGGTCGTCATGGCGTGGAACCCGGGCGATCGCAATGAGGTCCCATTCCCCGGTCACTGAGTAAACTTCGCTGATGCCCTGAATCGCGGAGATCTCCTCCGCGGTCTCGGGAATGCGGGATGCGTCTGTTTTGATCAGGACGATTGCGGTGATCACGTGATGCCTTTCCGGAAATTCGCCAGGTTGATTGCAAGCCTAGTACACGGCCAAAGGGTTGCCTTGGACGGCTAATTACCCGAACGGCGGGAGCGGAGACGTACAACGGCCGATGCGAGGAGCCGGTATCCGAGCAAGAGGAGTCCAAGGCTGATCGTCGCGACGATTACAAACGGAATCACGACGCTTTGTCCGGTCACGGCCCGTAGCAGCATGGCAACCGCCAGCGTCCCCAGCCATACGAGGACTCCGGTGGGCCAAGGGGCGAGCGGACGCCGCCACGCCCTAGAGACAAGCCATGATGCCGCTACACCCGACAGGAACGGCCACGCAGTTGCCAGGACGCCCAGGAAAGTGTCGCTTCTTTGGTGGGCGTCACGACCAATAGCGGCAAATACCAGAACGAGCACCACGTCCGCGAAGATGGCAATAAACAGTGGCGCACGCGTGGCAAGGCGCGCAGAATCAGCAGTGGAGGGCATACCCCCGACACTATCCCGGTCTGTCCCCGTTGCCGAACCGCCCCGGCCGAGAAATCGGCGGAGGAGCTGACGGATAGGAGCACGACGTGAAGGTTCTCCAGATCGCGCAGAGGGCGATAGACCTGGAACGCGCCTCCAGGTTTTACTCACGGCTCCTGGGCTCGGAACCCCTCGCAGTGTTCGATCCTCCAGGCCTGCTTTTCTTTGACCTCGGCGGCGTCAGGCTCCTGCTCGAGCGAGGTGCCTCGTCGGCTGTGATCTACCTCTCCGTTCCGGATGTGCGGGAGAGTGTGGAAACACTTCGCGACGCCGGTATCAAGATCGTCGCCGAGCCGCACGTTATTTTTTCCCACGAGGACAACCGGCTTGGCCCTGCCGGAACTGATGAATGGATGGGGTTCATCGAGGACAGCGAAGGAAACACGGTGGGACTCGTGAGCCAGCTGCCCGAAGGGTAAAGCCAGCCAAAAAGCGGCCGACAGCCAACCGCCGTCGGGCATTGTGCCCTTTGCACGCCGGGTCTAGCCTCGTGAAGGTCAGCGATCCGCATACCTAAGGTGTGATTCTCGTGCAAAAAATCTCCACCTGTCTTTGGTTCGACAATCAGGGCGAAGAAGCCGCAAAGTTCTACACGTCCATCTTTGACAACTCCAGGATCATCAATGTGAACCCCATGACTGTGGAGTTCCAGCTGGAAGGCCGTGACTTTATGGCGCTGAACGGCGGTCCGGCCTTCAATTTCACGGAGGCCGTGTCCCTGGTAGTTGACTGTTCGTCACAGGATGAAGTGGACAAATACTGGCAGGCGCTCACCGCTGATGGGGGAGAGGAGAGCATGTGTGGCTGGCTCAAAGACAAGTACGGCCTGTCATGGCAGATTGTGCCCTCGGTCCTCAGCGAGCTTCTGACAGGCCCGGACCCTGACGGGGCTGAGAGGGCCATGCAGGCCATGCTGCAGATGCGGAAGCTGGACATCGCTGAACTGGAAAGGGCCTACAAGGGCGAGTAGGGCGCGGGGGCGATGCCGGGGGCGGCACCGGCGGGCTGCCCGATACAAGGAGGACGATACAAGGAGGACAACACAAGGAGCGGCTCGGCCATCAAGGCCGGGCCGCTCCTGGTTCACATGAATCCTGCTCCCGTATGGATCCTGCTTCGCTTTACTTAGCCCCTGATGATCGGGATCTTCTTCCCCGACGTGGCCGGTGGGTTTTCCGGTACCGGTGTGCGAACTTCAAGGACGCCGTCCTTGTAGCTCGCTGTCACGTCCTCCTCCCGGACCCCTTCAGGTACAGGCAGGCGGCGCGAGAACGAACCGTAACGGAACTCGGAGCGGTAGGTGTTTTTGTCCTTGTGCTCCGTCTTTTCCTGCCGCTGGGCCTTGATCTCAAGGAAACCGTCGCTGATAGTGACATCGACGTCTTTCTCAGGGTCGATGCCGGGCAGCTCGGCACGCACCACCAACGTATTGCCTTCGACCACTTCTTCGACTCGAATCCCTGTGGTCCCCGCTTCACCTTCGAAGAGCTTTTCGATCATGTCGATCGGCGAACGGCGCGTGTCGAACCATCTCATCAAGTCGCTCATGTCCTCCTCCTTGTCCGCGACTTGTCGGGCGTGGGACTAATCTCACACTCTGGCTTGCCCGACACTTAAAGGATCGAAAGACCGTAAAGCCCGTCCTAGGGTCTTTGGTCCCGAAGAGCCAAACCATCGAAACCGACCGGGGTCCCTGCCTCTAGCAAGCGTCGGGCCGCCTCGGCGATATGTTCAGCGTCTATACCGGCCCATGCGAGGAGTTCCTGTCCGGTTCCTGATCCGGGCATGCCGTCTACGGCGAGATGCTCGACGGACAAATCACTGGGTGGCGCCGTTACCAAGGCTGCCAGCACCGCCGATCCCAGGCCACCCTCAGGATGGTGGTCCTCGGCGACGATGATGCGGCCTTGCGTCTCGCCGACGGCGGTGAGCAGCGTTTCTGCGTCGATGGGTTTAACGGAGTAGCAGTCGATGACGCGAGCCTGGATGCCCTCGGCTCTGAGGATGTCGGCAGCCCTCAATGCTTCATGAAGGGTGACTCCTGCCCCTATGAGGGTGACGTCGTCGTTGTCGGAGGAACGGAGGAGTTTCGAACCGCCGACACGGAACTGCTCATCGGGGCTATACAGGACCGGGTAGGCGCCGCGGGTGGTTCGAAGGTAGCTTATCCCGGAGGTCGCCGCCATAGCTTGCACAAGGGCAGCGGTGCTTGTGGCGTCTGCAGGGTAGAGGACGGTCGAACCATGTACCGCCCGAATCATCGCCAGGTCCTCCAGCGCCATCTGGGAAGGGCCGTCGGCGCCAATTTCGACGCCGGCGTGAGAGCCGGAAAGGCGTAGATCGACGTCGGAAATGGCGCCCATGCGGATGAAATCGTAGGCACGAGTGAGGAATGCCGCAAAGGTGGAGGCGAAGGCTTTATATCCCCGGACGCTAAGCCCCGTTGCGGCAGCGACGAGTTGTTGTTCGGCGATATACATCTCGAAGAACCTGTCGGGGAATGCTTTGGCGAATTGCTCGGCGTGGGTAGAGTTGCTAACCTCCCCGTCCAGGGCAACAACGGTGGGATCGTTCGCACCGAGTGCTACTAGCGCGTCGCCGTAAGCTTTTCGCGTTGCGACCTTCTCGCCGAGTTTGTAGGTGGGCAAGGGTGCACCGGCAGCATCGATGACCGCTTTTGACGCCTGTTCGGGCAGCGGGCCCCGCAACGTCAGAGTTCTTTCGCCGCCGAGCCCGGCGATTGCCTGCTCGGCCATGTCAGGCGGAAACTGTTTTCCGTGCCAATCCGGGCTGTCTTCGACAGTCGGGAATCCCTTTGCCTTGATGGTCCTGGCAAGGATGACAACAGGCTTGTCTTCAGGCGCTTCTGCCGCGGTAGAAAATGCTTCGTCGATCATTCCAAGATCGTGTCCGTCAATGATGATCGCCTGAGCGCCGAAGGCTTCGACCCGACGAGCATAAGATTCCATATCCCAGCCAAGCTCAGTCTCGCCTCGTTGTCCCAGCCGGTTGACATCGACGACGGTGATCATGTTTGTGAGGTTGTAATGGGAGGCCTTGTCCAGGGCTTCCCAGATGGAGCCCTCCGCCATTTCACTGTCGCCGCAGAGCACCCATACCCGGTAGGGGAGCCGGTCAAGGTATCTTCCCGCGAGGGCGACGCCTACGCCGTCGGGAAGTCCCTGCCCGAGCGAACCCGTAGCGAAATTCACCCAAGGCAGTGCCGGCGTCGGATGCCCTTGGAGGCGCTTGCCGAAGCGGCGATAGTCAGCCATGAGCTCCGCATCAGAGACGACGCCGACCGCCTTGAACACCGAGTACAGCAGGGGAGAGGCATGGCCCTTCGAGAAGATCAGGTGATCGTTGGTGTCCAGGTCTGGGTTGTCCCAGTCGTAGCGGAGGTGCCGTGTGATGAGAACGGCCAGCAGGTCGGCCGCAGACATGCTCGAGGTGGGATGTCCGGATCCTGCTGAGGTGCTTGAGCGGATGGAATCGACCCGAAGCTGCGCGGCGAGCTCAGCGATCGTGGAGAGGTCTGCGGCGGTGTTTTCCTGATTTGGCGAGGGCATGATGAATCCTTCGTTGACGGAACAGTTGCCAGACCTCTGCAGATTGCGCTTGCGAGGGGGAGCGAGTCAAGATCGAGATTAGATGCGTCGGTAGACGGACACATGCAAGTCAATCCCGTTGTAAGGCTCGCGTTTCCATCCGCCCCATCGCTCAGCCAGGCGAAGGCGCGCGATTCGTGCCATAAGGTCTAGCTCTGTAGGCCATGCCAGACGGCAGGAAATCGGCGCGAATCTTATGTTGCCGTCTTCCGCGACCCTGATATGGTTCTCATCCAATATCTGCGTGACGGGGTCGTAGCTACAGACATCGAAAGTCACGGCTCGAGGCTCCATTTTTTCGGGCCGGACATACGAATAAGTAGGAAGCCAGGCACTGGGGACGGCAGTCTCCACAACGAAAGCGCCACCATCGGTCAGATGGTGGGCTGCGTTTTCGAAGCAACGCGCCTGATCGTCCTGGGTCTGCAAGTTGAAGATGGTGTTGAAGACCAGGTATACCAACGAGTACCGAGAGCCTGTGCGGACCCTGGACATGTCACCCATGGTCACTTCGATTGCATCGCTTCCAGGCTTTGATTTCAGGCGATCGATCATTGCTTGCGAAAGCTCGATGCCATGAACGCGAGCGCCCCGTTTTGACAGAGGCAGAGCGATACGGCCCGTACCAACGGCAAATTCCAGGACAGATTCACCGTCCTCCGCTAAGATCTGCCAGAAAATCCACCGCGTCCGCTTCATCGCCTCCCAGCATGTCATCGTAGCGAGCGGCCACATCCGAATCGAAACTTTTAGCAGGATCGAAAATCGCCATGAAATCACTATCCCAGAAGGGAACGGGACATCCTGGAGGCACGTCGTAAACATTAGTGCGGGCTGAGGCAGCTCATGGCCCTCATTGCCCTTCCTGCCGCGATGGCGGGATTACTCATCCATAGGACGGGGGAGCGGCGTAGCCCCCGGCGCCTCTGCAGCAGCTTGCGCATACGAGGTCGAGACCCGGCGGTAGACCGGCGTCAGGAAGGCCAGCAGCGCGGCGGTGATCATGATGATCCCGGCGATCAGGAATACCAGGGCGATGCCGCGGGAAGTACCTTCGCCCAGCAGCGGGGCCAGCTGGGCGGCGCCTTCAGCCGACCGCGAGTACGGGATGATCCAGACCTGGGCGATCGGCGCGATAAGAAATGCGGTGATCGGCGCTGCCGCGGACTCGAATGCCATGGCGAATCCGAAAACCCTGCCCTGGCGGGGCAGAGGCACCACCTGCTGGATGACAGTCTGCTCGGCGGCCTCTACGAAAGGTATCAGGACCAGGTACAGCCAGATGCCGGCGACGTACAGCCAAGCCCATTCCCGCAGCGTGAACACCGCGCCGAGGAACCCCATGACGATCACCGCGATGAGCATGGTGCGCAGCGGGTTGGTGCCGAGCCCGAATTTGCCGATCAGCGCGCCGCCCACGATGAACCCCGTGGAGCCAAGCGCGAACACGGCCCCCCACATCTCTACGGAGAACATCTCCAGGCCGTAGGGATCCATGAGTGCCATGTAGACGCCGCCGATGAAGTTGTTGAACGTGGAGAACAGGATCAGGGCGAACAGTCCGGCTATGGCAAGCACGGCAGCGAATGAGCCGCGCAGATCAAATCCACCGTGCGCGTCAGTGGCGGCCGCGCGCAATTCCTCGGGCATGCGCAGGGTGAGCAGGTGCGCGAAGGCGAGCGCCGTGAGCACCAGGGCGACGACGATCGTCCACCCCATGCCCAGCAGCCCGACCGACAGCCCGGAGAGCAGCGAGGTTACGATGAACATCAGTCCCTGCACCATCCCCACCATCCCATTGGCGTTGGCCCGACGGTCCGGCTCGATGAGGATGGTGACCGTGGTGGAGAGGGCGATGTTGCGCATGTTTTCCACCACAGCACCGACCAGGATGATGAGGGTGAAGATCCAGAACCACGGCTGGGCCAGGTCCAGCAGCCGGGCGGTGGGTGTCAGCAGGAACATCACCCCGGACAGGACGAACATCAACAAGGTGAAAGCTGCGGCGAAGCGCATCACGGTCAGCTTGCGGTAGCGGTCCACAAAGGTGCCGAAGCTGATGCTCGAAAGGGCGATTAGCAGCATGTACGCGCCGCCGATTACCCCGGTGGCGATTACATTGCGCGTCTGCAGGTATACCCAAAAAGAGTCAGGGCGAACCACAGATAGCTGGTTGTGATATTGGCGAGGGCGGTGTTCACCAGAATCCCGGCGAAGGTACGGGACCGCTGCACAGGACTGCGCAAGGATGTGTCGACAGCGTCGGGATTGGCGAGGCGCGCGGCCTCGCTGCCACCGACTAACCGGGAGGTGACGGCCGCGTCCTCCGGGAAGTCCGCGCTGCTGCCGGTAGCCGCATCCGCCTTCGGCAGGGCCGGTTCCTGCTCGTTCATGCGTCCCAGTGTAGTGAGAACTAACAGGCGCGGACACGGTTGCCCCCCGATCAAGAAAATCGGTGACGATCCCGCCCTCGCATGGCCCCGCGAGTGTGCTTGTCTGTAGCCAGTAGCGCGAAGCCAGAAGGGGTCCGCGGCCGTTGTTCGACGAGGTGACACGACATGAGGTTGACGACCACGACCAACGTCTCGGTGGACGGCGTGATGCAGGGGTTGGGCGGACCTGACGAGGATCGCAGCGGCGGCTTCGACCGCGGCGGATGGGCCATACCACTTCTGGACACCGAAGCCGGGGACTATCTCAACTATGTCTACGGCGGCGCGGCTGCGTTCCTCTTTGGTCGGCGCACGTACGAGATCTTCGCCGGCTACTGGGGAGCGATGGCCGATCCGAGCACAAACCCGATTGCCGCAGCGCTGAACAGCCGGCCCAAGTACGTGGCTTCGACCAGCCTCGCCGACCCGCAGTGGGCAGGCACCACAGTCCTGCACGGCGACGTCGCCAAGGCCGTCGGTGACCTGAAGGCGCATCACGATGGCGAACTGCTGGTGCCGGGCAGTGGTGCCCTCGTCCGGTGGCTGCTCGCCAACGACCTGGTCGACCAGCTCGACCTGATCACCTATCCCGTCGTCGTCGGCCAGGGCACGCGGCTGTTCCCTGATTCCGGTCCGGACATCGCGCTCAATCTGGTCAACTCGCAGACCACGTCCCGGGGCATCACCATCCAGTCTTATCGGCCTCTGGGGCGGCCGCAGTACGTAACGTCCACTGTCGACCCCGAACACATGTTCTAGCTGCACCGGAGTGTCCGCCGTCGTAGCTCTGCCGGCGTGAGCCCAGAGCAAACGCTGCCGCGCAGCATCGGGCCTTTGATCGTGGTTACCTAATGGCCCGTTCGCTAGGCCCGACCGAACGGATTCCTTCGACGTCCCAGGGAAGTTTGCGTTGTGGAAGCGGATGTCGTAAGAGCATGTCCGATACTCCTTGCCCTAACTTTGAGGCGACAACTATGGATATTTGGCGCAGGATATGTCAGCCTCCGGACAGACAGGAGTGACTCCTAACTCAACATCAATGGAGGGGGACTATTGCGATGGAGACGAAAGGCGACGCAGAGAAGCCTTCGACGATAGGCGAGGGCGGGGCGATGGAAATAGTTCGCGTTCCCGCATGGCAGGTCAAGTATGACTGGAGCGAGGACCCCGACGAAGTGGTCCACCTTGTCTGTTGCCGGGATCTGGACTGGAGACGGGCCATGTGTGGCTACGAGGAACCGTCCCAGGACTTCCGGCTGCCGAAGGACCCCTGCCACGGCGTCGTGCTGCCGGTGACCGCCGAAGAGTACGAGCGGCTCAGCATCGCTTGGGGGGCAGACCGTGTTTGAGCGCGTCACTTTGACGATCCTCGGGACTCAACTATCCGTAGGACCCGCGGAAATTAAGGTTCAGAACCCGCGCAAAGGCGGCTGGTGCGCGAGCCGGGGGATCGAGGCGAATTGATTCATCTGATGGGATACGCAGAGCAGAAGCGGGAACGAACTTATCGCCCTGAGTCCAATTCGACCGTGAGTTTGGGGTCAAAAGGGCTTCGGCTCGCCGCCCGGAGCGTTCTGGCTTTATGGAACTGAGCGACTCTGTATGAATAGGCAGGAGTTGTCAGGGGCTTTCGAGGATGTCTACGGGAATCAAGCCGGATACCTTCGCTACAGGTTCACGCACTGTATTCGCGCCACGGTCACGTCGGCAATCCCACCGCGGGTATGGAGGCGGTCTTTGGATGAAAGACTGCTCGATTACCAGGCTTTCCTGGAAGCAGGCGACGTTGAGGGTTGACAGCCTGCGTTATCAAGTTCCGTCGTATTGGGCGGTCGGGTAGTTCCTGATCTTCCGTTTCACCCATACGATGGCGACCGTGTCAGCAGCACCTTCGAACGGCCCGCCGCGCCCCCTGAATGTCGGGGACATCGTCGTCTGCCGGAACGACCTTCTTGGTGAGTGGTCCGCTGCCCAGATCAGTGACATCGACCCCCGTTGGAAGAAGGCCGGGGTGCTCGAACTCGATTGGTCGGGTCCCGAGCCGTCCACAGCAGATGACTTGGGTGTCATTAAGCCGCTCAGGCTCACCCACCACTCCTGGAACGGGCAGTTGTCCCACACCAACTGTGACTGGGTGCTCCCTCGGAGTTATCGCGTTATCGGCAGCATGCCTCTGCTGCACGTCCAGCGGGCGAATAGCTACGCCGGCCGCTGGCGAGTAGGTGACCAACTTGCCCGGCAACGTGCGTGGGACCGGGGCGAACATGATTGGCGAGATCCAGGGGCGCTTGAACTGACCCCCGAGGAACTCGATCGGGCACTCGCCGACAGCGCACCCCCACACAACGAGGTACGCAGCCTCAAGGCGACTGGCCTATCCGAAGTAGACGCCCACCGGCTCACGGACATCTTTCCCAACCTGACAAGTCTGACTCTCGGCGGAAGCCTCGGGCAGTTGGCGAACGCAGGCGAACTCAACCGGCTCAGCTCACTCAAGGCCCTTTTCATCTCAGACCTATTCGGCATGACGAAGGCCGACTGTGTGCTCCCGGACGAAGTTCCCGACCTCGAATACCTCGACCTACATAGCGTGCCTCATGAGTACGCTATTGCGATGCGGGCCCTGTGGCGGTCGCAAGTGGCCAACGGCACGAGCGTCGACATCTCGAAGGCACGCAAACCCGAGTGGGTGCAAGAGAATCTCGACAACCCGCTTCGCGACTGGGACGGGCGCGAGCACATTACCGCTGCCCGCTTCAAGAAGGCTGTCGCACAGTTCAAGAAGACGCGGCGTGAAGTTCTCGCGATACTCGGCCCGCAGTCAGATGAGTCCACCGTGGCTCGTCTGATGGACCTCGGGCGCGAGTATGCGCTTGCGTTCAACCGCCTCGATGGGAGGTCTCCGTTCATCGAGACCGAGGAGCGCGAGGAGCTGTTCGCCGCGCTCAACGCGGTTGTGACTGAACGCGAGCAGCAACTGAGCCGTTCTCTCGCGGCCGAGCGATCGGCTCTTCTCTCCGCAGTTGAAGGCGCGCGGAACTGGTGAACGAGCATATGGCTTCCAACGTCGTAATGAACGGCGTGCGATGCTTTCACTCTGACCCGCCGGTCCTAGTCGGTGCCGCGCTGCCCGAGCGGCTCGCAACGAACGGGCTCGTCGTGTGCGGGCATGTCTTCGGTGTGGGCGTTTACCTCCCGGAGCAGTCGGCGTGGGGTGTCCCTATGCTTTCGGTCAAGCGGCTTGGGCGGGTTTTTCGTCGTAGAAGGTCCCGTGTTTGAGCATGGAGTAGAGGACGTCGCAGCGGCGCCGGGCCAGGCAGATGACGGCGGCGTTGTGTTTCTTTCCCTGTGCCCGTTTCTTTTGGTAGTAAGCCTTCGACGCCGGATGGTGGCAGCAGGCGATCCAGGCGGATCTGAAGAGGGCGGAGGTGAATGTTCCGGCGTAGCCGGTGGTCAGGGCGGGAGTAGCGGACTGGAGTTCCTCAGTTGATTCATCTGATGGGATACGCAGAACACTACTGGTAACCAGCATTATTCGATTTGGAACTATTCAGCAGTGCCACGCGAGGGGAAACGGTCCGGGTGCTTAGGATCCCGTTTTTTTTCGCGCCAGTACTCGTCCCGCTGCCATAGCGAGAATCTGGTGACTTGGACGCAGAATACGACGGCGGCGATGCCGAAGATAATGGACCGAGTCCAGAACCATGGCTCCGAATCGACACCAACGAGACTTAGGACTGTGGCGATCAGCATGATGATCGTTACTGGAAGGAACCAACGGAGGATGCGTTGAAGCCTCCGCTGCAGTTCTTCCTTTGTTGCCACCTTTGCCTCCATTAGTCCGGCTGCCTTCGGAGAGCCCCCGCCCCCGTTCCAAATCGAAGATCTCTAGGGAGCGGCTATCGATCCATTCCGATGGTGTCAGTCATTATCCGCGTCGCCTGGATTCTTGGATAGCGGGACCAGGGTTCGGCGGCCGCTGCGGCGTGTTTCTGGGTGACTTGGTAGCTGTAGCCGAGCATTTCGGCAACCAGCGGGGCGGGCACTTCCTTCACGAGGGCGCGGAGGGATGCGTTGCGTGCACCGAGGAGGTTAATTCCGATTTCCCTGAGGCGCTCCATGAGCGTGTTTGGGTGGATGTGTTGCCCGGGCCGGTATCCGGGAAACAACCATTCACTGCCCGAGCTGCCGCCCGTGCGCAAGTTGGGGCGTGCGGCCAGGTGTTGGGTGAGCAGTGAGGCGAAAGGTTCGGGCACGGGCGCTGGATCTCCTTCCGCGAGTGACAGACGCAGGCCATCTGGCGTGAGGATCACGTCGGTGCTTTTCATCGCGGCGATCTTCACGACTGGCTGGGCGTAGAGCAGCAGGAGAGTGGCGGCGACCCGGTAGTGCAGGGTGTCGATGTTGTCCGTGAGGCAGGCTTTGAGCATGGCGAGACGCTGGCCCTGGGTGAGCAGTGGCACGGTCTTGGCCTGCCGGAATCCGATGGTGATGTTGGTGCAGGTCCGGTTCTTGACCGCCCAGACGAAGAAGGTTCTGATGGCATGTCTGGTGGTTGGACCGTCGGCCAGCCAAGTGTCGACGTCGGCCTGTACGCAGGAGGCGACGGTCCGTCCATGGGTGAGCTTGAGCCAGGTGAAGAATTTGATGGTTTCGGTGATTTCCTGCTTCGCGCTGTGGACGGGGCCGCGGGTGGGTTTCCCGTCGGCAGAGAGGCTCCTGATGCGCCGCAGGTGGTGCCACCGGGCGAAAGACTCCACCGGCCGTTGGATATCGGCATCGTCGACGTCCTCCAGCTTGCTGGTGAGCCACCGTTGAAAGAGAGCGAGGTAATGATCTCTGCTCGGGAGTAGCTTGTGATGGGTTAGCAGGCTGCGCATGTGTTCCACCCGCAGGCTGTTTGGTTCCTGATCCAGTGCCTCGTGGCGGAGGGGGATCTCGCTAGAGGCAAGTCGTCGGAGCAGGTCGCGGACGCCGGGCTTGCGGAGCCAGGTGAGGATGCTTTCGGGGCGCTGGGCTCCGCAGAGGGCGGCAAGCAGTTTCGTCGCCGTCGTTTCCGTCGCCTCTGATGCTTCGCTACGGCGGAATAGCGCGGTGAGGTCATCCCGAAGCGAGCAACGGGCGCAGGTGTTCTGGCGGTAGTGCTCGGTTTCCGTGCCGCAGCGTGAGCAGTGGTAGTCCTGCGTGATACCTGCGCAATCGACACAGACCGGTTGATCGCCGTGGGCAGCAGACCGCCCGGGAAGCATGCGCTCTGTTCGGCAGTCAGGGCAGGTCCCGTGCGTGCGCATGGCGACGGTGAAGCAGGTCCCGCAGATCCTGCCTTCGGACCAGCTGGCGCGGTGCCTGCCAGCTGTCCGTGAGCATCTGTCGCAGGTGAAGTCGCCTGCGGTGCGAGGTCGGCCGCGGATGGCTATCCGCGGGGTGATCTCAGCCGTCATCGCGGATCACGCGGGCGCGTTTGGGCCTCACGGTCTTGTTCAGGTCCACGACGTTGGCGTCGGAGGCGACCTTGCGGACCTTGGCGTCTGTTGCCGTGACGGTGACCAGGTCCTCGGGTCCGCAGGCGAAGATGTCGCAGAGGGCGGCGACCATCATGAGCGAGACACGTTCCGGGCGCTGCGTGACAAGCCGGTATACCTGGGAGGCCGAGAGCTCGATGCCACGTTCCCTCAGTAACGGGCCCAGGTCGGTGCTGTTGTGCATTCCGCGGGCTGCCATGAGTTCGGCGAGCCGCCACCGGTAGTCGATCTCTCGTTTCATGAGGTTCAGTCTTCCATTCCGGCAAGGGCGTCCCGGACGGTGGAGTCCAGGGCCCGGCGCAGCGTTTTGACCCGGTAGTCGCTGGAGACGGAGGTATAGAGGGCCGTGGTCGAGGCGTGCTCGTGTCCAGCCTGGTGTTGGACGAACAGCGGGTCCATGCCGGCTTCGATGAGATGGGTGACGTAGGAGCGGCGCAGCGAGTGGATGTCCAGTCCGGGGGAGAGGCCCAGGTCTTCGCAGTAGCGGTTGAACCTGCGGTTCAGTGCCGTCTCGGAAACCAGCGTGCCGCGTTCGGACGGGAACAGGTCCAGCCCGTCGGTCATGTGCGGGTGGCCGCGTTCCAGCCAGTCGGCGATGATCTCCGCCGACCAGTCAAACACCGTCAGGATGCTGCGGCGTTTCGGGGGAGACCCTTTCATGGCCTTGCCGTAGCGGACCTGCAGCACCCCGTACTTCCCGAACTCCCGGGCGTGCGGGTTCCTGGCAAAATCCACAGTCTGGAGGTGTCTGACCTCATTGCGTCGTAGGCCCCAGCAGTAGGCCACCTTGAAAAGGACCGCGTCGCGGTATGCCGGCAGCCAGCCCTTGCGGCCCAGGGTCGCGATCCGGTCCACCTCGTCATCGGCCCGGTCAAAGAAGGCCTGTAACTCCTGCCTGGTGAACGGGCGCCGGACAGGAGTTGACTCTGTCGCCTGCGCATGGACCGCAGTGTTCCAGTCAAAGCAGACCTGAGCAGGGTGCGTTCCGAAGTACTGTTCGCAGACCCGGTCCCAGCCATACTCAGGCGAGGCCGCATAGGCGCAGAACGTCCTCAGAGCTGCCTGGTAGCTCCGGATGGTGGACTGGGCGGCGTGCTTCACGCTCCGCAGATCTCCGAAGAACTCGTCCACGTGGGCCGGCGTCCACTGCCACGGATACTCGTTCGTGGACTCCTGGAACCGCGTCACCAGCCGTTCCCGGCCCTCGATCGTGCCAAACGACAGGTTCCTACTCAACTGCTGGTTGCGCCAGCCCGTGAGCATCTGGGTGAACACATGGTCCTCTGGGTGAAGGAAACGCACAGCGCCGAAGTCGAGCACGCGTCCCGCTGAATCGACCGCCACGAACCCTCCTGATACATTGCATTGGATGCAAGAATCATGCAATTAATGCAGGACGTGCGCAAATCCGCGGATCAGAGGGCCATTCCAACTTGATGCACTCCGGCTTTGGAGGGCTGCCTGGTGGACCGACGAGTAGCCCAGGGCCAGCCAGTCGTACGGTGTTTCCACAGGTCACAGGCGTTTTTCCGCTTCAAGTGACGCGGTATCGGGTGGCAATGGGCGGAGGAGGGGTCATCGTGCATCGGATGCAATAATCACGGTTTTACTTGACATAATGTAGATTATCGGCGCTCAAACCGTGGGAGTAGAAGTGGCCGCGAGAACTCACGTTGCATGGAGAACCGACCGTTTCCGCGGTCAGTCCACGAACCGTTTGTGCATTCCGCACATTTCCGCACCCTGGCCCAGCCATGCCGTGAACTCGCGGCGAAACCCAGGCTATGGCCTGAGTGCCTCGCATCCGAACAAGAAGTTCCAGACGAAGCCCTTAGAGAGGGCCAGGCGCTTCGCCCCACCAGGGCTCTGTCACTACAAGGTCGACGGCATCGCCCAAGTCAGTGCGCAGCTGGCGCAATAGGCCTACGCCCTCGGCGAGCCACTCAGCATTGCCCGGACCTTCGAGCGGAAGCCTGTCCTCTTCATATTGCGAGTTCCACAACCGGACTCGCTCTGCAAGTTCCGGAGAAATACCTAGCGATTCAGGATCGACGGGCTTGCCCTTGTCGTTCCATAAGGGTCCGGGGCCATAATCCGGCCAGAACTCCAGTCGCATCATGATCCGAGTATCTCCCGATAACGAGGCGCGAACGGCCAATTGGACATGAGAAAGTGAAGCGGTTTCACCTGGCGACTCCCGTTGCATGAGTACCCGCGCAAGCCAGTTGCTAACAAGCCTCGACACCATCACACGGTGAGCAACGAAACAAGTGTCGAAACGGGCCGTCACGCGGTGATGCCGATGTTCGGAGTGTCGTTCAGCGCAGCTCCTCGACCAGCCCGATGATGATGCCGTCGGGGCCGCGGACGTAGCCGTACCGGTATATGTCCCCATACTGCGCCACCTCGCCCACGAGTTCGGCCCCGTGGGCGCGCATGCGGTTGAGGACGTCGTCAACGGCGTCGACGACGAACTGAGGCGAGGGATGCCCGGGGTGTTCATCGGCGCCCACGGCGCAGTGCTGGTGGCCACCGGCGTGTGGAACGTCGACAGCTCGACGCGGCCGCTGCCGTCCGGGGTCCGCACGACGGCGATATCCGCTCGGACGCCGTCCAGCCCGACGAGCTGGTCCACCCATTCATCCTCGACTGCTGCCTCGCCCTCCAGTTCCAGGCCCAATTCGACGAAGAACGCGATAGCAGCCTCGAGATCCTCGACCACAACGCCGACGTGATCCATCCGGTAGATCGTCATGCCACACAGTGTAGGGGACCGAGGATTCCTGCCGTTGACGAACAGCGCGCCGGCCCGGAGCAGCTACAGTGGGCGCCATGCGAAAACTCATAGTCCAGCAGTGGGTTACCGTCGACAACATCGCCGCGGAGGAGGACGGTGGGCTCAGCTTCGTGTCAGGGGAGCCTTTTTCCGAGACCACCAACAGTGCGTTCAAGGCGAGCGTGATGGGGCTCATCGACTCGGTCGACACGATGATTCTCGGCGCGAATACCTACGCCCAGTCCAAGGGCTACTGGCCGTACGCCGACGAACAGGGCGAGTACGGCGAGAAGCTCAACAACCTCACCAAGTTCGTCGCCTCATCGAAGCTGGATGAAGCCCCCTGGGGCGACTTTCCCGCAGCGACCGTGACGCGCGACCCGGCCGCCACCATTCAGGAGCTCAAGGAGCAGAGCGGCAAGGACATCTGGCTGTGGGGAAGCTTGAAACTCATGCACTCCCTGATGGACGCCGGCATCGTCGACGAAGTCCGGATGCTGGTCTGCCCAGCGTCACGCGGCAAGGGAACGCGCATTTTCGACGATTGGCAAGACCTGAAGCTGGTCGAGGCCACCCCGTTCGAAAACGGCGTGGTACTTCTGCGCTACGAGATCAAGACTCAGGCGAAAACGAGACGAATTAGTCAAAATGAGACGAATTAACCGTTCACTTCCCGGGCTCAGCCCACTCATGTTCCTTCTTCATGAAGTAATCCACACCGGTGTAGCCTCCATCGACGACGAGGGAGGCGCCAGTGATGAAAGAAGCGTCAGTGCTGAGAAGAAACACGACGGTCTTGGCGATGTCATCGGGCTTACCGTTGCGACCCAACGGAGTAAGGCGGGCTGCTTCATAAGGTTCGGTCAAGATGCCAGAGTCGACCCAACCGGGAGTCACGGCGTTAACTCGGATTCCACGGGAGCCAAGTACGTTGGCAAGACTTCGGGTAACGGAAAGAAGAGCTGCTTTACTGGCCGAGTAAGCGATGCTTCGAAAGGATCCAATGTAGGCATCCGTACTGCCTATGTTGACGATGCTCGCTCCGGTGGACATACTAAGGCCGATTTCGTGGGCAAGGATAAGGGGAGCCGTGACATTCACCTCGAAGGTCCTATCCCATGCATCAAACGAAAATCCCTCAAATTGTTCTTTTTCGAGGATCCCGCATTATTGACCAGCGCATCGAGAGAAAATTCATCAAGAATCTGCCGTGCGAAAGCCAGTGACTTGGATCTGTCTGCCAGATCGAGCTGGCGTATTTCCACCCCGTGGGTGCGCCGTAACTCCTTCGCTTCCTCAAAACCGGTGTTGTAGGTCACGACGACATTCCAGCCGTCATCAGCGAGATGTTCGGCAATAGATCGGCCGATCCCTCGCGCGCCGCCGGTAACCAGTGCAGTACGTTCGTCCGTCATGTTGATGCCTCCATCGAGCTCGCTAGTTGAAGGACTTGCATAGTCATTACAGTGGAGTCCGGCGGAGCAGAATGCCAGCGGTAGTGCGACAAATTCGACCAATCACCGAAGACCCACCGAACACAACGTCTCGGCAGAAATGTCCAGCATCGCATGCCCCCATGACAGCAACGCTCGGCTACTCCCCCGCCACCATCGAATGCCACGATCGACTCAGCTGCGGCACTCACTTTGGGGCGAGAGCTCCAGTCGCCTTCGAAAGGACGATTGCTCAAACTGCTCAAGCACAGCATTGCCGCGTCTACTTGCCGGGAGTACGGTTCTCGCATGATGAGCCATCCGTGCGGGATGAGGTTCCAATGAATGCAAGGTCAAAGAATGCAGAATCCGCGGCGCCACTTGTCTTTGACGGGACGCGGTGGATCATTGTGGGGGGTCTCGCCGTTGGTGTAGTGCTCGGGTCTGCCGGGAACTTCGTCGAGGCTGGGAACGTCAAAAGCATCTTGTACGCAATTAGTGCGGTAGGCCTGATTACCGCCCTGGTGTTGCTTGCGGCAGAACATCTCTCGGCGGGACAGAGATTCACCGCTGCCGGGTTTGCCCTGGTCGCACTCGGCGAAACGAGAGTGCTGAACCCTACCGAAACGCCCGGAGGTGAAGACTCTTTCGCCGTTGGCGTGCTGCTTTATGCACCCGGTCTGCTGATGCTTGCACGGTCCATTTGGCTACCACTCTGGGTTCGCGTGATTGGAGCAGCAGCAGCAGCCGTCTTCGCCGCTTATTCGCTGGTCTATCTGGGAGGGGGCGCCATCGACAACAGGGGGCCGTTCGTAGGTATTGGATACGCACTCTTCACACTAACTGTCCTCGGATGGATTATCGCCGTCGTAGGTACAGAGAAGACCGATCGTAGAAAGGGATAGCAGAGTGATCAGGCCCGGCGGGCGACCAGCCATTCGCTCGGCCCCGCGTAGCGGGGCGGATCCTGCACACCCGTTGATCAGTTCATACGAGTCCGAGGTGCGGCTTCGGGTCCTGAAGGCTACGAGCGTTCTATTGGACCGTCTTAGCCTTGATCCACCGATGCTGATCGGGGCGCCGACGGCGGGTTAAACCGAGAATGCCCGTCTTTTCAAGGAAAATGGAGTTTGTCTAGAACCCATTGACAACCGAAAAGAGAGGCATCTCGTAGGTGCAAGTTTCGCATAAGCGGTCCGCTGTGTCAGTTTCCTTTGATGAGCCGAACCTCGTGTCGGCTGCCGGGCTGCTCCCGGT
>NZ_JAGGPK010000011.1 GCF_018613855.1 Arthrobacter sp. ISL-30
GTTGTGGTCGTTAAAACGGATCTTAACGACCACAACTGCGAGCTAGTTGGGAAACTTCTACTAATCGTCCTCGGCAGCCTCGTCGGCTTCGGCAGCTTCGTCGTCGGCCTCGGCAGCTTCGTCGTCGGCGGCTTCTTCAACCACCTCGACCTCTTCCGCCTCGGAGGCGTTCTCGTCGGAAGCCTGCGCCTCATCTTCGGGACGAACGCGCTCGGCCCAAGGGACCCACTGCGGAGCCAGGACCGAATCTTCGGAGGGAAGCAGGCCGAGTTCGCTGACGGTAACCACCTTGGAGCGCGAGTTCCGGGTCAGTACGGCGAACCATTGCCAGCCTACGTATCCGCTCAATCGTGATTCGAACAGGTGCGTTACCAGTCGTTCGCCCTCGGAGCGGGCCCCCAGATGCGGACCAACCTCTCCCGGTCCCGCTATCGACGCAATAGCTTCCCGCGCGACGTCGACCGCGGCAGCAAGCATTGCGTCCGGTTTGCCGGTACGCCAGACGGGCAAACCGGCACGGGGACGTGCGACGGCGGGCTTCCGCGCCGCACTTGCGCCGGATCCTGCCGCCTCGTCCTGGACTGCCGTCGTCTCAGGCTCAGCCGCCGATGCATCGCCTGCGGCTTGTGCGGATTCGGAAGTCATTGTGGCCTAGGCGTCCAGCTCGTCGGCGATCTTGCGAAGGGCGACGGCGATGGCCTTGCCCTTGTTGCCCTCGGGGTATTTGCCGGAGGACAGCGTGCCGGAGAGGTTGTCCAGTACGGACACCAGGTCCTGCACCAAGGGCGCCAGTTCCCTGGCATTCATCCGCTTTGCCTTGGCAATGGATGGAGTCTTTTCGAGGACGCGCAACCCCAGGGCCTGGGCGCCGCGACGTCCATCGGCCACCCCGAATTCGACACGGGTGCCAGCCTTGAGCTCTGCTACTCCAGCAGGCAGCGCCGATTTAGGAAGAAACACTTCCTGGCCATCCTCAGCTGCGAGGAATCCGAAGCCTTTTTCCTTGTCATACCACTTGACCTTGCCGGTGGGCACTTAATCAACCTTCTTCTTGTTGCGTTTCAGTCTGGTCCAGACCGCCACCGCTCCGTTCCAAAGCGCGGGGCGCTTTAGCACATGTTCTGAGGTGACGATTGTCTATGTTGGTCTACTTCTTCAAGGTTATCCTGCCTTGCCCGGGATTCCTGCTTTCATGAGGCCTGCCATCCTGCAAAAGACTTCGTATCCGGATGACGCTGCCCAAAGCGCCGATGGCCGTCGATTTGTTAACGTTGCTCCATGACACGCCTCGGCTATCGCCGTCCACTCATCATCGTCGCGGCCGTTGCCGCACTTCTGTCACTCGCCTCTGTTGGGGCAGTCATGGCAATTGCCTATGCCGGCGGCGTGGCCCCGTCCTGGATGACGTCCACAGCGCTCTTCGGGCTTCCGCTCGCCTTCCTGTTGATGCTCGTGGCCGTGATCGACGGCATTTCGCGCCGCCGTCGCCAATGACGATCAGCGCTCCAACGGAGTGGCCCCGAACCGGCCGCCCGCAAGTCCTCCCGTGGCGGTAACGTTGAATTGATGTCCCTTATCCGTGCCCTCAGCAAGGAACTCGAAGCGCGCAGTGACGACTCACTCCGTGTCCTCTTCGACGCGCGGCCCGACCTCATTTCGCCTGTTGTTCCCGACTTCGCTGCCCTTGCGGCCCGAGCCAGCGCCCGGGTCAGCGTGCAACGAGTCCTCGAGCGGCTGAACAAACCGGAAATGCAGGTCCTTGAGACGCTACATCTCTTGACCAATGCCGACACGGGCCGAAGCGCATCAGCAGCGGCGCTGAAAAAGGTCATCTCCGGCTCCACGGTGTCGGCCCTTGAGGGAATCCTCGGCAAGCTTCAGGACCTGGCGCTGGTCCACCGCGCCGAGCCGCCTCCCGGCTACAACGCCCAAGGCACCGCACGACAACGCTTCTACCTTCCGGTAGGCAGCCTCAAGGATGTCATTGGCATCTATCCGGCCGGCCTTGGGCGCAGCTATACCGAACTGGTCCGGCTGCAACCTGCCTTCGCCCAGCGCGTGGTCCAGTTAGTGAACGAGCTTCACCAAAGCGGGGCGACGGTACGTCCGGCCAGCACACCCATGGAAGCCGCCCTGTCACTCCAGCACTGGACCTCGACGCCGGAGAACCTGGCACAGATCATGTCCAAGGCGCCGGAACGCACCCGCGCCCTCCTTAACCGCTTCAGTAACTGGGCCATGGGAGCGGTTCCCCAGGCACAGCGACGGGCCTCGGTGGTCAATGAAGGCGCCAACGTCGGTCCTGTGGACTGGCTTCTGGCACGCGGCCTCCTCGTACCGTTGGACGCCGCGCATGTGGAACTACCCCACAGCGTCGGGCTGTCCTTGAGGAGTGGCGTGATTGTGCAGAATTTCGCCCTGACTCCCCCCGTTCCGGAACTTGGGCACACGAGCGCGGCCTTACGCCGCAACGCCGCGCTAGGCGCGATCGCCGAGACACTGCGCCTTGTCGCCGAGGTACTTTCCGCCGTCGATGCGCAGCCCCTGGCCACGCTGCGAAGCGGCGGCGTCGGCGTCCGGGAGCTCCGGCGACTGGCCGAGTCCATCCGCCAGGACTTGCCGGAAACCGCCCTCCTGGTGGAATTATGCGCGTTGGCGGGTCTCCTTCGCCTCGACGTCGACAACTCAACCTGGGTACAGCCGCCCTCCCTGGAGTGGCTTGAACTGCCCCGCCAGGAGCAGTGGCTATGGCTCGTCAACGCCTGGCTTGCCAGCGAACGGGCACCGTCGTTAGTGGGGCAACCGTTGGTCCCGGGGGCCGGGTCAGCGCAGCACCGGGAGAGCGACCCATCAAGGGGTGGCAATGAGCTGCACCGCACTGCGGCCCGTGCGGGGACGGCCGGCACCATTAATGCGCTGTCCGCAGAAGCCCAGCGACCCGATGCCCCGGTGGTTCGACGGCGGATCCTGGAGATCCTCCATGAGCTGACCCTCGAGGCCACGGCGCCCGACGGCAAAGCGCCGGTCCTGAACGCTGCCGCGGTCATGGAACGAGCGGAGTGGACGCAGCCCCGGATGTCCAGGCGGTTCAGTTCCCTCGTTCGGGGCATGCTCCACGAAGCCGAACTGCTTGGCCTCATGGGCTCCGGAGCCCTCACCCAGCTAGGGGCCGCCATCGCGGAAGGACACCCGGACGAGGCACTGGACATCCTTGGCGAACACCTGCCCGCTGCCCTGAGCCATGTACTTCTCCAGGCCGATCTCACGGCGGTGGCTCCGGGTTACCTCTCGCCGGAATTGAGCGCCAGGCTGCACCTGATGGCGGATGCCGAAGGGCAGGGCCCCGCAACAATCTACCGGTTTTCCGCCGCATCCATCCGACGCGCCCTCGATGCAGGATACGACGCCGAAGGCCTGCTGGAGTTCCTCCGCCAACACTCGGCCACCGCAGTTCCCCAGCCGCTCGAATACCTTGTGACAGACACTGCCTCACGGCATGGCCGGCTACGCGTTGCGACGTCGGCCAGCTTCATCCAGAGTGATGACGAGGCGGCCCTGACAGAGCTTATGCATGAGCCTGGAGCGGGTAGCCTGGGCCTTGCCCGGATCGCCCCGACTGTCCTAACCTCCTCGGCGAGCCCTCGGGAAACAGCCCGTGTCCTGCGTGAACTTGGTCTTTCCCCCACGGTCGAGGAAACGGAGGCGCAGGGAGTGCGCCTGCGGCGCTCTACCGCCGTCGTCGGATCCCGCCCGGTCTACTCCCTCCCTCGCACAGCCCCTCCGCAAGAGGCCGTAGAGGCGCAGCTCGCGGTTCTCCGTCAGCACAGGGCTGTTGGCGGCATGCAAGGCGGAGGGAACTCCGAGGCTGCCACGCAATTAGGCCTCGAAGCCCTTCAGACGGCTATTCGCCTCAGGCAGGAAGTGATCCTGAACGTCGTGGACAGCGAGGGGAATGCCAGCGTCGAGAAGGTTGTTCCCGTATCTGTGTCCGGGGGCAGGGTCCGTGTCTTCGACCCGGTCAAAGAAACCGAGCGGGTCCTTTCCCTCCACAGAATCATCGACGTCGAACCGGCCCGAGAACTCCGGAAATGAACGTTGGATCCCCGGCAGCATCGAAAATAAGCAGAAAGTAGGCAGGAACCGACTGTGACTGACGGTCCCCTGATCGTGCAGAGCGACAAAACCATCCTCCTGGAAGTCGACCACGAACTCGCCACCGAAGCGCGCCACGCCATCGCCGCATTCGCGGAGCTCGAACGCGCACCTGAGCACATGCATAGCTATCGCCTGACGCCGCTCGGGCTGTGGAATGCGCGGGCTGCAGGGCTCGACGCCGAGAAGGTACTGGATACCCTGCTGAAGTATTCGCGATTCCCGGTGCCGCACGCGCTGCTGATCGATATCGAAGAAACAATGTCCCGTTATGGGCGACTAAGGCTGGAAAAGGATCCGCAGCACGGCCTGGTTATGCGCACCAACGATTACCCCGTGCTGGAGGAAGTCATCCGCGCCAGGAAGATCGAGCCGCTCCTGGGGCCGCGGATAGACGGGGAAACCGTGGTAGTCCATTCCTCCCAGCGCGGGCAGCTGAAGCAGCTCCTGCTGAAGCTCGGGTGGCCCGCGGAGGACCTCGCCGGCTACGTGGATGGCACTCCGCATCCCATCATGCTGGATGAGACAGGCTGGCACCTCCGCCCCTACCAGAAAGTTGCCACCGAAAACTTCTGGTCCGGAGGGAGCGGGGTAGTGGTGCTTCCCTGTGGTGCGGGAAAGACACTGGTAGGCGCCGCCGCCATGGCCACGAGCTCCACGACCACCCTCATCCTTGTCACCAACACCGTTGCCGCCCGCCAGTGGAAGGACGAACTTCTGAAGCGGACCTCCCTGACGGAGAAGGAAATCGGCGAGTACTCGGGCTCTGTTAAGGAAGTCCGGCCCGTCACCATTGCCACATACCAGGTCCTGACCACCAAGCGCGGCGGACTCTATCCGCACCTTGAACTAGTGGACGGGCACGACTGGGGCCTGATCATCTACGATGAAGTCCACCTGCTGCCCGCCCCGATCTTCCGGATGACAGCGGACCTCCAGGCCCGGCGTCGGCTCGGCCTGACCGCCACGCTGGTGCGGGAGGACGGGCGCGAAGGGGAAGTCTTCAGCCTCATCGGCCCCAAGCGCTACGACGCCCCCTGGAAGGATATCGAAGCCCAGGGGTACATAGCCCCGGCCGACTGTGTGGAAGTAAGGGTGGATCTTCCCAAGGATGAACGGGTTGCCTACGCCATGGCTGAGGACGCCGACAAATATCGCTTGTGCTCAACCTCGGAGACCAAGACCAGGCTCGTGGGGGAACTCGTGGATCACCATAGGGGCGAACAGCTTCTGGTGATTGGCCAATATATCGACCAGCTCGATGAGATCGGCGAGCGCCTTGGCGCCCCCGTCATCAAGGGCGACACGACAGTCCGGGTCAGGCAAAAACTCTTTGACGCCTTCCGTGCCGGGGAAATCCAGACCCTCGTGGTGTCCAAGGTGGCCAACTTCTCCATCGACCTGCCGGAAGCGTCGGTGGCGATCCAGGTGTCCGGTTCATTTGGATCCCGACAGGAGGAAGCGCAACGACTGGGACGGCTGCTACGGCCTAAGCAGGACGGCCGTTCAGCACGCTTCTACTCGCTGGTGGCCAGGGATACTCTGGACCAGGATTTCGCCGCGAAGCGACAGCGCTTCCTGGCGGAACAGGGCTACGCGTATCGCATCATTGACGCGAAAGACGTTCAAACGGGCATCTGATCAGTGGAAAAGCACAACAAACACTCAACATTCGTCCAGAAATCTCCCAGAAACTGGGAGCATCATGGAGATATGAAGAAAAACGGCCCTGAAGCCAAGCTGCTCGTGGTTGATGACGAGCCAAACATCCGCGAGCTCCTCTCTACGTCCCTGCGCTTTGCCGGCTTTGAGGTTGTTGCAGCGGGCAACGGCCGCGAAGCCCTCGCCGCGGCGGACCAGCATTCCCCAGACCTCGCAGTGCTTGACGTGATGCTCCCGGATATGGACGGCTTCACCGTCACGCGGAAGCTCCGGGCCGCGGGCAAGCATTTCCCCGTGCTGTTCCTGACGGCCAGGGACGACACGGAGGACAAGGTCACTGGCCTCACTGTCGGCGGCGACGACTACGTCACCAAGCCCTTCAGCCTGGACGAAGTTGTGGCTCGCATCCGTGCCGTGCTGCGCCGCACCCAGCCTCTGGAGGACGACGACGCCATCATCCGGGTGGATGACCTGGAGCTCGACGACGATGCCCACGAGGTTCGCCGTGGAGGCACCGTGATCGAGCTGTCCCCCACTGAGTTCAAGCTGCTCCGCTACCTCATGCTGAACCCCAACCGGGTCCTGTCCAAGGCCCAGATCCTTGACCACGTCTGGGAATACGACTTCAATGGGGACGCCTCCATCGTGGAATCGTACATTTCCTATCTCCGCCGCAAAGTCGAGATAGATCCGGATCCTTCAGCCCTGATCCAGACAAAGCGCGGAGTCGGCTACGTCCTGCGAACGGCTGAGAAGCGCTGACCTTGCTAAACCGCTGGAAGTCGGCCTCCCTGAGGTCCCAACTCGTCGCCATCATCATGGGGCTGCTCCTGCTTGCCCTGGCTGCAACCGGTTCCGGAACCCTCACACTGGTTCGTAGCTACCTTCAGGGGCAGGTCGACGACAAACTCGAGGCCGCCGTCGAACTGGCCCGAGAGCAGCAGTCCTTCAACAAGCTCCAGGACTCAAACTCGGCGGTTCCCACCGACTATTCGCTGTTGCTGTTCAGCCCGGGCCTTCCCCAGCCGTACATTTTCGGCGGCAGCAAAACAAACCATCCGAACATCCGCAGCATTACTCCCGCAGATGTTCGACGTTACAACGACACCCCCTTCCAGGTGCGCGGCACCGACCACAACAACTGGCGGGTCATGGCCGTCAACGTGGTGGACAGCAACAACAACACCGCCGTAGTGATTGTCGGTCTGCCGTTGTCCCCTGTGGACAAGGTCATGGAGCACGCGACGTTCGTGGTGGTGGGCGTTGGGCTCCTGACGCTTGTGCTGGCCTTCTTCATCGCCACATGGACGGTGGCACGCTCCTTCCGCCCCCTCGTCCGGGTGGAAAAGACCGCAGCGGCCATTGCGGCTGGTGACCTATCCAGGCGTGTCGAAGTCGAGAACCCCGGGACTGAGGTGGGACGCCTTGGGCGCTCCCTGAATGCCATGCTGGCCCACATCGAATCATCCTTCGCTGCCCGTGCCGCCTCCGAGGAACGCATGCGGCGCTTCGCCGCGGATGCCTCTCATGAGCTGCGTACGCCCCTTGTCACGATCCGCGGCTTCTCCGAGCTCTACCGGCAGGGTGCCCTGGTAACCGATGACGACGTAGCCATGGCGATGGGACGGATCGAGAGCGAAGCCAAGCGCATGGGATCCATGGTGGAAGACCTTCTGCTGCTGGCGCGCCTCGACGAACAGCGGCCCTTGCAGCTCAAGCCGGTAGATCTCCATATCCTCGCCCACGACGCCGTCGTCGATTCACAGGCGACGGCGTCAGGCCGCACCATCTCGCTGATCGGGCTCGACGGCGGCCAACCGGCACCCGCTCCCGTCCTCGGCGATGAGGCCAAGCTCCGGCAGGTAATCGGGAACCTGGTCAGCAACGCCCTGCGCTACACCCCTGAGGGCAGTCCTGTGGAAATTGCCGTCGGCCGCCGAGCCTCGGATGCCGGCGAGCTATCAGTGGTGGAGATTCGAGACCACGGATCCGGGATCCCGCCTGAGGAGGCGCCGCGGATCTTCGAACGGTTCTATCGGGCGGACACCTCCCGCACAAGGGAGACTGGAGGAAGCGGGCTGGGGCTCGCTATTGTGGCCGCCATTGTTGGTTCGCACCAAGGCACGGTGCGGGTGGAAGAGACCGACGGCGGTGGGGCAACCCTCGTTGTCAGCTTGCCGTATGGCAACGATGAGGACGAGAACCCTGATGCATCGGCGTCAGAGGCCGACGGCGCTTATCCACATAGCGTCAGCCAGTAGTGGTCCCGCCGCTGCAGCCTTCCTAGGCTCGATGGGGTATCCGGCAGTTGTCTAAGGGTCCTGTGAAAGGTGCTGCAACTGCCCCATCATCAATGTCGAGAGGCACCGCCATGAGCATCATTTCCGTCGATACCGAACTCCTGCAGCTAAAGTCGGCCAACGTCAAAGCCACTGTGGAACGGATCAGCGCTGACGTGCAATCCATGAAGCACGGCCTGGACGAACTCCAAGGCACCTGGAAAGGTTCGGCAGCCACGAATTTCCAGGCCCTAATCACGGAATGGGCCATGACCCAAAGCAAGGTGGAGGCATCCCTCGCCTCCATCAACCAGGCCCTTGCCTCGGCTGCCGCCACCTACCTCGAGACCGAGCAGGGAAACACGCAACGTTTCATGTACTGAGATCGGGATTCCTGGCCAGGCTAGGCTTCCGGCGTTCCCTGATGGAACCGAAGCCGCCATTGTCCTCCGTCAAGAACCCATAGGGACGTTCGAAGGACCGTCCCGGCCCGCCCGTAGCTGCGATAGGTCAGCAGGATCGCGTTGTCCCCGATTCGGTCGGAGCCGAGGAGTTCGATGTCCCCGTGTTCGGCGGGGTTCTGTTCAAGGGACATCATCATGGCGTCCCGGGTCCAGAAGCGGCCGGACGTCCCGATTTCGGTGAAATCGGGGTGGAGCAGAACGCCGGTTCGTCCGAGGTCGGCGCGCACGTCGGGACGCAGGAGTTCCTTCTCCAGCGCAAGGACGGTTTCCTCGTCAGTGCGTCCGGAGTTCACGGGTGCCCCATCCACAGACTCCGTGAACAAGACGGGTTCAGCGAAGGCTTCCTCGTCGTCAAAGAGGGAGGGCTCTTGGGTGTAAGACGGTTCCTCTGTGTACACGGGTTCTTCCTCTGGGGTGTACAGAGGCTCTTCCGCTTCTTCACCAAAAACCTCGCCGGAGGAGGATTCAACGGGAGAGTGCTCAACGGAAGTCGTCTGGTCAAAGAGAGACGGCTCTTGCGCCACCGGTGCCGCTGCCCCGGTGACGGCGCCAGGGCGGCCCGTACGGAGTTCTGCATCTTGTTGTGCGGCAGCGCGTGACCAAGGCGTCGAGCCGGAGAAGCCGGGACCGGCCGGAACAGCAAGTCCCTGCTGGTAAGCGATTGCCACGGCCCGAGCACGTTCGTCAGCGGCCTCGTTGAGGTCATGGCCGGCATGACCCTTGACCCACTCGAACGTATACTTTCGGCCGATCAGCTCAGTATCTATATCCTTGAGCAGCTCCACATTGAGGACGGGCTTTCCATCGGCCTTGCGCCAGCCCTTGCGCTTCCACCCCGGCATCCACTTGGTGATGCAGTTGATGACGTACTGGCTGTCGCACAGGATATGCAGTTCCTCATCAGGAAGGTGGGCTGTCTGGCGGAACAGATCCAGCACGGCCATGAGCTCACCCTGGTTGTTGGTGCCGTGGGGCCAGCCCCCGGCACGCCAGCAGGAATCATTCACGTACCAGGCCCAGCCGGCCGGGCCGGGATTGCCAAGCGCGGAACCGTCGGCCGCAGCAGTAATCGTCATGCCTCAATCCTGCCAGACAGCAGCGACACCAAAGAGAGCGTCCATAAACGGCGAGGCGGCCCCCACCCGAAGATGGGGACCGCCGTCGTTGATTGCTGCCGTGTGGTTGGCGGGAGGCTAGAAGCCGCCCATGCCGCCCATGTCGTCGGCACCCGGGCCAGCCGTAGCAGCCTTCTCGGGCTTGTCAGCCACAACAGCCTCGGTGGTCAGGAAGAGACCAGCGATGGAGGCGGCGTTCTGCAGGGCAGAGCGGGTGACCTTGACGGGGTCGTTGACGCCGGCAGCCAGCAGGTCTTCGTAGACGCTTGTTGCAGCGTTCAGGCCGTGGCCGGACGGCAGTCCGCGGACCTTGTCGACGACGACGCCCGGCTCGAGGCCGGCGTTGAAGGCGATCTGCTTCAGCGGAGCGTCGATGGCAACCTTGACGATGTTGGCACCGGTGGCTTCGTCACCCTGGAGGTTCAGGTTGGCGAAGGCCTTGGCACCGGCCTGGATGAGGGCGACGCCACCACCGGCGACGATGCCTTCTTCAACGGCAGCCTTTGCGTTGCGGACGGCGTCCTCAATGCGGTGCTTGCGCTCCTTCAGCTCAACCTCGGTTGCGGCACCGGCCTTGATGACTGCAACGCCGCCGGCCAGCTTGGCCAGGCGCTCCTGCAGCTTCTCGCGGTCGTAGTCGGAGTCGGAGTTCTCGATCTCGGCGCGGATCTGGGCAACGCGGCCTGCGATCTGCTCGGCGTCGCCGGCACCTTCAACGATGGTGGTCTCGTCCTTGGTGACAACAACCTTGCGTGCCTGGCCGAGGAGTTCGAGCGTAGCGTTCTCGAGCTTGAGGCCGACTTCCTCGGAGATGACCTGGCCACCGGTGAGGATGGCGATGTCAGCGAGCTGGGCCTTGCGGCGGTCACCGAAGCCCGGAGCCTTGACGGCAACCGACTTGAAGGTACCGCGGATCTTGTTCACGATCAGCGTGGCCAGGGCCTCGCCTTCGATGTCTTCGGCAATGATCAGCAGCGGCTTGTTGGACTGCATGACCTTCTCCAGGACCGCAACGAGTTCCTTCACGTTGGAGATCTTGGAGTTGACGATCAGGATGTACGGGTCTTCCAGAACCGTTTCCTGGCGCTCAGCGTCGGTGACGAAGTAAGCGGAGATGTAGCCCTTGTCGAAGCGCATGCCCTCGGTGAGCTCAAGCTCCAGGCCGAAGGTGTTGGATTCCTCGACGGTGATGACGCCTTCCTTGCCCACCTTGTCCAGGGCTTCGGCAATGAGGCTGCCGATTTCGGAATCGCCGGCGGAGATGGAAGCCGTGGCTGCGATCTCTTCCTTGGTCTCGATCTCCTTGGCGGAAGCAAGCAGCTCGGTGATGACGGCCTCAACAGCCTTCTCGATGCCGCGCTTGAGGGACAGCGGGTCGGCGCCGGCAGCAACGTTGCGCAGGCCTTCCTTGACCAGTGCCTGTGCCAGGACGGTTGCGGTAGTGGTACCGTCGCCAGCGACGTCGTCCGTCTTCTTGGCAACTTCCTTGACCAGCTCGGCGCCGATCTTTTCGTAGGGATCGTCCAGCTCGATCTCCTTGGCGATGGACACACCATCGTTGGTGATCGTGGGGGCGCCCCACTTCTTTTCGAGGACGACGTTGCGTCCACGCGGGCCGAGGGTGACCTTAACGGCGTCGGCGAGGGTGTTCAGGCCCCGCTCAAGGCCGCGGCGTGCCTCTTCATCAAATGCAATGATCTTGGCCATGACGGCAATAGTCCTTTCGGGACAGTCGTTAAGAAGGTACCCATTGCCTTGGTGCCCGCGACGGACGATCCTTCCAGCCGGGCCTCTGTACGCCCCACTCTCCGGACCTCACCTCAGCAAGGTTTTTCTTTGGCTCCTGCCGCTCCTTTACCAACCCGATGATCCGGCTTTCCGGAAGTCGTTTTAGCAGTCGAAGCTTGGGAGTGCTAAGTCAATAATTAGCACTCACCCGGGGAGAGTGCAAGCAGACGAGTCCGCTGGTGCCGTTTTGGCAGGGCAGGTTCGCTGGTGGCGATCAGGACTGCGATGTGTTCCTGCTGCCAGGGCAACGGGTGCGGGGGTGACTTCCCACATTAGCCGGATTTGGCAACCGCCTGGCTGCCGCTCAGTTCTGCGCGGTTGTCCCCTCCATAGGTGAAGACCATGTAGTTGGCCGAGGTGATGTCACCGTTCGCGTCGAAGTTAATGGCCCCGGACTGGCCCTGGTAGTCGGGCGTCCTGCCCGCCCTCAAGCCATCGATGCATTCCTTGTAGCTGGCGCACTCCGCGAAGTCTGCCACACTACCGCCTGCGGCGCTCCCGCCTGCGGCACTTCCGCCCACGGCCGCCGTCGCAACTCCTGCGCGGAATCCACCCGAGACCGTGGTTAGCCAGGCCGCCATGGACGAACCGGCGTCGTCCTCTGCTGCCGCAGCGGCAATGGCCGCCAGATTAACGGCGTCGTACGTCTCGGCGGCGAACGTCATATCCTTCAGCCCGGAATCCATTGCCACCAGCTCGCCCTGGAAGTGGGCCGAGGGAAAGACTCCGGGCAGGATTCCACGGGCTCCGCTCAAGGCCTTGGAGCCAAGTTCAGCACCGTATTGGCGGACTGCTCCGTCGCTGAGCACCAGCTTTTCTCCGGAGATGCCTGCGTTGTGGAGTTCCGAGAGGGCCCCTTGCGCGCCTCCGCGGGCAACCACGATAACGACCTCCGGGCCCGCTGCCTTGACCTGGGCTACGGCCGCGGCCGCGTTCCCGGCAGTAAATTCGGCTGTTGCCACCGTTTCGGCTCCGGAAGACGTGACAGCAGAGCTCGCCGATTCCGCCACGTCCTGGCCATAGTCGCCCGCCTCATGAATTACCGCCACCCGCTTGGCACCGCCCTCGAGCGCCAGCTTAGCGAGTGCACCGCCCTGGGCAACGTCGGCCGCCGCAGTCCGGAAATAGAAACCGCCGCTGTTGTACGCGCTCAGGCCGGCGGCAGTGTTGGCCGGGGAGATCAGCAGGATCTTGGAACGGGAGAGCACATCTATCGCTGCCGTGGCCCGGCTGGAGTCCGTGGGGCCGATCACGACGTCGGCGTCCGCATCGACCAGGGCGCGGGCCTGTCCGGCCGTATCCTGGCCCACCGATTCAGGCAACAGTTCCACAGGCCTGCCCTTATGGCCGCCTGCCCCATTGATTTCCTGGACAGCCAGTTTGGCGGCTGCAAGCTGGGCCTTGTTGAGAAAACTTCCCTGTCCTTCGTTATCGAGGATCAGCCCGATGCGCAGCGTACCGTCACCGCTCGCCTCGGCAGGGTCCACCCGCGCATTGCCAGTGGGTACGGAACAACCTGAAAGCGCAAGGGCAGCCGCGACAGGGACAGCAGCAAGTACTCTGCGAAACCGCGGGCTTCGCCGATCAAGGAAAGGCACTACGCGAGCCGTACGCTCTCTGCCTGCTGGCCCTTCTCGCCTTCGCCGATTTCGAACTCCACCCGCTGGCCTTCTTCGAGGGCGCGAAATCCGTCCATCTCAATAGCCGACCAGTGGACAAAAACGTCGTCGCCGGTTTCATCCACCGTGATAAAGCCGTAGCCCTTTTCGGCGTTGAACCATTTGACGGTCCCCAAAGCCATGATGTCCACTCTTTCCGATTGCACGATTCCAGGGCCAGCCCCTGCCACTGTCCCGGTGCAAACTACTGTATCCACAGTCACATACCGCGGCGCCTGCACAGTGCCGGAGCATGGGAATAGTTATTCAGGCGTAACCGGGATTACTGGAAGCCCGGCCCCAGGATGATGACCACAGGCTGCTGGAACTCGGCTGATTCCACGAGATTAGTGATTCCCAGGAGTTTCCCCAACGCCTCGGCATTGCCCAGTTGGGCGGCGTCCCTGTAGAAGATCACTGACGACCGCTGTGGGGTGCCGCTCCAATTGGCCACCATTCCCAGCGGCCAGCCTTCGGCCTGGACCTGTGCGGCAACGCGGGCGGCGAGGCCGCCGGTGGTAGTGGCGTTGTACACAGACACTGCTGAGGTAGTGTCCACGGCTGCCGTGGTGGGGGTAGGCGTCGGGCTGGGCGATGGATGCACGGTGCTTTGCGGGCTGGCCGAGGCGGACGTCGTAGCCAGTGTTTCGGCCTTCGGCGTTTCGGACGCAAGGGTTCCTCCCTTGGCATCTTCCGCTGAGACATTGCTGGACATTGCGGCCGGCTGGGTGAAGCCCAGCTTGGGGAGGATCAGGAAACAGACAAGGCCGATGACCAAGGCGGCAATGCCCACAGTAAGGATGGGTACCAGTGAGGGCCGCGGAGCATCTGTCGCGGCGCGGTGGACGCCTTGGCGCGACGAGTTCTGCGCGACGCGGTCGAATTCATCCCGGGCATATTTGGTCATAGTAAAGAGGCATCCTTGCTTGTGACTGCTGGCCTGCTACGGGGCGGGAGCCCTGGTTTTACGCGTCAGACCCCAACCGGCGCGCCGTGCGGGCCCGCTGACGTGACGTACGTAGTCTACGCAATCTCTTGACCAGCATCGGGTCGTGCGCCAGGGCGTCCTCCGTGTCAATGAGGGCGTTGAGGATCTGGTAGTAATGGGTAGCCGAGAGGTCGAACAGCTCCCGGATGGCTTGTTCCTTGGCCCCTGCATACTTCCACCACTGCCGCTCAAGGGCCAGCATCTGCTGCTCGCGTAAGCTGAGGGGCGAGTCGCTGCGGGTGCGGGATGAAATGTCTTCAAGCGCCAGGCCGGCGCCATGGGCCTCGAGGCCGTCGGAGGCCATGTTGTCCGGTGCGGGTTCTGCCACGACATACTCCTTGGGGCGCTGCTCAAAATGTCCTACCCCCATGCTACGGACGAATAACAGGCATGTCATTTAGCCGGGCCCTGGCCGGGTGCTAGCCAGCGGGCTGCCGCTCCAAACCAGCGTCCAACCCAGCGTCCGCCGCAAGTGGGAGACAATGGGGAGGTGTTTGGCGAAGAAGCGTTGTTCGATGTGGGGCAAGGGGAACGGGAGCCTGAGGCCTTTGCCCAGCTCACCACTTTACCCCTGGATGAGCTCCTGGCGCCCGACTGGGCGAAGGCCTTGGAGCCGGTCGAGGCCGAGCTGCGACAGGCGCTGCGGTTTGTAGCCCGTGAGGCAGGCGACGGAGCTAAGGTGCTGCCATCGGCGTCGAACCTCCTGCGCGCGTTTCGCCGGCCCTTGGCCGACGTCAAAGTCCTGATAGTGGGCCAGGACCCCTACCCGACGCCGGGACACGCCGTCGGGCTTTCCTTCGCAGTCTCCCCCCAGACGCGCCCCATCCCCCGCAGTCTTGTGAACATTTACCGTGAACTCCAGGATGACCTGGGCCTCCCTCCTCGTGTGCACGGCGACCTTTCGGCGTGGTCGGACCAGGGGGTGCTGCTGCTCAACCGGGTGCTCAGTGTCGCGGCGGGAAAGGCGGGCTCGCACCGGGGCAAGGGCTGGGAGAAGATCACGACGGCGGCTGTCTCCGCCGTCGCGTCGCGGCAGGACAATCGCGGTGTCCGCAGCCCCCTGGTGGCCATCCTGTGGGGAAAGGACGCTGACAGCGTTCGGCCCCTCTTGGGCGAGACCCCGATACTGGCAAGCGCGCATCCAAGCCCCTTGTCTGCGTCCCGTGGTTTTTTCGGTTCGCGTCCGTTCAGCCAGGCCAACGCCCTGCTCCGGGAGCAGGGCGCTGACGGCGTGAATTGGGAACTGCCGGCAATCTGACAGCCGGCCATCACTGTTGCAGGAATTATCGTGTGAGTGTAATAACACCCCGTCAGCCAGCGGCATTGTTAGCCTAGGCTTACCTTATGACTACTGTTCCAGCAGCCACTTCGGCAACCCGGAAATCGCGGCCGCAAGTGAATCTGACCGTCCTCCGACGCGAGGAACTGTCGCCGCACATGGTTCGCATCGTGGCCGGGGGTCCTGGTTTCTCGGACTTTGTGAACAACGCCTTCGTTGACCGGTACGTCAAGATCGTTTTTCCGCAGCCCGGCGTCGATTACCCCCGGCCGCTGGACCTGTGGGCCGTGCGCGAGACGATGCCGCGGGAGCAGTGGCCTTACACCCGCACCTACACTCTGCGTTGGGTAGACGAGGCCGCGGAGGAGCTCGCCGTCGACTTCGTCGTCCATGGTGATGAAGGGCTGGCCGGGCCTTGGGCCATTGCGGCACAGCCCGGGGACGAATTTGTCTTCACCGGGCCAGGCGGAGCCTACAACCCAGACCCTGCCGCCGATTGGCATCTTTTCGCTGGCGACGACGCCGGGCTCCCGGCCATAGCGGCCGCCGTCGAATCCCTTCCCGCAACAGCCCGCGGGCTCGCGTTCCTGGAAGTCGATTCCGAAGCGGACATTCTACCCATTGCGGCTCCGGCCGCCGTCGAGCTTCACTGGCTCCTCCGCCGTGGCGTGCCCGCCGGGTCCTCGACGCTGCTCCTGGACGCCGTTCGTGACGGCGATTGGCTGGACGGCCGGGTCCACGTGTTCGCACATGGCGAGCGGGGCTATATGAAAGGGCTGCGGGACATCCTGTTCAAGCAGCGCGGACTGGAGCGGACCCAAGTGTCACTCTCCGGTTATTGGGCACAGGGCCGGGTCGAGGACGACTTCCAGGCCGAGAAGAAACTCCCGATCGGCCAGATCTAGCGGCTACATCCTAGCGGCGCCGGCCGCGCCTTCGTTCATTGCTGGCGAGCCCCTGCGTCAACGGCCTTGCCAGGTTGTCGCCGAGGACAATGCCTGCGGCAATAGCCAGCACAATCGCGGCGGCGTTGAGCATGCCCCCGGCGCCTGACAGGGTCTCCCCTTCCTCCACAGTGAGCACGTACAGGGAGCGGAAGATCGTCAAGCCCGGAAGCAGGATCAAGGCCGCCGGAACGGCCACGACAAGCTGGGGCGCGCCGAGCTTCAGGGCTACCACCCGTGCCAGCAAACCGATGACGACGGCGGATATAGCGGGGGAAAGCCGGTCGCCTAAGCCCAGGTTCCCGGCCGCCCAGAGTGCGAAAAAGCCGACAAGCCCCACGGCCGCCGTCGGAAGCAGGAGCTTCACATGGGTCTGCTCCGTGACACCGATCGCAACCACGGCCACGGCGATAAGCAGTGCCTGACCCCACAGCGGATACGCGTCGGGGAAGGTCTGGGTGACGTCGATGGGTTCGCTGCCCAGTAGCTCCCCGACCACGAAGGCCACCGCGATCCCCGCCACGATCGCGCCGAAAGTGAGGAACGTGGAGAGGAATCGCCCGGCCGCCGTGACCGGGAAGCCATTGATGGCGTCCTGAACGGAGGACACGAGCCGCCCGGTGGGCAGGAGCAGCAGGATCCCGCCGGCCACCACGATGGACGGGGCAATATCCGCACCCGCCCAGCGCAGCATCAAGGCTATGAACGTGACCAGGAAGGCGCAGGCAGCCGTGTTGAAGAAGTCCGGCGTTCGCCAGCGGCCGAGCTGGCGGGCCAGCAGGCTGACCAGGATGTTCGACCCGAACGCGAGGGCCGAGGCGCCCGGGCCACCGCCCAGGACGCCCACGAATACTGCTGCGAAGATACCGAAAGCGATGGTGACCATCCAGCGCGGGAAGGGCTTGCTGCCACGGATGATGTCATCCAGCCGGCTGACCGCTTCTGTACGGCCAACTCCCCCGGCCACAATGTCCGTGACGAGCTGGTGGACCTTGGCCAGGCCCGCGTAGTTATTCGTCCAGGACCGAACCACACGGAGCAGCGAAATCGGTGTCTGGTCCTTCGGCGCATAGTTGATGGCGACCGACTGGTTTGTGATGTCCACTTCGATATTCTTCAAGCCCAGCGCAGCGGTTACGGCGATGATGCTGGTTTCGACCTCCAAGGCGCCGGCGCCATAGCGGAACATGGTTTCCGCCATGTGCAGGGCGAAGTCGATGGTCTTCCTGGCAGAGGCGTCCACCCCGCCAACCTGGATGGTGGGATTGGCGTATGGGCTGCCGGCAAGGCGATCCACAATGGTGAGGGGCGCCGTCGGCGGATTTTCGCCTTGGACCAGCCGGCGCAGCATACGCCTGGCGTAGGCATTCTGCGTGATTTGCGACGCCGTGAGCGGCTGGGTTTTGGGCAGTCCGTCCGTCTGGGGACGGTTGCCGGCTCCTTCGGGTCGTTCAGTCAATCTGGGCAGCCTCCAAGGTGAAAACAGGGATCACGCACTGCGATTCTAGTAGAACTGGCGGCCCGTCCTGCGCGTGTACAACTGCCGGGCGATACGCTCCCCGGCGAGGGTCCAGGCCTTATACTTCAGCGGGCTCAGGACGTGGTCGTAACATCCCACGAAGTCAGTGACGGTCTTGCTGAAGCTCGTCTTGAAAAGGCCGAGCCCGTGGAAGGGATTGGACGTGTCCTTGAGCTTGTCGCTGGGTGGCGTGCCGCAGAAATCGTACTCGGTGCAGCCGAGCTCCTTCAGCTGGTTAATGGCAGTCCATTGAACCAGGTGCGAGTCCCCATACTGGCTGCGCTTTTGCAATGACCCGCCATCCTTGTAGGTTCCCTTGCGGCCGTAGTTGATCACGAACGCGCCCACGGACGGAACGCCATTTTCGTAAACGAACATCAGCCGGCCCTGGCCCCGCTTGATGAAGTTGGTCCAGAACTGCTGGTAGTAGTCGTACTCCCGCACCCGGACCTGCGACTTCGCCTCCACCGTGTTAGTCATTAGCGCGTACATCGCCTTGAAGTTTTCCTCGGTGGGATCCACGTTGTGGACCTGGACCCCTTCGCGGATGGCTCGACGGATGGCGTTACGGCCGCGCGAATGGAGGTTCCGCAACAGTTGGTTCTCATCCGGGGTGATGTCCAGCAAGGCCGTGGAATCATTCGGCTGCAGATTGGGGGTCTTGACCAATCCGGCACCCTCAAGGACGCGGTGGGCTTCATCAGACAGCACAATGTCCGGTTCGATCTTGATCGCGAAGACGTTAAGCCGGGATCGGGAGACGAACTCCTTGTTGGCCTTCACGATTCCGGGGATGTCATCGACCGTGGCGACGTCCGGCCCCTTGATGATGTACCAGAACCGGCCAAGCACGGGGAAAGTTTTCTCCAGGACAAGGTTGTAGCTGGTGTCGTCAGCTGTTTCGTAGACCAGGTGCAGGACCTTCCAGCCGAACTGCTGCTTCACCTCCGCAAAGGCCTCGGACTGCAGCAAGTTCCCGCCATTGGGATTGGCAATGACGTGCTCGTCCCAGTTGGCGATCTCCTCGGCGGTGGCAAAGCGGGCGGTGAATTCTCGCAAGGGGGCAGTGTCCAATCAGTTCCGTGCTTGAGGCTGCGTGCGTGGCATGCAGCCTCAAGTCTAACCGCCGGGAGATGGTCATCCTTGAGTCAGGACAATCGCTGTAAAGCCGGCTGGGAGGCCGACCCCTAGCACTCCACGACGTTGACGGCGAGGCCGCCCATAGCTGTTTCCTTGTATTTCGAGGACATGTCCTTGCCGGTTTCGCGCATAGTGACGATGACTTCATCAAGGGAGACGCGGTGGGTGCCGTCGCCCCAGAGCGCCATTTTGGCAGCGTTGATCGCCTTGGCTGCGGCGATCGCGTTGCGTTCGATGCAGGGAATCTGCACGAGCCCGCCGATGGGGTCGCAGGTCAGGCCGAGGTTGTGTTCCATCGCAATTTCGGCGGCGTTTTCGACTTGGGGGGGAGAGCCGCCCAAGACTTCGGCCAGGCCCGCCGCGGCCATCGAGGACGCGGAACCTACCTCGCCCTGGCAGCCAACCTCGGCGCCGGAGATGGAGGCCTGTTCCTTGTAGAGCACCCCGACGGCGCCGGCGGCGAGCAGGAACTTCACCACGACGTCGTCGCGGTCCTGCTGGCTGGCCTTGTCCATTCCCGGCGCGAAGTGCAGGGCGTAGTACAGGACCGCGGGGATGATCCCGGCCGCGCCGTTGGTGGGGGCGGTCACGACCCGCCCGCCGGAGGCGTTTTCCTCGTTCACGGCCAGCGCGATGAGGTTTACCCATTCCTGCCAGTACTTGGGGTCATGGTAATCGGCATCATGGCCCGGGTTTTCCTTCAGGAGCCGTTCGTGCCAGTCAGGCGCCCGACGGCGGACCTTCAGTCCGCCGGGCAGCACGCCTTCGCGCTTGAGGCTGGTGGCGACGCAATTCTCCATCACGGACCAGATGTGCAGGAGCCCGTCGCGGATCTCTTCCTCGGAGCGGGAGGCGCGTTCGTTGATGAGCATGATGTCCGAAATGCCCAGGCCTTTGGACTGGCAGCGGCCCAGCAGCTCCGCAGCGGTGCGGAACGGCAGCGGAAGTTCCTTCTTGGACTCGTCCAACTCCTTCTGTGCGGCGTCCTCTTCGCCATCACGGACAATGAAGCCGCCGCCGACGGAGAAGAAGGTGGCCTCGTACAGGACCGCGCCTTCGGCGTCGGACACCGAGAATTTCATGCCGTTGGTGTGCCGGGGCAGCACCGTGAGCGGGTGCAGGATCATATCCTCCACCGCGTACGGCAGCGGCCTGCCTTCGCCGGACCCTGCTCCCGCCAACTGCAGGGTTCCGGTCTCAGCGATCGAGGCCAGCCTTTCCTCGACCTCGTCAGGGAGGATCAGTTCGGGGTGGTAGCCCTCCAGGCCCAGCAGCACGGCGGTCATGGTGCCGTGGCCCCGGCCCGTCGCGGCGAGGGAACCGTACAGGTCAACGCGCAGGGAATCCATCCGGTCCAAGGCGCCGGATTGCTTGAGTTCGTCGGCGAAGACCGCCGCGGCCCTCATAGGCCCAACGGTATGCGAACTCGAAGGGCCGATCCCAATCGAAAAAAGATCGAAGACACCAACAGCCATGTGCGCTTCCTAACTAACAACTATGGCAGGGACACTATGGACGGGCCCCACCGGGCCAAGGTGACCAAAGGAGGTCAGGACAGAGGTGAGACTGACGGGTAAAGCGGGTGCGCGGCGGCGAGTGCCTCCACGCGGTGGCGGAGCCCCGAAAGGTCCGCGTCGGCGTCGGCCATCAGGGCCTCGGCGATGATATCCGCAACTTCGGCAAACGCTGCTTCACTGAAGCCGCGCGTAGCCAAAGCCGGGGTACCGATACGCAGCCCGGAGGTGACCATCGGCGGGCGCGGGTCAAAGGGCACGGCATTGCGGTTGACAGTGATGTCGATTGCGGCGAGCCGGTCTTCGGCCTGCTGTCCGTCGAGTTCGCAGTGACGCAGGTCCACCAAGACCAGGTGCACGTCCGTACCGCCGGAAATCACGGAGATCCCCTTGGCCGCCACGTCAGCCTGGGTGAGGCGTTCGGCCAGGATCCGCGCACCGGCCAGCACGCGCTCCTGGCGTTCCTTGAACTCCGGCGAGCCGGCGATCTTGAAGGCGACTGCCTTGCCGGCAATGACATGCTCCAGTGGTCCGCCCTGCTGGCCCGGGAACACTGCCGAGTTGATCTTCTTGGCGATATCGGCGTCGTTGCTCAGGATGATGCCGCCGCGCGGACCGGCGAGGGTCTTGTGCGTCGTGGACGTCGTCACATGGGCATGCGGAACCGGGGACGGGTGCAGCCCGGCGGCCACCACGCCGGCGAAGTGCGCCATGTCCACCATCAGGTACGCGCCCACGGAGTCCGCAATCCGGCGGAACTCGGCGAAGTCCAGCTGCCGGGCATACGCGGACCAGCCCGCCACGATGAGCTGCGGCTTGTGCTCCTGGGCCAGGCGCTCCACCTCAGCCATGTCGATCCGGTGGTCCTCTTCACGGACCTGGTACGGGATCACGTTGTACAGCCGGCCGGAGAAGTTAATCCGCATGCCATGCGTCAGGTGCCCGCCGTGAGCCAGGTTCAGGCCCATGATGGTGTCGCCGGGCTTAATCAGGGCATGCATCACCGAGGCGTTGGCCTGCGCACCGGAGTGCGGCTGCACATTGGCGAACTCGGCGCCGAAGAGTGCCTTAACCCGGTCGATCGCGAGCTGCTCGATCACGTCCACATGCTCGCAGCCGCCATAGTAGCGCTTGCCCGGATAACCCTCGGCGTACTTGTTGGTCAGGACCGAGCCCTGCGCCTGCATCACGGCCGCAGCCGTATGGTTCTCCGACGCGATCATCTCCAGGCCGTCGCGCTGGCGGGTCAATTCGTCGTCGATCTTTGCGGCGATCTCCGGATCCAGCTCGGACAGCTGCGCGTTCAGCGACGGGGAAACAACCTGCTCGAAAGCCGCGGTTGCGGCACTTGCGGCGCTCACAGCTCGCCACCGTTCTTGGCCGCGTACTCCTCGGCGGAAAGCAGCGGGCCATCGGAGTCGGCGGCTACCTTGAACAGCCAGCCGGCTCCATAGGGGTCGTTGTTGATCAGGGCCGGGTCGTCGACGACGGCGCTGTTGACTTCGGTGACCACGCCGGTAACCGGGGCATACAGGTCGGAGACGGACTTGGTGGATTCCACCTCGCCGCAGGTTTCGCCTGCGGTCACAGTGGAACCGACCTCGGGCAGGTCAACGTAGACAATGTCCCCGAGGGCGTCAGTGGCCACGGCGGAAATGCCAATCGACACAAGGTTCCCCGCGTCACGGGCCACCCATTCGTGTTCATCGGAGTACTGCAATTCAGGTGCAACTTTTGCCATAGTCTTCTTCCTTACGTTTGTAGGATGCGTGTGCTAAATCAGTTGTGGCTGTCTTTGGGGGCGGCTGACCAGTTCAGGAAGAATGGTCGCCGGAACGATAGCCGGCCGCGGGGCCCCTTCGGGGGGGGTGATGTCCGGAAGCGTGCGTCTTCGCGACCGAGCACGCGGAGGATGTCACCTCCGACGGGCCTGCCAGCCAGGCGGGGTTCGGGCCTACTTTGAGCGCTTGTAGAACGGGAGCGCTGTCACTTCGAACGGCTCGCGCTTGCCTCGGAGGTCTACTTCCAGGGGCGCGCCGATTTCCGCATGCTCGACGTCGACGTAGGCCAGCGCAATAGGGTACCCGAGGGTCGGGGACGGCTGGCCGGAGGTGACCTCGCCCACCACGGCGCCGTCCTTCAGGACCGGGTAGTGGCTTCGACCGGCGCGGCGTCCGAGCCCCTTGAGGCCCACCAGTTTCCGGCCGGTGGTTGCGCCAGCCCCGGCGGCCTTTTTGGCTTCCAGGGCAGCGCGGCCCACGAAGTCGCCTTCCTTGGAGAGCGCGACGACGGGACCCAGGCCGGCGGCGAACGGGTCGCCGTCGCGGGAGAGCTCGTTGCCGTAGAGCGGCATCCCCGCTTCGAGCCGAAGGGAGTCGCGGGAGGCGAGCCCGGCGGGCGTCAACTCCCCCTCCCCAGCAACGGCGACGATTTCCGACCAGAGGGCCGGGGCGCCGTCGTTCTCGATGAAGATCTCGAAGCCGTCCTCGCCGGTGTAGCCGGTGCGGGCCAGCAGCAGCTCGGCTGTGGTGCCGTCAACGGTGAAGGGGACCTCGACGGCGGCGTAGTACTTCAACTCGGTGACCAGGCTGTGCTGCTCCGCCGGCACAAGGCGCAGCAGGATGTCCTCGGCTTTGGGTCCCTGGACGGCGATCAGGGACATCTCGGAGGAGACGTCCTCGACTTTCACATCGAAACCCGCGGCCCGTTCGGCCAGGGCTGCGGCCACCGTGCTGGCATTGCCCGCGTTGGGAACCACGAGGTACTTGTCTTCGCCCTCTGTTTCAGACGGGCGGCGGTAAACGATGAGGTCATCGATGATGCCGCCATCCTCGGCGCAGATCAGGGAGTATTTGGCCTTGCCAACGGCGATCGCAGAGAGCTTCCCCACGAGGGCGTAGTCCAGGAAGGCACCTGCGCCGGCGCCTGTGATCCAGACTTCGCCCATGTGGGACAGGTCGAACAGGCCGGCCGACTTGCGCACGGCGTGGTGCTCGGACAGCTCTGAGGAGTATTTCAGGGGCATCTGCCAGCCGCCGAAATCGGTGAACGAAGCGCCCAGCTTCTTGTGCTCTTCGTAGAGCGCGGTGTAGTTCTCAGTCATTGAGGCGTCCTTAGTTTTCGAAGTCTTCGAGCGGAGGGCAGGAGCAGACCAGGTTGCGGTCTCCGGCGGCGCCGTCGATTCGTCCCACCGGCGGGAAGTATTTGTCCTGCTTCAGCGAATGGACCGGGAAGGCGGCCTGCTCGCGGGGGTAGGCCCGGTCCCAGGAGGAGGAAACGACGGCGGAAGCGGTGTGCGGGGCGTTGCGCAGCGGGCTTCCCTCCAGCGTGAAGTCCCCGCTCGCGACCTGTTCGATCTCGGCGCGGATGGTGATCATGGCTTCGATGAACCGGTCGATCTCGGTCAGGTCCTCGGACTCCGTGGGCTCGACCATCAGGGTTCCGGCCACTGGGAAAGCCAAGGTGGGCGCGTGGAAGCCGTAGTCGATGAGCCGCTTGGCCACGTCCTCAGCGGTGACGCCGGTTCGGGAGGTGAGTTCACGCAGGTCAAGGATGCACTCGTGGGCCACCAGTCCACCCTCGCCCGTGTACAGGACGGGGAAGTGCTCGTTCAGGCGGGAGGCAATGTAGTTCGCAGCCAGAAGCGCGGACTTCGTGGCCTCGGTCAGGCCAGCCCCTCCCATGAGCTTCACATAGGCCCACGAGATCGGCAGGACACCGGCGGAACCGAAACGCGATGCGGAGATCGGGACGTCCGTGGCACCGGAGGCTGCGTCCCATGTGGTGGCGTCACCGGGCATGAACGGTGCCAGGTGAGCCTTGGCTGCCACCGGGCCGACGCCGGGACCGCCGCCTCCGTGCGGGATGCAGAACGTCTTGTGCAGGTTCAGGTGGGACACGTCCCCGCCGAACATGCCCGGCTGGGCCAGGCCCACGAGGGCGTTGAGGTTGGCTCCGTCAATGTACACCTGGCCGCCGGCGGCATGGATCGCGTCGCATACCTCGCGAACGTCGGCGTCGTACACCCCATGTGTGGACGGGTAGGTGATCATGATGCAGGACAGGACGTCCTGGTTGGCCTCGATCTTGGCCTGCAGGTCATCGTGGTCGATGGTTCCGTCAGCCGCAGTGGCGACGACAACGACCTTCATGCCTGCCAGGACGGCAGATGCGGCATTGGTGCCGTGTGCCGAGGCCGGGATCAGGCAGACATTGCGCTGGGCGTCACCACGGGACAGGTGGTAGCCGCGGATTGCCAGCAGCCCGGCCAGCTCTCCCTGTGAACCGGCGTTGGGCTGGATGGAAACCTGGTCGTAGCCGGTGATCTCCGTCAGCTGGGTCTCAAGGTCGGCGATCAGTTCACGCCAGCCCTCAGTCTGCGAATCGGGTGCGAACGGGTGGATGGAGGCGAACTCCGGCCAGGAAATGGCTTCCATCTCCGCTGTCGCATTCAGCTTCATCGTGCACGAGCCCAGCGGAATCATGGTCCGGTCCAGCGCCAGGTCACGATCGGAGAGCTTGCGGATGTAGCGCAGCAGCTGGGTTTCAGAGCGGTGGGTGTTGAAGACAGGGTGCTGCAGGTAGTCGGAGGAACGGTTGACGCCGGATTCGAGGCCGAACCCCGTGTCGGCGCCGCCAGCATCAACCACCGTGGCGTCGAAGATATCAGCGACGTCAGCCACGATGGCGGACGTGGTGGTCTCGTCGAGCGAAACGCCAACCGTGTCGGCGTCGATCCGCCGCAGGTTGATGCCGCGGGCCTCAGCGTCGTCAATCAACTGGGTTGCCTTGCCGGGCACCCTCACCGTGATGGTGTCGAAGAAGCTCGTGTGCAGCACCTCGATGCCCGCGCCCTTAAGCGAGGCGGCGAGGGTCCGGGCGTGGTTATGGGCGGTTTCGGCGATGGCCTTCAGCCCGTCCGGACCATGGTAGACGGCATACATGGAGGCAATGATGGCCAGCAGCGCCTGCGCGGTGCAGATGTTGGACGTCGCCTTCTCGCGGCGAATGTGCTGCTCGCGGGTCTGCAGGGCCAGGCGGTACGCGGGAACTCCGGCCGAGTCCTTGGACACTCCTACCAGTCGGCCCGGGAGGGAGCGTTCGAGTCCCTTGCGGACGGCCATGTAGGCGGCGTGCGGGCCGCCGAAGAACAGCGGGACGCCAAAGCGCTGGGCAGAGCCGACGGCGATATCCGCGCCCTGCTCGCCCGGAGGCGTGATCAGCGTCAGGGACAGCAGGTCAGCAGCGACCGTGACGAGCGCACCGCGCTCCTTGGCGGCGGCGATGACGCCCGAGTGGTCGAAAACCCGGCCAGAAACGCCGGGCTGCTGGAGGACGACGCCGTTGATGTCGCCGTCGGGCAGTCCTTGGGAGAGGTCAGCGATCTCCACCTCGAAACCGAGCGCCTCGGCTCGGCCCTGGACGATGGCGATGGTCTGCGGCAGCACGTCGGCGTCCAGGACGGTCTTGCCCTCGGACTTGTTCTTGTTCGCCCGGCGCATCAGCAGCACGGCCTCGGCCACGGCCGTTGCTTCATCCAGCAGTGAGGCGTTCGCAATGGGCAGGGCGACGAGGTCCTGGACCATGGTCTGGAAGTTCAGGAGGGCCTCCAGCCGGCCCTGGGAGATCTCGGGCTGGTACGGGGTGTAAGCGGTGTACCAGGCCGGGGATTCCAGGATGTTGCGGCGGATCACCGGAGGGGTCACGGTGCCGTAGTAGCCCTGGCCGATCAGCTGGACAGCGGTCTTGTTCTTGCCGGCGAGCTTGCGCAGTTCAGCGAGAACCTCGACCTCGCTAAGGGCATCGCGCAGCCGGAGCGCAGTCTCCTGGCGAATGTCGTTGGGAACCGCGGTGTCCACGAGGGAGTCGACGCTGTCGTAGCCGACAGCTTTGAGCATGATGTCGACGTCGGCCTGGCGGCGCGCGCCGATATGGCGGTCTACAAAAGTGGTGGAGGCTGAACTAACCGACACGAGGAACTCCATTACTAAGGCGGCGTTGGGTACGCCACAGTGATTCGGGTTCCTCCCCGCTCTGTATTGGACCTGAGAGTTTCCGCGTTCCGTGGCGTGGCCACGGCTTCGCTTGCACCGTCGGTGAGCACAGCGTCCTGGTTTCTGAATCCATAGGGACACAGGTCCATGGGGATACAGGGGACAGCCTGCTACTTTCCAGAGTTGCCTTGCCGCGGCGGTGCATGGGCCTGAGAGATTCCTGGGGAGGATTTGCTCCTACGGCGCCTGCCTTGCATGCAGGACTCTCCCGCCGCAGATCAAAGGCTTATTCAATTGTTTGAGGAACTGGTGACAGCTCTCACAAGTTTCAATTGTCCTATGCGGTGCGCCTCTCCGCAAATGAAGCCAGGCGGCAGGCGGCGGCGTTGCTTAGCCCCTGAGCCGCTCAAGGGCGGCGAGGAGGCTGTCGACATCGGACTTCCTTTCGCGAGAGGTCCCTCCAGGACCACCTTCCCACATGGCGTTGAAGTAGAGGCCATCACCCATATAGCGAACGGCTTTTGCCATCTCAGGACCTACATCCTTCGCCAGAAGGTCCAGCCACTGCTGCTGGATCCGTGCAAATCGCCGTCGAGTTTCCTCATGGGCCACCTCGGCAAGTCGTGTCGCCGCTACAAAGACCCTGTCGAGCGGAGTGTCGGCCCAGAGCGAGGATCTGATGAAGTAAACAGCAGCGCCCTCCTCCGCCGCGGCCATGGCCTCGATATCCGCTCCCGCCAGTCGATCCATCCGTTCAAGCAAGGAACTGATGAGCGCTTCCTTGCTCGGGAAATGGTAGAGGAGCCCGCCCTTTGACACTCCGGCGCGCCTGGCCACGGCTTCCAGGGTGGCGGCCCGCTCCCCCACCTCAATGAGCAGGGCTTCGAAGGCATCGAGCACGGCATCGCGGGCAACGGGTTTCCTAGGCATAACTCCCATCATCCCCTTTGTCCCGTCTGGATTTTAAACTGTACCGTCTGGACGGTAAAGTTATGGCTATGTTCAGCCGCCGCACAACACCCTCAATCCAGCATGTTCGCCCAACTGCCCGCCACAGCGACCTGCGCTGTGGCGCGACTGGGCTGCCCTGTCTTTGCTGATGTTTCCGGTCTTGCTGGTTGCAGTGGACAACACCGCCCTCACCTTTGCACTCCCGGCCACCGCCAGGACGCTGGATGCCGGGGGCGTTCAATTGCTCTGGATTATTGATGCGTACCCTCTCGTACTGGCCGCCTTGCTCGTCACCATGGGCAACCTTGGTGACAGGATCGGTCGCCGCCGGCTCCTGCTCATCGGGAGCACAGGTTTTGCGGCAATTTCCGTGGCAACCGCCTTCGCGACTTCCCCCGGTTTGCTCATTGCCGGACGCGCCTTGTTGGGCATCTTTGGCGCCATGCTGATGCCGTCCACCCTGTCGCTGATCCGCAACATCTTCCTGGAGCCCAACAGGCGCCGCCTTGCCGTCGCGATCTGGGCGGCGGGATTCTCCGGTGGCGCCGCACTAGGGCCGATCTTCGGCGGCTGGCTCGTCGAACAGTTCTGGTGGGGCGCAGTTTTCCTTGTGGCCGCACCCCTCCTGTTGCCGCTACTGGCGTTGGGGCCGAAGCTCATCCCCGAATCCCGCGACGGCAATCCGGGAAAGGCCGATATCGCCAGCGTTGCGCTCTCCATCCTCACCATGGCGGCCGTGGTCTACGGCATGAAGGAGGCCGCGATCCATGGCCCCGCTCTCCTGCCGGCCTTGAGTTTTGGGGTAGGCCTGGCAGCAGGAGTTGCCTTCGTTCGCCGGCAGCGGAGGCTCGAATCCCCCATGCTCGACGTTCGGCTGTTCAGAAACGCCACCTTCAGCACGTCCATCACCGCCAACGTCCTGTCGCTCTTCTCGATGACCGGATTCATCTTTTTCTTCGCCCAGCACCTCCAACTCATTGAGGGGCTGACGCCGATGCAAGCCGGCATCTCAATGATCCCTGCCCTCGTGGCCACTATGGCGGCGGGACTGCTGGTGGTACCCCTGGTCCGGCGGGTCCGCCCGGGAACGGTGGTTGCTGCCGGCCTTGCCTTGAGCGCGACCGGCTATCTTGTGGTGGCCCTCGGTAATCACGGCAACGGTCCCGGCTTCCTGCTGGCGGCCCTGCTCATCCTGGCCATCGGCGTGGGCATGGCGGAGACCATATCCAATGACCTCATCCTGGGGTCCGTTCCGGCCGGAAAGGCGGGAGCGGCGTCGGCCATTTCCGAAACGGGCTATGAATTGGGTTCGCTGCTGGGAACCGCAGTACTGGGTTCTATCCTCACGGCGTCCTACCAGCACAACCTCCGGCTGCCGGAGCAACTGTCGGAGGAGTCAGCAGGACACGCCAGTGAAACACTTGCCGGCGCCGTCGAAGCTGCTTCCACCCTTCCGGCATCCACCTCCGACGCCGTTATGGCCGCCGCCCGGACGGCCTTTGAATCGGGCATTCACATCACGGCGGCAATCAGGCTGGTACTGATGGCGACGGCGGCAGTCCTCGCCGCCGTCGTGCTCCGCCGTGTACCTGTGGCCGATTAACACAGCAAGGGGAACTTTAGCTGTACTCGACATAGGCCTGCAGGGAAGTATGCGCCCTGAGGCAACAAATGAACGAAATTCATTTACCCCCTTGCGCGAGGCCAGATCTCCCTTCATACTAAATGAACGTCATTCATTTAGTGACGATCGTCTCACTGGAGAACTCATTCATCATGATCGAAATTACTTGCCTTGGTTCCCCGGCCTCCCTGGCCCGAACAGCGCCGTCGTCCCGCCCTCCTCTGCGGGTGGGCCTTGTCCAGCATCGCTGGCACGCGGATAGCGCCGTGTTGGAGGCCGAGTTGACCGAAGGCATTGAGCGTGCCGCGAAACTGGGAGCCAGTGTTGTCTTCCTGCCCGAACTGACCCTCTCCCGCTATCCTGCGGACACCCGCCCGGCCAACGATCCGTCCGACGGCATTCGCCCCTCCGACATAGCCGAGGACCTTCTGAACGGGCCGACCTTCGCTTTTGCAGCCAATGCCGCCAGGACCTACGGCGTCACTGTGCATGCCTCCCTCTACCAGCGTGCTGAACACCCCGCTGGAATCGACGACGGCCTTGGCCTGAACACCGCCATCCTCGTCTCCCCGGAAGGGGAACTCCTGGCGCGCACCCACAAACTGCACATCCCCGTTACCGCCGGCTATTACGAGGACAAGTTCTTCCGCCAGGGCCCGGCCGCCAGCGATGCCTACGAAGTCCATGCTCCAGCAGAACTGGGCGGCGGCCGCCTCGGCATGCCCACCTGCTGGGATGAATGGTTCCCCGAACTGGCCAGGTTGTACTCCCTTGGCGGCGCCGAACTGCTCGTCTACCCGACGGCGATCGGCTCCGAGCCGGACCACCCCGACTTCGACACGCAGCCCCTGTGGCAGCAGGTGATCATAGGCAACGGCATAGCCAACGGACTCTTCATGGTCGCCCCGAACCGCTGGGGCAGTGAGGGGACCATCAACTTTTACGGCTCTTCCTTCATCTCCGACCCCTACGGCCGAGTCCTGGTACAGGCACCCCGCAATGGGTCCGCCGTCCTCGTGGCCGACCTTGACCTGGACCAGCGCAAGGACTGGCTTACCTTGTTCCCGTTCCTCACCACGCGCCGCCCGGACACCTACGCCAGGTTGACTGAGCCGGTTCGGCAGGACGCCCCTTTCGGGGGCGAGCTGGCTCCCGGGATGTCGACAGGCTCGATCACCAGTGTGCGGGTGACAGCATGACGGCCTGGCGCATGCCGGCGGAGACCGCTCCGCAGGAGCGTACCTGGATGGCTTTCCCCACGGGTGGCTACACCCTCGGCGATACCTCCGAAGAGGCTCACGCGGCACGGACCGTTTGGGCCGCCGTCGCCAATGCAGCGGTCAGGTTCGACCCGGTCACTTTGGTAGTCCACCCCGACGACGTCGAAACCGCCGCGCGTTACCTGCACCCCGACGTCGAAGTACTGACCGCCGAACTGAACGACGCCTGGATGCGGGACATCGGGCCCACCTTCGTCCTTGACAACTCCGGGAGGCTTGGCGCGGTGGACTGGGTGTTCAACGGATGGGGAGCCCAGGACTGGGCCAAGTGGGACAAAGATGCCTTGATTGCGGCTGAAGTTTCCGGCCGCGCCGGGGCCGCCCACATCGCCTCGAGCCTCGTCAACGAAGGCGGGGGAATCCAGGTGGACGGTGAAGGTACGGTCCTGGTCACGGAGACCGTGCAGCTGGATCGGGGACGCAACCCCGGCATCAGCAAGCAGGATGTGGAGAGGGAACTGGCTCGCACCATCGGCGCCACCCACGTCGTGTGGCTGCCCCGCGGACTGACCCGCGATTCGGAGAAGTTCGGCACCCGCGGCCATGTGGACATCGTGGCGGCCATCCCGTCGCCGGGCACCCTCCTGGTCCACTCCCAGCAGAACCCCGAACACCCCGATTTTGAGGTGTGCCGGGACATCATCAGCTTCCTGCGCACCACGCAGGACGCCGCAGGCCGTAGCTGGAACATCATCGAAGTTCCCGCCCCGGCTGCCCTAAAGGACGACGAAGGCTATGTGGACTACAGCTACATCAACCACCTGGTCGTCAACGGAGGAGTCATCGCGTGTACCTTCGATGATCCGATGGATGAAAAAGCCCTCCGTATTCTTGCCGATGCCTATCCGGGCCGTAGCGTCGTAGGTATTGACGCACGCGAACTCTTCGCCCGGGGCGGCGGCATTCACTGCATCACGCAGCAACAGCCTGCGGCCATCTAGAGAGGCGCTGACATGAGTCAAACATTCCACCAAGGCGGCACCGCGACAGGCAACCCGCAGGGTGCAGCCGTCGGGAGCCCTGCCCATAACATTTCCGGCAAGGGACTGAAGACGGGGCAGCTGGGGCTCCTCGCCGTCGTCGTCCTCGGAATTTCAACTATTGCCCCGGCCTACACGCTCACCAGCGCCTTGGGCCCCACCATCAACGAAGCGGGCCTGCAGTTGCCCGTCATCTTCCTCATCGGCTTCATTCCGATGATCCTTGTGTCGCTCGCCTACCGGGAGCTCAACGCCGACTCCCCGGACAGCGGGACCACCTTCACGTGGGTCACCAAGGCCTTCGGCCCCTGGGTAGGCTGGATGGGCGGCTGGGGACTCCTCGCCGCAAACATCATTGTGCTGTCCAACCTGGCGGCCGTGGCGGTGGACTTCTTCTACCTCTTCTTATCCCAGCTGTTTGGTTCACCCGAAATTGCCGAGCTAGCCGCGAACAAGCCGCTCAACGTGGCCACCTGCTTTGTATTCGTAGCGCTGGCTGTGTGGGTAAGCTACCGCGGACTGCACACCACCAAGATCGTCCAATACGGACTGGTGGGATTCCAGCTCCTTGCGCTGGGCCTTTTTGTAGCCATGGCCTTCGCAAACTGGTCAACGTCGGAGACTGCTATCCCCTTCAGCTGGGAGTGGTTCGATGTCACAAGGATTGAAACCTTCGGGCAGATCGCTGCGGGCATCTCGCTGTCCATCTTCGTTTACTGGGGCTGGGATGTGTGCCTGACGGTGAATGAGGAGACCGCGAACGGCAAGAAAACCTCCGGCATCGCGGGCACCCTGACCGCCGTCGTCGTCCTTGGTATCTATCTCCTGGTGAGCATCGCGACAATGATGTTCGCCGGCGTCGGAGACACCGGAATCGGCCTGAACAACGAGGAAAACCACGGGAACATCTTCACCGCCCTGGCCTCGCCAGTGATGGGGCCATTCGCCATCCTCATGTCGTTGGCCGTGCTCTCAAGTTCCGCGGCATCACTGCAGTCCACATTCATGTCGCCGTCGCGCAGCCTCCTGGCCATGGCCCACTACGGAGCCATGCCGAAGCCGTTCAGCCGCCTCAGCAAGCGCTTCTCGACGCCCGGCTTCGCCACTATCGCCGCCGGCGTCCTATCCGCGGGCTTCTACGCGGTGATGCACGTGATCAGTGAGAACGTCCTGAATGACACCATCTTGGCCCTCGGCCTGATGATCTGCTTCTACTACGGCCTCACCGCTATCGCGTGTGCATGGTATTTCCGCCAGAGCGTCTTCAGCAGCATACGCAACTTCCTGCTACGCCTGGCGTGCCCGCTCGCAGGCGGCATCGGGTTGTTCGTCGTGTTCGGCCAGACGGCGGTGGACAGCCTGGCGCCCGAGTTCGGGAGCGGCTCGGAAGTATTTGGAATCGGCCTGGTCTTTGTCCTGGGAGTCGGCATCCTGGCGATGGGTGCAGTGTTCATGGTGGTCATGTCCCGCCTGCGTCCCGGATTCTTCCAGGGCGAAACGATCCGCAAGGACACCCCTGCACTGGTGGTACCTGAGTAAGCTGTTGGCTCTTAAACGAAAGCCCTGAATAAACGAAGGCCCTGGCCCGGTTCGCGGGTCAGGGCCTTCGTTTGCGCTGTGCAGCTGCGTTTGCGCTGCTTCACTGGCAGGTGCGTTTAACTGTCACCAGAAGTGGGCTACATCCACCACCATGCGGGATCCGCCATCGGGTCCATCCACAGTGAAGACCCTGAAGGGAAGCCGGGCACGGACGCCCAGGCCGAAGCTTGAGTAGCCCTCATAGCTGCCGGCCGAGGCTATTTGGCGGAACGTCTGGTAACCGGAAACATTGCTCAATTCGCTCTGGTTGGCCGGGTTGTAAGTGGAGTTGTAGTTCTCGTCGTACGATGGCGCGTTCACCGTTACCCGAACGAACGCCCCTCCCCTAAGAGGAACGGTATGTCCCGAGCCCTCTTGGGCCACTGCCGGGACGTAGCGGACCGTGTAGCCAGCCACTTTCCCGTTGAGGTCGATCACCATACGGTCGAAGCATAGGTGCTGCCCGGTACGGATATTGACCACCTGGGCTGCCGCCAAATCCGGCTGTGCTTTTTCCAATGAGCCCCAGACGAGTCCGCAATACGATGTGGTGGCCGAGGCAGGTCCCGGGGCCACGAGACCAAGCCCTGCAGCCATGAGTATCGCTGCCAGCCATACGTGGATTTTTTTCATTTGGGCCACCTCCTTGACTAGCTGGATAGCTCAAGACTAGGAGCGAAAATGGCCTTAAAGGGGGTTCGTATCCGACTCGGCGCTCAACCGTTAGTGAGCCCGAAAAGGGGTCACGGAAGCGTGATTAACAGGGCTGGTTTCGGCCCGCTTTGGCCGGTTCGTAATCGCCGCATCGCCTGATCGTTACGTCCGGTAACGGGGTTGGAACAAGGCTTTTAGCCTTCGCACTCCACGCAGAACTTCAGGCCGTTCTTTTCCAATGCGATCTGGGAACGGTGGCGGACTAGGAAGCACGATGAACACGTGAATTCATCTGACTGCTCAGGGACAATGACGACAGTCAGTTCCTCACTGGAAAGATCGGCGCCCGGCAAGTCGATGCCCTCAGCTGTATCGTTCTCGTCAAGGTCGATGAGAGCAGTTTGGGCACCGGAGCCACGGGACGCCTGAAGGGCCTCCAGGGACTCAGAGGACGACTCTTCTTCAGTCTTGCGCGGGGCGTCGTAATCGGTAGCCATTGGTTTCACTTTCGTTGCTGCCCAATGCCATCTCAGGCATCTCAGTGAAGCAGTTTAGGGCATGGTACAGGCAAGCGACGAAAAATGTGTTGAACAATACAGCCGGTACCAGGAGTCGCGGAATTCCCGGAGTTCCAGGCCTATCCTGCAGTTGTTTCAGGAAGCCGGGAAGGGCGTTGAGCCAAGTGAGCGGTCGCCAATTGGTCCCGCGCAATAGTGACTCCGCTCAGGGCCGGAAGCCAGCCCCAGCGGGTGGCTTCCAGTATCCCCTCCGCCGTTTCATCCACGCACTCGTGAAAGTAGGCGGACTCGATCCAGTCAAGGACCCTGGCGCGGAGTGAGGCGAGCGCGGAAGAGATCATGGGAGAAACGGTAGCCATCCGGCGTTGAGTGGCCGTTTCTCCAATGTCACCGTCGCGTTAACTGTCGGAGAATCTACTCTTGACACGTGCAAAACGTTTTGCATAAAGTGATCCAGACAACATGCAAAACGTTTTGCAGAAGAACGCTTTGCAGTGCAGAAGAAAGCTTTGCAGAGGGACGTATTGCATAGGGGCAAGTCAACAAAGGACGAGTCAATGACGACCAAGGTAAACATCCGGGACGTGGCCAAGGCTGCCGGCGTATCCGTTACCACTGTTTCCCACGCCCTGAGCGAGACGCACCAGGCTCGAGTTAATGCCCTGACTGTGGCTCACGTGAAGGCTATAGCCGATGACCTCGGCTACGCACCGAACCGATTGGCCAGTGGATTGCGGAACCAGCGCTCCCAGATCCTCGGGCTCGTCAGCGATGAGATCACTACCACTCCCTTCGCCGGAGCAATGCTGCAGGGAGCCCAGGACGCGGCTTCGGAGCGCGGCCACCTCCTGATGGTGGTCAACTCCGGCCTGGACAACGAGCTGGAGCGGCAGGAGATCCGTGCCCTCCAGCAACATCAAGTGGACGGCATCATCTACGCGCGTATGTACCATCACATGGTGTCGGTCCCGGAAGAGCTCCGGGGAGTGCCCACCGTCCTGCTCGACGCCATTTCCGAGGATCCGAAACTGTCCTCTGTGGTGCCGGACGAGTTCGGGGCAGGCGAGTCCGCCGTCGAAGTCCTGATCGCCGCCGGGCACCGCCGGATCGGCATGATCAACAACGAGGACGATATCCCGGCTGCCCACGGGCGTTTGCGGGGTTTCCGTGAAGCTCTGGCCCGGCATGGCCTGCCCTTCCAGCCGGATCACTACCTAACAGCCCATCCGAACACGGCGGGGGGACGGGAAACAGCATTGAAGCTTCTGTCCCTGCCGGACCGACCTACCGCCCTCTTCTGCTTCAGCGACCAGATGGCCATGGGTGCATACCAAGCAGCCAATCATCTGGGGCTGAAGGTCCCTGACGATATCTCGATCGTAGGCGTTGACAACCTCGAGCTCATCGCCGGCGCACTTTGGCCGGGGCTGTCCACAATGGCACTCCCCCACTACGAAATGGGCCGTTGGGCCGTCCTAAAGCTTCTTGAGGAGATCGAGAACCCTGATGAACCCCGTGTGCACGAGGAAATCGCCTGTCCGCTCGTTGAGCGGGATTCTGTCGCCCCGCCCCCAGCCAGCCAGCCCCAAAGCTAGCCAGCCTCCCCACACCCGTATCTACCAACAAACAGGCCTGACAAAACAGGAGCGCGACCGTTGCAGCGGCCACGCTCCCCAAAGGACCTGTCCAATCCCCTCCACCCACCTGAGTAGAAAGACCGAACCATGAACACGAAGTTCACCAAGATCCTTGCGACCAGCATAGCCGCGGCCGCCCTCACCGCCACACTCGCCGGCTGCGGCAAGGGCAGCGCATCTTCCTCCAATGAAGGCTCGGGAGAGATTGCGCTGTGGACCCATAACGCCGGCAACCCTGAAGAGCTGGCCGCAGTCCAAAAGATCGTTGACTCCTACAACGGCAGCCAGGACAAGGTCAAGATCAAAATCCAGGCCTTCCCCCAGGAGTCCTACAACGACTCGATTGTGTCGGCCGCGGCAGCCGGAAAGCTTCCCTGCATCGTGGATATCGACGGGCCCAACGTACCCAACTGGGCCTGGGCCGGCTACCTCAAGCCGCTCGAACTCTCCACCGACCTCTCCACCCACCTCCCCAGCACCGTGGCGGAGTATGACGGCAAGCCGTATGCCGTCGGCTACTACGATGTGGCCCTCGCCATGATGGCACGTCCCTCCGACCTGAAGGCGGCCGGCGTCCGCACGGCAACAGTGGAGCAGCCCTGGACCGAGGAGGAGTTCCAGGACGCGCTCACCAAGCTCAAAGCCCTCGGCAAGTGGGAGTACCCGCTGGATATGGGCACAGCCGGCACCGGCGAATGGCTCCCCTACGCGTACTCTCCCTTCCTGCAGTCCTTCGGCGGCGACCTCATCAACCGCGACGGCTTCCAGAGCGCCGACGGTGTCCTCAACGGCGACAAAGCTGTCTCATGGGCCAACTGGTTCCGCGGCCTCGCTGATCAGGGCTTCATGGCCAAGAAGGGCGGCAAGGATTCCACCCAGGACTTCCTCAACAACCAGAGCGCCATCCTCTACACCGGATCCTGGGCGGCGGACAAGGCCAAGGCCGCCCTCGGCGACGACCTTGTGGTCATGCCCACCGTGGACCTCGGCGAGGGCCCCAAGATCGGCGGCGCCTCGTGGCAGTGGGGTGTGACCAGCGGCTGCCAGAACAGCGAGGCCGCCATGGACTACCTCTCGTACTCCCTCAAGCCGGAGAACGTCGCCGCGGTGGCTAAGGCCACGGGCACGATCCCAGCCAGCAATGAGGCTGCTGCCCTGATTCCGGCTTTCGCCGAGGGAGGCGCCAACCGCATCTTCATGGACTTCTCACGAGAGTACGCGGTGATGCGTCCGGAGACCCCTGCCTACCCGTTCATCGCAACCGAGTACGGCAATGCCGTCCAGGACATCCTCAACGGCGCTGATCCCAAGTCCACCCTGGACAAGGCAGTCAAGGCGATCGACGCCAACATCAAGTCCAACGGCGGCTACAAGAAGTAGCCGCCGCAGTCCGGAGGGTTGCAGGCCAAGGTGGCCGCAACCCTCCGGCCGCCCGGCCCACGGAGATTCCCATGGCAACCACTCCCCTTCCCACCCGCCGGCCTGCACCGGCCCACGTTCGGCCCGCACCGGCGTCGTCCTCAAACGGCAACAAGCGCAACGGCAGCAACGACGCCGGCAACAACCGCAGCGCGGTTCGCCGCCGTCGTCCCGGCTTCCGTCGCGAGCAACTCAGCGGCTGGGGCATGATGGCGCCGGCAGCCCTGCTGCTGCTGGCCTTCATCTTCATCCCGGCGGCGCTGGGCTTCGGCCTCGCCTTCACCAACGCCAGGCTCATCTCGCCCCGTCCCGTCGAGTTCGTCGGCGCAGACAACTTTGTCCGCCTCTTCACCGACCCCACCTTCTACCGGGCACTGCTCAACGTCGCGTACTTCGCCGTCATCGTGGTTCCCGTCCAATCCGGACTTGCCCTCTTGATGGCGCTGCTGATCAACAAGAAGTTCCGCGGCGTGAACTTCTTCCGCACCGTCTACTTCCTGCCGGTGGTCACGTCCATGGTGGTGGTTTCGCTGCTGTGGCTGTTCATGTACCGGAAAGAGGGACTGATCAACGAAGTCCTCTCCGCGATCAGCTTCGGCCTGATCAATGGCCCGGATTGGCTGGCTGATCCCAATACGGCAATGCCCGCCATCATCATCCTGTCCATCTGGCAGGCCGCCGGCTTCCATATGATCATCTGGCTAGCGGGCCTGCAGAGCATTTCCGGCGAGCTGTACGAGGCGGCACAGTTGGACGGCACCAGCCGATGGCAGCAGTTCCGTTTCGTGACCTGGCCCGGCCTCTTCCATACCCGCAGCCTGGTCCTCGTCACCATCACTATCCAGGCCCTCGGCCTCTTCGACCAGATCAGCGTCATGACCCAGGGCGGGCCCATGGATTCGACCACCACCATCATCTACGAGGCGGTCCAATCCGGGTACCGGCAGCAGGAGACCTCCTATGCGTCCGCGATCTCGCTGGTGTTCTTCGTCCTCGTCCTGATCGTCTCCGCCGTGCAGCGCCATCTCACCCGGGAGAAAGACTGACATGAAAAACCAACTCCTCTTGAAGAATGCCGGCACCATGCTCGTCAGGCTGCTGTTCGCCGTCGTCGCCGTCTTCCCGATCCTCTTCATGCTCGTGTCATCGCTCAAGCCGGACCAGCAGATCTTCGGCGACATGTCGTCCCTGGCGGCGTTCCTGCCGGTGGGCAACATTTCACTCGACAATTACGCAGCGGTATTTGACCGGGTCCCGGCCGCCCGCTTCCTGATGAATTCCATCGGCGTCTCTGCAGTCACCGTCATCCTGGGCATCTTCGTCAACAGCCTCTGCGCCTTCGCCCTGTCTCGCATGCAGGTCCGCGGGAAGCGGATCGTGTTCATGGCCATCCTGGCCACGCTGATCGTGCCCTTCCAGACCCTGGCGCTGCCGCTCGTGTGGTGGGTAAACCAGTTGCCCTACTTCGAGTTGAACGGCTTCAGCCTTGAATTCTCCAGGGGCTGGCTGGACACCTACCAGGTCCAGATCATCCCGTTCATCGCCAACGCCTTTTCCATCTACCTGTTCCACCAGTACTTCGAGTCCATCCCCAAGGAACTGGATGAGGCCGCGCGGATCGACGGCGCCGGCTGGTTCAAGATTTACCGGAAGGTGGTCATGCCGCTATCAGGACCCGCCACTGCCACCGTGGCGATCCTGACCTTCCTGCCAGCCTGGAACTCCTACCTCTGGCCCCTCATGGTGGTCCAGTCCGAGGAGCTCCGGCCTGTGATGATCGGCATCCAGTACTTCTTCCAGCTGAACGTCTCCTGGGGCGAAGTGATGGCCTACGCGTCGCTGATCACGGTCCCGGTTGTGGTGCTCTTCATCGCGTTCCAACGTTCATTCATCAACAGCATCGCCTCCAGTGGCGTGAAGGGCTAGGACAGTGAATTTGACCGCGACAACGACGGCGGCCGCACCGGCTGGAGCGCCGTCGCCGGAGCGCTTTCGGCCTGAATACCACTACAGCGCCGAGCGCAACTGGCTCAATGACCCAAACGGCCTGGTGTTCGTCAACGGCACGTACCACCTCTTCTACCAGCACAACCCCTTTGGCAGTGAGTGGGGGAACATGTCCTGGGGACACGCCACATCCCCGGACCTGCTGCAGTGGCAAGAGCAGCCAGTGGCCATCCTTTGCGATGATCAGGAAGCCATCTTCTCCGGTTCCGCAGTGTTCGACGAGCACAACACCAGCGGCCTGGGCACCACCGGGAACCCGCCGCTGGTTGCGATCTACACCAGCGCCTACAGCGATGCTTCACCGCTGGCCGGCAGGCAGGCCCAATCGCTGGCGTACAGCCTGGACGAGGGCAGGACATGGACCAAGTACTCCGGCAACCCGGTGCTGGACCGAGCCTCGGCTGACTTCCGGGACCCTAAGGTGTTCTGGTACGACGGCACCGCAGGCAGTTACTGGGTGATGGTTGCCGTGGAGGCAGTCCAGCGTGAGGTGGTGCTGTACAAGTCCACGGATCTCATGGCCTGGGAGTATCTCAGCACGTTCGGACCCGCGAACGCCACGGGTGGGGTCTGGGAATGCCCAGACCTCTTCGAACTGCCCATAGACGGTAAACGTGAGGCCATGAAATGGGTCCTCGTGGTGAACCTCAGTCCCGGTGGCATTGCCGGCGGCTCGGGCGGACAGTACTTCGTCGGAGAGTTCGACGGGGTGAAGTTCCGGTCCGAGTCGACCGTCACCGAGGGACTGCAGACCGACGACAGCAGGATGCGCGAGTACAGCTGGCTGGACTGGGGCCGTGACTACTACGCCGCAGTTTCCTTCAGTAACGTCCCAGACGGCCGACGGATCATGATCGGCTGGATGAGTAACTGGAATTACTCCGCCCAAACGCCCAGCGAGGGTTGGCGCAATTCGATGTCATTGCCGCGGGAAGTAACCCTTACTCGGCAAAACGGGGCACTTATGCTGCGGCAGCACGCCGTCGATCCCTTCAACGGTCCGGGCTTCCGCAACTTCCAACGTGGGCCGCAGCCACTTGCTTCCGGCGCAGTGGAGCTCGTGGGTGCTCCCGGGGAAGTGGCAAGGATCGACGCCGAAATCGAGCCCGGCCGGGCCACCAGAGTCGGCTTGCTGCTGAAGGCCGGCGACGGCGAGCAGACCGTCCTTTCCTACGACGTCGCCGAGGGTGTGCTCCGCCTGGACCGCCGGGAGTCGGGGAACATGGGTTTCCACGAGGCATTCCCCTCGATCGAGAGCGTGGCCGTGCCGCTTGAAAACGGGCGGCTCCGGCTGCAGGTGTACCTCGACCGGTGCTCTATTGAAGTCTTCGCCCATGATGGACGGGCTACGATCACGGACCTCGTGTTCCCTTCGGAGTCCAGCACCGGCGTCGGGATCTTCGCGGAAGGCGAGGGGGCCCGCCTCCTGGCTCTCAACATCAAAGGCCACTGACTCCCGCCGTCGGCCTCAGGCGGAATGGCCTGATCCCGCCGCTTGGCCTGATCCCGCCGCGGCCTACGCCAAGCCGGCCAGCCAGTTCCGGGCAGCCTCCAGGTCTGGAGGCTGGATGCCGTGGCCGCCAGGGCGCAGCAGCTGATCGACTGCTGCGCCTTGGCGTTTAAGTTCGCCCAGGAGCTTGGTGACGCTCGCGATCGGCGCCATCGGATCCGCGTCACCGTTGAGGACCAGGAATCGGCTGCCCTCCAATTCGACGGCACTGGTCCGCTCCCCCAGCGGATACATGCCCGAGAAGGCAACCACCCGATTCAGCGACTGAGGATGCAGCATGGCCGTCGCGAGTGCGATGTTCGCACCGTTGGAGAAGCCGACGGCGACAATTTTCCGGTCGCCGATCCCATAGCTACTGCGGGCGTCGTCGATGAACGCGGCGAGTTCGCCCGCGCGGAGGATGACATCGTCGACGTCGAACACTCCCTCCGCATGACGGCGGAACCAGCGCAACATGCCGCTCTCTTCCACGCGGCCCCTGGGGGCCAGTACTCCGGCCGCTGGCTGAAGCCGGCCGGCGAGGGAAGCGATATCACGTTCGTTGCTTGCTGTCCCGTGCAGCATCAGCAGCACCGGTGCGTCCTCGTCACCGGGACGAAACAGGTGTGGCCAGGTGTCTATGACAGGGCGGGTGGAGGTCATCTGTGCTCCTACCGCTCGGCCACGGCGGGGTTGTTTTCACCGGGGACCTGGATCCGCGCGACAGAGGCCTCAATGGCCTCACGCGTGGGCTCCAGCCACGGCGGGAGCTTCAGGGACCGGCCGAGCTCAAGCAGCGGCTCGTCGACATTGAAACCGGGGGTATCGGTCGCAATCTCGAACAGCACACCGCCCGGCTCGCGGAAGTAGATGGAGGTGAAGTATTGCCGATCCAGTATGGCGGTAACGGCAAAACCGCGGTCTACCAGGTCCTGCCGCCAGAGCTCCTGCGTGGCCTTGTCCGGGACGCGGAAGGCGATGTGATGGACAGTGCCTCCCGCAACCAGGCCGCGGGGTGCCTTCGGGTCGGCAACAACATCAACAATGTTTCCGGCGCCGCCGTCTCCGGCAGCGAGTCGCGTCCGGTCCGCCGTCTCGCCGATGATGCGGAGCCCGAGATCGTCGGTCAGCACGCGGACGGTCCGTTCCGGATTGGCGACGGTAAGCACGGATGAATGCTGGCCGCGCACTGCGTACTCTGCGGGAACGGAGGCGGAGTCCCACGGGTTGCGCGGGTCCGCCGTCGAGGAGGCAATCAGGTCAAGCTGCAGCCCGTCCGGATCCTTGAGCGAAAGCCGCTCTTCGTCAGGCGAGACGCGGCTAATGGACGAGTCCACCCTCAAGGCCTTGAAGTGGTTCTGCCACCAGCCCAGCGTCCCCTCCGGTACTGAAAAGGCAGTGGTGGTGGACTGACCGGAACCGGCAAGTCGCTTGATCTGCAGGATCAAGGGTGCATATCGTCCGTCGTCGGCCGACAGCAGGATGGCTGACGGCCGACGGCGGTGGACGGCTTCCGTCAGTTGGCGGACTGGACGAAGGCGGCATCTACGGTAATGGTGACCTTGTCGCCGACCAGGACTCCGCCGGCTTCGAGGGCAGCATTCCAGGTGATGCCAAACTGCTTGCGGGAAATGACGGTGGAGGCTGAGAATCCTGCGCGAGTAGCGCCGAAGGGGTCAACCGCAGCGCCGCCGAACTCGACGTCGAACTCCACCGGAAGGGTTGTGTCCTTGATGGTGAGGTCGCCAACCAGGGTGAACTGCTCCGCAGAACCACGAGCGCCGGTGGAACGGAAGCTCATGTGCGGGAACTGCTCGACGTCGAAGAAGTCCGGGCTCTTGACGTGGGCGTCGCGGTTGCTGTCCTTGGAGTCGAAGGATGCAGTGCTGATGGTGGCATTGACCGACGACGCGTCGAGTGACGGGCCAATCACCAAGGTGGCGTCGGCGTCTGTGAACTGGCCACGGACCTTGCTGATACCCGCGTGACGGACGGCGAAGCCGATCTCCGAGTGAGCGAGGTCGAGGTTCCAGGTTCCGGGAGTGAGCTGAGCTGACATGGTGTTTCCTCCTGTTGATCTTTGGGTAAATGCTGCGATACATGCATTTGCATCTATCTTGGAGGAGGTTAGTTGAAATGTCAAGTGATGCTTCAAGTATTATTTCGTCCGGTGACTCCACGGTCTTTCCCGAGTAGGCAGAGCCCCCGGATTCTGGGTCTTTGCCGCCTTTCCTGACGCCCTTACTGTGGCGTTATGGCAACCACGCATCCTGAGCTTGCCCGCCCTGGGCACGTAGTCCTGTTGGGTGATTCAATTTTCGACAACGCTGCCTACGTCAACGGCGGTCCTGATGTCGCCGCCCAGTTGCGGCGGGAGCTTCCTCCTGACTGGAAGTGCACCCTCCTGGCCTTGGATGGGGACGTCATTGCCGGCGTCGCCCGTCAACTTCATTCTGTTCCACGGGATGCAACCCATCTTGTGGTGAGCGTGGGTGGAAACGATGCCCTCGGATATGCCCCGTTGCTGCAGGAACAGCCATCCTCCGTGACGGAGGCGCTCGCTATCCTCGGCAACGCCCAGGACAATTTTGCCGCCAGTTATTCGGCCATGTTGACGGCGGTGGTTGCGCAAGGATTGCCCGCTGCCGCATGCACTATCTATGACACTCGCCCTTCGGAGCCCGGCCAGCGGGTCATCAGGGCCGCCCTCTGCCTGTTCAACGACTCAATTACCAGAGCGGCTTTTTCCCTAGGTGCCGCCCTTATAGACCTGCGGCTCATCTGCACGGAGGACAGCGACTACGCCAATCCGATCGAACCGTCCGCACAAGGTGGGCGAAAGATCGCCCAGGCCATCGCTGCCCTTGTAGAGGCTGGATCTGTGAGTCAGGGTTCCATCGTTGTCGCCGGAGGGTCAGTCGGAACCTTCCGTCCTTCCCTTGAGGGGCTGGAGTAAGAATGGTTAAGCATGAGGCGACACAAGATCACGTAGCCTCATGGCCAATTAGCCCTGGTGACGGAGGCGGCGACGGCTGTGGATATCCTGATCGGCGTAAGCGCGGAATGGTTTGACGCCATAACTTGGATCTCGGCGATCTTCAGCGGCTTGCTGCTGTTTTTTTGGCGGCCTCGTCGTCTCGATTTGGCTGCTCTCGGATCCGTGATCGTCTTCACGGTTGCCAATATTGGAGCCGGTATCTACGTTTTGTACCATCTTGGGGATGCTCGTTGGGGTGGTGGGGCAGAGAACAAACTTAGCGCTCCGTCGTTATCTGATACCCCCGTTGTCGGACGGTTTATGGAACCTCTCGACGCGCTCATGAGCGGAGTAGTTGGCAGCATCAATGAGTTCATCGCCTTTAGGGCAGCTCTTCCTGTTGCTTTGGATTTCTTCGCGGCAGCCGGCTGGGCAATGCTCATCTCCCTTCCCTTGGCGCTGCTCGCACTGATCTTCAGCTACATCGAGGCAAAACGACGAAATGTCGAATTCAACAGGTACAAGCTCCAGGTTGAAGAGCTCAGTGGTGAGCTTGATGAGATCAGGCGCCACCTTGGCTACCCGAATTGAGGCTAGGCCGCCTGTATCGAAGCAAGGCATGGCTGCCCTGGAAGGCCGGCGCGAAAGGCGGCCGCTTACGCGGGTGCTTGCACGCGTACGGAAGTTCTCTCCACGGTGGGACAGTTGATCTTCACGGCGGTATTTGATGGCGCCTCTTCGAGGCCCAGAAGCATTCGCACCCCCGCTGCTCCAAGTTCGTAGTGCGGAAGGGAGACAGTGGAAAGCGGGGGCCGGAGATGGGCCGCGATCACTTCCTGATTGTCGAAACCCACCACCGCCATGTCGTCCGGGATGGACAAGCCGTGGTCGCGTAGCCCATCGTAGAGGCCCATCGCCATTCTGTCGTTGTAGCAGTACACGGCTGTGACGTCGCGCTTGAGGAGTTCGGGTGTCGCCTCATATCCGCCTTCCTGGTCCGGGTAGGCTTCCATGACCAGTTCCGGGTCAAGCGGGATGCCTGCGGCCTCCAGCGCTTCCTTGTAACCCTCGAGGCGTCCATCCTTGGCCGGGGCCGGGATGGTGGCGTTAATGAAAGCTATGCGCCGGTGGCCATGCCGCAGCAGGATTTCTGTGGCCGAGCGACCACCTTGGGCCTCATCGGGTACGACGGCCCGCGTGCCCGGCTCAGTGGAGAAACAGTTGACGAGGACGAAATCCGCTTCCCGGAGTGACTCAGGTATTTCCGTCGGGCGGTGAAACCATGTTGAGTAGAGGATGCCTCGCACCTTGTACTCGAGCATCATCGAGATGGCGTCTTTTTCGAGGTCACCGTTTCCTTCGGTGTTGGCGATCAGGAGTGCATAGCCATGTCTCCATGCCTCATCCTGGGCGCCGTGGATGATCTGTCCCGCGAAGGGAGTGGTCGCGATGGCGTCGGCGACCAGTCCGATGAACCGGGAGCTGCCGCTAACAAGCGTTTTGGCCATGGCGTTGGGCCGATAGCCCAAGTCCTTGATCGCGTCCCGCACGCGTTTCCGGGTCTGGACAGAGATTCGGGCGTCCTTCTTGTTGTTAACAACCAAAGAAACTGTGGCGGTGGAGACGCCGGCAGCTTCGGCTACTTCACGCAGGGTGACGGGATGGCCGCGCTCGGGTTTCAGGAACGCCGCCGCAACCGGTTCACCCGAACTTTTCTCCTTCGAAACCATTTGCCCTCCTTCAGGAGTATATCCACCTGCTGTTGCCGTCATCCCTTGGTCGCCCCGCTCTCCAGGCCTTGGATCATTGCCTTGTTCAGCACGAGGAAGACCAGCAGCAGTGGAGTGATAGTGATGCAGACGGCGGCGAACGTTGCCGTCCAATCGACCTTGCCCATGGCCCCTATGTAGTTCTGCAGGCCCAGGGGGATGGTTTTAAGTTCCTCTGACAGGACGAAGGTGTTGGCGAAGATGAAGTCGTTCCAGATGAAGATGCTGTTGACCAGCACGACTGTCACGACGGTGTTCACCGAAAGGGGCAGGGTGATTAGTCCAAAGATCCGGTAGGGTCCTGCTCCGTCCAGGGATGCGGCCTCGTACGTTTCCCGGGGGATGTATTCGAAGAACGAGGAGAAGAGATAGACGGACATCGGCAGGGAGAAGCCGGCCAGCGGAATGATCATGGACTGGTAAGTGTCGAGCAGGTTCACTGTGGAGTAGTCGATGAACAGGGGAACCAACGCGATCTGGACAGGAACGATGATGCCGATCAGGAACAGTCCGCGGACCAGGCGGCTGAGTCGGAAGCCGAGGACCTGGATCGCGTACGCGGCCATCATTCCGAGCAGCACGATCAGGATGTTTGCGCCCATTGTGACGATGAAGCTGTTGAGGATGTTCCGGCCGAGATCTCCGGTTTCGAACGCCCGGGCGTAGTTTTCCCATGTGAGCGATTTGGGCAGGGCGAAAGGGTCTCCGGTGGCGAAGTCGTGTTCGTCGCGCAGGCTTGTCAGGAAGAGCCAGGCGAGGGGGTAGACCTGCACGATGACGATGATCGCGATCAGAGCCCTTGAAAGTGCCCTATGAACGCTGGGCTTGCGTCGTCTGCGGAGGGGCGGTCGGCCGCTGTCGCTTGGCGGGGTTGTCACAGTCCGGGCTATCGGTGCTGCTGGCGCGGTCATGCGTCCGCCTTTCGTTTGAGCATGAGGAGGATGAGACCGACGGCGACCAGGCACTCGATGACGATGAAGACCGAGATGGTGCTGGCGTATCCGAAGTCGGTGCTCGTGAACGCTGTTTTATACATGTAGGTGGTAAGCAGTTCGGAGGATTGGCCGGGGCCGCCGTTGGTCATGAGGTAGGGGATGTCGAATCCGCGCAAGCCGTAGGTGGTTGCCATGATGGTGGTCGTGATCCAGACCGGCCGGATGTAAGGGAAGCGGATCTTGGTGAACAGCTGCCACCGCGAGGCGCCATCCAGGCGGGCGGCTTCCTCGAGCTCTTTCGGAACAGCCAGCAGGGCCGCGTAGATGATGAGCATGTACAGGCCGGTGAACCGCCATCCTTCCGGTGCTGACACGGCCGCGAGCACGGTATTGACGTCGGAGAGCCAGGCTTTTTCCAGGCCGCCGAAGCCAATCCAATGCAGGAGCTGGTTGAGCAGGCCTACGGGCTCAATGGAGTAGATGCGGACGAAGAGGAAGGCGATGGCCACGGTGGAGATCACGGCCGGCAGCAGGTAGAGGGTCTTGATGAGCTCGGCGCCGCGGCGCAGCGAGGTGAGCAGGCTGGCGACGAACAGCGCGCCTCCAAGCTGCAGGACCAGGCAGATGGCGAGGTAGCCGAGGGCGTTTAAGAAGGAGCGCCAGAAGATGTCGTCCCCAGTGAGCATGCGCACGTAGTTCGCCAGACCGACGAATTCCATGTCGCTGATGCCGTTCCAGGAGAAGAAGCTGAGGAACAGGGACTGCATGATGGGGAAGAGAACTGCGACGCCATACAGCAGCAGGGGCGGGAGCAGGAAGACCAGGACTGAGAGTCGTGACCTGTTGGGAAGCATGGTGGGGCCTTTCGGATGGGGGGCCTGAGCCCCCCACCGCTGGGGTTACTTGAAGAACTTTGGGGCGTTCTGCACGACGGTGCTGTCCATCGTGCTGATGAACTGCTCGGGCGTGATATTGCCCTGGACGAGGAGCACGAGCTCCTGCTGCAACCTGCCGTTAGTGGTCGGGTCCAGCTGGGTGTCCCACGGCATGGCCTGCTTGTCCCCGAGGTCATTGGCCTTCTCAAGGGCCTTCTTGTACAGGGGGGTGGCATTGGCAGGGACGACTGTCTCCACATTGGTGGTCGGGGAAAGCGCACCAGTAGCTGCATATTCGGACGGGTACTTCTCCAAGGCGAACTTCAGGAAGTCGCTCACAAGCGGGTCATACGTCCTGGAATTCACGGCCATGCCGATGCCGGACGGGGAGACGAATTCGTTGGCCGCGGTGACAGATCCTTCGGTTGTGGGGAGGGTGAAGAAGTCGATGTCATCCCTGACTGCGGGATTCAGCTTGTCCGTAGCAAGGCTGGGCAGTTCCCAGGTGCCGATGTTGTACATGGCTGCTTGGCCGGACGTGAATTGGTTCTGGGCGTCCGAGTAGCCCTGCGAGGAGAAGCCGTCCTGGAAGCACTTGGCCTTACCGAGCGCTGCCATCCACTGAACTGCCTTCTGGCCGGCGGGGTCGGAGAACTTCGCTTCGCCCTTCTTCAGCTTCTGGATGAACTCCGGTCCGGCCTGCCTGAACGGCTGGTAGGCGACATACCGTTCCAGCGGCCACTGGTCCTGCCCGTCGATCGCGATCGGGGTGATGCCGGCGTTGCGCAGGGCGCTGCACATGGCCGGGACGTCATCCAGGGACTTCGGGACAGACACCCCAGCCTTCTGCAGCAGGGCTTTGTTGTACCAAATGAACTCCAGCTCGAACTGGAACGGGATCATGTGCAGCGACCCGTCGTCGAACCGCTGATAATCCAACGCGCCGGGCCGGTAGCTGTCGTAGACGCCAAGTGACTTGAGCAGCTTCTCGGCGTCGACCATTTTGCCTTGCTTGGCCAGCTGCTGGGCGAAGGGTGTCGCGTCGGTATCGAAGAGTTCGGGGAGCTTGTTCGCGGCGGCGAGGGTCTCAAGCTTCTGGATATAGGAGGGCCTGTCCGGAGTTGTGATCAGGTTCAGTACGAACCCCGGATGGTCTTTGGCGTAGTCGTCCGCGAGCTTCTTCATGATGTTGATGACGGCGCCGTCGGCCGGGCGGGACAGCAGCCACGATATTTCCCGTGGCTTGATTTCCCCGGTAGGGCTGACGTTGGAGGGGTCGCTTGCCCCTCCGCCGCCGCAGGCTGCCAGGGCCAAGGCAGTTACAGCTGCCACGGCGGCTGTTCGGAACAGTTTTTTCATTGCGGCAATCTTCCTTGATTGGAACGGAGGAGTAAGGGTGATGGATATTCAGTTGTCGGTGCGCTTACGTATCTGAAGTTCGGTGACACTGACGGATCCTTCGCCTGCGAAAACGCCGATCCGTCCATCGGCAAGGTCATAGATCCTCGTGCTGAGGGCCACCTGCCTGTCCACGACGACGACGCAGAGGTCGCCGTCCACGATGACTTCAAGGGTGTGTTCACCTGGGGTCACGTCGCAGGGTCGTTCCAATTCGATCTCGAACGGAACATCGCCCGACACCTGCCACTGCATGTCGCCGGTGGCAACGCGGGGCCACCGGTCGAAGACAAGCCGGCCTCTTTTCGGCTCCAGGCGGAGGATGTAGGACCGATCGCCGTCGGCACTGGAGCGCAGCAGCAGGCCGCACTCAGTGGTATTTGGTTCGATCTGCAGCACCGCTCTTGCATAGAACTGCCCGGGCAGATCCTCGTCCGACACCAGCGCCATGTATCCGTCCGGAACAACCAGGGATGCCGGGAGCGGTCGGTCTAAGGTGGTTGGGACTTCCTCCCAGAAGCTGTCAACGAGCTCATTGGCAAACGAGAATGCGAGGGTACCGTCCGGATTCTGGCGCCCTTCGAGCACTGACATGGTGCCCGCCCACTGCCAGGCACCGTCGTCGCGATTGTCCTCCTTGCTGGCGATCCAGCCGAAGAAGAAGCGGCGCCCGTCCCGTTCGGCGGTCTTGGAGGCATAGAAGGCGCGTCCGTCGATGCTGTCCAGGTCCGGTACGATCCACGGGCCGTTGGGGCTCTTGGACATTCGGTAGCGGGTGGTGAAGGACTCGGAGAACTCCGAGTAGACCATGTACCACCAGTCGCCCCAGGCGAAGACGTCAGGGCATTCATGGGTGATGTATCGTCGCGGATCCCAAAACGGCTCCGTGTGCGTCCAGTTCATCAGGTCACTCGACACGCACTGGGCGATGACACCGCGACGGCGTTCCGGTCCCGCAGCATGCCGTGCGGCCAGGAGCATCCGCCACTGCCCGACATCCCCGTCACGAAAAACGAACGGATCCCGCCAATCGCCTGACTCGTACGCCTCGGGGGCGCCGAACGTCAGCTCGGGATGCTTGGCCCAGGTCTTCATCCCGTCGGTGCTGGTGGCATGCATGACGAGCTGTAGCGGAGCTCCGTCCGGGCCGAGGTTCCGCGGGTTCTGTCCCGTGTAGAACAGGTGGTGAACGCCGGATTCGTCGCACACGATGCTTCCCGTGTAGGCGTTGAAGTCCAAGTCCTTCTCACCGCCATGATGCAGGGCAACGCCATGATCTTCGAACTGAATGAGGTCCTTAGTGGTAACGAGGTGCCAGGACGTCCCGGGCTTCGGGTCGCTGCGGAGCTCGTGGAGGTAAAAGAGCCAGAACTCCCCGTCCTTCTCGAAAGGGATAAGGTCTCCGACCCATCCGTCGGCGGGCTGGAAGAAGACTGAACGATTCATCTGCGCTGATGTCCATTTCTGCTAAAGCGTTTGATCACGACAAAAGTAGCGTTAATTCTGACGTTGATCAAGCGTTTTAGCAAAGTAAAAATCCAGAGCTCAAGCGTTTAATCTGAAGCGAAAAACAGCGCGGTTTTCGTTCAGTCGTTGACCGAGTCCACCAGCCGGAACATCCGGTCATGTCACCCATAGTGAAGCCGGCTCGCTGGTAAAGCGGCAGGGCAGCCTCGGCGGCGAACAATCCGACGAATGCAGATGCGGGCGCTGTGCGTGCCACATGACCCATAAGCCGGTTCAGCAGTGCTCTCCCGACTCCCTGGCCTTGGCAGGAGGGTAGGACAGCGAGGTCCTGGACGTAGAAATACTTCACTCCGTCCCCGACCAAACGACCCATGCCGATGACCTGATCGCCGTCCATGGCGACGACCCCTGCCAATGATCCGGCCAGGGATGCAGGCATGGTCTCCCGGCGAAGGCTTCGGACCAGCCCACGGCTTCGGCCAGGCGTTGATGCTCGACCAGGGTGGGGAGTCGGTCAATGAGACTGAACCCAGCCGAGCTCAGTGAGCGGAAAGAGACATCAGTCATTTAGGTCGAAATCGAGGTCGAGGTCCTCCGGTATGTGCAGGCGGCGCCACGTTGATGCCACGCGGGCGGTCGGAAGGGTGGACGCAATGGGCATGCGGTCGACGGCCACAAGTTGCGCGAGGTCGAGGCCTGTCAGTGAGGCAATGTCCCTGATGGGCACCTGGAAGGTGCGGAACGGTCCGAGCGGCGGGGCCTCGTCGACCGCTCCGGGACGGGGCACGTCGGGGAGATCGGCCAGTTGGGGTGTCTGGTCCACGACATATCCGGTGGCAGCCAATGTCCGGTCCTGGAGGAAGGCAGCGACTTTGAAGAAGCGCAGCGGAATATCCACTCCCCGGTAGACCGGGTCGGCGTCGCTGAAGATGGGCCCCGTGAAGATGACCAGTCGGCGGCCGTGGTCGGCCGCGTGCTCGAGCAGGTAGGACTCCATCCCCAGCCACAGGTCCAGTCCCTGGTTGAACTTCGCGGCCTGGGGCGCCGCATTCGTGTAGTGGAAGGTGTCCTCATTCGCTTGGGCAGCCTCTTCCCGTGTGTCACCCCACACAGCCGATGCGCGACGCACCAAATGGCCGCGGTCGATGTCGTTGCGGGCGTAAACCCTTTCGCCGGTCTGCTGGTCCGCATCAAGCCGGGGATCCAGCCGCCACTTGATCCCGGACCGGTCCAGGTCCATCAGCTTTTCGCCGTCGATGCCGAGACCGGTGACTGCGGCAAGGCGTTTATCCAGGCGCATGAGCACCGAGAAGTGCGTGTACGGAAGCAAAGCTGTTTCGACGTCGTTCAGTGTTGGCAGAGCAACGGAAGGACCAAGGAACTGTTCATCGAAACCGGTCCGGCCCGAAAGCTCCGCAAGGGAAGACGATTGCGTGGTCGCCAAGACTTCATCCATTCGCGGACACTATCAGTGAGAGGTGACAACCAGATGAACCCTTCCGCACAAAAGGGTGACGGGCTTGGAACCGTCCAGACCGGACGCCATGCTGATCCCGGGCCCTGGCCGACTCAAATATTTATCCCAGGCCACCACCAGCCACAGCCCGAGTACGAGAATCAGGCTGGAAAGTATTGTGATCCAAAGACTTATGGCGCCCCCCGCCAGGAGTGAAGCCAAGAATGATCCACCCCACTCCGAACAGGGCAAAAATGATCGGCCACGCCCTTACCCTCCCTGACGACAGCCAGTCCGGCAAAGAGCAGCCCCAGACCGAGGAGAAGCGTGCCGAAGGCGAGCCCGCCGTTTGTCAGCGGATCCAAGAGAACTATCTGGCCTGCGGTGGCGAGCAGCCCAAAGAAGGCCGCCAGCAGCAGCCGTATCAAAGCCGCCCGCTTAAGCCCCGTGCGTGCATGCTGAAGGGCAGGCAGGGGCGAGAGTCCCGTCCAGGTTGTTAGCAGAGGCCCTTGCGGCATCATGAAGCGGAAGTATCCGGAAACACCCCAGAGAATGCCTCCTGCGACCATGGTCCAGCGGACTGCTTCTCCATGACCTTCCAATGGCGCAATTGGAGGTTGAGTCTGAATGTTCATCTGAGGCATCCCGATCGGCAGCTGAATTCCATCGATGGGCCTCGTTACGACCTCAAGCATGCAGAACGCGGCTATGCCATCCCTTGGTCGGGGATGAGGCCGCAGCCCACAGCAGACCGCCTAGAACCATCCAGGCCACTCCGAAAGGAATCACAAGGAGAACTGCTTCGTTCTGATCGTTCATACCAAACAGCAAAAGGGAGGTGACGAGCAGCATCGCACCTGACCAAGCCGGCAGGACCCGGGATCTGATCAGCCCCGCGCCGGTGACTGCGAAGGCCAGGAAGGACAAAAGGAGGAGGATAAAGGCTAGCCACCACATAGCGGAGCCGCTCAGGCCTACCCCTACAAGCAGCGATGAAGCGGCGACCAGTGCAGCTATCCGGACGACTTTTGATCCTCTGCCTTCAAAACGGTGTATCGCAAATAAACCCACGGTGGCGGCGATAATGAGACCAATAGCCCCCAGTACCAGGATCCCGCCGTCGGGCCCAGTTTCGCGGTAGGTTCGGCCTACACACTCTTCAGCTATGCAGCCGCGCGGCTTCAGAGCCATGACGATGGCGTAGGCCACCAGAAGGAGCCCGCCCAAACCGGAACTGATGGCGGTTCCGCGGATAGTGCTCAAACTTACCCCTGGTTGAGTGCTATCTGTTCCTTGGCTGATTGGCTGTTGCATGATGCTTTTCCTTCGCTTTGCTTGGGGCATCGCCGCTTAAGAGTTAAAGCTTCGGCGTGGCGGAAAACTCTCAGCTTCCGCCTGGACGGTGCCCGCGTTTGTTCCTAGGTCTTTGACGGTTACCGCTTGCTGCGCAAGCTCACGTGGAGCCTGATCGGATGCTGGATGAATTCGCCTGAATCTCTCGGCTGCAGGCCGATTGAATGCGGGCGTTTACGCTAGGCCCATTCGTCATTTTGAAGCCCCAAATCCAATGTCGCCCCAGACCGGCATTTTCTACATCGGATGGAATATTCATGGATGATGGCCCTATAGACATGCTTTGTCAATACCCCGTCGGTTCATGGCTGCCTAACGGACCTTGTCTACCTGGAAATCGTAGCCAGGCGCAGTCAAACAGCAATGGCGGTCTAGACTGACGCGATGAGGACGGGTTGGGGATCCTGGGCAACGTCGCCACTCGCTCCACCGGTCAGTCGACTGCGGCGAACGAAAGGATCACTCCATGACCTTCTTCCAAGACATCCCCGTGCCGCCTCATCCCCCACGCGGAAGGGCCGTGAGATACGTTCCACCTCCTTGGGCCGGCGCGCCGCTGTACGAACTGCCGGTTGTACTCCACATCGGACAATTCCTGCACCGCAGCCCAACTATGGTCATGGCCGTCAAGAGTGCCGATGTCTACTCCACCGGCTGTTCCTTCGATGTCTCTTGGACCCTCCGCCGGGAGGAACAGAGCGACGAGGAATGGGTTGAACTCAATGACGTCTTTTTCCGGCCCGGACCGGGTCCCCGCAGAGGTTCCGGCGCCGATTCAGTGTTGCTCTTCGGGGCTCAGTTCCCGGACGGTTCAAAAGCCAGCACCGGTTTCCATGGCATGCAAGGATTCTTCGAAGGCACCGAGCAGCCCGATCCCCCGGTCCTCCTCCTCAGAGGCAGTGGCGGCAACGGCGCCGAGGACGAGTTAGCAGGATCAGGGCAGATCTGGCTCTGGCCGCTGCCCCCTGAAGGAGAGCTCCGGCTGGTTGCCCAGTGGAAGGACTTCGGCCTGGAGGAGTGTTCCATCATGCTCGACGGCGGCCAGCTAAGGGACGCCACGGCAGGCGTTCAGCAGTACTGGTGACGCGAGCCCCAGGGTCAAGAAATCCTCGCATACCGGCAGGCATCTACTCAGGGATGGTGAAGAAACTTTTCGGATCGTCTGCACCGAGCAGATCATGATGGAACACGATCGCGTCCACCGGGCGGGTGTCGAGGAAAAGCACCGCCACGGATCGGGAGTGAAGGATGGTATATCTGTCGGGCCCTTCCACCCAGGAATGGATTCCGGTGTATTCGTCGACGTCCAGCACGTCACCGAGCAGGCCCCGCTCCGAGAGCAGCTCATAGACAAGATTCCAGGCGCGATCCATAAGGTCGTTGATCGCCGCTTCCACCGTTGGAGCCGTCATGCGCCCATCATCCCACCGACCTACGATAGCGTTGCGAATCCATGTCGCGTGTCTTCAAGTTGCCAGAGTCATATCTTGTCCGCCTATCCCCAGGCCCTTATGAAGCCCGTCTCGTAGGCCAGGATCATGGCTTGCATTCGGTCCCCCACGTCGAGCATCGCCAGGAGCTGTGATCTCTCGACAATGCGGAACTGCCGGCTAAATGTCGGATTGCATCTCGCCTGAAGTCCGTCGAGGTGTGCAGCCATCGACAACTAGGTGATCAGGCCCGCTGTTAAGCGGCTGGGTTTCCCAGCTTGGCACGGTGCCGGATTTTCCCGCGCCAAGGGTCCAGGGCCATCGCTAGGAACCCGATGGGCGCCGATCGTTCCCTGATGCTGGTTCCGGGCAGTGGGGGTGCGGTGGAGTGGTAGGTGTGGCCTGTGGGTGTGCGGTATTCGATGGTGTGTTGTCGGCCGGGGCTTGGTCTGGTGGTCCAGCCGGGGTTCTCTTTGGTGTGGTTGCAGGCTTCGCAGAGGCCTGCGCCGTTGTCCAGGCTGGTGGTCCCGCCGGTGTGCCAGGGGAGAACGTGGTCGAAGTGCCGGATGGGTGCATCGCAGTAGGGTGTGCGGCAGGTGTCATCACGGGCCTGGAGGTAACGGCGCAAGCCCGCGGGGAACAGCCGAGCACGGGAGTCCATCGCGACGAGCTCGCCCATGCCGGGAGCGGTGTAGAGCCGGCGCAGCCACACCGTGAACTCCTGACCCCAGGCCGCCTCACCGGCCTTGGCCGCGTCATCTTTGACTGCATGAACCTCTTTGGCTGGCTGGCCCTTTTTGGCCGCCTGTCCTTCTTTGGCCAAGGCGCGGGCCCAGCCGGCGGGGACGATCCCGTATCCGGCGAGTCGGGCCGGTTCACTGTCGCCCTGAAAGAGGGTGCGATCGGTCATGATCAGCTGGATTTCCACGCCCGTGATCCCGTTGGGGGTGCCGGTGATCCGCTCGACCAGGGCGTCAGCCATGATCTGGCCCCGGGAACGGCCGTCTCCTTCTGAGCGGGCCGTGTCCGCATGACGGTTTAGTGCCGCGTGGACGGCCACGCCTTGCGCTACGGGGAGCAGGGCGGTGAGGTAGGTCATGGTGTCCGGTGCCGGGCGCAGGCTGACGTGCCGTTCGGCGGCGGCGTGGCTGGCGCGCTGGGTGACGGAGCGCGGGTCCCGGCGGTAGGACGCGGCGCGGGCCGCGGCCATGATGGCCCGGTCTCCTGCCCCGGTGAAGGTGCCGGTGTCGGCGGAGAGTTCCTCGTCGATGGCGCACCGGTCCGCTGCGCTCAGGCAGGCTGTTTCCCTGACGAGGAGTGTGGCGCGCCACTCGTTTAGCTGGCCGGTGTCCAGGGCGGACAGTGTGTGGGGCATTTCGGTCATGAGGGCTTTCGCGAGGCCGAGCAGGCGGCTGCCGCGGTTCGGGGATTCCCGCCGGGCCAGCGCGATTTGCGCGGCCACGCCGTGGCCCTGCTCCGCTGCCCGGACACCGGCGTCGGCCTGGGCGCGGCGCTGGGCGGCGTCGAAGGCGACAGCGATCCGGGCCTGCACCCCGGCAACCGCTGATTTGAGGTCCTCAAGCCCACGCAGCTGATCGATCAGCCCGGCACTGTCAGATGCCAACCGCAGGCCACGCACCGAGGCGATCAACTCCTGCACCCCGGAACATGACACATCGGAATCTGGCATACCGCCGCTCGGTGATGCGGCATCGGGAAACGCAGCGGCACCGGGGAGCACCCTGTCGCGGGGCGCAGCCGCCAGCGTCAGCTGCGAGTCCTCAATGCCGTCCATACACAAAGCTTCCCAGAACCCTCCGACATTTTAGGGGGATAAGTCCAGCGGGTGGGCAAATGACAGCCTTCAGGTACATTTTCAGCCAAGAGTGTTTGAGCTTCGAGCCGCCGACACCCTCGGCACCTGTGTCAGTTGCCTTGAGGCCTTGTGAGATTCCCCAAGCGAGACAGACTTGCTGAGACACCAAGCGCGGCAGGAAAGATTTCAGAACCGAGAGCTGCGGAAGTTCCTTATGAAGGTAGAGTTCATGAGACTCCAGCGAGTGTGTGCGCGGCTCCCGCCGCCGCTCCGGGCGATAAGCACGAACCCGCCTAGACTCATCCGGACGACAACCAGATCTGGGGGGATCGATGGGTTCTTGGAAACAGCATACGTGCACAATGTGTGGGCTCCCGGCGACTGAACATGAACGTGACGTCCGCTTCAGGCTCCCCGACCCGGTCCTAGACAGTCCGGAGCAGCACCTCGTCGAAGGAAGCTGGCTGAGCAACCCGGACCCGAACGTCGCCACGCTCATGCAGATCCCGGGGATCAGCCCATTCGTCCGGGCCCTGCTTCCTGTCCGGCTGGATGGAGGGCACATGCTTCGCTATGGCGTCTGGATCGCGATCCACCCGGATGATATTCAGCGGGCCGCGTCGATCTGGAATCAACCGGAATATAGCGAGCTCAAGCTCACCGGTTACCTGGCAAACAGGATCGAGCCCTGGGGCGTATTCGCCGTCCCAGTGGACCTTGCTGTGTTGGACCCGGACCACACACCCTATTGCGTGAGCAGCCCGGACCACGAGCTAAGCGATGTACTCACTAAGGAGTGGCCCCACAGCATTCTCGCCTCATTGCCCTGACGCACTGGGGCCATTGACCGGCGCCAGCGCCTCCCCACAAACCCCGTCGCAGAGTTGATGAGACTCCGCGCGCTGTCGTCACTGCCGGGCCCAGGCCCCTGGCTCATTGCGCGCATGAGGACCCCGTGTGCGACCGGCTCGGGAATCTCGCGAGGTCCTAAAGCTAGCCGGCGGGTCGCTGCACTAAGCTAAGGCAACTCCCTTGACGACGCACAACACCGCCCCTGGCGCTTGACGCTGAACCGTAGACTGACGCCATGAAGACGGGTTGGGGGACCGTTGGCGTAGCTGCTCTTGTCGCCAGCTGCCTGCAGATCACGGCCTGCGACATTCCAGTGGCATGCCCTGCCATTGGCTACGTCAGCACCATTACCGTCAACCTCGAAGGCGACATAGCAGGGGTTGACGAGGTCAAGGTGTGCACAGCTGAGGGATGCTCCGAACCGGAACCTATGCCCGCCCCGCCGGGACCGAAGAAAACTATTGTCCCAGCCCCCGTCCCGGAGCCAGAGCCAGAGCCAGAGCCGAGCCTGACAGCGCCTACCGTGGTTCCGCCGCCCTTCCGTAGCAGGAGGACTGACCCCGATACCTGGGCGTTTACCGTGAGCACTGGCCTGCCGGAGCGGGTGACGGTGCGTGCCCTCGCTTCGGACGGCGCCGTGCTGGCCGACAGGAAAATGACCTGCAGTGGATCAGGGTCGGCGGCTCGGCTCAGTGTGGAGGGCCGATGACGACGCCACCCATCATCCTTCGGATCACACCTGGCTGAGGAAGCATGTGAGCGGTTGCAGGGGTCACCAGGATCCTTCTGGCGACTCTGGCGGGGCCGTTCAGGCGGAGTAAGCACGCCCTCACAACCTAGCAAATCCGGAGCGGGGGCACCGTCGATGAGTAAGGTAAATGATCCTGAGCCATGCCACTTCTGGACCATGCCCACTACTGTCAATGGCCAATGGTTTCTGCCCATAGGCGGCCAGTAAATGTACCCGCTGGTGGCCAGTAAAACTGCCCGGT
>NZ_JAGGPK010000012.1 GCF_018613855.1 Arthrobacter sp. ISL-30
CCTGCCCGAAATCCGGCACCTGATCACCCGTCTCGTCTGGGCCAGGATCCCCGCCCAAAACCACGTACTGGAACGCTCACGCTGGCGCCGAAAACACCAACACCGGGCCCGTGAACACCACTACCGCAAACGACAAACAAAGAAATAACCGCGACTGTAGTACTAGGCCGCCGTCACCGAACCGCTGAAATGCCGGCGACCGCTGCGGGGGTTCCAAGCCACGTACTCGGCGCGTTCCCACACACCTGGGTCAGACCCTGAGCCGGAATAAGCTCCTGAATTGGACTTAACAGCCTCGATATTCAGGGCGACTTTCGCAGGAAGGTATACCGGCGCCTCAAAGGAAACATCCCAGGTGAAGGGATCCAGTCGGGGTACGCCGACCTCAGCAAGCGCACGGGACGCGAGGTACATCCCATGCGCGATCGAGCGCCGCATCCCCAATGCCTTGGCAGAGATCGTGCTGAGGTGGATCGGGTTGAAGTCTCCGGATACGGCGGCATACATTCGGCCCGTATCGACCCCCAACTGCCAAACGGCGGTTGGATTGGGGGCCAGGAATTCCTCCGTCGTTTCGGACGGAGGGAGCGGCTTATCGACCCCTGGGAGGAACACACCCTTCGCCAAATACGTTGACACTCCTGTCCAGGCCGGCTCTGTGCTGCCGGAAACGCGGGCCTCCGCTATCACGTCCACTTGCGTCCCGGATCTGTGGCCTCGCAGATTCTCCGTCCAGGATCGGATGTCCAGCGCCTGGTTGAACTCCACAGCCACCCGCTGCTGGACGCTGTTCTTCAGGTGGACCATCCCCAGGAGCGGCAGGGGGAAGTCCTCACGATTCATGACACTGAGCGCGACGGGGAACGCCAGGGCGTGAATGAAGCCGGCGGGCAGGATATCGCTCGCCGGTTCACCGACGAGGTGCTGGTACGCGGTGAGGTTTCTGACGTCGGGCAGCACCCCCCGCACCTCATGGGTCAGGGAAGGAAGGGTGTTTCCCGTGTGGGAGCCGAGGACCCGTCGACGAGCCGCCGCCGCAGCGGCGTTGATATAGAGCCTGGACAGCGAGGGTAGCTCCCCGAGGATGACCGGCTGATTCCCGTTCATGCACCCACCATGTTTTGCCCACACACCCGCAATACCTCTCCTGAGATGCCACCCGCGGCATCGGAGGCGAGGAAAGCAATTGTTTCGGCAACGTCCTCCGGGCGCCCGCCCTGCTGCAACGAGTTGAGCCTGCGTGCGATCTCCCGGGTTGCGAAGGGGATGCGGTGGGTCATTTCAGTCTCGATGAATCCAGGGGCGACGGCGTTGATGGTCCCCCCGGCGTCCTTCAGGAGCGGTGCCGTGGCCCGAACCATGCCAATGACTGCGGCCTTTGACGCCGCATAGTTGGTCTGTCCCCGGTTTCCGGCGATCCCGCTTGTGGAGGCGAGGGAAACAATCCTCGGAGCTTGGGAAAGGGCGTCTGATGACAGAAGGGTTTGGTTGATTCGAAGCTGGGCGGCGATATTTACCGCAATGACGGAGTTCCAGCGGGCCTCGTCCATGTTGGCCAGGAGCTTGTCCCTGGTGATTCCGGCGTTATGGATCATGATGTCCAGGCGTCCGTGCCGCTCGAGCGCATGATCCAGTATTCGCCTAGCGGCGTCTTCGCGCGTGATATCCAACTGGAGGGCAGTGCCGTGGACTTCGTTGGCGACGGCGGCGAGTTGCTCCCCCGCAGCCGGCACATCGATCAGGACCAGGACGGCGCCGTCACGGTGCAGGGTCCGTGCGATAGCGGCGCCAATTCCACGTGCGGCGCCAGTAACCACAGCGACTTTGCTGCTGAGGGGCCTGTCGACGTCGTCGGGCAGCTTGCCGGAATCCGTCCCGACGGTGATGAACTGCCCGTCAACGAAAGCGGAGCGTCCCGACAGAAGGAAGCGCAGGGCACCGAGGGCGCTGGGACTTGAACTCGGGACGCCGTCGGCCAGGACGATGCCGTTGGCAGTGGCACCAGCCCTTAGCTCCTTGGCAAGGGAGCGCAGGAAGCCATCCACAGCCTGCCGGGCCGCCGCGGCAGCGGGTGAAGCGGCCGTAGACGCCGGCCGTGAAACCGTCACCACCCGGCCGTTAGGCGCGAGATCGCGGAGCAAACTTGCCACGGTCAATACCGGAGCCGCCAGGTCATCGGGATGTTCCACGCCGTCAAGCACCAGCACGATGGCTCCGAGCTTTTCCTTGGGAAGCGCGTTGCGCCGGACGTCCAGCTCCCAGGAGAGGAGCGAGGTGGCCAAGTCTTCCGAACCGGCTGAGTCACCGATGATGAGGACGGGACCTGGAACCAGCGGCTCCCCCGGCCTGTAGCGGCGAAGCGTCACGGGCTGTGGGAGTCCTAGTTTCCTGGCAACGTCACGTCCAATGCCGTGGCTGACCAACTGCGTGTCGCTCACGAATCCCCCTAGCGTGCTTCCAGCAGTGCGACGACGCCCTGTCCGCCGGCAGCGCAGACCGAGATGAGGCCACGTGCCGGGCGACCGTCAACCATGCCCTTTTCGTGCAGCATCTTCGCCAGCGACGCCACGATCCTGCCCCCTGTGGCGGCGAATGGATGCCCTGCCGCCAGCGAAGAGCCATTGACGTTGAGCCTGCTGCGATCGATACTTCCAAACGCTCCTTCCAACCCCAGGCGAGTCCGTCCAAATTCTTCGTCCTCCCAGGCTGCCAAGGTGCTAAGGACTGTCCCGGCAAAGGCTTCATGGATCTCGAAGAAATCCAGGTCGTCCAGGGTCAGGCCGTTCCTCTTCAGGAGTCGCGGAACCGCGAAAACGGGTGCCATCAGCAGCCCGTCCTTGCCATGGACGAAGTCGACGGCTGCGGCTTCGCCATCCACCACAGTTGCCAGCTTGGGCAGGCCACGCGCGTCGGCCCACTCCTCGCTCGAAAGCAACACTGTGGAGGCTCCGTCAGTGAGGGGCGTGGAGTTGCCGGCCGTCATGGTTGCCTCGTCACCAAGGCTCTTGCCGAACACCGGCTTCAGGCTGGCAAGCTTCTCAAGGGAAGTGTCAGCACGCAGGTTCGAATCGCGGGCAAGGCCTCGGTACGGGGTGAGGAGATCGTCGAAGAATCCACGCTCATAGGCAGCTGCGAGGTTTCGATGGCTGTTCAGGGCAAGTTCGTCCTGTGCCTCACGCGTGATCTTCCATTGCGCTGTGGTCAGGGCCTGGTGCTCACCCATGGAGAGTCCTGTGCGCGGCTCCCCTGTGTTGGGGGCGTCCGGGCTAAGGTCCTTTGGCCGAAGGCGCGTGAGGATCCTTAACCGTTCGGGTACCGTCCTGGCACGACTCAAATCGAGCAAGACTGCGCGGAGGCCTTCACTCACGGCGATAGGCGCGTCGGAAGCGGAATCCACTCCTCCGGCAATGGCGGAATCGATCTGCCCGAGCTTGATCTTGTTGGCAAGGCCAAGGACGGTTTCCAGGCCGGTGGCACATGCCTGTTGGAGGTCATAAGCCGGCGTCTCCGGCGACAGCGCTGAGCCCAGCACGACTTCCCGCGTGAGGTTGAAGTCACGGGAGTGCTTCAACACGGCCCCCGCGGCGATTTCGCCAAGCTTCTCCTCCTGGAGTCCGAAGCGTGCGATAAGTCCGTCGAGCGCCGCCGTCAGCATGTCCTGGTTAGAAGACTTCGTGTAGGCCCCGCCGGTTCGGGCAAAGGGAATCCGGTTCCCGCCTACGACGACGGCCGGGCGGAACGTGCGGAGGCTCGCACTGGAAGTGACAGTCATTCCATTTGTGATCTCTGCTTCAGCAGGCACGCATTTCTCCTTTGATCGCAAAACACCTGATCGTTAAATTACCGATACCCAGCGTACCTGATACGCTGAGTATCGTGAACACGCTCCCTCCTGAAACCATGCCTGTCGCCGACCCTGCCGGGGCCGCCGTCGGACAAGCCGCCCTCGGGCAATCAGTCGATGGACGTGCCGCCCGCTGGCAGCAGCATCGTGAGGTACGGCGCAGGGAGTTGATCAAGACCGCCCGGAAGGCGGTGCATGCCCTTGGAAGCGAGGCCTCGATGGAGGACATCGCCGCCGCCGCGGGCACGTCGAAGTCCGTGTTTTATCGCTACTTCGGGGATAAGGCCGGCCTGCAGCAGGCCATGGGCGAAGTGATCCTCGGCCAGATGCAGCGTCGAATGCTGGATGCCACCCGTAACGCTGAAACTCCCCGCGAAGGACTCCTGGCCATGGTCTCGGCCTATCTCCAGATGGCAGAGTCCAGCCCAAACGTCTACGCCTTCGTGACCCGGTCGACGCCGGGTGAGCCCTCCCAGCAGGACCCCCTCGCCGCCTCCGGCGCCCTGGGCCATTTTTTCGAAGCCATCAGCGAAATGATCGCGAAGCCCATGCGGGAACACCTCGGCGAGGACAAGGAAGCGATCATCGGCTACTGGCCGACGGCGGCAATCGGCCTCGTGCGGAACGCTGGGGAAATGTGGCTGGGCAGTCCAACGTCCCCCGCCAAGCCGGACCAGGAAGCGATGGCTCGTCAAATCACTGACTGGCTATGCGTGGGTATCGCCCCTGAACTTAAGACAACCTCCAGGAACTGATCAGTTGTTCGAAACCAAAGAAGGAATCACCGTGACTGAAGTAGTGGATCGCGGCGCACCAGGTGCGCCTGAAACCGCCAGCGCCGAACCCGGGACTGCACAACCCGGAACTGCGCAGCCCGCCGTCGATGTTGCGGCCCTCGGCGAGCAGCTCCTCGGCAGGTGGGCCGACGTCCGCCGTAAGGCGCGCGAGCTCGCGGCCCGTCCCGAAGTGTACAAGATCGAGGGACTCCCCCATTCTGAGCATCGCAAGCGCGTGTTCGGTCAGTTGAAATACCTCGTGGATAACGAGGCCGTGCATCGCGCGTTCCCTGTACGCCTTGGAGGCTCCGACGATCACGGCGGCAATATTGCCGGCTTCGAGGAGCTCGTCACTGCGGATCCATCCCTGCAGATCAAGGCTGGCGTTCAGTGGGGCCTCTTCGGTTCTGCCGTGATGCACCTGGGCACCGAGGAGCACCACAACAAATGGCTTCCAGGCATCATGAACCTGGATATCCCGGGCTGCTTTGCCATGACCGAGACAGGCCACGGCTCCGACGTCGCCAGCATTGCCACAACCGCCGTTTACGACGCCGGCAGCGGCGAGTTCGTGCTGAACACGCCCTTCCGCGCGGCCTGGAAGGACTACATCGGCAATGCCGCGGTGGACGGACTCGCGGCCGTTGTGTTCGCGCAACTGATCACCCAGAACGTCAACCATGGCGTGCATGCTTTTTATGTCGAGCTGCGCGACCCCGAGACGAAGCAGTTCCTGTCGGGAATTGGCGGGGAGGACGACGGCGTCAAGGGCGGGCTTAACGGCATCGACAACGGCAGGCTGCATTTCAGCAACGTCCGGGTCCCGCGCGCGAACCTTCTGAACCGCTACGGAAATGTCGCCGAAGACGGCACTTACACGTCTCCGATCGAAAGCCCGGGACGGCGTTTCTTCACGATGCTCGGCACCCTCGTCCAAGGTCGCGTGTCGCTGGACGGTGCCGCCGTCGCAGCGAGCAAGGTAGCACTCAAAACCGCCATCCAATACGCCAGCGAACGCCGCCAGTTCAACGCCTCATCCCCCATAGACGAAGAGGTCCTGCTGGACTACCAGCGCCATCAACGCAGGCTCTTCACTCGGCTTGCGACAACCTACGCGGCCTCCTTCGCCCACGAGCAGCTGCTGCAAAAGTTCGATGACGTCTTTTCCGGCGCCCATGACACGGATTCCGACCGCCAGGACCTGGAGACGCTGGCCGCAGCCTTGAAGCCCTTGAGCACCTGGCATGCCCTCGACACCCTGCAGGAATGCCGTGAAGCGTGTGGCGGCGCCGGGTTCCTGATCGAAAACCGCTTCGCCTCACTGCGGGCGGACCTGGATGTCTACGTCACCTTCGAAGGTGACAACACCGTCCTCCTGCAGCTGGTCGCGAAACGGCTCCTGGCTGACTACGCCAAGGAGTTCCGCAACGTTGATTTCGGTGTGCTGGCGCGATACGTCGTCGGCCAGGCCGCCGGCGTGGCGCTTTACCGGACCGGACTACGGCAGGTTGCACAGTTCGTCGCCGATACCGGGTCGGTGCAGAAAGCCGCTCTTGCACTGCGCGACGAGGAAAGCCAGCGCGCCCTCCTCACGGATCGGGTTCAATCGATGGTGGCCGAAGTGGGTTCGGCCTTGAAGGGTGCCAGCAGGCTTCCCCAGCACCAATCGGCCGCGCTGTTCAACCAGCATCAGGATGACCTCATCGACGCTGCCCAGGCGCACGCCGAACTCGTCCAGTGGGAAGCCTTCACTGAAGCCCTCGGCAAGGTGTCGGATCCGGGCACAAAACAGGTGCTGACCTGGCTTCGCGACCTCTTCGGACTATCGCTGATCGAAAAGCACCTGTCCTGGTATCTCATGAACGGCCGGCTATCGATGCAGCGCGGGCGCACCGTCGGCGCCTATATCAACAGGCTGCTCGCAAAGATCCGCCCCCACGCCCTGGATCTTGTGGATGCCTTCGGCTACGGGTCTGACCATCTGCGAGCCGCTATCGCGACGGGCGCCGAGAAGTCCCGCCAGGATGCGGCACGCGAATATTTCCGTGTCCAGCGGGCCAGCGGGGACACCCCCTTGGAGGAGAAAGCGCTTCTGGCACTGGAGAAACCGAAGGGTGGGCCCAGGTCCCGCTGACGTCCCGAAAGCGAGGCAGGAAAGCGACGGCGCCGCTCCCACTATGGGGAGCAGCGCCGTCGTCGCGTTTAGCCGTCGGGGCCTTAGCCCGCGTCAGATCAACGCACGCCGGGTCAGTTCAACACTGACCTTCAGTTCAACACCGATCATCAGTTCAACACCGAGCGGTAGACCGCCAGGGTGGTATCCGTGATCGATTCCCAGGAGAAATGCTGTTCAGCGCGAAGCCGTCCGGCAGCGCCCATCTCCCGTGCCCGCTTGGGGTCGGATACTACCTCGGTCAGGGCCGCAGCGAAGTCGTTGACGAACTTTTCCGGGTCCAGGGGTGTCCCCGTTCCGTCCGTCACCTGCTCAAGGTCGACGAGCAGGCCGGTTTCTCCGTGCTGGACAACTTCCGGGATGCCGCCCGTGGCGCTTGCCACAACGGCGGCACCACAGGCCATGGCCTCGAGGTTAACGATGCCCAACGGCTCGTAGATGGACGGGCAGGCAAAAGCGGTCGCATGGCTCAATACCTGGATCAGCTCGTTCCGGGGCAGCATGCGCTCGATCACGATGACGCCTTCGCGTTCCTTCTGGAGGTCCTCGATCAATGCAGCGGTCTCGGCGGCAAGTTCGGGGGTATCGGCGGCGCCGAGGCACAGGACCAGCTGTACGTTGTCCGGAAGCTTGGAAGCGGCCCGCAACAGATAGGGGACACCCTTCTGGCGCGTGTTGCGGCCAACGAACACGACGCTTGGCTTGGCCGGATCGATGCCGAGGGCCCGCACGTGGTCCTCGGCTTCGTCGCGAACCCAGAGTCCGACGTCGATTCCGTTGTGCACCACGTGGACTTTGGCGGGATCCACCTCGGGATAGCTGCGCAGGATGTCGTTCCGCATCCCGTCAGAAACGGCGATGATGGCTGCCGCCGCTTCATACGCGGTTTTTTCGACCCAGGACGAGAGGGCGTAGCCGCCGCCCAGCTGCTCGGCTTTCCACGGCCGAAGCGGCTCCAGGCTGTGTGCGCTGAGCACGTGGGGAATGCCGTGAAGCAGCGACGCCAGGTGGCCGGCCATGTTTGCATACCAAGTGTGCGAGTGGACAAGGTCCGCCCCCGCAACGTCAGGGACGATCCGGAGGTCGACGCCGAGAGTCTGGACAGCGGCATTAGCGCCGTCCAGATCAGCGGGAGTCGAGTAGGAGGTCACGGTTGCCCCATGGAAGTCGGAATCTCGGTTGGCGCCAAAAGCGCGCACCTGCAGATTTACATGCTTGGCAAGGACGCGGCTGAGTTCAGCCACGTGCACACCAGCACCCCCATAGATTTCGGGCGGGAATTCTTTAGTCACAATGTCTATTCGCACGTTACCTAACGTAGTCGTTCCCCCGGTAGTGTTCTAGTGTGAAAGAGTCCGGCCAACCCGGGCAATTGGGGATACGAAGACGTACGGGAGCGACGATCATGCCGTTAAACAAGAAAGTCCTGGCCATTGTCCTAGCGGGCGGCGAGGGAAACCGACTGATGCCATTGACGGCTGATCGAGCCAAACCTGCCGTGCCCTTTGCCGGCGGCTACCGGCTTATCGATTTCGCCCTCTCCAACCTGGTCAATTCGGGATACCTCCGAATTGTCGTTCTTACGCAATACAAATCGCATAGCCTTGACCGCCATATTTCGGAGACCTGGCGGATGTCCACCCAGCTTGGCCGTTATGTAGCGTCCGTGCCCGCGCAGCAGCGCGTCGGCAAGAGCTGGTTCCTTGGCAGCGCCAATGCCATCTACCAGTCCCTGAACCTGATCCACGATGATAATCCGGACATCGTTGTGGTGGTCGGCGCTGACCACGTTTATCGCATGGACTTTGCGCAGATGGTGCAGCAGCACATTGCCAGCGGTGCCAAGGCCACCGTCGCCGCCGTCCGCCAGCCCCTGAACATGGCCAACCAGTTTGGCGTGATCGAGGTGGACCAGAACGATCCCCAGAAGATCGCGGCGTTCGTCGAGAAGCCTGCCACCACCCAGGGCCTTGCCGCCGATCCCTCCCAGTTCCTGGCATCGATGGGAAACTACGTCTTCGACGCCGACGCCTTGGTGGACGCACTGCACGTCGACGCCGAGCGGCTCGACACGAAGCACGACATGGGTGGGGACATCATCCCGTATTTCGTCAGCCGCGGCGAAGCAGGCGTCTACGACTTCACTCTTAACGACATCCCGGGCTCCACGGAGCGCGATCGTACCTACTGGCGTGACGTAGGAACCATCGACTCCTTCTACGACGCCCACATGGATCTCATCTCCCCGGTGCCGATCTTCAATCTGTACAACTCCGAGTGGCCTATCTACACCCGCCAAAGCGTCTCCCCGCCGGCGAAGTTCGTCCGGGGCGAAAATAATACTGTCGGCACTGCACTGGACTCCATTGTGGCCAGCGGGGTGGTTATTTCAGGCGGCATCGTAGAGGGTTCGGTGCTCTCCAACGACGTCTACGTCGCCACCGCGAGCCGTGTCCAGGACTCTGTGCTCATGGACAAGGTTCGAGTGGGCGAAGGTGCCGTCATCAAGCGGGCCATCCTCGACAAGAATGTTCATGTGCCGGCGGGTGCCGCAATTGGCGTGGACCAGGAGCTCGATCGGGCGCGCGGTTTTAAGGTGACTGACTCCGGGATCACGGTCCTCGCCAAGGGGCAGGCGGTTCCCCAGCCCGATGAGGCCGAACTTGCTTTGTCTGCGGAATACCGCAGGTCCGTCCCTGAAGCAGTGAAGGCGGCAGTCGAAGTCAACCCGGAGGTCAGGGCCTCGGTGGAGAAGGTCGCAGAACTCCATGCCGACGCACCCGCAGTCTCCCACGCCGGCAATGGCAGGGCCTCCTCCGTAGACCGGGCGGACGCCACCCGCTAACTGACGCGAACCCGGCGGCGGCAAGGCTGTAAAATCGGATCAATGAGCTCCACCGATCTGACGCCTGAAGAGATCCAGGCCTGCCTCAAGGTTCTGAACACAATCCACGTTTACGACGAGGAGCACCCTGACTACGTTTCGGTGCGCCGCGCGACGGGAAAGATGTTCAAGGCCGTAAAGCGCCACCGCCGGGTGGTTAAGCGCGACCTCATCGCTGAGGCCGACCGTGCCGTCCTGGCCCAAACAGCCACTGCGGCTCCTGACAGGATCGACGACGAAACCAAGGGCAACAAGCTTGCGCCGTCGGCGACAGGTGAAATTGCCGGACATTTGACCCGTTCCCGCCCGTGCTACATCTGCAAGCAGCACTACACCCAGGTTGACGCGTTCTACCACCAGCTTTGCCCCGAGTGTGCTGCATTCAGCCACAGCAAGCGTGATGCCCGCACGGACCTGACTGGTCGTCGGGCGTTGCTTACTGGTGGCCGTGCCAAGATCGGCATGTATATCGCCTTGAGGCTGCTCCGGGATGGCGCGCACACCACCATTACCACCCGTTTCCCGAAGGACGCTGCCCGCCGCTTCGCGGCGATGGAGGACAGCCCTGAGTGGCTTCACCGCCTTCGGATCGTCGGAATCGACCTGCGCGATCCGTCCCAAGTGATGGCCTTGACAGATTCCCTGAACGAGGCCGGCCCGCTGGACATCATCATCAACAATGCGGCGCAGACGGTACGCAGGTCCGGGAACGCCTACAAACCGCTGGTGGACGCAGAGGACGAGCCCTTGCCCGCCGCCCTCCTGGCAGCAAACGGCGGTCCTGAACTTGTCACGTTCGGGCATGCCCACGACAAGCACCCGCTTGCGCTCACCACAAGCGTGACGGAACACCCGGTCCTCGCCGGGGATGCCATCACGTCGCTGGCATTGTCCACCGGCTCGGCTTCTTTGGAGCGCATCGCGTCCGGCACGGCCATCGACGCCGGCGGCCTGGTTCCGGACCTCGCCACCATCAACAGCTGGACCCAGGTAGTGGACGAGGTGGATCCGCTGGAGATGCTGGAAGTCCAGCTCTGCAACGTCACGGCGCCGTTCCTTCTGGTCAGCAGGCTTCGTGGTGCCATGCGACGCTCCAGCGCGCGCAGGAAATACATTGTGAACGTCTCGGCCATGGAGGGGCAGTTCTCCCGCGCCTACAAGGGCCCGGGACATCCGCATACCAACATGGCCAAGGCTGCGTTGAACATGATGACCCGCACGAGTGCCCAGGAGATGCTGGACACCGACGGCATCCTTATGACAGCAGTGGACACAGGCTGGATCACTGACGAGCGGCCGCACTACACCAAGGTGCGGCTCATGGAAGAAGGCTTCCACGCTCCCCTTGACCTTGTGGACGGCGCGGCTCGCGTCTATGACCCCATCGTGATGGGCGAAAAGGGCGAGGACCAGTACGGCGTCTTCCTTAAGGACTACCGGCCCTCGCCATGGTGACGAAGGCCGGCTGCCGACAAAGGCCCGCTGCTAGGCCAGGCGAGTGATCTCGACCGTCACTGTCAGGGCAGAACCACCGCCGCCGGAGAGGATTCCCTTGAGCGGCGGAACATCCCGGTAGTCACGCCCCCTGGCGACCGTGACGTGGTGGTCCCCGGCAGGTTTATGGTTGGTCGGGTCCCAGCTGCGCCATTCGCCGTCCCACCATTCCAGCCACGCGTGTGATTGCCCGGCAACAGTTTCACCGATTGGTGCCGAGGAGTTCGGGTGGATGTACCCCGAAACGTAGCGTGCGGGGATGCCGCAGCTGCGAAGTGCGCCGATGGCGAGGTGAGCCAGGTCCTGGCAGACGCCCTGGCGGTGCTGCCACGCTTCTTCGGCGTTGGTGGTGACCCCCGTAGTGCCCTTCATGTAGGTCATTTCGCCACGCATCCATTCGAAGATCGCCAGCGCAGCTTCGTGGGGATTGCGCCCCTCAACGACGCCCGGGATGATGCCGAGTACCTCCTCGCCGGGGGCACTGAGCTGGGATTGCGGCAGCCAGTCGCTGAACTGGTTCAGCGTCTCGCCGTCGGCAAGCACATCCCAGCCCACCACTTCCCCGTCCAGGGCGACGCGTTCCACCCGGTGCACCTCAACCGTGGTGGTGGAAAGGACTTCAAGGTGATCATGCGGCATCTGCATGTCGAACGCCGTGACGCGGGTGCCCCAGTAATCCCGGTAGCTGCTGACGGCGGCCTGTGTAGGCGAGACCTTCAGGGAGGATTCCAGCACCACCTGCTGCGGGTCTGTCAGGGGGGTCATGCGCGCCTCGTTATAGGACAGCGTCACGCGGCGGTTGTATTTGTAGGCGGTCCTGTGGACGATGCTCAGCCGGGTCATGAAACTTCTCCCACCCAGGCCAGTTCATCCGCCTGATTGAAGTACTTACGGGAAATGGCGTCGGAGGCCTGGTTGACGGCCTTCTGGACACGTTCCATGTGTTCGGGCAGCTCGGACATGAGGTCGTCCGTGCGGTGGAATTCCAGGAATGTGCGCGCCTGCCCCACAATGCGGCGGGCGTCGTTGATGAAGCCCACCCGTTGCGCCGACGGGTCGAGCTTTGCCAGGCATTCGTCGGCGTCGCGCAGTGCGTACACGATCGAACGGGGGAACAAGCGGTCCAGTAAGAGGAATTCGGCCGCGTGCTGGTCGCCGAATGCCGCGCGTCGGGTCCTCAGGAAGGATTCGTAGGCGCCGGCACAGCGCAGCATGTTCACCCAGGACATTCCAGCGGAGAGCACGTCGCGGGTAGAGAGCATTCGGGCTGTCATATCCGCGCGCTCCAGCGACCGTCCCAGGACTAGGAACAGCCAGCTTTCGTCATGGCTGACAGTGGTATCGGCCAACCCGCGCACCATGGCCGTGCGCTCGAGCACCCAGTTGCAGAAACGGTACGTTCCCACCACGTCCTTACGGTGCTGGTTCAGCCCGTAATAGGTGGTGTTGAGGCTCTCCCAGAGGCTTGAGGACACGGTCTCCCGTGCCCGACGCGCATTTTCGCGGGCCGCGCCGAGGGATCCGGCAATGGAAGATGCGCTTTGCTTGTCGTACGCGAGGGCGTGTAGCAGCTCAGGAAGCCCGAAGTCCTCGCTGTCCGGTCGCGCCCCCATGACGGCAAGCAGCTCCCGGGCCACGCTGCGCTGTTCCTCGGCGGGAAGATGGTTCAGCCGCTCCAGATGCACGTCCAGGATCCGGGCGGTGCCGTCGGCACGCTCAACATAGCGTCCGATCCAGAACAGGGACTCAGCAATACGGCTAAGCATTCGCGTTTACCTCCCGCGGTTCCGAAGTGTGAGTGTCCTGCATGTCGTTGTCCTCAATTCCCTGCGACGTTACTGCTCCGCCGTCGAGTCGCTGCTTCACTGCTGCTGCTCATTCTGGCGGTCCCGCCAGTTGCTCTCGACCGGCCACACGGACACTCTCTCGCGAACGACGACGGATGGCCTCGGCAGTGCCTCGGCGGGAAGCTGCGGAGAATCCGCCAGGACCCACGTGTCCTTCGAGCCGCCCCCCTGGCTGGAATTGACGATCAGCGATCCTTCCTTGAGCGCGACCCTGGTCAGCCCTCCGGGCAGCACCCAGATGTCGTCGCCGTCGTTTACTGCGAACGGCCTGAGGTCCACGTGGCGAGGCCCGAACTTGTCCCCTGCAAGGGTGGGCACGGTGGACAGCTGGAGCACCGGCTGGGCAATCCAGCCACGGGGGTCGGCAAGGACCCGTTTGCGCAGTGCGTCAAGCTCCTCCTTTGAGGCATCGGGGCCGATCACCAGGCCCTTGCCTCCCGAACCGTCCACAGGCTTGACCACGAGCTCGTCAAGGCGGTCCAGGACGTGCTCGCGCGCTTCCTTTTCCTCGAGGCGGAAGGTGTCCACGTTGGCGATGATGGGCTCTTCATGCAGGTAGTAGCGGATCAGGTCCGGAACGTAGCTGTAGACGAGCTTGTCGTCCGCGACGCCGTTACCTACTGCGTTGGCGATGGTGACGCCTCCGGCACGGGCGGCGTTGACCAGCCCCGGGCAACCCAGCATCGAATCAGAGCGGAACTGCAGGGGGTCCAGGAAGTCGTCGTCGATGCGCTTGTAGATCACGTCCACGCGCTGCTCGCCTGCGGTGGTTCGCATGTACACCCGGTTGCCGCGGCAGATCAGGTCACGTCCCTCGACGAGCTCGACGCCCATGAGGCCTGCCAGCAGGGTATGTTCGAAGTAGGCGCTATTGAAGACCCCAGGGGTCAGGACGACGACGGTGGGGTCGTCGACGCCGGACGGTGCGGTTTTCCGCAGCGCGGACAGGAGCCTGCGGGGATACTCTTCCACGGGCCGGATGTGCTGCTGGCCGAACGCTTCCGGGAGGCCTTTGGCCATGGCCCGGCGGTTTTCAAGCACGTAGCTGACGCCCGAGGGCACTCGGACATTGTCCTCGAGAACACGGAAGGTACCCGCGGCGTCCCGGACGACGTCGATCCCCGAAATATGAACACGGACACCGCCTGCCGGTTCAAAACCATGCACGGCGCGATGGAAGTGCGCGCTCGTCGTCACGAGCTGCCGGGGAATGACGCCGTCTGTCACCACCGACATCTTGCCGTAAACATCGTTCAGGAAGGCCTCCAGGGCCCGAACGCGCTGGGCAACACCACGTTCCAGCACGTTCCATTCCTCGGCCGGTATGACGCGGGGAACGATGTCGAGGGGAAACGGGCGTTCCTCCCCCGCGTAGTCAAAAGTGACGCCCCTGTCGAGGAAGGTCCTGGCCATCGAATCCGCCCGGGCACTGACATCAGTGAGGGAAAGTTTACGCAGGGCCTCCGCAACCTGACCGTAGGATTTTCTGGCCAACTGGCCCGGGGCGAACATCTCGTCGTAGGCGCCCGTGCGTTCGGCGGCCTCGGAGTAATCCTGGAATAGGTCAGACATGGAAATTAGACAATCACCTTTTTGTTTCAAAAGCATTACTGCGGATTGAGCGGCGCCCTGCTACCCCTGATCGCTGGAGCTGCCCCGGTTCGCGTTTAACACTACCCATCCGGCAAGGTTGAGGCGTGCAAGCCTACATCCCTTTCTCCCACGCGTCCCGCCTGGGTGCCGGGGTGGTTGCTGCCGTTGCCGGAACTGGACTGGCATTTATCGTTCACGCCCTTGTACCGTCAGTGCCTGCCATGACGGCCGCCGTAGCGCTGGGCCTGCTTTCGGCAAACATTCCGGCGACGGCGGTCTGGATTGCGGGCCGGGCACGGGCAGGCCTCGATTTCGCTGGAAAACACCTGATGCGCCCGGGCATCGTGTTGCTGGGATTGAAGGTCAGCATCATGGATGTTCTTGGGCTTGGCTGGTTTGCGCTGCTGTTGATCTCGTTCGTGGTCCTGGCCAGTTTCGCGGGCAGTTATGGTGCCGCCCGGGCCCTAAGACTGCCGCGCGAGGCGTCCCTGCTGATTGCCACAGGTTTCTCCATCTGCGGGGCATCGGCGATCGGTGCCATGGCCGCAGTGCGCAGGATCAGGCACGCGGACACTGTGTTGCCGGTTGCCCTCGTGACCCTGTGCGGCACGGTTGCCATCGGCGTGCTGCCACTGCTGATCCATCCCCTTGGGCTCGATCCGCGGGAATTTGGCGCCTGGACCGGGGCATCCGTCCACGACGTCGGCCAAGTTGTGGCAACCGCCCAGACGGCCGGGCCCGCAGCCCTGGCGATCGCCGTCGTCGTCAAACTTTCGCGAGTGATCCTTCTCGCCCCCATCGCGGCAGCCGCCGGAATTCAGCAACGCCTGGCCTCCCGGCAGGCCCTGCGGGATTTCCTCGCCGCAGGCACTGACGCACCGGCCCATCCCGGAAAGCTGCCGCCAATCGTTCCGCTCTTTGTGCTGGGATTCGTCATCATGGTGGCCGTGCGCTCCCTGGGGTGGGTGGACCCCGTAGTGCTTGCAGCCGCTGGTGGACTCCAGGACGTGCTGCTTGCCGCCGCCCTGTTCGGGCTCGGATCGGCCGTCCGCGTCCGGACGCTTATGGACACGGGAGGACGCGCCTTGCTAGTGGCCCTGATCGCGTGGCTCCTGATCGCGCTGCTTGGCCTGGGTGCAGTATGGCTGATGGTTTGATAATGGCTCATGGTTAGATAGCCGTGTGCCAAATCACAACCTGTCACGCGACGAAGCTGCCGCCCGTTCAACTCTAGTGAGCACCCACAGCTACGAGGTCTCCCTGGATGTCCGCGGTGCGACAGACCCGGACACGACGGGGTATCCCAGCCGCAGCGTCATCAATTTCTCCGCCACTCCCGGGTCATCGACGTTCCTGGACTTCATCGGCGAAAGTGTCCACAGCGTCTTCCTGAACGGCAAGGACCTTCCGATTGCCGACGTAGTCGACGGCTCACGCATCCGGCTGGACAATCTCCAGGCGGAGAACCAGGTCACCGTTACGGCTATCGCACGGTACAGCAATTCGGGCGAAGGCATGCACAGGTTCGTGGACCCGGCTGACGGGAAGGTGTACCTGTACACCCAGTACGAACCGTCGGATGCACGACGCGTGTTCGCCAACTTCGAACAGCCCGATCTCAAAGCCGAATTCACGTTCCACGTCATGGCACCATCGGAATGGCACGTGGCATCCAACGGCGCTGAGGCGGACCGCGTCCAATTGACGAGCGACCCAGCCACGAGTCGCTGGGATTTTGCACCCACCAAGCGCATGTCCACGTACATCACTTCGGTCCTGGCCGGCCCCTACTTCAAGGCAGAGGACCACTGGAGCAAGAGGTTTGACGACGGCAGGGTCCTGGAGGTGCCGCTGGCCCTCTACTGCCGGGCGTCCTTGAAGGAGTCCTTCGATGGGGACAAACTGTTTGGGCTGACCAAGGCAGGTCTGGATTTCTTCCACGGACTCTTCGACTACCCCTATCCCTGGGGCAAGTACGACCAGGCTTTTGTGCCTGAGTACAACCTTGGCGCGATGGAAAATCCCGGCCTGGTGACCTTCACTGACAAGTACATCTACACGTCGCGAGCCACGGATTCGCAGTATCAGGGTCGCGCGAATACCTTGATGCACGAGATGGCGCACATGTGGTTTGGCGACCTGGTGACCATGGCCTGGTGGGACGACCTGTGGCTCAAGGAGTCACTCGCAGACTTTATGGGCACACTTGCCGTGGACCAGGCCACCCATTGGGACACTGCCTGGGTGAATTTCGCGGACAAGCGCAAGGCCTGGGCTTACGTGCAGGACCAGTTGCCTACAACCCATCCGATTGTGGCCGACATCCCAGACCTCGAAGCCGCAAAGCAAAATTTCGACGGCATCACCTATGCCAAGGGCGCCTCGGTCCTGAAGCAGCTTGTGGCCTATGTCGGGTTCGAGGCCTTCATCCAGGGAGCCCGCCGCTACTTCCGGGATCACGAATTCGGCAACACCTCCCTTCAGGACCTGCTGACTGCCTTGGAAAGCTCCTCCGGGCGGGACCTCACAGGATGGTCCGCACGCTGGCTTCAGACTTCCGGGATTTCCACGCTCAGTGCGGATATCAACGACGACGGCGTCCGGCCGGAGAGTGGCTCCAACCGGTTGGCCGGGGTTTCGATCAGGCAGGATGCCCTCGATCCTGCGACCGGGAAGACCGAGAACCGTCCCCACCTGCTGAAGGTTGGCCTGTACGACTTCGACGGCGAGGACGGACCCCTCGTCCGTACAGACTCGGTGACGGTGGAGGTCAACGGAGCGCTAACCGGCGTACCGGAACTGGACGGGAAGCCGCGGCCGGCGCTGCTCCTGCTCAACGACGAGGATCTGAGCTACGCGAAAGTTCGGCTGGATCCATTATCCGAGGCTACGGTCCGCACCTCGCTGGATCGCATCACCGATCCGATGGCGAGGGCATTGTGCTGGACTGCCCTGTGGGACGCTGCACGCGACGGCGTATCGCCGGCCGAGCTGTACGTTCGGGCCGTCCAACAGTTTGCGCCGACGGAGACGGGAATGGGCGTTCTCCTCAATATCCAGTCCAACGCCATGGCGGCCCTCAAACACTACGTACCCGCGGAGTCGCGAGGGGACATGCGCACGCGCTTCCTCGACACAGCAGTAACGCAACTGCACACCGCCGCCTCGAGCTCCGACCAGCAGTTGGCCTGGGCCCGTGCGACCGCCGAAATGAGCAGGTATGAAGATTCAGCCCTGACTCTGCTGCGCGGGCTGCTGGACGGGACTCAGGCGGTTCCTGGCCTGACGGTGGACGCCGAGCTGCGGTGGGCTTTCTGGCACGCGCTGGCGGCCCACGGAATCGCCGACAAGACGGAACTCGACGCCGAGCTGGCCGCCGACAAGACGGCGTCGGGCCGCGCCGGCCACGCTACGGCTTTAGCTGCCTGGCCGGATCCCGAAATCAAGGCCGCGGCGTGGAATTCCGTGGTCAACTCGAGTGAGCTTTCCAACGAACTGCTGAGCGCAACCATCACCGGGTTCAACACCGCTCCGGCTGGTCTGCTCAATGCCTACATCGAGCCATACTTCGAGTGCCTGGAACGCGTGTGGAGCGAGCGGAGCATTGAGATAGCCGGGAGGATCGTGCGGGGATTGTATCCGTCCCAACAAGATCTCGAAGCGGACGCCGTTCCCGCAGAGCATCCGGTGGTGCGTCGTACCACTGACTGGCTCGAAACCCATCCGAAGGCGCCGCGGGCACTGCGCAGGATCGTCATCGAGCAGCAAAGCCATCTTCTCAGGGCACTGACTGCGCAGGCAGCAGGTGCGGCGGCGGTGTCGCAACGGTATCGAATCCGGTGAGCTGAGATTCGGTTCCTATAGGCGTGGGGAGAGTCATGTTGCGTCAAGGACGTGACGTGGTTCATAGGCAGCACGTATCCTGAGAGAAGTCACGCAGTCGGCTGTATGCGCTTCTCAGAAAGTTTTCGCGCCATGCGTGACACGTCGAATGCCACTTCCCCCCTTAATCCCGGATCGCAAACGCTCACAACAGCGCGCGATTCAGACCACGAATCAGTCTTCAGGTCCTTTCGCCGCTGGCCGCTTGTGCCTTCGCGGGAGCTCCAGCGTCTTCGCTCGGTGCTGCTCAAGTGTGACGCAGTGGTTGGGCCTGATTCGGTTCATGAGCTCTCAGACTCGGCCAGGAAACTGCTGGAGCTGGTGACGGAGGAGCTGGAGCGCCGTGAAGTTTCCGGCGGCCCTGCATCCGTGACGAATACTCCGGAGCCTGAAGCTACCGTGAAGAGCGAGACCCCTGTCCAGCGATTGATGAAAGGACGCAAGGCACCATGGCCGGGCATTTCGAGCTCATAGATGCACCCGGCGGCGGCTACCAGGTACACCTATTTGACGGTAGCGGAAAGGTCGTCGCCGTGTCGGTGAAGTACCACAGCAAGAAGGCTGCGGCGGCAGGTGTTTTCCAGACCAGGGAGATCGCGGCGAGCGGCCTCATCCGGGATCGGAGCAGGGAACGAGTCAATGACGATCCCGTTCCCAACTCGGACGAGGATACATCGTTCAAGTAGAGGCCCTGTCCATATTCACCACGAATACCCGCTACGGAATCCGATGAAGCCATTCCGCGGTGCCGAACTTCGTGGCAACCCGCTCATTGGCCGCGGCCAGTTCGGCCTCACTCAGGGCAACCTCCACAGCTCCGTATCGTTCCGTGAAGACCTCCTGCAGTGCTGCAAGGATGTCGCTCCGTGACAGGCCGGTTTGCCGGCGGAGGGGATCGACCCGTTTCTTGGCACTGCGCGTACCTTTGTCCGACAGCTTTTCCTTGCCGATCCTGAGGACCTCAACCATTTTCCCGGCATCGATGTCATAGCTCATGGTCACGTGGTGAAGCATGCCCCCGTTAGCCAGCCGCTTCTGCGCGGCCCCGCCGATCTTTCCCTGGTCCGTTGCGATGTCGTTCAGCGGAACGTAGTAGGCACTGATGCCCAACTTCTCCAGCCCCGCCATTACCCACGAATCCAGGAAGGCATACGAGTCGGCGAAGCTGATGCCGTCCACGAGTGTTTGGGGAAGATACAGCGAGTATGTGATGCAGTTCCCCGCCTCCATGAACATCGCTCCCCCGCCGCTGATACGGCGCACCACTGTCACGCCGTGGCGGTCCACTCCTTCGGGATGAACTTCGTTGCGATAGGACTGGAAACTGCCGATTACCACGGACGGTTCCTCCCAGTCCCAGAATCGCAGGGCGGGATTCCTTCGGCCGGCGCCGACCTCTTCGGTCAGCACCTCGTCCAGCGCCACGTTGACGTGGGTGGGCAGCACCGTCGGCGGAATGACTTCCCACTGATGGTCCGCCCAGCCGGTGGCTTTGGCCAGGGCCCGGCGCACTGCCACAGCCACGGCGTCCGGGGAGAAACCGAACATCACGACGTCGTCGCTCAAGGCTGCCGTAACGGCCGCCGAGAGGTCAGTCGGCGTCGAGTCCTCCCGCATCCCCTCCAGGGCGGCATTGATGTCGGCGAGTGCCTCGTCAGGCTCCAGGAAGAAGTCCCCGCTGACGGATAGGCCGCGAAGGCGGCCGTCGACGACGTCGAAATCCACCACGACGAGCTTCCCGCCGGGAACCTTGTACTCGCCGTGGTGGGCCGGGCCGCCGTCGTGCAGAGGGGTGATGTCAGGTGCCATGCCTTCATCCTGCCGGAAAACGGAAATGCCCGCACTGCCGGAAGTTCCGGCGATGCGGGCATTTCGAAAAGCTTGGGGTGAAGTGAATTACTTCTTGCCGCCGAAGCCCTTGAAGCGTGCGTTGAAGCGCTCGACACGACCTGCGGAGTCCATGATGCGCTGCTTGCCCGTGTAGAACGGGTGGGACTCGGAGGAGATTTCGACGTCGATAACCGGGTAGGTGTTGCCGTCTTCCCACTCGATGGTCTTGGAAGAAGACACGGTGGACTTGGTCAGGAACTTAACGCCGGAAGCGAGGTCGTTGAAAACAACAGCTTCGTACTTCGGGTGGATTTCAGACTTCATAATGGGACCTTTGTTCGCACAGCTGGATTTTGCCAGCTGCCAGGTATGAATGGATTGGTGCCGGAGTTCCGGCATTTCCGCGAAGGTAACGCTTTCGGTGCCCGGACCAACAACCAATCATAGCCGAAACCACGGCTGCGATCGAACTCTCCCTCTACTCCCGGGGCCGCAGTTCCCAGAATGCCACCGCGGATGCCGCGGCCACGTTTAGGGAGTCCACTCCCACACGCATCGGTATCTTTACGGCAAGGTCGACGGCGGCCAGTGTTTCGGGACTCATTCCCGCACCTTCCGTACCGAGCACCAGGGCGAGCCTGGAGGGATTGCGCGCTGCGAGCTCATCCAGGTTAACGGCGTCGCCGGTCAGCTCCATCGCCGCCACCGTAAACCCGGCTTCCTTGATCCGGTCCAGGTCGCCCGGCCATTCCTCCAGGCGGGCCCACGGTACCTGGAACACGGTGCCCATGCTGACGCGTACGCTCCTTCGATAGAGGGGATCACCGCAGCGTGGTGAGACCAGCACTGCGTCCATTCCCAAGGCGGCGGCCGAGCGGAAAATCGCGCCCACGTTCGTGTGATCCACGATGTCTTCGAGCACGGCAACCCGGCGTGCCTTCGCCAGGAGTTGGTCGAGGGGTACCGGCGCCGGGCGCTGCATCGCCGCCATGGCACCGCGATGCAGGTGAAAGCCCGTGATTTCCTCGAGCAGGGATGCCTTTCCGATATAGACGGGAACATCCGGGTACTTGGCGAAGACGTCGCGGAGGTCTTCCAGCCACTTCTCGGCAAGGAAAAAGGACCTCGGCTGGTGACCGGCGGCGAGGGCGCGCCGGAGCACCCGGGAGGACTCTGCGATGTACATGCCCTCCTCCGGCTCGCGCAGTTTGCGCAGATGGACGTCGGTCAGCTTGGTGTAGTCCGAGACGCGAGGATCGTCCGCGGTTTCGAGGTAATGGAAGGTCACCGGGGAATTATTTCAGCAGATTGGCGATCATCACGCCGAGCGCCACGAGCCCCAAGGCGAAGATCACGGACCGCAGCACCACAGGAGAGAGCCTGCGCCCGACCTTCGACCCGATGACCCCGCCCACGAGCGAACTGATTGCGATCAAACCCACCACGGGCCATTCGATGCGTCCAAAGGCGAACAGCAGGTAGGAGCACGCGGCCACCACGTTCACTGCCAGCACCAGGATGTTCTTCATGGCGTTGGCGTTCTGCATGGTCCCTGTCATGAAGACGCCCAGGATCCCGACTAGCAGGATTCCCTGTGCCGCCACGAAGTAGCCGCCATAGATTCCGGCCAGGAACACCAGCAGGACCAGCACTGCGCCGTGCCGCTTGTCATGGAGCGCGTGTTCGGGATTGCCGGCCCTGTCACGGACCCACGCCTGGAGCCGCGGCTGGAACAGCACCATCAGCAGGGCGGCGACAATGAGCACGGGGGCTGCGTAGTGGAACACCCTCTCGGGCAGGTGCAGGAGCAGCCAGGCACCGGTGATGCCTCCCAGCAGGGAGGCGGGAAGGAGCCGCAGGAGTTGACGTCCCCTGCCCTTCAGTTCGTGGCGGTAGCCCCAGGCTCCGGTCATGTTTCCGGCAACCAGCCCCATCGCGTTGCTAATGGATGCGGTGACCGGAGCGTACCCGAGCGCAATGAGCACCGGAAAGGTCACGAGCGTGCCGGAGCCAACAACGCTGTTGATGGTTCCGGCCCAGAGACCCGCAAAGAAAATGAGAAGGGTATTGAGTGCTTCCACAGGGCAGGGCGACGCCGGCTCAGCGGCGGGCTGTGGCGGTGTAGCGTCCCGAATTCTCGATCACGTTCAGGGGAAGGCCGAACGTGGTGCTGAGGTGTTCCGAGGTGAGCACCTCGGTCACCGGACCCGCGGCGACTACACCGCCGTCGCGCAGGAGCATTGCATGGGTGAAGCCCGGGGGGACTTCCTCAAGGTGGTGGGTGACCAGCACGATTGCCGGCGCTTCCTCGTCCTGGGCAAGTTCGCTCAGCCGATGGACCAGCTCTTCGCGGCCGCCTAGGTCCAGCCCGGCGGCGGGTTCATCCAGGAGCAGGAGCTCCGGATCGGTCATCAAAGCACGGGCGATCTGCACACGCTTGCGTTCGCCTTCCGAGAGTGTCGCGAACGGGCGGTTCAGGAGCGGTCCCATGCCCCACTCGTTGAGCAGAGCGAAGGCGCGACGCTCGTCGTCCTTCTCGTAGCCCTCGCGCCAGCGTCCTGTCACGCCGTAGGCGGCGGTGACCACCACGTTGAGGACTTTTTCATGTTCCGGGATCTGAGTGGCAAGGGCCGCGGAGGACAGGCCGATGCGTGGACGCAGCTCGAAAACGTCGACGGCGCCGAGGACTTCCTCAAGGATGCCGGCTTTCCCGCTTGTCGGATGGAGCCGGGCGGCGGCGATCTGGAGCAGAGTGGTCTTTCCGGCGCCGTTGGGGCCGAGGATGACCCACCGTTCGCCTTCATTGACCTGCCAATCCACCTTGTCCAGCAGCGTCTTTGCACCCCGGACAACGCTGACGGAAGCCATTTCAAGAACATCACTCATAGCAGTAGACACTAGGACAAAACGGAGTGGGACTGATAACCGGAACAGACCGCGTCGCTGCCGTAGAAACGAATTCGGGTGCGGTCGTGCCGCTGACTAAGATTGCAGCCATGACTTCGAACTTGGCTGCTGTCAGCTACGGCCTAAAAATGTCCCCTCCGGAGCTGGAGCAGCTGCGCAGGCTCCTGTCCGATTCGGGCGCGGCCCTCACCTCCGAGTCCACTGCCGGTGACGCCCGCTTCGAAGTCCAGACCCTTGCGCTGCAACTCGACGCCGCCACGGCAGCCGACGTCGCGCGGCTCCGCCATCGGATTGCCGAGTCGGCCGGAGGCAGCCTCGATACGGCGATTGTCTCCGAGAGCCTACGCGCCGCCCCCCGCAAGCTGCTCATCATGGACGTGGACTCCACCCTGATCCAGCAGGAAGTCATCGAACTGCTGGCGGCCTATGCAGGCAAGCGCGAAGAGGTCGCAGCGGTAACTGAAGCGGCGATGCGCGGAGAGCTCGATTTCGCCCAGAGCCTGCACGCCCGCGTGGCTGTCCTCGCGGGGCTGCCGTCCGACGTCGTCAACGCCGTCCGCGCAGAAGTGCGCCTCAGCCACGGAGCCGCCGAGCTGGTGGCCGCATTCAAGGAAGCCGGGCACATCGTCGCCGTGGTCTCTGGGGGCTTCAACCAGATCCTGGGGCCGATCGCGGAGGAACTGGGTCTGGATTACTGGATTGCGAATGAACTCGAAATTGTCGACGGCGTCCTGACCGGCAAGGTCATGGGTGCCGTTATCGACCGTGCGGCAAAAGAAAAGTACCTGCGGGAATGGGCCGCCGCTGAAGGCATACCGCTGGAACACACCATCGCCGTCGGGGACGGCGCCAACGACCTTGACATGCTCGGCGCTGCCGGAATCGGCGTCGCCTTCAACGCAAAGCCCGCCGTTCGGGCCGTGGCCGATGCAGCGATCAACATGCCGTACCTGGACGCCGTGCGGCATATCGCAGGCGTGTGAAAAATCACAAAGGATGTCGACGTAATAAACATTTGCTGAAATAGTTCTGAGCACAAAAAGGTCGCCGCCGGGATAACTCCAGGGGCGACCTTTTTGTGCAATTCCTGCTTTTAATGATTCCCGGCTGGGGTGTCAGGCACCCTTGCTGAGGTAGTCGGCTCCACCGACGTACTCCGTATGTCCGCTTTCGACGTCGGCCGTCACCATTGCTGCAACCTCAGCCGCAAACTCCTGCACCGAGTAGAGCTTTCCGGCCTCGGCGCGGCGGGCCTCGATGGCGCCAGGGTTGGAACGGTCAAGGAGGGTTGCCGTGACGGTTCCTTCGATCATGTCGCCGGAGACAACCACAAGGGAGATTCCCTTCTCGGCCAAGTTGGGCAGCAGGGCACGCAGGGCGTCCTCGCCGGCGCGCTTGCTGCGGGCCACGGGCTCATATTCGGGCATCGTCGGAACGGTGTCGATGAAGTGTGCCTGGTGGCTGGTCACGAAGACCACCCGGGAGCCTTCCTTCATAAGCGGCACGGCTGCGTTAAGCATGTTCAGCTGTGCATCGCGGTTCAGCTTGAGGGCATAGCCCTCCTCCATCCCGGATTCCATGCCTCCTGAGGCGTTCAGGACCAGGACGTCCAGGGAGCCGAACTGCTCCATCGCGGCGGAGGCGAGGGCCTGCACGCCCTCCTGGGTAGTGAGGTCGGCCCCGACAGCTACGGCGCGACCGCCAGCGGCCTCGATCTCCGCCACCACCTTGTTCGCCCGGGGTGCCTTCTGGCGGTAGTTGACGACGACGGCGGCACCCTCGCCCGCCAGTATCTTGGCGACCTCAGCGCCGATGCCACGCGAAGAACCGGTGACGATCGCCGTCTTGTTGTCCAGCTGTCCCATAAAAGCTCCTTTGTTCAAACCATCCAAATACCGTAGGTCTGCAATCCATCATGCCAGCGACGGGCAGGAATGGGATTGTTGCGTCTCCAGAAAGAACTGGCAGCGGAATACCCCCGCCGCTGCGGTGGCGCTAGTGCCCCATGCCCAGGCCGCCGTCGACCGGAATGACCGCACCGGAGATGTAGGCCGCTTCATCGCTGGCGATCCAACGCACGACGTTGGCAACCTCAGACGCCTCGGCGAAGCGGCCGGCCGGAACTTTGGACAGGTAGTCCTTCTGCGTCTCCTCGGGCAGCTCGGCAGTCATGTCCGTGTTGATGAAGCCCGGCGCCACTACGTTCGCCGTGATTCCCCGGCTGCCCAGTTCGCGTGTCAGTGAGCGGGCGATGCCCACCAGGCCGGCCTTGGAGGCGGAGTAGTTGATCTGCCCCGGGGCACCGTAGAGCCCGGAAACGGAGGAAATGAGTACCACGCGGCCTTTGCGCAGGCGGATCATCCCCTTGGAGGCACGCTTGATGACCCGGAAGGCTCCAGTGAGGTTCGTGTCCACCACAGAAGTGAAGTCTTCTTCACTCATGCGCAGCAGCAGGGTGTCCTTGGTGATCCCGGCGTTAGCCACCAGTACCTCCACGGGACCGTGGGCGGCCTCCACTTCCTTGAAGGCTGCATCCAGGGACGCCTCATCGGTGACGTCCGCCTGCACTCCCAGGATTCCTTCGGGGAGGGGCGAGGCGCTCCGGTACGTCACCGCTACCTTGTCGCCATTCGCCAGGAACGACTCGGCAATGGCAAGTCCTATCCCGCGGTTGCCTCCGGTGATAAGGACACTGCGACCCGAATTTACTGCTTCAGACATAGTTCGCTCCAGATTCTGCGGCATGGATGCTGCATGAAAGGGGGATTTTCCTGCCTTTGATCTTAGCCGCGCGAGCCGCAACCGAGCCGCAGGGGCGGCTAGGCGCGGCTAAGCCCGACTGGGCGGGGGGCTTCGGCTGGGGCTGCTGCCGGGTCGGCTGGGCTGGCGCGGTTTGGGCGCATCAGGCGATGGTGAGAGAATTGGAGGGAAGCTTTGGAGCGTGATTATTCAGTCGTGACACGAGAAAACCGTCCCCTTCAGGGTGCGCCCGGGGACCCGGACGCTCCTTCCGGCAGCTACGAGGTGCATAGCATCACGGATGCTGCCGCTGCGCATTCGGAGGACATGCGGGATCGAATGATCAAATACTCCCTGGCCATGGGAATCCGTATGGTTTGCATCATCCTCATCTTCGTCGTGGACGGCTGGTTCAAGATCGTGGCGGTGGCTGGCGCCGTATTCTTGCCGTGGATCGCCGTCGTGATCGCAAATGGCAGCGACAAAGCCGAAGTCCACAGCGACTCACTGCTGGACTATGTGGCATCACCTGAACTTGATGCGGCCGCCCCGAGCACGGCCGAGGCAGACGTTCCCCTGACCGTCCTTAAGGGCGAACTCGTGCCGGACGAGCCACCTACGGCTGGCTCCTCAACGGCTGGCCCCTCAACGGATTCGGGTGCGGCAGAGGTCACAGCAGAGACGGCGGCAGAGACAGGGGATGTGCGTTCCGGCGATGCACCCAGGAAAAACGGCGAGGAACGGGCAGCGTCATGAACATCTTCAATCTCGGCGGACCTGACGCGTCAGGCCAAGGGGAAGGGACCGGGCTGCCTGACGAATCGGCCGCGATCTGCTCACGCAAGGGTTGCGGCGCTGATGCCGAGTGGCAGTTGCTCTGGAACAACCCACGGATTCACACCCCTGATCGCCGCAAGGTCTGGCTCGCCTGCGGGGAACACCGGGACTGGCTGGAGGACTACTTGCAGACCCGCGGGCTCTGGAAGGAGACCCTGCCGCTGAATGCCGGGGCCGTTTCAGGCGGGGTCCACTGAATGTACCGCTTCCTTTTCTCCAGCAAATGGCTGGGCTATTTCCTGCTGGCAGCCATCTTCGCAACGGGCTGTGTCTTCCTGGGCCGTTGGCAGATGGACCGCCGGGCCGAGACCCTCGCAGAGATCAACCGTGTCAACACCAACTACTCAGCAGAGCCTCTCCCGTTTTCCCAGGCCAAGGATCAGTTCAGCTCACTGGATCCCGAACGCGAATGGACGCAGGTGGAACTGCGCGGCAGCTACGACGTCGAAGGCCAGCGCATCGTCCGTAACCGTCCCCTCAATGGCCAGCCCGGTTACGAGGTCGTGGTCCCGTTCCGGCTGACTACCGGCGAAGCAGTAGTGGTGGATCGGGGCTGGCTGCCAATTGGAAATAACACTCCCGGTCGTCCGGACTCCGTCCCCGCTCCCCCATCCGGTATGGTGACCGTCGTCGTCAGGCTTAAGCACTCCGAACCACAGCTGGATCGCGGCGCCCTCGACGGGCAATTGGCATCGATCGACCTCCCGTCCTATGCTTCGGAACTCGGCTACCCGATCCTGACAGGCGCCTACGGACAGCTGGCATCCGAAACGCCCTCCGTCCAGCCCATGCCGGTTGCGTTCCCGAAACCCGCAACCGACGAAGGCACTCACCTCTCCTACTCCCTGCAGTGGTTTGCGTTCGGCATTCTGATGTTCATCGGCTTCGGCTACGCGGCGCGGCAGCAGGCGCGGAACGCGAAGATTGATGCGGAACTAGACGGCGAACTCGACGACGGCGAAGTGACCGGCGCCGGTCCAGGCACTTCGGCGGACAGTAGGAATCGCCGTCGAACTCTGCCAACCCGCAAACGGAAGCGTCCCACGGCCGAGGAAGAAGAAGACGCCATTCTGGACGCGCAGGGATACTAATTCCCGCACCAATTGAAGTCAGCTGTGGCAGGTTCAGCTGTGGGCGGGGCAGATTTGGTTGATGGCGTCCCGCAGCTCATGGGGCCGGAAGGGTTTGGCCAGGTAGCCTGATGCCCCGGCCGACATGCCGTCGAGTTGATCGGTGACAGCTGCGCGGGCCGTGAGTATGAGCAGTGGCGCTGCAGTCATTTTCCGTAGGTCTTGGGCGATGTGCAGTCCGTCAATGTCAGGCAGTCCGAGGTCCAGGGTAATCAGCGCGGGATTCAGGCCAGGGGCCTCCCTGAGCGCGGCCATGCCAGTGCCGACGGCGTGAACGTCGAAGCCTTCCTGCGTCAGGATGAGGGAGATGAGTCCGGCTATGTCCTCATCATCTTCAACAACGAGGCAGATTCCCCTTGACATGACCCCCCACTCTCTTTGCCCCCAGTATAGCGACCCGGGCTACCGGGACGACCGAAAAGACTGTCCGGTTCTTCTCTTATGATGGCAGGTTATCGTCCGGAGGCTACCGCAGGAACAGCGCAGGATTTGCCGAGGATTTCCTCTGGAACCCTCATTGGGTCGTGCCCGTTTGTCAAGATTGTCTTCGAATCCCCTTGTAGGCCGCTGCATTCGTAGCTGGAAGGGGAGGGGATTGGGGGGCCCCGGTGGTCTTCGTCGGGGCGACAGTCACAGAGCCTTGGCAGGGCCACCGGGACCAAACTTGTCAGCCCCGTCAAGGGGTGCGGAGATTCACTGATGCTGGGGAGTGTTTGTGTTAAAGAAATCGTTTTGTCCGGCTGGTTGTATCCAGCCTGGTTGTGTCTTTGGCTGTGTTGTTTGGCGTCACCGTACCGGCGGAGGCCGCAAGCCCGGCGGAGATCACCCTAAATGATACTGCCGGTCCGGCCGGAGCCTCCGTTACGGTGACGGGTTCCAGCTTCTCCCGCCAGGCCTCGGGTCCCGTAACGGCGGGATCCGCGAGTGCTCCATTTACCACCGGATCCAACGGCTCCTTCAGCGCCACCGTCACCATCCCGCCGACGTCGTCAGCAACGGTTGTGGTTTCCGCGAAGGCCGGAAAGGCCTCGGCCTCGGCGCAGTACGCCGTCACGTACAGCCCGGCCTCCCTCATGGCCGGCCGGGAGGCCGCAACCGCGGCCGAAGCCACTCCCCTCACACTGGCGGCGAGGACCAAGACATCGGGCACAACGGTCACACCGCCGATGAGCTCCGACTCACTGAGGTTTGGCGTGTCGACGCCGGGTGGTCCCCAGGCGGCGAGCGAACTCAACGCGGTCGCCGCGTTGGTGAATGAGAGCCCGTCGATCGTTATGTCGTACAAGGACTTCAGCCGGGCCGCACCGATCGCAGACCTTAACGCCGTCGACGCACGCGGCGCGACCAGCCTCATCACCTGGGAACCATGGCTCTGGAGCGGCAACGGCGCCAACCAGCCGGCCTACGCCCTGGACCGCATCACCGGCGGAGACTTCGACACTTACATCCAGGGCTGGGGCAATGCCCTGAAGACCTGGGGCAAGCCGGTCATGCTCAGGTTCGCCCATGAAATGAACGGCAACTGGTACCCCTGGGCCGAGGCCGCCAACGGAAACGGCGCGGGAGACTATGTTGCAGCCTGGCGCCACGTCCATGACGTCGTGGCCGCAACCGGCGCCACCAATGTGCAGTGGGTCTGGGCTCCGAACGTTCCGTACTGGGGATCCACTCCCCTCAGCGGGCTCTACCCCGGCGCCGGCTACGTCGACATCGTGGCCCTGGACGGCTACAACTGGGGCACGTCACAGTCGTGGAGTTCCTGGACGTCGCCGTCGGCCTTGCTTGGTGAAGGCCTGACCGCACTTCGCAGCCTCGCTCCGGGCAAGCAAATCATCATCTCCGAAACAGCGTCTGCCGAGGCCGGAGGGTCCAAAGCCAACTGGAACACCTCCCTGGTCTCGTACCTGGCAGCCCAGCCCGACGTTACCGGCTTTGTCTGGTTCCACCACAACAAGGAAGTCGACTGGCGAATCAACAGCTCTACCGCCTCAGCCAATGCCCTGGCTACGGCTCTGGCAGCCAGGAACTCTTGACCCAAGATGCCGCGTCGCACCGCCGCTAATAAATGTTGGCAGCGGTGTGACCCGGACCAGTGCAACTGAGGCATGACATGAGGCGTTTCTTGAACCACCAATTCCTGGTCCGGATCCTGACCGCACTCACCCTGATCCTGGGCATCAACTACATCGTGTGGCGGTGGCTGTTTTCCGTGAACTGGTCGGCAGCATGGATCAGTGTGCCGCTGGTCATGGTCGAAACCTACAGTCTGATCGATGCCTTCCTGTTCGGCGTGACGATGTGGCGGCTGCGTGAACGCCAGACACCTCCGGCCCCGCCTGAGGGGTTCAGCGTGGACGTGTTCATCACCACCTACAACGAGCCAATCGATCTGGTCATGACGACGGCGATCGCCGCCCGCCGCATCAGCTACCCGCACAACACCTGGATTCTCGACGACGGCGGCCGCCCCGCCATGAAGCAGGCCGCCGAGCAGGCGGGAATCGGCTACATCACCCGCTCTCCAGAATGGGAAAACCGGCCCCGGCATGCGAAGGCCGGAAACCTGAACAACGCCCTGGCCGCGACGCAGGGCGAGTTCCTGCTCATCCTGGATGCCGATCAGATCCCGGAACCACAGATCCTGCACCGTATGCTGGGCCACTTCAACAATGAAAAGGTTGCCCTGGTCCAGACTCCGCAATGGTTCTGCAACGTCAACGATGATGACATCCTGGGAAGCCAGGCTCCCCTGTTCTACGGCCCCATCCAGCAGGGCAAGGATGGCTGGAACGCCGCCTTCTTCTGCGGCTCCAATGCCATCATTCGGCGTGAGGCGCTTATGCAGGTCGGGATCACCTGGTACGTCCAGGGGGTCACGGCCACGGTCCGGCAGACCCTAAAGGACGCGGACAAAGTCATCCTGCAGGCCCACAGCGAGCACAGCGCTGCCGGGCAGCACCTAACTCGAGCACTGGATGATCTCGGTTCGGCAGTGCGCATCGCCCGTCAGGAACTGCGGGAGGACAGCCCCGTCGGACTCGTGACCTACAACTTCCAGCGAAAGGTTGATGCGGCGGCCCGGAACATTGTCACGGCAGACCTGGCGTCCCTCGAGGCGGATCTGGACGAGATGGGGCACCTTCCCCACGGTTTGCGCTATGGCAGCCTGCTGGGTGATGGCGTGATTGACCGGCTGGCCCAGCGCGACTGGTCCCCTATCGGGGCCATCGGCCCCGTTCGCAGGATGGTCCGGGCTCTGGATGTGGACCGTGCTGATGAGGCCCTTCCCGTGATGCCCATGGCCACGAATTCCGTGACTGAGGACATGGCCACCTGCATGCGCCTGCATACTCAGGGCTGGGAGAGCGTCTATCATCATGAGATCCTGGCCAAGGGTCTCGCGCCGGAAGACCTTCGGACCATGCTGACCCAGCGCCTGCGCTGGGCCCAAGGCACCATGCAGGTGTTCCTGCGCGAAAATCCGCTCCTGCAAAAAGGGCTCAGCCTCGGGCAGCGGTTGATGTACTTCTCAACGATGTGGAGCTACCTCTCGGGCTTTGCTGCGGTGGTCTACATTGCAGCCCCGATCATCTTCCTTTGCTTCGGGGTGCTGCCCGTCGACGCGTTCAGTGTCGACTTCTTCGCCCGCCTGCTTCCGTTCCTGATCGTGAACCAGGTCCTGTTCTTTGTCGCCGCCCGGGGCAGGAAAACCTGGCGCGGTCAGCAGTACAGCGTGGCCCTCTTCCCTACATGGATCAAAGCCTGCACGACGGCGGCCGCCAACGTCCTCTTCGGCCGTGATCTCGGCTTCGCCGTCACCCCGAAGACCCGACAGGGCGGGGGTCCACCATGGTCCCTGATCCGCCCCCAACTCATAGCCATCGCGGTCCTTGTCCTGGCCGCAGTTACCGGGCTGGTACGCATGTTCACCGGCATCGGCGCACCGGCAGGAACCCTGGTCAACATTGCCTGGGTCGGATATGACTTGGTACTCCTCAGCGTGATCGTCAGGGCCGCCCTCTATAAAGGATTTACCCCGAGCGAAGCCACATCGCCCGGTGCCGCGACCGACGGAGGTGCTGCGACCGACCAATAGGTGCTGCAACTCTGACTAGGGCAGCATCGGCACTTCTCAGTCGCATACACCCCGTCATCAGGGTCCGGTTTACGCCCGATCTCTTACAGCTTCCTGCCCATGGTTTCTGGCGCAGTTCGCGCAGCAGTACATTGAATCTCCGACCTCGGTCCCGTGGCCAACAATTCGGCAGCCGCAGTGGGCGCAGGTAGGAGCCATAGCGTGAATGGCGCATTCAAAGCTATCGAAGGTGCCGCTGACATCGCCCTGCGTGAAGGTGAATGCCTTGTCATAGTCGTTACCGCAGGTATCACAGGTTGCCATCATGAACTCCTTTTGCCCGGATCTTCATTAGAGAAAAAGCACCCACAGCCACCGCTGCCGACCAGAAATAACTGCGGCTCCAAAGCCCCGCCCTTCTGCGCCGGCTCACATGCTCAGGCCCTCCAAAGGCCATGCCCGGGCACTTGTTCGCAAGGTACCACTGCCCACGGGACGCGTCCATGGCGCCGTCGTACGTTTCTTGGGAGGCATCCCTTTCTACCGTCGAGAGTGTCGATACCCACGCCGACCATCCAGGAGGGGCAGGGCGTCTGAGGTCTGAAAGGGCGGCCGCGAAGGAACGGGATCGACGACGCCCCAGGTGAACGTGCGTCACGATTGCCTGTTTATGCGGTTAATACCCTGAGTACCCATGACGCTAGGAGATCCACAATGGCAGCTAAGTTCGAACTGTATCTGGACGCGGAAGATTCCTTCCGGTTCCGGTTGGTTGCATTGGACGGTACGGTGATGCTCACCTCGGAGCCTTACGAAGACGAGGATCTCGCAATCGCCGGCATCTGGAGCGTGCGTGAAGCCGCAGCCATGGGGAGAATAGTAGATCTCACCGGGTTCAACACCAACGCCTGACGTCGCGCGGCAGTGCCGCCTGATGTTGGTAGACCCATACACTCCAGGCCAGGACACACCCTGCAGCACGATGCACCAAGTACGGCGGACTGCTACCGCATCTTCACTTACAACGCATCGGGGTCCCTGGTACGGCGACCTTCAGGAAAATCTAGACAAATCCTGCACAAATTTGGCCTTGTTGCCTGATCGATTCTTGAGCCCCACACGGCATAGTCGCTTATAGCAAAGCCAATCCATAGGGCGTAGGGAAGGGACAGGGCGATGAACACCAGGACTGTACTCACCAGTCAGCACACCGACAGCCGCTGGACCGCCGATGACGTGAGAGAAAGGCTAGGGCGGGAGCTGGAATCTGATCCGGGCCTGGCCGAATTCCTTGCCGCAGCCCCTAACATGGCACGCGCCCTCAAAGCCGTCCTGAACCTCGACCTTGGCGAAATGGCCGAGCGACTGGTCCGAGCTGAGATTAGCGCTATTTTGCATTAGTGGGCACGGGTTTGGACGACTATGCCATAGTGACCCCACGGCATTCTTTTATGCAGCGAGTGGTGTTGGAGAAGACAACGCATGGCTAGGATCACAGCATGAAATCCGACGGCAAGGCCAGGCTGTGGTCTGTCATAGCTCTATGCATCGCACTTCCGCTAGCTCTCTTGATTGTTGTTGTGAGCGGCCCCACTCCGTGGATGGGGGCACTCTTCGCCGCCATCATTGGCGTGCCGCAGCTTGTCATTTGGCTGAGGCACTCAACTAACAGGAGCCGGCAATCTAAGTCTCTGCCCTGACGGTATCTCTGGTCTCGAAAACAGTCGATTAAAGCGTCTCTGGCTGACTCGTTTACTTGCGAACACTTTCTTCGACGCAAACATTGAGGCATGCCTGGAACCATTTACCTTGGCGGCGGAGGATCGGCCGAAGACGAAGAGCTTCTCTGGATTGAAATGCTCAGAGACACACTACGGGTGCTCTACTGGCCGTTCGCCCTCAGTGGCGAAATGCTCTTGGGGGCTGATGAATGGCTTAGGGGAAACATCGCTAAGCGTTGGCCGGACGTCATTTTGACGACATGGATCGACCTCGTCCATCATGACCCGTCCGAACTCGTCGCCTTCGACCTGATCTTTATCGGTAGAGGCAACACGTACGACCTACTGAACCATGTTGTCGAACAACAATTCATTACCCCAATCAGAGACTTCGTCGCCACCGGAGGTTCCCTATACGGCGGAAGCGCGGGGGCAATTCTCACCGCTGACAGCATTGACAGTGCAGCTGGCTACGACCAAAACAAAACAGATTTGAAGGATTTTAGCGGTCTCAAGCTGGTAACGGGGGCGATGGTTCTCCCCCACTACTCAGACCAGGAGCTACATGTGGCGCTGAAACTAAACCTGCGCCACGAGAAGCCGGTGCTTGGCATTCCCGAAACATCTGGGATAGTCATCAAAGCCGGAAGCGCCGTGGCGCCATTTCTACTCTCCGTTTCCAACGGTGGAGTATTACAAGCATGTCTTCGTCATGCCGACAAAGTCTTAGACGGGCGTTAGTGATCTTATTTAATTTGAGACAAAAATTTATTAACTGAAGTATTATGTGGCGTAACCCATAGAGAGGTCAACACTTATGTCTTCTGTGATCTCAGCGCCTGCGCCCCAGCTGCTGCGCCGAGTAAGTGCCAATGCCGTTCTGGACTTCATGCGAGCTTCAGGGGCAGTGACAATTACCGAGGTCATGCAGGCAACTGGACTCGCGCGGGCCACTGCGATTTCCGTGTGCGAGGAGCTCATGGAACGGGGCTGGATCCGGGAGCTGGAGAACCAGCGCGCCTTTGGCGAGTACCAGAAAGGCCGGCCCGCCCGCCGCTTCCAGTTCAACGAAAATGCCGGATACATACTGGGTCTGGATGTTGGAATCGCAAAGGCCACTGCGGTGGTGTCAAACCTCCGAGGGGAAACTGTAGGAAAGTCCAGTCAGCCATTCCCTGGCGTCCAAATTACCACCGAAGATCGCATCCCCGGCGTCCAAATTACCGCCGAGGAACGTATTTCCGTCATCGATCGGACGGCGATGTTGGCCCTTCAAGATGCAGGTGCTTCTGCCGACACGGTGCTTGCCGTGAGCGTCGGAATAGCAGCACCCGTTGACCGAAACGGCGACGTGTTGGCCACCCAACACTTTTGGGAACTCTTTGACGTGGACATCAAATCAGCTTTGAAGAACCTTCACGGCTGGACGGTGCTGCTGGAAAACGATGCAAACCTTGCTGCCTTGGGCGAACGCTGGTGCGGCGCGGCTGCCGGTGTGGACGACGTTGTGGTGATCCTCTCCAGCGAACGCTTCGGTTCGGGGGTCATCGACGGCGGGCGGCTCCTACACGGCAGCCACGGCGGCGCCGGCGAGTTGGCGTTCCTGAAGCATGTCGAAGGCGTAGGCGATACTTTCGGCATCGCCCTCATGGCCAGGACCTGGGCTGCAGAAGCCCTGGCAGGCACAGCCGTGACATCCCTCCGAGCACACGCCGGGGAGGACGTAGAAGCCGAACATGTATTCGCCGCGGCGGCAGACGGGGACGCCCTCGCCTTAGAGATCCTGGACCGCCTCGCAGACAGGATGGCCAGGGTGATCGGAGTCGTGGCAACCATCTTCAACCCCGAACTGGTGGTCATCGGCGGCGCTGTGGCAGAGTCCGCCGGCGTGCTGCTTGGGCCCATCGCCGAACGACTCAAAGAATTTACGGCAACCCCGCCGAGGATCGCTGTTTCTCCGCTGGGCGCTTCAATAGTTACGGTGGGTGCTACTAGGAGCGCTTTGGACTATGTGGAGAAAAACAGCCTGGACCTTGAGCTGCACACACACAAAATAGCCAACTAAGCGTCAGGAGACGATAGCGATGCCTTCGATGGATGGGCGAGTAGCGCTTGTGACAGGCGCAACAGGTGGCATCGGCAAAGCGGTAGCGACGGCGCTGGCGCGCGAAGGCGGCACCGTCGTCGTGGTTAGACGCTCCGAGGCTCGGGCGGAAGAGGCCATGGGCGATATCCGCGCTATAGTCCCAAACGCCAAGCTTGAGCCGCTTGCCTGTGACCTCTCATCACACGCATCGATCCGCTCGGCGGCGCATGAGTTCCTTACCCGCCACAACCAGCTCGACGTGCTCGTCAACCCAAGAGCTCGCCGAACGCCTTCAGGGTACGGGCGTGGTCGTGAACGCCGTCCACCCGGGCCTCGTCAAGGACACAGCCCTTCTCCACGACGTCGGCGGCCCGTTCCGCTGGATGACAAACACCTTCGGCAAGCCCGTCGAGAAAGCCGCCGACACCGCCGTCTGGGCTCGCCACCTCACCCGAAACTGCAGCGGTTTCCGGCAAGTTCTGGACCAATCGCAAGGAACTTCCGACGCCGGGAATGGGGTCAGATCCGGAAGCACGAAAGCGATTGTGGGATGAGTGCACACGGCTATCCAAGCTGGCGTGAAAACCTGCCGGAGACCGGCTGAAAAAGACCCCTATGCCAGGGTGATGAGGTCCAGGTAATCCTCGTTCCACAGGTCTTCCACGCCATCCGGGAGCAGCACGACTCTCTCAGGGTTTAGTGCCTCGACGGCGCCCTCATCGTGGCTGACCAGGACCACGGCGCCCGTGTAATTGCGGAGCGCACCGAGGATTTCGGCGCGGCTGGCCGGATCCAGGTTGTTGGTGGGTTCGTCGAGCAACAGCACGTTCGCGCTGGAGGCCACGATGGTTGCCAGGGCCAACCGCGTTTTCTCTCCGCCGGACAGAACTCCGGCGGGCTTGTCGACGTCGTCGCCGGAGAACAGGAACGAACCCAGGATGCCGCGGACTTCCGCGTCCTTCATGTCCGGGGCGGAGGAACGCATGTTCTCCAGGACGGTGCGATCGGTATCGAGCGTCTCGTGTTCCTGGGCGTAGTAGCCCACCTTAAGCCCGTGGCCAGGAAGGATCTCGCCGGTGTCGGGACTGTCGACGCCGGCCAGCATCCGCAGGAGGGTGGTCTTGCCTGCACCGTTGAGGCCCAGGATAACGACCTTGGAGCCGCGGTCGATGGCCAGGTCCACGTCAGTAAAGATTTCCAGCGAACCGTAGGACTTGCTCAACCCCTCGGCCGTGAGCGGAGTCTTTCCGCAGGGCGAAGGATCCGGGAAGCGCAGCGCGGCAACGCGATCGTTCTCACGGACGGCCTCGAGGCCACCGAGGAGCCGTTCGGCGCGCTTGGCCATGTTCTGGGCCGCTACGGCCTTCGTGGCCTTGGCGCGCATCTTGTTGGCCTGGTCCATCAGGACCTGGGCCTTCTTTTCAGCGTTGGCACGCTCGCGCCTGCGGGCGCGCTCGTCCGTCTCACGCTGCTGCAGGTACCGCTTCCAGCCCATGTTGTAGTAGTCGATTTGGGCACGGTTCGCGTCCAGGTGGTAGACCTTGTTGATCGTTGCCTCAAGCAGTTCGACGTCGTGGCTGATCACGATCAGTCCGCCCTGGTGGCCCTTCAGGAAGTCCCGGAGCCAAGCGATCGAGTCGGCGTCGAGGTGGTTGGTGGGCTCGTCGAGGAGCATGGTTTCCGCGCCCGAGTACAGGATTCGGGCCAGCTCCACACGACGCCGCTGTCCGCCGGAAAGGGTCTTGAGCGGCTGGTTGAGGATGCGCTCGGGCAGGGCCAGATTGGAGGAAATTGCGGCTGCTTCGGCCTCGGCCGCGTAGCCGCCGCCCGCCAGGAACTCTGCTTCGAGCCGGTCGTAGCGGTTCATAGCCTTGCGGTGTACTTCGGGGTCTTCGCTGGACATATCAGTCTGGGCCTGCTTGAGCTTCCCGACGACGACGTCCAGTCCCCTGGCGGACAGGATCCTGTCGCGGGCAAGCTGTTCCATGTCAGGCGTGCGAGGATCCTGGGGCAGATAGCCGATCTCGCCGCTTCGCGTCACTTTGCCCGCTGCGGGGAGTCCTTCCCCGGCGAGCACACGGGTTAGTGTGGTCTTTCCGGCGCCGTTTCGCCCGACAAGGCCGATCTTGTCCCCCTTGTCCACCCGGAAATTGACCTGGTCCATCAGGAGTCGGGCGCCGGCGCGCAGTTCAAGATCCTGGACAGTTATCACTTCGGGGAATGCCTTTCAATGGGGAACGCCTGCTGCGCGGAGTGCTCCGGCCTTTGCTGCGGCGGTTGGGCCGAACAATCGGCCTTGACAATTCTACCGGCAGAGCTCCTGCCCGGTCGCCACTTCCGAACTGAACGCAACGGACCTCTTTTGTGCCCTCCCGCCAACGCGTTGCAAAGCTGCTGGTGGAACCCCTACAAAATGGCCCATTGCCGCGCTGGGTAGTGTCAGCGTTGGGACATTTCATCTCTTCCCGCAAGGCACCAGACAGGACACGACATGAGCAACACCCAAACCGCCGCCGAACCAAAGACGTCGTCGCGCAAGCGATGGAACGCCACGGATCTGGGGCTGATCGCAGTCTTCGCCGCCCTCGTGGCAGGATCGGCGCTCATCGCAGCGATTCCCGTCGGCGGCCTTGGCGTTCCGATCACCCTGCAGACCCTCGCAGTCATGCTGACAGGGCTGGCCCTTGGCCCGGGACGCGCCTTTGCCGCCGTCGGCCTCTACGTCCTGCTTGGCCTCGCCGGGCTGCCGATCTTCAGCGGCGGCCGCAGCGGACTGGGGATCCTTGCCACGGCTTCCGCCGGCTATATCATTGCTTTCCCCCTGGCCGCCGCCGCTGCAGGCTGGCTGGCGACGATCGTCCTTCGCCGTACCGCCAAGGCCCGTACCGCCCTATTCTTTGCCTGCGCGATGGTGAGCAGTATCCTGCTGGTCCACACGCTGGGCGTGCTGGGCATGGTAGTCAACGGCAAGCTGGCCCTGTCCAACGCCTTTATCGCCGACCTTGCGTACTACCCCGGAGACATCCTCAAGAATGTGCTCGCCGCCGTGGTGGCCGTCGCCCTTCATAAGGCATTTCCGGACCTGCTGATCCGACGCGTCAAGTAGGGGCCAACAAAGCGGGAATTCAGGCAAGCAAGGACCAGGAAACGTGGATTCCATACTTTTTGACGATGTAACCGTGGCTGTCACCATGGACGGCCGCAGCGAGCCCAAGGTGCTCCTGCAGGATATTTCGCTGCAGGTCTCCGAACGCCGCGTCGCCGTCATCGGAGCCAACGGCTCAGGAAAATCCACCCTGCTACGGCTGATCAACGGCCTGGTTGTCCCAAGCTCCGGACGCGTCACGGTCAACGGGGCCGATACGGTTCGGAATGTCCGGAGGGTGCGGGCCGACGTCGGCTTTGTCTTCACCGATCCGCTGTCCCAGCTTGTCATGCCCACCGGGCGGGAGGACGTTGAGCTGTCGCTTCGGCGCACAGTCCGCAATGCCACGGAGAGGAGGGCGAAAGCCGAGGCAGCCCTGGCACGCTTTGGACTGCTTCCCTTGGCGGATCAGAGCATCTATGAGCTCTCCGGCGGAGAGCGACAGCTCCTGGCCCTCGCTGCGGTTCTCGCCGTGGATCCGCAGATCCTCGTCCTCGATGAACCGTCCACCCTGCTGGATTTGCGGAACCGCGAGCTCCTTAGGCGCACCCTGGCCGACTTGGACCAGCAAGTCATTCTGTCCACCCATGACCTCGAGCTCGCCTTGGATGCGGATCGTGTACTGGTAGTGGACCAGGGATCAGTGGTGTTCGACGGCGGTCCCGCCGAAGGAGCCGCCTGGTACAAGGCCCTGTGCACCCGCGAGGTGGCCCGGGGATGAGGGGACACGGGTTCCTGCTGGCGAACTATGTGCCGGGATCATCGCCCGTTCACCGCGCTCCCCTCTGGGCAAAGTTCGTGCTGGTGGCCGTCTGCGGCGGAGCCTCGTTCCTCATTGCGGACTGGTTGGTGTCCGCGGCTGCCCTGGCTGCCCTGTGCGGGGTCTTCCTGCTCTCCGGCGCGGGTGTGCGGCGCCTGCTGAGGGCCGTCTGGCTGGTTGCGCCTGTGCTGGCGGCCATCGGCCTGTTCCAATGGTGGCAGCTTGGCGGGCCGGTTGCGGGGAGGATCGTCCTCAACGTGCTGCTCTGCATCGTGGCGGCCTCCGTGCTCACCGCTACGACGCCGGTCCAGGACCTCCTTGACGGGGTAGTGTCCCTGGCCAGGCCGTTCCGGCGGTTCGGAGCCGATCCCGAGCGCTTCGCGCTGACCATAGCCATCATGCTGCGCAGCATTCCCTTTATCGCGGGCGCCTTCGCGGATGTACGTGATTCGGCGCGTGCCCGTGGCCTTGAACGGAACCCGCGTGCGCTTGTGCTCCCGGTGTTTATCACAACGGTGGCCTACGCGAGGCAGACCGGGGAGGCACTGGCCGCTCGCGGGCTGGGCGAGGCTGACGAGTAGCCGGGTCTTCCGGCAAAGCTCGATGAGTGAACTCCCGGGACTACAGCTCCGGGATTACAGCTCAGGGAGGTACCGGAAGAGGGCAGCTGTGCCCATCCCGCCGGCAATGCTGATCATCGCCAATGCCAGCTTTTCGCCGTCAGCCACAGGACCGGCGTCGCTCGCCGCGTCAAAACGATGTCGGGCCTGGGCCAGCAGACGCGTCACCAGGACCGCCCCGGACGCGCCGTAGGCATGACCGAGCGCCAGCGCGCCGCCGTCGAGGTTCACCCGCTCAGGCGCAATCTCCAAGGCATCGAGGCAGGCCAAAGCCTGTGAGGCGAATGCCTCATTGAATTCCACGAGGTCAAGCCGGTCCGAAGCCAAGTCGTGCGATTCCAGTAGCCGTTCGGCGGCAACCGAGGCCCCGATGCCGAGCAACCGCGGATCGACGCCGGCGGTATCGCTTCCCAGAACCAGGAGACCGTCAGCGGCTCCGAGTTCGCGGGCGCGCCTGAGTGAGGTGATGACGACGGCGGACGCCGCGTCGGCGTCGAAGCAGGAGTTCCCGGCCGTTACCGTACCGCCCTCCACGAAGGCTGCGGGGAACCGCGCGAGGACCGATGGGGTCAGCGATGTTCTCGGTCCGCCATCAAGCGTGACTACGTCCGATCCCCGGCCATCCCGGAGCGGCACCGTCTCGCCCCTGAACACCCCACTGGCCCGGGCCACAGAGGCACGTGCATGGCTCGCAAGCGCGAAGGCATCCTGCCTTTCACGGGAAATACCGAACTCGCTAGCCACGTTCTCCGCAGCCACTCCCATGTCCGGGTCACCATAGGCAGCCGGCACGAAGCTGGCCCGCCGATAGAAGTCCGGCTCGCCGTCGTCGTTCCGATGCGCCCGGAGCGGCGCAGTGCTGATGCTTTCCACGCCTCCAGCCAGGTACACGCCGTCCCCGCCCGCCGCCACGAGCCGCGAGGCCAGGACTATCGCATCGAGCCCGGAGCCGCACTGCCTGTCAACGGTAATCCCGGGAACGCCCGGCGGAAGCCCTGCCTCCAGGGCAGCAAAGCGTGCCACATTGCCCCCGCCGCCCACCGCGTTGCCAATGATGACATCCGTGACATCCTCGGAGTGTAGGCCGGCTAGGTCGAGCAGGGAAGCGAGCACGGGCGCCAGCAAGGAGTGGGCACGGTACGTTTTCAAGGCTCCCCCGGACCGGCAAATGGGCGTGCGCAGTGCCGCGATGATGACCGGCTGCGTGGGATCGATGTCCCCTGGGGAACTGACGCTAGGCAAGGAGCCGTGCCCTCGCATCCTGGTTTTCGATCCAGTCCAGCAGCACCCTCCGGCTGACCTTTCCGCGGTCGGTCACGGGGAGTTCGGAGAGGCTGAAGTACTGCAGTGGACGCTTGTCGCGCGCCAGGAGTCCGTCAAGGCCGGTCTTCAGCTGGGTGGCCGTCAGGGCACCATGGGCAGGAACGATTCCTGCCACCACCTTCTGGCCACGTACGTCATCCGCCACGCCAGCCGCCACCGCCGCGGCGACTCCCGGCACGGCAGCCAGGGCCAACTCCACTTCATGCGGATACACGTTCTTGCCGGAGGTAATGATCATGTCCGAGCGGCGGCCCAGGATGTGCAGGACGCCGTCTTGCAGATACCCCTGGTCCCCCACGGTGTACCAGCCGTCGAAACAGCGAAGCGCCTTACCGTCGTCGCCCCAGAGATAGCCGTTGCTGACCATGCCGCTACGGACACAGATGTTGCCGTGGTCGCCGTCGGGAAGTTCTTTGCCTTCATCATCCAGGATGCGAAGTTCGACGCCGGGAAACGGCCGGCCAATCCCTGTTCCGCCCGCATCCAACGGCTCCCCCGCAGCGAGATGGGTGCCCGACACGAAACTGAGTTCCGAGGCTCCGTAATACTCGTGGATCGCAGCATTCGGCGCCCATCGGCGGGCAGCTTCCAGGGTCCGGGCATCCAGCTTGGAACCAGCACAGATGATGCTCCGGATGCCCGAGGCGTCCACGCCGCCCGTTAGGCCGCGTTCACTGAGCAGGCGCAGCATCGTGGGCACCAGTACCAGGCGAGTAACGCCGTCGTGGCTGATGGCGGCATGGGCGTCGCCGACGTCGAAGGTTTCCAACGTCTGGAACGCCGATCCCGCGTAAAGGCATTCGGACAGCGCGTAGAGGTTAAGGCTTGCGGCCAGCGGCCCCGGTGCCAGGGTCTTGTCCCTAGGCGTCAGGCCGAAGAATTCAATGGACGCTTCGAAGGAGGCCTGCCAGGAGCGCCTGGTACGGGTGAAGGCCTTCGGCACCGAAGTGGTGCCCGAGGTCAGTCCAATGAGGAAGTCTGATGCCGGATCGCCGTCCTCCAGCTTCTCCTCCCCCGACGCCCCTGCCTCGGGCCCCAATGCCTCAGGCCGGCCGGCTTCATGAAGGCGCTGCCTGACGTCGTCGATCATGGGTGCGGGCCAAGTGGGATCGAGGACGGCGCAACGCCGCTCCCCCGCCATGGCAGCCGTGAATGCCTCCACGAAAGCCAGGGAATTAGGTTCCGCAAGGACAGTGGTGGCCGGAGTTGCCGGGAGAAGCTGCGCTGCGGCGTCACGGAGGGCACTCCAGCTCAGGCCGCTGCCGCCGATGACGACGGCGGTGTCGTCCGGACGGTCCTCGGCCCATCGTTGAAGATTGTTCAGGAAGGGCATCGGTCGATTTTACCGTCCCTCACCGCTTCACGCCGCGTTCGTGAAGTCTACTGTAAGCAATATGAGTTTCGACGACCGAGCACAGCTCGACCCCTCGCAGGTGCAGGACCGCCGCGGAGGCCTTGGCCGCGGCACCAAGATTGGTGGAGGCATCGGCGGCGGGATCGTGGCCCTGCTGCTGGTGCTTCTAGGTTTCAACCCCCAGCTCCTGGACGGCTTCACAGGCGGTGGCCAGCAGCCGGGTGTCGGAACGCAGGGAACGGAAGGCACGGAGTCCTGCAGGACAGGGGCCGACGCCGACCAGCGGCTTGATTGCCGGATCACCGGGACCGTGAACAGCCTCAACGCCTTCTGGCCCGACTACCTGAGGGACTATGGCGTCCAGTATCCGCGTCCCGAAACGGTCCTCTTTACCGGCGGCACCCCAACGGGCTGCGGTGCCGCAACCAGTGAGGTGGGACCCTTCTATTGCCCGGCGGACACTACCGCTTATTTTGACCCCGGATTCTTCCAGGAGCTGGTTGACCGCTTCGGCTCATCCGGGGGACCCCTGGCTCAGGAGTATGTGGTGGCCCATGAGTTCGGCCACCATGTGCAGAACGTGCTGGGCTACTTGGACCGGGCGCAGCAGGATCCCCAAGGCCCCGAATCCGGCGCTGTGCGGACCGAACTGCAGGCCGACTGCTACGCCGGGCTGTGGGTGAAACACGCCACTACCCAGCAGGATCCCCAGACGGGCAGGCCCTTCCTCGATCCACTCACGCAACAGGACCTCCAGGATGCCCTCTCCGCAGCGGCCGCCGTCGGAGATGACAGGATCCAACAGGCAGCCACCGGCCGGGTTACTCCCGAGGCCTGGACCCATGGCTCGAGTGAGCAGCGGCAGAAGTGGTTCCAGATCGGTTTCACCACCGGTGACATCAACCAGTGCGACACCTTCGCCGTCGCCAGCCCCTGAAATTTAGCAATCGATGACAGCACGACGGCGGCCGGCCACCTTCCAGGGAAGGTGACCGGCCGCCGTCGTCGTTAGTAGGGGCCTTTGGACGGTTAGATGTTGAAGCCGAGGGCCCGCATCTGGTCCTTGCCGTCATCGGTGATCCTTTCCGGACCCCATGGCGGCATCCACACCCAGTTCAGGCGCCAGTCATCAACGACGCCGTCCAAGGCCTTGCCCACCTGCTCCTCGAGCACGTCGGTCAGGGGGCACGCCGCGGTGGTCAGCGTCATGTCGATCAGCAGGGCACCGTCTTCTTCGGAGTACTTCAGTCCGTAGAGCAGCCCAAGGTCAACGACGTTGACGCCCAGTTCGGGGTCAATGACGTCCTTGAGTGCCTCCTCGACGTCCTCAAGGCTGGTGCGCGCCGTGTTGATTTCGGTCATAAGGTGATCCTAACTAGGCCTGTACAGCCGGTGCAACGGCGACGCCGGCGCCTGCCGCATAGCGGTCGTAGCCCTCTTCTTCGAGGCGGTCGGCGAGCTCCGGGCCGCCCTCTTCCACAACCTTGCCGTCAACGAACACGTGAACGAAGTCCGGTTTGATGTAGCGCAGGATGCGGGTGTAGTGCGTGATCAGCAGGGTGCCCATGTTGCCGGTCGCGTGGGCGCGGTTGACGCCTTCGGAAACGACCTTGAGGGCGTCGACGTCGAGGCCGGAGTCGGTCTCGTCGAGGACGGCGAACTTCGGCTTGAAGAGCTCGAGCTGGAGGATCTCGACGCGCTTCTTCTCGCCGCCGGAGAAGCCTTCGTTGACGTTGCGCTGCGCGAAATCGGCGTCGATGCGCAGCTGCTCCATGGCTGCCTTGACGTCCTTGGTCCAGGTACGCAGGGCAGGCGCTTCGCCGTCGATGGCGGTCTTTGCGGTGCGGAGGAAGTTCGTCATGGTGACGCCGGGAACCTCTACGGGGTACTGCATGGCCAGGAAGACGCCGGCGCGGGCGCGCTCGTCCACGCTCATTTCCAGGACGTTTTCGCCGTCGAGGGTAATGGAGCCGCTGGTCACGGTGTAGCGGGGGTGGCCGGCGATGGTGGAGGCGAGGGTGGACTTGCCGGAGCCGTTGGGGCCCATGATGGCGTGCGTCTCACCGGTCTTGATGGTCAGGCTGACGCCTTTCAGGATCTCCTTGGTTCCCTGCTCCGTCTCAATGCTGACGTGCAGGTCCTTGATCTCAAGAGTTGACATGCTCTTCTTTCTTTTTCGTTCGTAAGTCTGGTGCAGGGTTGCCTGCGGTGCAGGTCCAGGACTGCCTAGTAGTTGACCACGGCCCTAGTAGTTGACTGCGGCACCGTTCAAAACATTGGTCACGTCCACGTACACGTCGTCACCGTCAAGCTCCACGGCGAAAACAGGCACGGGGTCGTAGGCAGGAAGCTGGAGCGGCTGGCCATTGCGCAGGTCGAACTGCGAGCCGTGGCCCCAGCACTCGATCGCACAGCCTTCCACCTCGCCCTCGGACAGGGAAATGTCCGCGTGGGAGCAGGTGTCACCGATCGCATGGATTTCGCCCATCGAGTCCTTCACGACTGCCACGGGATAGTCGTCGATCAGGATCCGCAGCGAGTGCTTGACCTGGATGTCGTTGGCGTTGCACACAAGTTCGCCCTTTGGCTTATCACTCATACTTTCCTGCCCGCCCGTTTCAGTGCTCGCTCGCGGCGAGTTCGCGTTCGACGGCCTCGGTCAGGCGCTCTTCGAGTGCAGGCACCTTGATCTTCTGGATGATCTCGTTCAGGAAGCCGCGAACCACCAGGCGGCGGGCGACGTCCTCGGGGATGCCGCGTGCCATGAGGTAGAACAGGTGCTCGTCGTCGAAACGTCCCGTGGCGCTGGCGTGGCCTGCGCCTTCGATCAGTCCGGTCTCAATCTCGAGGTTCGGCACGGAATCGGCGCGTGCGCCATCCGTCAGGACCAGGTTGCGGTTGGCCTCGTAGGTGTCGGTTCCTTCGGCTTCCTTGCGGATCAGCACGTCGCCCACCCAAACGGTGTGCGCGTTGCGGCCCTGCAGCGCACCCTTATAGAGCACGTTGGACTTGCAGTTGGCCACGGCGTGGTCAACGAACAGGCGCTGCTCAAGGTGCTGGCCGGCGTCGGCGTAGTAGAGGCCAAGCATCTCCGCTTCCGCACCGGGTGCGGTGAAGCGGGTGGAAGGAGTCACTCGTACGAGGTCTCCGCCCAGGGAGACGACGATGTGCTTGAACTTGGCGTCACGTCCCAGCTTTGCCTGCTGCGAGGAGGCGTGGACGGCGTCATCGTTCCATTCCTGGAGCGAAATAACGCTGAGTTCGGCGCCGTCCTCGACGACGATTTCCACGTTCTCGGAGACAACGGCCGTGCCCTGGTGGTCCAGGACCACCACGGACTTGGAGAAACGCTCTGCCACGATCACGATGTGCTGGGCCGATGCTTCGGTGCCCGAGCCGTTGATGAGGACGGACACTTCGCTGCTTGCCTGCAGTTCGGCGGGCACGGTGATGACGGTCGCTTCGGTGAAGTTCTCCCAGCCGTTGGCGGAGACGCGGTCCTCCGGGATGGCTGCGGTGCCGACGCGCTTGTCGTCGCGGCCGACCGTTTCGACGACGACGCCCTCGGGGGCGTTGACGCTGACCTTGGGTGCCGCACCGGTGAGTGCTTCGTTGTGGAGGCCGCGGAGGCGCTTCAAGGGGGTGAAGCGCCAGTCTTCCTCTAGGCCGGTAAGGGGCTTGAAGTCGGCCAGGTTGTAAGAGGTGAGCCGTCCGGCGCGTGAGCTGTCGGGAACGCCGACTCCCCCGCCGTGCGAGTGGCTCTTGACCGACGCCCCGCCAAGGGGACCCGCGGCAGGCGCAGCCGTCGTAGTGGTGGCGTCGCCTGCGTTAATGGGGGAAAGGCTTTCGCCTTCTTCGGTGAATCCGTTAATAAACGGCTGGGCTGAGGGCGCGCCGATGCGGGCCTTTTCAGTAGTGATATCAGTCATTATTAACCGACGGATCCTTCCATCTGCAATTCAATCAGGCGGTTCAGCTCAAGGGCATATTCCATGGGAAGTTCACGGGCGATCGGCTCAATGAAGCCGCGCACGATCATGGCCATGGCCTCGTCCTCAGGCATGCCGCGGGACATCAGATAGAAGAGCTGCTCCTCACTGACGCGGGAAACGGTGGCCTCGTGGCCCATGACAACGTCATCCTCGCGGATGTCGATGTACGGGTAGGTGTCCGAACGGGAGATGGTGTCCACCAGCAGCGCGTCGCATCGGACGGTATTAGCGGAGTGCTTGGCTCCCTCACGGACCTGGACCAGGCCGCGGTAGGCTGCGCGGCCGCCGCCGCGTGCGACTGACTTGGAGATGATGGAGCTCTTGGTGTTCGGAGCGATGTGGACCATCTTTGAGCCGGTGTCCTGGTGCTGTCCTTCACCGGCGAAGGCGATGGACAGGGTCTCGCCCTTGGCGTGCTCGCCAACGAGGTAGACGGCCGGGTACTTCATGGTCACCTTGGAGCCGATGTTGCCATCGATCCACTCCATAGTGGCGCCCTCTTCGCAGATGGCGCGCTTGGTCACCAGGTTGTACACGTTGTTGGACCAGTTCTGTATGGTCGTGTAGCGGACGCGGGCGCCCTTCTTCACGATGATCTCGACGACGGCCGAGTGCAGCGAATCCGAGGTGTAGATGGGAGCCGTGCAGCCTTCGATGTAGTGGACGTAGGAGTCCTCGTCGGCAATGATCAGGGTGCGCTCGAACTGGCCCATGTTTTCCGTGTTAATGCGGAAGTAGGCTTGCAGCGGGATCTCCACGTGAACGCCCTTGGGGACATACACGAAGGAACCACCGGACCACACGGCAGTGTTCAGTGAGGCGAACTTGTTATCGCCGACCGGGATGACCGTTCCGAAGTACTCCTGGAAGATCTCCGGGTGCTCCTTGAGGGCGGTGTCCGTGTCCAGGAAGATAACGCCCTGTGCTTCCAGATCCTCGCGGATCTGGTGGTAGACGACCTCGGATTCGTACTGGGCGGCTACGCCCGAAACCAGGCGGCTACGCTCCGCTTCCGGAATGCCCAGCTTCTCGTAGGTGTTCCGGATGTCCTCGGGGAGGTCTTCCCAGGTGGCCGCCTGCTTCTCAGTGGAGCGCACAAAGTACTTGATGTTATCGAAGTCGATGCCGGAGAGGTCTGCACCCCAGGTAGGCATGGGCTTGCGGTCGAAGTACTTCAGGCCCTTGAGGCGCAGGTCGAGCATCCATTCAGGCTCGCTCTTCTTGCCGGAAATGTCCCGGACTACCTCTTCATCGAGCCCACGGCGTGCATTGGCGCCGACGTCATTCTTGTCGGCCCAGCCGTATTCGTAGTTGCCGATGCCATGGAGCTCGGGATTCTTCTCCAGAATCTCCGAGATCACGGTGCCGTCGGCAGCCGCCTTCTCTGCTGTTCCTTCAGCTAATTGACCCGTCATCACGGCCTTTCTTGCTGGTTGTTGGATTCCTTGTCCAGGATGGCCGGCTGCACTGAGGAACCCTGGGGTTCCCGGGCGGCCGGACGGCCCGTAGGTATGTGGGTGGTGCAGACGTGACCGCCTCCAGCCAACGTTGACAGCCGGCGGACGTCGACGCCGACCAGTCGGGAGAAAACTTCGGTCTCGGTCTCGCAGAACACGGGAAACTGTGCCGCGAGCTGCTGTACGGGGCAGTGGCCCTGGCATAGCTGGACGCTGGAGAGCGCGGCCGGGAGCGGCGGCTTGGCCTCGATCGAGGCCGCCGAGGAGACGTAACCGTCGCGGCTCAAGGCCTTTGAAAGGGCCAGCGCGCGAGCGGTGATGTCATTCCCGGCGAGTTCCACTTCGGGAGTGTAACGGCGTTCCATATCGGAGAAGCGCTCGACGGCGAACTCCCGGATGGCTTCCTCTCCCGCCAGCTGCTGGAGCCGGTTAAGCGCGGAGCTGGCAATATTGAGGTAGTCATCGCCGAGTTTTGACTGGCCCTGGGAACTCAGCACGTAACGCCGGGCGGGACGTCCGGCGCCTGCGCCTGCCTTGGCAACTCGTTTGACCTCAATGACACCGTCCTTGGACAGATGGTCAAGGTGCCGACGGACAGCCGCAGGGGTGAATCCGAGCAGGTCTCCCAACTCGGCCGCGCTGACGGGCCCGTGTTCGAGCACAGCTGCGAGCACCCGGTCCCGGGTGCGGTCTTCCGCGTCAGGCAGGGACGTCACGACTGACGGCGCTGCCGCTGCACTGGGCCGCGCTGAGGGCACAGAAACAGAGTTGCTCATGGAATACACAACACAATCATGTCGTAATTTCATTCCCCCATCCAGTAAGGCTAGGCTGACCTGCGCCCACTTGCGGGCCGTGGTTCGGGCCATGGCTCGGGGCTGCGCTACGGTCTGGCGGGGGCCGTGCTTCGGCCAGCGACTGCCCACCCAACAGCACAACTTACTACTTCCCGTAGAATATTGTGGTGCGATCCCCCGACTCTCCAGTCCTCACCATCGAAGGACTCATTAAGGATGTTGGCCCGATGGCCAACCTTGACGGCAAGATGCTGCGGGTGGTCAGTGGCTTGTCGCTGCATGCCGAACGGGGACGAATCACAGCACTGCTGGGAGCCAACGGCGCCGGCAAGACCACAACGCTTGAATGCGCCCAGGGCCTGCAGAAACGCACTGGAGGCCGTATTTCCCTGCTCGGCGAGGACCCCGACACCGCCGATGCGGGACTGCGCGCCCGCGTCGGCGTTATGCTCCAGGACGGCGGCCTCCCGCCGTCGGCCCGCCCCCTTCCGCTCCTCCGCCACATTGCGGGAATGTACCGGAACCCGCTGCCCATCGATCCGCTGGTCCAGCGGCTTGGCATCGACACCTTTAGCCGTACCTCCATCCGCCGGCTCTCCGGCGGCCAGAAGCAACGGCTCGCACTGGCCGCTGCCCTGATTGGCAATCCCGAGGTCCTGTTCCTGGATGAACCGAGCGCCGGCCTGGACCCGCAGTCCCGGCAGATCGTCTTTGACCTCGTAGGAGAGCTCAGGGATGCGGGAATGGGCATCATCCTGACCACCCACCTTATGGACGACGCCGAGCGGCTGGCGGACTACGTCTACATCATCGACGCCGGACGGAACGTCACCGAGGGTACGGTCTCCGAGCTGCTCCGCTATAAGACGGCCGCCGGTGAGGGCATCAATGAACGCGCCCTGTACTTCGAGGCTGCTCCCAGGCTGGACTTCACCGGCGTGCTTCGCTCCGCTGTAACGGTCTCTGAAACCCGGGCCGGTAGCTACACAGTGAGCGGCTCCCTGGAACCCGGCGACCTCGCTGCCCTCGCTGCCTGCTGGGCTGAGCGCGGCATTATGCCGTCTTCCATGCGCCTCGAAGCACGCAGCCTCGAAGACGTTTTCCTGGACATCTCCGGAAGGGACCTCCGATGAGCGGACTTGTCAACGGCCTGGCCACGTCCGGAGCCGGGAAACAGTCTCCTCGGCTCCCGTCGTCGATCCTGCGCCGGATTGTGCTCCAAGGGAAGTACGAGACCCTCGCCATGGTCCGCAACGGCGAACAGCTGATCCTGGCAGTCATTCTTCCTTTGCTGGCTTTGTTCGGCCTGACAGTCACCCCGTTCCTCGACGGCCTTGGCTCCAGCAGGATCGACGTAGCGACCCCGGGCATCCTGGCCCTGTGCGCCATGTCCACGGCTTTTACGGGACAAGGTATCGCCACGGGTTTCGACCGCCGCTACGGAGTGCTGCGCTTCCTCTCCACCACGCCGCTGGGCCGGACCGGCCTCATCCTGGGCAAGGTTCTTGCCGTCCTGGCTGTGCTGGTCCTGCAGGTCATCGTGGTTGGAGGGGCCGCCGTCGCCCTGGGCTGGCAGCCGCGGGCGGACGGCTGGCTTCCGGGCCTGACCCTCCTTGTCCTCGGGGCCGCGGCCTTTACCTCACTCGGGCTGCTGGTTGCCGGGACGGTCCGCCCCGAAGCGACGCTGGCAATCACTAACCTGCTGTGGATCCTGCTGGGGGCCTTGGGCGGTATCGTGCTGCCCGCCGAACGACTGCCCATACCTGCCCAAAACATCGTGCACTACCTGCCGTCCGGCGCACTGGGACAGGCCCTGAGGGACGCCTTCCTCCATGGCGCTGTGGCATGGACGTCGACATTCATCCTGCTCGCGTGGACCGTCGTCGCTTCCCTGGCCGCGATTCGCTGGTTCAAATGGAACTAGGGTTCACATGGAAATAGGCGATCACGTGGCAACCGGCCAAACACACAAGGAATCGAGAAAACTGTGAGCACGGCTTCACGCCTTCCTCAGACCCTTCGGCGACTTGCCGGCAAGCTCCCGGCAGAGGTGGACAACACTATCCGACGGCTCGCCGTGCTTTCCCTGATCGGGCAGACCGTCCTGGTAGTCACCGGAGGTGCCGTGCGCCTGACCGCCTCAGGTCTTGGCTGCCCTACCTGGCCGCGCTGCACCGCCGATTCGCTCGTGAACACTCCCGAGATGGGCATCCACGGCTTCATCGAGTTCGGCAACCGCCTGCTGACCTTCGCCCTAGCCGCCGTAGCGGCGCTGATGCTCGTCTACTTATGGAACCTTCGCAAGGAACGCCGGGACCTGTTCCTACTGGCCTTGGGGCTACTCGCAAGCATTCCGGCCCAGGCTGTCATCGGCGGCATAACCGTCCTGACCCGCCTGAACCCCTGGGTGGTGGGCCTGCACTTCCTGGTCTCCATGGCCCTAGTGGTGTTCGCCACACTGCTCGTCAACCGGGCATACGGTCGAACGGGCCAATTCATGACAAGGATCCATGATCCGCTCCCCGGTGCGCTTCGCCCCATCATGATGGCTGTCGCCGTCTTCTCCGCCATCGCGGTCATGCTCGGCGTCGTGGTGACTGGCGCCGGACCGCACGCCGGTGATGCCGACGCCCCACGCAACAACCTGGACTGGGACCTGTTCTCGCACATCCACGCAGTACCGGCCTACCTCATCACGGCGGGGACCGCCGTCGCACTGGTCCTGGTCCTGCTACACGGGATCCGCGGGGCTTTCCGCACGGCAGTGTTCCTGCTGCTCGGCGTCACGATACTTCAGGCGATCATCGGCTTCACGCAGTACTACAACGGAATCCCTGCGTTGCTGGTCGGCGCGCACATGCTCGGTGCTGCCCTGCTGATGTCAGCGGCGACCAACGCTGCGGATATCGCCCGCTTCAGCCCGGTTAAATAGGGTCTGCCCCTTCCACCCGACGCTCCCTCACGTCTGGTGCGCCTTTTTCCGACGTTCTTTCACGTCTGTGCCGCCAAGCCAACACCCTCCGTCAAGTCTGGTAAGGACGGTTCCAGCGGGCCGGCGGGAGGTGAGAGAGGGTGTTTTGGCTAGCCGGCGATGATCGGTGAACCGACGAACGGGTCCACTGCGAGGGCGATGAAGAGAAGCGTCAAGTAGCTGATGGAACCGTGGAAAACCTTCATGGCACCCTTGTTGGATACCTCGCCGCCCTGGGCCTTGTTATAGAGGCTGTGCGATTCATACAGGAACCAGGCGCCCGCGACCACTGCCGCCACCGTGTAAACCCAACCTGCGCGGCCCACGGGAACCATCAGCAGCGAGCAAGCCACCATGGCCCAGGCGTAGAGAACCACCTGCACGGACACGACCTTGGCGCCTGCAATGGCACCGAGCATGGGGACATTGGCGTTGCGGTAGTCCTCGCCGTAGCGCATGGACAGGGGCCAGTAGTGCGGGGGCGTCCAGAGGAAGATAACCATGAACAGTACGACGGCGGGCCATTCCACAGTGTTGGTCACGGCGGACCAGGCGATCAGGACCGGGAAGCAACCGGCCGCACCGCCCCATACGATGTTCTGTGCGGTGCGGCGCTTGAGGATCATCGTGTAAATGACCACATAGAAGAGGATCGCTCCAAGACCGAGCCAGGCTGACAAGGGGTTCGCCCCAAACCAGAGGATGGCGATCGAAGCGGCGCCCAGGAGCCAGGCGAACACCAAGGCCTCGCGCGGGGTGACCTCGCCCGTGACAAGCGGGCGATTTTCCGTCCGGTGCATCAGCTTGTCGATGTCGCGGTCGATGTAGCAGTTGAAGACGCCCGCGCTGCCGGCGGCGAAGGCGCCACCAACCAGGGTGGCGACAATGAGTCCCAGGGACGGGAATCCGCGCTGGGCGAAGATCATCGTGGGAAGAGTGCTGACAAGAAGCAGTTCGATGACACGGGGCTTCGTCAGTGCCAGATACGCCTTGAATTTGCGGGCGACGCCTCCCTTGCGGGCCGGCGCGGCATTGAAGGACGTATCTGTTGTGCTCACGTTGGCAGTCACTCTGTTCTGTCTTGGTGTTCTCGCAGCGGCGGGATCAGATCTTCAGGCATGGCTGGCTCCGCCCGTGCGGCTGGTGGCCTCCAGATATCATACAGTGGGCCCCGACGGTAGCCTGCACTGCCCGGCAGCTCCCGTGTCGCCCATTGTTCCGAACACGTTTCGACTAATTCACCCAACCCCGAACACGGCGGTGATTCATAAAAGGGAATTTGCGTCCATTTATTGAGATTCCTCCTGACCAGCCAATGGAATCGGGCTAAGCTGTCACCAGATCAGCACGCAACAGCACTGCAGTCCTGAGCTCTATGGGAAACCGTATTCTTGCCCTGCTTTGAGCGGCTGAATGATAGATCAACGTTTCAATGGTGAACGGCTGGTAGACATTTCGCAGCGGGAGCCATACCTGTGCCCCGGGATCGGCCTGTCCATTTCGCCTGCCGTCAGCACAGAGAGGGGCCCGGTTTTCGTGCCACATTTGGAAGAGCAAGAACTGTCATGGACTGATTTGGACCAGCGGGCGGTAGACACGGTCCGCGTCCTGGCAGCCGACGCTGTCGAAAAGGTGGGCAACGGTCACCCCGGCACTGCCATGAGCCTCGCCCCCGCCGCATACCTTCTCTTCCAGAAGCTGATGCGCCACGATCCGAAGAACCCGGACTGGATCGGCCGTGACCGGTTCATCCTGTCTCCTGGCCACACCTCGCTGACCCTTTACATCCAGCTGTTCCTTTCGGGGTACGGGCTGGAGCTTAAGGACCTCGAGGCCCTTCGCACCTGGGGCTCCCTCACGCCGGGCCACCCTGAGTACAAGCACACCGCGGGTGTGGAGATCACGACCGGACCGCTGGGCCAGGGCCTGGCCTCTTCGGTCGGCTTCGCGTATTCGCAGCGCCGCCAGCGCGGCCTGTTCGACGCCGATGCTCCCGCCGGCGAGAGCCCGTTCGACCACACCATCTGGGTGATCGCCTCCGACGGCGACCTCCAGGAAGGCGTGACCTCCGAGGCTTCCTCGCTGGCCGGCCACCAGGAGCTGGGCAACCTGGTTGTTATCTACGATGAGAACCACATTTCCATCGAGGACGACACCGACATTGCTTTCACCGAGGATGTCCTGAAGCGCTACGAGTCATACGGCTGGCACACCCAGCGCGTTGACTGGACCCGCACCGGTGACTACAAGGAGGACGTCCAGGAGCTCTACTCCGCGCTGCTGGCTGCCAAGGCTGAGACCTCCAGGCCGTCCATCATTTCGCTGCGCACCATCATCGGCTACCCGGCGCCGAAGAAGCAGAACACCGGCAAGATCCACGGTTCAGCCCTGGGCGCCGAGGAAGTGCATGCGCTCAAGGAAGTTTTGGGCTTCGACCCCGCGAAGACCTTCCAGGTTGACGAAGACGTCCTGGCCCACGCCCGCCAGGTCGTGGAGCGCGGCGCCGCAGCCCGCGCCGAATGGCAGAGCACCTTCGAGGCCTGGCAGACCGCCAACCCCGAGGGCGCTGGCCTGCTGGAGCGCATCGAAGCCAAGAAGCTTCCGGTGGAGCTCGACGCCGCCCTGCCGACCTTCGAGGCGGGCAAGGACGTGTCCACCCGCGCCGCATCCGGCAAGGTCCTGAACGCCATCGGACCGGTGCTGCCGGAACTGTGGGGCGGTTCGGCTGACCTCGCCGAATCCAACAACACCACCATCGAGGGATCGCCGTCGTTCATCCCGGCCTCGCGCTCCACGCACGCCTGGACCGGCAACCCGTATGGCCGGGTGCTGCACTTCGGCATCCGCGAGCACGCCGCTGCGTCGATCGTGAACGGCATCGCCTTGCACGGCCGGACCCGCGCGTTCTCCGGTACGTTCCTCATCTTCAGCGACTACCAGCGTCCGGCCATCCGCCTCGGCGCACTCATGGGCGTCCCTTCCCTCTATGTCTGGACCCACGACTCGATTGGTCTTGGCGAAGACGGGCCAACCCACCAGCCCGTGGAGCAGCTTGCCTCGCTGCGCGCCATCCCGGGCCTTGACGTGGTCCGCCCGGGCGACGCCAACGAGGTCGCGGCGGCCTGGAAGACCATGCTGGAGAACCACGAGAACCCGGCCGGCATCGTTTTGACCCGCCAGAACATCCCCACCTACGCCCGCGGCGAAGGCCAGGCCAGCGGCGACACCTTCGGCTCCACGGCCGGCGTCGCGAAGGGCGGCTATGTGCTCGCCGAGGCGTCCAAGGATGGCCAGACGGTTCCCGCGGACGTCATCCTCATCGGTACGGGCTCCGAGGTCCAGCTCGCTGTCCAGGCCCGCGAAGCACTCCAGGCTGAAGGCGTCGCCGCCCGTGTGGTCTCCATGCCGTGCGTGGAGTGGTTCAACAAGCAGGACGCCGCCTATCGCGAATCCGTGCTCCCGGCAGCTGTGAAGGCGCGCGTCTCCGTGGAAGCCGGCCTCGCCCTGGGCTGGAAGGAAATCGTCGGCGACGCTGGACGTTCCATCAGCCTGGAGCACTTCGGCGCCTCGGCTGACTACAAGCGGCTCTTCAAGGAGTTCGGCATCACCGCCGAAGCCGTGACGGCCGCGGCCAAGGACTCCCTCGCAGGCCTGTCGGCCTGAAAACCTGAATTTCAAGGAGAACTGAAAATGACTACCACCCCCACGCAGAAGCTTTCCGACATCGGCGTCTCCATCTGGCTTGACGACCTGTCCCGTGAGCGACTCTCCAGCGGCAGCCTGCAGAAGCTGATTGACGAGAAGAACGTCGTTGGTGTCACCACCAACCCGAGCATCTTCCACCAGGCGATCACCACCGGCCACTACTACGACGGCAAGATCGCCGAACTCGCGGCCAAGGGCTCCAGCCTCGAGGAGACCATCTTCGAGATCACCACCACCGACGTCGCCGATGCCTGTGACCTCTTCGCCCCCGTGGCCGCCGCCACGAAGGGCGTCGACGGCCGCGTCTCCATCGAGGTGGACCCCCGCCTTGCCTGGGACACTGCCGGCACCATCGCCGAGGCCAAGCACCTGTACAAGCGGGTCGGCAAGGACAACGTGCACATCAAGATTCCGGCCACCCTTGAGGGCCTCGAGGCCATCACGGCCACGCTCGCCGAGGGCATCAGCGTCAACGTGACCCTGATCTTCTCCCTGGAGCGCTACCGCGCCGTCATCAATGCCTTCCAGTCCGGCCTGGAGCAGGCCAAGGAAAACGGGCATGATCTCTCCAAGATCCACTCCGTTGCCTCGTTCTTCGTCTCCCGCGTGGACACCGAGATCGACAAGCGCCTGGACAAGATCGGCACCGACGAGGCCAAGGCCCTGAAGGGCAAGGCCGGCGTTGCCAACGCACGCCTGGCCTACCAGGTCCACGAAGAGCTCTTCTCCACCGAGCGTTGGGCTGTGCTGGCTGAGGCCGGCGCACTCCCCCAGCGTCCCCTCTGGGCCAGCACCGGCGTCAAGGACCCCGCCTACCCGGACACCCTGTACGTCACTGAGCTAGCCGCCCCCGGCGTGGTCAACACCATGCCGGAGAAGACCCTCGAAGCCACGTTCGACCACGGCGTCGTCACCGGCGACACTGTCACCGGAACCTACAACGAGGCCAACGCCGTCCTGGACGCCCTGGAAGCAATCGGCGTGTCCTACAACGACGTCGTCGCCGTCCTCGAGTCCGAAGGCCTCGACAAGTTCGTCGCCAGCTGGAAGGAACTGCTCGGAGACGTCGAGGGCGCCCTCGCTTCTGCACGGAAGGCTTCCTAATCCACATGAGCACACTCAGCTACGACGTCACCGGTGCCGCGCAGCAGGCCATCGAGCAGCAGATCCAGACCCTCGTCGAAGACAGGATCGCTAGCCGGATTTTCGCCAAGGACCACACACTGTGGGGTCCTGATGCGGAATCCGAGTCGGCCATCCGCCTTGGCTGGGTTGAGGCGGCCACCGTCTCGCAGGCCCTCGTCGGCGAGATCCTGGAACTTCGGAACTCGCTGAAGGCTGACGGCGTCACCCATATTGTCCTCTGCGGCATGGGTGGCTCTTCGCTGGCCCCCGAGGTCATTGCCGGTACCGCTGGCGTCGAGCTGACCGTGCTTGACAGCACTGACCCTGAACAGGTCAGTGCTGCCCTGGCGGACCGCCTGGCGGAGACAGCAATCGTCGTCTCGTCCAAGTCCGGTTCTACCGTTGAGACTGATTCGCAGCGCAGGATTTTCGAGCAGGCCTTTAACGACGCCGGGATCGATGCCAAGAGCCGCATCATCATCGTCACGGATCCGGGTTCCCCGCTGGACAAGGCATCCCGTGAAGCTGGCTACCGTGCCGTCTTCAATGCCGACCCCAATGTAGGCGGGCGCTTCTCCGCACTGACCGCCTTCGGCCTGGTTCCCAGTGGACTGGCCGGGGTCGATATCCAGGCCTTCCTTGACGAAGCCGAAGAAGCGGCAGAGGTCCTGAATGAGGACTCCGCCGACAACATCGGCCTGGCGCTCGGTATCGCGCTTGGCGGGACCAGCCCGCTGCGCAACAAGATCGTCATCGCCGAGGACGGATCCGGCATAGTCGGCTTCGCAGACTGGGCCGAACAGCTCATTGCCGAATCCACCGGCAAGCTGGGCACCGGGGTCCTTCCTGTCGTCGCTGGATCGGACTCGCCCGAGGCGAAGCTCGGCGCCGACGACATCCTGGTGATCCGCCTGGTTTCGGCTGATTCCGACGCCGAGCTGCGCGAAAATGAGGTCGCCGTCGCCGGCGGCCTGGCCTCACAGATGCTCGTGTGGGAATTTGCTACCGCCGTCGCCGGTCGACTGCTGGGCATCAACCCGTTTGACCAGCCCGACGTCGAAGCCGCGAAGGTGGCCGCGCGCGGGCTCCTGGACGCCCGTCCCGAACCGACTCCCGCCAACTTCGTCGACGGCGCCGTAGAGGTCCGCGGCGGCGCCTGGCTGGGCGATGCCGCGTCCGCAGAGGAGGCCGTTGAGGCGCTCCTGGCGGAACTTGCCAGCGACGGCTACCTCAGCGTCCAGGCTTATTTCGACCGGATTGCGTACGCGCCGCTCGAGGGCGTCCGTGACCAGCTTGCAGCCGTCACCGGTAGGCCCGTCACGTTCGGCTGGGGACCGCGCTTCCTGCACTCCACCGGTCAGTTCCACAAGGGTGGACCCGCCATCGGTGTCTTCCTCCAGATCACGGCAGCGTCCCCGACGGACCTTGCCATTCCGGAACGTCCCTTCACGTTCGGCCAGCTGATCGCAGCCCAGGCTGCCGGTGACGCCCAGGTGCTGGAGGATCACGGACGTCCCGTGCTCCGCCTCCACCTCACCGATCGCGCGGCCGGCGTTGCACAGCTCCAGGACATCGTCGCTGCTCTGGCCGGCCAGGCCAGCGCGCTCGAAAGCTAAGGCACAGAAGCAAACCATGCCAGAAACTGAAAACGGCAGGAAGGCTGCCGGTCGCCGCAATCCCCTCAGGGATCCGCGCGACCGGCGCCTCAGCCGCATCGCAGGCCCCTCTTCCCTCGTATTCTTCGGCGTCACCGGGGATCTTGCCCGCAAGAAACTCATGCCGGCCGTTTACGATCTCGCGAACCGGGGCCTCCTGCCGCCGAGCTTCGCACTGGTGGGCTTTGGCCGTCGCGAGTGGGACAACGAGGAATTCGCCGCCGAGGTAAAGGAAAACGTCAAGGCCCACTCGCGAACGCCGTTCGATGAGGCCGTGTGGAACCAGCTGTCCGAGGGCATCCGGTTCGTGCAGGGAGAGTTTGACGACGACGGCGCGTTCAAACGCCTGCGGGAAACCCTGGATGAGCTTGATGAGCACCGCGGAACCCGTGGCAACCACGGCTTCTACCTGTCCATTCCGCCGAAGGCGTTCGAGCAGGTCTGCCGGCAGCTGTCCAAGCACGGACTGGCCGAGGCTCCCGCCGGGCAGTGGCGTCGCGTTGTCATCGAGAAGCCCTTCGGCCACGACCTCGAGTCGGCCCGGCAACTCAATGACATCGTGGAGTCCGTATTCCCGCAGGATGCCGTGTTCCGAATCGACCACTACCTTGGCAAGGAAACGGTCCAGAACATCCTGGCGCTGCGATTCGCCAACCAGCTGTTCGAGCCGCTCTGGAACGCCAACTACGTCGACCACGTCCAGATCACCATGGCCGAGGACATCGGGACAGGCGGCCGTGCCGGCTACTACGACGGCGTGGGCGCGGCGCGGGACGTCATCCAGAACCACCTCCTGCAGCTCCTGGCCCTGACCGCCATGGAGGAGCCCATCTCCTTCAACGCGAACGATCTGCGTGCCGAGAAGGAGAAAGTTCTCGCAGCCGTGAAGCTGCCGGAGGACCTCTCCACGCATTCCGCCCGCGGACAATTTACGGGTGGTCTCCAGGGCGGCGAAGTGGTCCAGGGCTACCTTGAAGAAGACGGCATCCCTGCCGACTCCAAAACCGAAACCTATGCCGCGATCCGTGTGGACATCAACACCCGCCGCTGGCATGGCGTGCCCTTCTACCTTCGCGCAGGGAAACGCCTGGGACGCCGCGTCACGGAAATCGCCGTGGTCCTTAAGCGTGCCCCCAACCTGCTCTTCCGCGATCACAGCGAAGACGACTTCGGACAGAACGCCGTGGTCATCCGGGTCCAGCCCGATGAAGGTGCAACCATACGCTTCGGATCCAAAGTGCCGGGGACCCAAATGGAAGTCCGCGACGTCACGATGGACTTTGGCTATGGTCACTCCTTTACGGAATCCAGCCCTGAAGCGTACGAGCGACTCATCCTGGACGTCCTCCTGGGCGAGCCGCCGCTGTTCCCGCGGCACGAGGAAGTAGAGCTGTCCTGGAAGATCCTGGATCCCTTCGAGGAATACTGGGCCAGCCTGGATGACCAGCCCGAACCCTATGCTCCCGGCAGTTGGGGACCGGCTTCAGCCGACGAGTTGCTTGCCCGCGACGGACGAACCTGGAGAAGGCCATGATCGTAGATCTTCCCGACACAACTACCTCCAAGATCTCCAAGAAGATCACCGCCCTGCGTGAACAGGGCGGTGTCATCGCCCTGGGCCGGGTGCTCACCCTTGTGGTAGTCACCAAGTCCGGGCTTGAGGAGGAAGCCATCGAGGCGGCCAACGAGGCCAGCCGCGAACACCCCTGCCGGATCATAGTCATGGCCGATGCCGGCAGCGAGGCCCCCGACCGCCTTGATGCACAAATTCGCGTAGGAGGCGACGCGGGTGCCTCCGAGGTGATTGTCCTGCGCGGTTACGGCCGGCTGGCGCATGAGAGCGAATCGCTGGTCAACGGGCTGCTCCTGCCAGACGCTCCCATTGTTGCCTGGTGGCCTCACGGTGCCCCCGAGAACGCCTGCGAAACCTCTATCGGCAGCATCGCACACCGCCGCATCACCGATTCGGCCAACGAGCCTGATCCGCGTGCTGCCCTGGAACGCATCCGTTCGACCTACAAAGCCGGAGACACCGATCTGGCCTGGACGCGGTTGACCAACTGGCGCATCCAGCTTGCCGCTGTCCTTGACCAGGTGGACGATGCGCCGGTGACGGCGGTCGCCGTCGAAGGTGCCTCCGACTCCCCCAGCACCCTGCTGCTGGCCTCCTGGCTGTCCCTGGCCCTCGACGCACCCGTTGACATTGTCGCTGATCCGGCGGGAACCGGTATCCGTCGCGTGCGGCTGACGCGCGAATCCGGAGATGTGCAGCTGGTCCGCCCCGGCCTGACGGTAGCGGAGCTGACCCAGCCGGGTCAGCCTTCCCAGCGCATCTCGCTGCCCCGCCGCAGCCTGAAGGACTGCCTCGCCGAGGAGCTCCGCCGCCTGGACCCCGACGACGTTTTCGGTGAAGTGATTACTATGGGACTGCCACGAACCAACAAAAGGAGTGACCGTCCCAGTGACAGCTGAACCCAGAGTAAGCATCCATCCTGACTCAACAGTTCTCATGGCCGCCATCGCGGCACGGCTGATCACCAAGCTGGTGGACGTCCAGGACAAGCATGGCGAAGCCACAGTGGTCCTCACGGGCGGCACTGTCGGGATCGGAACGCTGAAGGCTGTTGCTGACTCCCCCGCCGCACCCGCAGTGGACTGGTCGCGTGTGAACTTCTGGTGGGGCGACGAGCGCTTTGTGCCTGCAAACGACGCTGACCGGAACACACTACAGGCCTACAAAGCTCTTCTGTCCCACATTCCGGTTGATCTTGCTCGCGTGCATGAACCGGGTTCCTCGGATGATTTCGCCTCGGCCGACGAGGCCGCGAACGACTATGCCCAGCGACTCAAGGCGGCCGCCGAGGCGGAGCATGCAGCTGATACCTCCGACAACCGTCTGGAGGAGGCCGGCGAGCTTCCGCGCTTCGATGTCCTCCTGTTGGGCGTGGGTCCGGATGCCCACATCGCGTCCCTGTTCCCCGAGCAGGCGGGTATCAGGGTCAAGGATCGTACAGTGGTGGGGGTAGAAAACTCACCCAAACCGCCCCCGTCACGCATTTCCCTGACGCTGCCTGCCATCAACTCCGCGCAGGAGATCTGGATGGTCGTGGCCGGCGAAGACAAGGCCGGGGCTGTGGGCCTTGCCCTTGCCGGCGCAAACCCGGTCCAGGTTCCGGCCTCCGGGCCGAAGGGCCGCTCACGGACCCTCTGGCTGATCGACGAAAACGCCGCCTCCCGTGTCCCCCAGCAGCTCGTCCGCAAGGATCCCGCGGGCGCGTAGCCTGTCAAGCGCTCCAGCCAGGACCTCTTCAGCGTCCTGGCTGGAGCGTCTTTCTTTAACGTAATCCAAGTGGCTCTTGAAGGCCTCGTCCTCATGCCGTGCAGCAGGCGCCGTCCCCTGGATCCTGCAGGATGCTCCGCCACACTTCGGGCAGTCCCATTCGCGGGGTATCTGTTCTTCCGGCAGCTTAAGGAAAACAAGCCGCGTCTCGTGTCCTTTGGCGCACCAATAGGAGATACGAATACGCGGCAGGCTTTCGCCGGTGCTGCTGCCGGGCTGGTTTTTCGGAGTCGATCCGGCTTCTACACCCACCCGTGTGCCCCGGAAACCTGACGAGCCATGAACCATCGGGAACCCCTTGCTTGCTGTGGCTAAGCGGCCTGAAGGCCAATAGCCACAGTTTAGTGCGGGGATCCCGACGGCGGCAGTACCCGGTTCAGACCGGCTGGTACACCACAGGTGCCGGGAACTCCAGGGAAGCGGGCAGGGTTAGGAGTCGCCTCCGGACGTAAAGCGCATAAGCAGTCCCAGGGCGATAATCACCACGCCCCAGGTGACACCGAGAATGATGGTGAACCGGTTCAGGTTCTTCTCCGCTACTCCTGATGAGCTCAGTCCGGAACTCATGCCACCGCCGAACATATCGGACAGGCCGCCGCCGCGTCCCTTGTGCAGCAGAATGAGCAGCGTCAGCAAAAGGCTGGTGATGCCCAGCAGGATCTGCAGAATGACATGAAGAACGTCCACGACGGCCTTTCGGAAAGATTGGATAGCGGGAGCGGAACCTTCAGCCGGACTAGTCCTTGACCAGGTGGCTCTCGAACCTGACAATGTTAGCAAATTCAGCCGGGTCAAGGCTTGCGCCGCCCACCAGGAGGCCGTCGACGTCGGGCCCGGCCAGGATTGCGGCCGCGTTGTTGGCCTTGACCGAGCCGCCGTAGAGCAGGCGGGCCTTGGCAGCAACGCTGTCATCGAAGAGCGTGGCAAGCTCTGCACGGATGGCGGCACACATCTCCTGCGCATCCTCAGGTCCCGCAACTTCACCAGTCCCAATGGCCCAGACCGGTTCGTAGGCGACGACGAGCTCAGCGGCCTGCTCGGCCGTGAGGCCTTCGACGTCGGCACGCAACTGCGCGAGGGTGTGCTCCACGTGGGTTCCGGCCTGGCGGATTTCCAGACCTTCGCCAACGCAGAGCACCGGGGTCAGTTCGTGGCGGAAAGCTGCCTTGACCTTGGCGTTGAGCAGTTCGTCGGACTCACCATGAATGGTGCGGCGTTCGCTGTGGCCGACCAGCACATAGCTGCAACCGAGCTTCTTGAGGAACTGGCCCGAGATGTCGCCCGTGTAGGCACCGGAGTCGTACGGAGACAGGTCCTGCCCGCCATAGACAACGCCGAGCTCGTCCCCTTGGACGAGGGTCTGGACCCCGCGGAGGTCGGTGAAGGGCGGGAACACGGCAACTTCCACGCGGCTGTAGTCATGGTTGGTGTCGGACAGCGTCCAAGCCAGTTTCTGCAGGAGGGTGATGCCCTGGACATGGTCCATGTTCATCTTCCAGTTGCCTGCAATGAGCGGCGTGCGGTCAAAGGTGCCGTTGGTCGAGGTTGTCACGAATTTCTCCATAAAAGTACGTTGAAAATAGAGCTTGACAGCCGGCAGGGCGTCCTTTGCAGCACAGGGCCCTGCCGGCGGTCAGATGTCCTGGCGGTCGGACGTCCTAGCGATGGATCTTCCTAGCGATGGATCTTCCTAGCGATCAAGGACGCTCAGGCCGGGAAGTTCTTTGCCCTCAAGGTATTCCAGGCTGGCTCCGCCGCCGGTGGAAATGTGTCCGAACTGGTCGTCGTCGAAGCCCAGGGTGCGGACCGCGGCAGCGGAATCGCCCCCGCCAACCACAGTGAAGGCGTCAGTCTCGGTCAGGGCCTGGGCCACTGCCCGAGTGCCGGCGGAGAAGGCCTCGAACTCGAAGACCCCCATGGGGCCGTTCCAGAACACGGTCTTGGCTGACTTGATCTGCTCGGCAAACGCCGCCGCAGATTCCGGCCCGATATCCAGGCCGATGCCGGAGGCGCCGAAGGAGCTGTCCTCGATGGCGTCCGCGCGAACCGTCTCATGCTCGGCGTCGGCGGCAAAGCGGCTGGCCACCACAACGTCAGTGGGGATGACGAAGGAGGTGCCGGCTTCGGCGGCGCGCTTGAGGTAATCCTGGACGACGGGGATCTGGTCCTCTTCCAGCAGGCTGCCGGCGACCTTGTGGCCGGCCGCAGCCAGGAACGTGAAGAGCATGCCGCCACCGACAAGGATGGTGTCCGCCTTGCCCAGGAGGTTGTCGATCACTGCCAGCTTGTCGGAGACCTTCGAGCCGCCGAGCACCACGACGTACGGGCGCTGCGTGTCAGTGGTCAGCTTGCGAAGGACCTCGACCTCCGTGCTAACGAGGTCACCCAGGTACGACGGGAGGCGCGTTGCGACGTCGTAGACGCTGGCATGCTTGCGGTGCACGGCGCCGAAGGCGTCATCCACGTAGGCCCCGTTGTCTCCCGTCAGGGCAACCAGTTCGTCAGCGAAGGCGCCGCGTTCGGCGTCGTCCTTACTGGTCTCGCGGGCGTCGAATCGCACGTTCTCCAGGACCAGCACTTCGCCGTCGCGCAGGGCGGCTGCGCCTTCCTTCGCCGAGACACCAACGGTGTCGGCGGCGAGGGAAACGGGGAACGCTGCCAATTCGGCAAGACGCTCCACTGCGGGCCTGAGGGAGTACTTGTCCTCAGGGGCGCCCTTGGGGCGTCCGAGGTGGGCGGTTACGAGCACGCGGGCACCGGCGTCCGAGAGCTTTCCGAGGACCGGGAGGGAGGCCTTGATACGGCCGTCGTCGGTCACTGTAGAGCCGTCGAGCGGCACATTCAGGTCACTTCTGACCAGAATGTACCGCCCGCGGACACCTTCAGCGATGAGTTCGTTGAGGGTGTGAGATGTCATGGAACTACCCTAGCCCAGCTTGGACGCAACCAGCTCCGTGAGGTCAACCAGGCGGTTGGAGTAGCCCCATTCGTTGTCATACCAGGAAACAACCTTGACCTGGTTGCCAATCACCTTGGTCAAACCGGAGTCAAAGATGGACGACGTCGGGTCTCCCACGATGTCGGACGAGACGATCGGCGCGTCCACGTAGCTCAGGATGCCCTTGAGTTCGGATTCCGCTGCAGCCTTGACCGCGGCGTTGACTTCATCCACGGTGACCTCTCGGGAAACCGTGACGGTAAGGTCCGTAGCGGAGCCGGTCGGGACCGGGACGCGGATGGCGTAGCCGTCGAGCTTGCCCTTCAGCTCCGGGAGGACCAGGCCGATGGCCTTGGCTGCACCGGTGGAGGTGGGAACCATGTTGATGGCGGCGGCACGGGCGCGGCGGAGGTCGCCGTGGGGCCCGTCCTGCAGGTTCTGGTCGGCCGTGTAGGCGTGGACGGTCGTCATGAGGCCGCGCTCGATGCCGAAGGCGTCGTTGATGACCTTGGCGAGAGGGCCGAGGCAGTTGGTGGTGCAGGACGCGTTGGAAATGATGTTGTGCGCGGCGGGGTCGTAGAGCTCGTGGTTGACGCCCATGACGATGGTGATGTCCTCGTCGGAGGCGGGAGCGGAGATGAGGACCTTCTTGGCGCCGGCCTCGATGTGCTTCTTCGCGGCAGCAGCCTTGGTGAAGAATCCGGTGGACTCGATCACGATGTCCACTTCAAGCTCTCCCCAAGGGAGGTTGGCCGGGTCTCGCTCGGCCAGGACCTTGATGGCCTTGCCGTCGACAACCAGGTCTCCGTCCAAGACCTCCACGGATTCCTTGAGGCGACCGCCAACGGAGTCGTACTTGAGCAGGTGCGCAAGGGCTTCGGGGCTGGTGAGGTCGTTCACCGCAACGATCTCGAGATCGGCACCCTGTGCGAGTGCTGCGCGGAAATAGTTGCGGCCGATACGGCCAAAACCGTTGATACCAATACGGGTCGTCACGTTATTAGTCTCCTTGGTGCTCTTGCAAGCACTCCTAGTTGAGTCGGATGTGGGTCCAACTAACAGATCCCGCACGTCATTGGGCAGAAATATTTAACAAAGGAGGGCGACCAGCCACGTTGCTGAAGGCTAACCGCCTTCCGTGACCCATCTTACGTTTAAGTGGACCTGCCCCCGCAACTGCGGGGGCAGGCAATCCGCCATTTGGCCAAAATCGGCCTGAATGTGAAGTTTGTTACAACCTCGTGTTTTCGGGCTCACAGAGCCTAGACGGCGATGAGGCCGTTCGCGTTGGCGCGTGCTGCCGCGAAGCGCTTTGCGACGTCTTCCCAGTTCACGATGTTCCAGAAAGCCTTGACGTAGTCGGCCTTGACGTTCACGTAGTCCAGGTAGAACGCGTGCTCCCACATGTCCAGCATCAGCAGCGGAGTGGTGCCCACTGCCACGTTGCCCTGCTGGTCGTACAGCTGCTCGATGACGACGTTGCCGCCAATGGGCTCGTAGGCAAGGAAGGCCCAGCCTGAACCCTGCAGGCCCAGGGCCGCAGCGCTGAAGTGTGCACGGAAAGCGTCGAAGGAGCCGAAGGAATCGTCGATTGCCGCCGACAGTTCACCTTCAGGCTTATCGCCTCCGTCCGGAGACAGGTTGTTCCAGAACACGGAGTGGTTGACGTGGCCGCCCGTGTGGAAGGCGAGGTCCTTGGAAAGGCGATTGATGTTGGCGAAGTCGCCCTTCTCGCGGGCCTCGGCCAGCTGGGCCAGGGCGTTGTTGGCGCCGGCGACGTAAGCGGCATGGTGCTTGCTGTGGTGCAGCTCCATGATCTTCGCCGAAATGTGCGGCTCAAGTGCTGCATAGTCGTAGCTGAGCTCGGGCAGTACGTACTCGGTCACGAAATCCTCCAATGTCTTGGACCTAGGTCCGGTTTGGTAACTCTCGTTGTGTTCATCCGGCTGGCGGACCATCCGGAAACCGTGGCGGGGCCAGAGCTGGTCCCAGGCGGCATAACCCGGGTTGAGGGCCCTGGCATTCCCGCGATGTTCTCGATTCTAGGCGGCTGGCTACTCGTCCATCATTTCGGGCGTCACATTGGCTTCTGTACCCGGAATCCCCAGATCGATCGCCCTTTTGTCTGCCATTGCAAGCAGACGGCGGATACGACCAGCGATGGCGTCCTTCGTCATGGGCGGATCGGCGAGTCGGCCGAGCTCGTCCAGGCTCGCCTGCTTGTGGGCGACGCGCAGCTCCCCCGCATACTTCAGGTGCTCCGGGACGTCGTCGCCCAGTATTTCCAGGGCCCGGTCCACGCGCGCCCCCGCGGCAACCGCCGCCTGCGCGCTGCGGCGCAGATTGGCATCGTCAAAGTTTGCCAGGCGATTGGCGGTAGCCCGCACTTCCTTGCGCATGCGGCGCTCCTCCCACACCATGAGGGCATCGTGGGCGCCCATGCGGGTCAGCAGGGCGGCGATGGTGTCGCCGTCGCGAATGACCACGCGGTCCACGCCTCGCACCTCGCGGGCCTTCGCCTGGATGCCGAGGCGACGTGCGGCGCCTACCAGGGCAAGGGCTGATTCCGGGCCGGGGCACGTGACCTCGAGGGAGGAAGAACGGCCCGGTTCGGTGAGGGAGCCGTGGGCGAGGAAGGCGCCGCGCCACACCGCCTCGGCGTCGGATGCCGAACCGTTGACGACGGCGGACGGGAGGCCCCGGACAGGCCGGCCCCTGCCGTCCAGGAGCCCGGTCTGTCGGGCCAGCGCCTCGCCGTCGCGCACTACCCTCACCACATAGCGGCTGCCGCGGCGCAGGCCGCCGCCGGAGACCACGATGATTTCGCTCTGATGTCCGTAGACTTCGGCGATCGCCGACCGGAGGCGGCGGGCGGTGGAGGCGAGGTCGACTTCGGCCTCGATGACTATTCGGCCCGAGATAATGTGTAGGCCGCCCGCGAAGCGCAGCATTGCCGAAACCTCGGCCTTGCGGACTGAGGACTTCTTTATATCCAGCCGGGACAGTTCTTCCTTGACTGATGACGTCAGTGCCATGGCACCTTCCTAACTGTTCCCGAAAATATCGTGGTAGGCCGCCGCGAGACGAAGCGGGTCATGGACCGGCCGACGGCTTGACGCCCCTACTTTACCCAAGACCACCTCGGCCCCGATCATCCCGGCCGCCTTCTCGAAGGCCACAAGGTCCGGCACGGAGGCGGGATCGGCGAGCACAACGTCCACGCTGAACTCCGGCGCATACTTCCGCAGTACGTCCAGGTGGTCTGCCGCGGTCATCCCCAAAGTTTCCTTGGTGTCCACCGCCAGGTTCATGGTGAGGCAGCGTTTGGCCGGGGTGTCACACAGTGCCTGTCGGAGCTCGGGCAACAGCAGGTGGGGCAGGACCGAGGTGTACCAGGAGCCCGGGCCGAGGATCACCCAGTCAGCGAGTTCAATTGCATCCAGGGCCTCGATGCAGGCCGGGGCGCCTTCGGGAAGCAGGCGGACTTCCTCCAGGGAGCCCGCCACCGCACACTTGGCCTGGCCCCGGATAGTCTGCAGCTCCTGGCCCCCGACGGTCGGGACAAGGACGTCACCCTCGATGGTGAGCGGAATGCTGGACATTGGCAGGACCTGGCCGCGGGCACCCAGGAGGGCCCCCGCCCATTTGAGTCCGCCGACAGTATCACCCAACAGTTCCCACAGCGTCACGATCAACAGGTTTCCCATGGCGTGGTCATCAAGCGAGCCGGCACCGCCGCGCGGCGACTTGAAGCGGTGCTGCATGACGTCGCGCCAGGTGCGCCCCCAGTCTGTATCGTCGCAGAGCGCGGAGAGCGCCATCCGGAGGTCTCCCGGCGGAAGCACCCCGTACTCGTCACGAAGACGCCCGGAGGAACCGCCGTCGTCGGCAACGGTCACGACGGCGGTAAGTTCCGACGTCAGCAGCCTAAGGGCCGAAAGCGACGCGGACAGTCCGTGGCCGCCTCCCAGGGCGACGACAGAAGGAGCCTTCGGTTTCCCGCTTCCGGGGGTGCCCGACGGCGGCACCAGCGGCAGCGGTCCGGTCAGCACCCCCATTATTCGCGGCCCAGATCGCGGTGCGTCGTAGTGACAGTGACCCGGGGATACTGGGCCAGCCTCTTGGACAGCTCGACGGCGACGGCCACAGAGCGATGCTTGCCGCCGGTGCAGCCCACGGCGAGCGTGGCATAGTGCTTGTTTTCCTGGCGGTAGCCGTCCAGGACCGGTTCCAGCATCTCAACGTACCGGTCAACGAAGCTCTTCACTCCGTCGGCACCAAGCACGTAGTCGCTGACATCGGCGTCCAGGCCAGTGTGGGGCCGCAGCTGCGGAACCCAGTGGGGGTTGGGGATGAACCGCGCATCGGCGACGAAGTTGGCGTCCACGGGAAGCCCGTACTTGAAGCCGAAGCTCATCACATTCAGCCGCAGCGCCACCGGTCCCGTTTCGCTGAAGAGCTCGGTGATGGCTGTGGCGAGCCCGTGGACATTGAAGGTGGAGGTGTCCAGCACGACGTCGGCCGAATCCTTCAGTTCCTTCAGCACCTCGCGCTCGGCGGCAATACCGTCGAGGATACGGCCTCCGCCTTGCAGGGGATGCGGGCGGCGGCCCTGCTCGAAGCGTCGGACCAGCACGTCGTCGTTGGCATCAAGGAAGAGCACCCGGAAGGTGACGCCACTGGCGCTCAACGCATGCAAGGCTGTGCGGATGTCCGTGAAGAGTCCCTTGCTGCGGACATCCACCACGACGGCCAGCCTGGGGATGGACTGCGGGGCGTGGGAGACAATGTCCGCCAGTGTGCCCAGCATCTGGGGCGGGAGGTTTTCGACGACGTACCAGCCGTGGTCCTCCAGGGCGTCCGCAGCGGTGCTACGTCCCGCACCGGACATGCCCGTGACCACCAGCAGTTCCGCTTCGACGGGCTTGACGGGGGTTAGCCCGTCCGGCTCCGTCCCGGATCCTGCCATTGACTCTGTCATCAGATAAGCCCCATTTCTTCAATTCTGCTTCTGTGCTTCTGCTGCTGCGCAGCGGCGCCCTCCAGCCGTGCACGATCACCGGGCGCGGCATGGTTCCAACCCTAGCTAAGATTCAAGGATTTCGCCGGTTGTCATATTGATGACAGGCGCTGCTTCTTCCTCGGCCGGAGCCTCGTTAAAGTGCCTCACCACGGCCTCTGCCAGGGCAGGCCCTATCCCCCGTGCCTCGGCCAGCTCAACCGCTGTTGCCGCTTTGATCTTCTTGAGCGAACCGAAATGCGCCACGAGCGCCTTGCGCTTGCTTTCTCCCAGGCCGGGAACTCCGTCGAGGGCGGAGATTGTCATGGCCTTGCCGCGCTTCTGCCGGTGGAAGGAGATCGCGAAGCGGTGGGCCTCGTCACGGATCCGCTGGAGCAGGTACAGCCCCTGCGACGTTCGTGGAAGGATCACGGGGAAATCGCTGTCCGGCAGCCACACTTCCTCCAGCCGCTTGGCCAGGCCGACGACGTACACGTCGTTGATGCCCAGCTCGGCAAGGGCACGGGCGGCGGCATTCACCTGGGGCTTGCCGCCGTCAACCACAACCAGGTTGGGAGGATAGGCAAACTTGGCCTTGCCTTCCGGAACCGGGGCCGGCGCCAGTCCCGAATCGGCATCGGCGACGGCGTCGGCAGCCTCGCCCAAGGTGGGAACCTCGCCGGACTTGGGCACTTCGCCCGACTTAGGAACCTCGCCCGATTTAGGAACCTGGGCAACCTTGTCCTGGAGGTAATGGCGGAAGCGCCGCGTCAGCACGTCGTGCATCGCCGCCGTGTCGTCCGTGGCGGCCGCGCCCGTAATCGAGAATTTCCGGTAGTCGGATTTCTTGGGCAGTCCGTCTTCGACCACCACCATCGAGGCAACCACATTCGTGCCCTGGACGTGGGAGATGTCGAAGCATTCAATGCGCAGCAGCGCCACCGGAAGGTCAAGCGCCTCCTGGAGTTCCTGGAGCGCCTGGGACCTGACGGTGAGGTCCCCCGCCCGGCGGGTCTTGTGAAGCTTGAGGGCCTGCTCGGCGTTCTCCCTGACTGTCCCCATGAGGGCCGCCTTGTCGCCCCGCTGCGGAACCCTGATGTCCACCTTGGCGCCGCGCATTCCGCTCAGCCACTGCACAAGCTCCGCGTGGTTGCTGGGGTTTTCCGGCACGAGCACCTCGCGCGGAATCCGGCCCTGGGACTCGGTATCGTCGCCGTAAACCTGCTGCAGCAGGTGCTCGATCAGCTCCGGAGTCGTCGAGTCTTCGACCTTCTCGACTACCCAGCCGCGCTGGCCCCGCACCCTGCCGCCGCGCACGTGGAACACCTGGACGGAGGCCTCCAGCTCATCCTCATGCAGCGCGAAGATGTCCGCGTCCGTGTCTTCGGAGAGCACTACCGCGTTCCGTTCGAAGACCTTGCGCAGGGCAATGATGTCGTCGCGGAGCCTGGCTGCCTTCTCGTAGTCGAGCTCGGCCACGGCCGCCGCCATGTCCTTCTCGAGCCGGTTGATGAACCTGGTCGCCTCACCGCCCATGAAGGCGCAGAAATCCTCCGCCAGGGCACGGTGTTCCTCGGGGGTGACCCGGCCGACGCATGGTGCCGCGCACTTGTCGATGTATCCCAGGAGGCAGGGCCGCCCGCTGGCCTGCGCCCGTTTCAGCACTCCCGGACTGCAGCTGCGGACCGGGAAGACCCGCAGGAGGGTGTCCATGGTTTCCCTGATGGCCCCGGCCGTGTAGGGGCCGAAATAGCGTGTTCCCTTGCGGCGCTCCCCCCGCAGCACCTGGACCCGCGGAAACTTCTCCCCCATGGTCACAGCGAGGTACGGGTACGTCTTGTCGTCCCGGAACATCACATTAAAGCGCGGCTTGAACTCCTTGATCCAGGTGTATTCCAGCTGCAGGGATTCGAGTTCGCTGCCGACCACTGTCCATTCGACGCTGGCGGCCGCGTGGACCATGGCATGGGTCTTGGGCAGCAGGCCTGCGGGGTTGGCAAAGTAGGAGTTGAGCCGGGAGCGCAGGCTCTTGGCCTTGCCCACGTAGATGACGCGGCCGTGTTGATCACGGAACCGGTAGACACCCGGATTCGTGGGAATTTCACCCGTCTGTGGACGGTAGCTAGCTGGATCTGCCACGGTTCCAGTTTACTGAGCGGTAAGGCCGTGCTTCATTCGGCCGACTTGCTCTGGTTGTAGCTGGTGGACCGCTCCTGGCCGCTGAGCGCGGCAATGGCGTCCATGATCCTGTCTGTGACCTGGCGCCTGGCGGGCAGGGAGTGGTCCGGGCCGGTCTTCTCGAAGTAAAGGGGCTCGCCCACCTTCATGGTGAAGTGCTGCGGACGGACGGCGTTACGGTCGGCAGGCTGCAGCTTCTCCGTGCCGATGAGTCCCACGGGGATCACCGGGGCGCCCGTGGTCAGGGCGAGCCAACCCACGCCGGTCCGCCCTCGGTAGAGGATGCCATCCCGGGATCGCGTGCCTTCGGGGTAGATGCCGACGCCCTTGCCGGACTCGAGGATGTCCAGCAGGGTCTTGAGCGCCTGGACGCTGGCTGCCTGCTCGCCGCGCTCCACGGGGATGGAGCCCACCGCCTCGAAGAAGGTCTTCATGAACGCGCCTTTGATGCCCTTGGTGGTGAAGTATTCGGCCTTGGCGAAGAAAGCCACCGGGCGGGGCATGAGGGCCTGGACAATCACGCTGTCAAGAAAGGACAGGTGGTTGGGCGCCACGATGAAGGGCCCTTCCGTCGGGACGTTTTCAAGCCCGATGACGGTGGGCCGGCAGCTGCCGGAAATCAGTCCACGGGTTGTCCAGCGGACTGCGTCAAAGACTGCCATCGTTGGTTACCTCGCTCAGGGCCGCCGCGCGGACAGCGTCAAGTTCTTCGATTTTTGCCAGCAACTCCGCAGCGGTTCCGACGACGGCGATTGCACCGGCCGTTTCGAGCTCGCCCTCCGGAGCGAATCCCCAGCTGACCCCGATGCAGTCCAGTCCGTTGGCCATGGCGCCGGCGACATCCTGGTGCCGGTCTCCCACCATCACGGCAGGCTGGGAATCCAAGTCCGCCAGCGCAGCGCCCACGATCTCCGTCTTGCCGGGGGCAGTGTTGGCAGCAATGGTTTCGTCATCCGAGGCGCCCCGGATGGTGGCGAAGAACCCTGCGATCCCGTGGTGCTCCAGGACCACCCGGGCGAGGCCCTGCGGCTTCTGGGTTGCCACGGCAACCGGCCTGCCGGTCTTGCCAAAGTGTTCAAGGAGGCCACGAATCCCCGGATAGACCTGTCCTTGGGCAATGCCCGTGGAGCGGTAGTAGCTGCGGTAGCGGGCTATGGCTTCATCCACGAGCTCTGCAGGAACCTGCGCCAGGTGCAGCAGTGAGTCGCTGAGCTTTGGTCCCACCATGGCGTCGAGGACTGAGTGGTGGGGAACAGGGAGGTCCATCGACTCCAGGGCCGAGGCTATGCCCCCCGTTATGCCGCCGGCCGGATCGACAAGAGTGCCGTCCAGATCGAAGATTACGGGCACCGTTGTTTGAGTCACCGGGTTAGTTTCTCACGAGTCGACTGCTGCCTGAAACTCACATGCCGTTACAGGAATATTTCAGCGAAACGCGGGATCCTGAACGGGAGGGAGCACCAATCAGTCCAGGATCTCCGCGAGGAATACGGCTGTATGGCTCTCAGTGGACTTGGCTACCTGCTCCGGAGTTCCCGAGGCGACGATCCTTCCGCCGCCCGAACCGCCGTTGGGTCCCAGGTCCACGATCCAGTCTGCCGACTTGATCACGTCCAGGTTGTGCTCAATGGTGATCACGGTGTTCCCCTTGTCCACGAGGCCCTGCAGCACTTGCAGGAGCTTCCTGATGTCCTCAAAGTGCAGGCCGGTAGTGGGCTCATCAAGCACGTACACGCTGCGGCCGTTGGAGCGCTTCTGCAGCTCAGAGGCAAGCTTCACACGCTGGGCTTCGCCGCCGGACAGGGTTGTGGCGGGCTGGCCGAGGCGGACATAGCCCAGCCCGACGTCCACGAGTGTATTAAGGTGCCGGGCAATGGGAGTGAATGCCGCGAAGAACTCCGCCGCTTCCTCAATGGGCATGTTCAGGACGTCCGCGATGGTCTTGCCTTTGTAGTGGACCTCCAGTGTCTCCCGGTTGTACCGGGCACCGTGGCAAACCTCACACGGAACATAGACGTCCGGGAGGAAGTTCATCTCGATCTTCAGTGTGCCGTCACCGGAGCACGCTTCGCAGCGGCCGCCCTTGACGTTGAAGGAAAACCTGCCCGGCTGGTAACCACGGACTTTGGCTTCGGTGGTCTCGGCGAAGAGCTTACGAATGTTGTCAAAGACGCCGGTGTAGGTGGCCGGGTTGGATCTTGGAGTACGGCCAATGGGGCTCTGGTCAACGTGGACCACTTTGTCCAGGTGTTCAAGGCCCTGGACAGACTTGTGCCGCCCGGCGACCTGCTTGGCGCCGTTGAGCTTGTTGGCCAGGACCTTATAAAGGATCTCGTTGACCAGAGTGGATTTTCCGGAGCCGCTGACGCCGGTGACGGCAGTGAAGAGGCCCAGCGGGAAGGTGGCATCCACGTTGGTGAGGTTGTTTTCCCGGGCGCCGATGACTTTGAGCTCACGCTTTTTGTCGTACTTCCGGCGCTTCTTGGGCAGTTCGATGCTGCGGCGCCCGGACAGGTAATCCCCGGTCAGGGAGCGGGGGTTGTCCAGGAGTTCCTTGTACGTGCCCGAATGGACTACTTCGCCGCCGTGCTCGCCGGCCCCCGGTCCGATGTCCACGATCCAGTCGGCCTCGTGGATGGTGTCCTCATCGTGTTCAACCACGATCAGGGTGTTTCCAAGGTCCCTTAGTCGGGTGAGTGTCTCAATAAGGCGGCGATTGTCGCGCTGGTGCAGACCGATGGACGGCTCGTCGAGAACATAGAGGACGCCCACCAGGCCGGAACCGATCTGCGTCGCCAGCCGGATGCGCTGGGCTTCCCCGCCGGACAGGGTTCCGGACGGCCGCTCGAGGTTCAGGTACTCGAGTCCGACGTCGAGGAGGAAGGTCAGGCGCGCCTGGATTTCCTTGAGGACCTGGTGGGCGATCTGCGTTTCACGGTCCGTGAGCGTCAGCGTTCCCAGGAATTCCGCGCAGTCGCGCATGGGAAGGGCCGAAACCTCAGCAATCGACTTGCCGTTGAGCAGCACTGACAAAGACGCTGGATTCAGGCGCGCACCGTTGCATGCCGGGCAGGGAACCTGCCGCATGTATTCCTCATAGCGGTCACGGGCCCAGTCTGAGTCGGTTTCGCCGTGCTTGCGGTGCACATACTGAATGGCGCCTTCGAACCCGGTGCTGTATTTCCGTTCCCGACCAAAGCGGTTGCGGTACTGCACAACCACTTTGTGGTCCTTGCCATGAAGCACGGTTTGCTGGACCTCCCGCGGCAGTTTCTCCCATGGAGTGTCCATGGAGAAACCGAGTTCCATGGCCAGCCCTTCCAGGAGCCTGTTCCAGTACTCGGTGGTGGCGGTGCCCAGCGACCAGGGTGCAATGGCTCCCTCGGCCAGGGAAAGCTCGGTGTTCGGAATAACGAGGTCCTCGTCGACCTCAAGTTTGGTGCCAATGCCGCTACAGGCCGAGCAGGCGCCGAAGGGGTTGTTGAAGGAGAAGGACCGCGGCTCGATCTCGTCGATGGCCAGCGGGTGTTCGTTGGGGCAGGCGAGGTTTTCCGAGAAGGCACGGATCCGTTCGGGCGAGTCGGCATCGACGTCGACGAATTCCGCGAGCACACGGCCTTCGGCAAGGCCCAGGGCCGTTTCGATGGAGTCGGTCAGCCGCTGGCTGATGCCTTCCTTGACCACAAGCCGGTCTACCACTACTTCAATGGTGTGCTTGAACTGCTTCCCGAGCTTGGGCGGATCACTGAGTTGTACCAGCTCTCCGTCGACCCGTGCCCGCGAGTACCCCTTGGATGTCAGTTCCTTGAAGAGCTCGGCGAATTCGCCCTTCCGGCCGCGCACCACCGGGGCGAGGACCTGGAACCGCGTTCCGGCGTCGAGCTCCAACAGTTGGTCGACGATTTGCTGTGGCGTCTGGCGGGCGATGGGCTCACCGCATTCCGGGCAGTGGGGCCGGCCCACCCGGGCCCAGAGCAGACGCATGTAGTCATAAATCTCGGTGATGGTGCCCACCGTGGAGCGCGGGTTCTTACTGGTGGACTTCTGGTCGATGGAGACCGCAGGGGAAAGACCCTCGATGAAGTCGACGTCGGGCTTGTCCACCTGGCCCAGGAACTGCCGAGCGTAAGCAGAAAGCGATTCGACGTAACGGCGCTGGCCTTCGGCGAAGATAGTGTCAAAGGCCAGGGAGGACTTGCCGGAGCCGGACAATCCCGTAAACACGATCATCGCGTCACGGGGAAGGTCCAGGTCAACGTTGCGGAGGTTGTGTTCGCGCGCGCCCTTGACCACTAGCCTGGAGAGGTCGTGCCTGATCGGGGTCAGGGGCTGGAGGGCGGAAACTATCTTGCTGGCATCGAGGTCTGGGTGTTCAGCTACGGCTTTGGGCACCCCCTAATGCTAATCGAAAACTTCTTCGAATTTCCATGAGCCATGTCACGGCGCCCGCTTGCTATTCCGCGTCGTAGGCTGCCGCCAGCAGGTGGACGGCTTCGGCAAAATTCGCACCCTGGGCCTTTGCCGCCGCCGCATACTCTGCCGCAGCGGCGGCAAGGGCGCTCCACCTCTCGTCTCGTGCACTCACGACCGTGCCGTGCCGGCCCCGCGTCTGAACGATCCCGGCGGCCTCCAGCTCCTTGTAGGCCCTGGCCACCGTGTGGGGTGCCACTTCAAGTTGGCCGGCGAGGCTGCGAACGGCGGGCAGCCGGGTTCCGGGCGGCAGCATGCCGTTATCTGTGAGTTCGATGATCCGGAGCCTGAGCTGCTCGAACAAAGGGACGCTGCTGGACACATTGGGCCGCCACGACGCCGGGAAAACTGCCTCGCCGTTCACTGGCGCGCTCCATCCTTCCGGGCAACGGCGAAGATCCGCCGGAACGGAAAGGGCGTTCCCCACTCGTTTTGAGGGTAGGCATCGCGGAGCAGCCGCGCATACTCCTCTTCAAACCGCGTCGCGTCAGCGTCGGACAAAGCACCGAGTACAGGCCTCAGCGCCGTACTGCGCACCCATTCGAGCACGGCGTTCTCTCCCGGCAGGACCTGGTAATACACGGTCTCCCAGGTGTCGGCGTCGCAGCCGGCGTCGAGCATAACCTCCAGGTACTGGAGAGGCGTTCCCACAGCATCGTCATGGCGCAGGACATCGGCCAGCTTGTCGGACCACTCCGGCGACCCCGCCAGCTGCCTCATAAGGGCATGCGAGGGGGCATCAAAGTTTCCGGGAACCTGAAGCGCGAACCAGGCGCCCGGCCGGAGTGCGCGAAGCCAGCCGGACAGCAGTTCGAGGTGCCCGGGGACCCACTGGAGGGCGGCATTGGTCACCACGACATCCGTGGCCTCGTCCGGCACCCAATCCGCAATGTCGGCTTCAACGAAGTGGAGGTTCTCATAGGTGTTGGCATGCCGCTCGCTCCGGCTGAGCATTTCGGCGGAGGAATCCAGGCCCATGACACGGGCCTTCGGCCAGCGCTCCGCCAGCGTTGCGGTGAGGTTTCCCGGACCGCAGCCCAGGTCCACCACGAGCTCCGGTTCCGACGCCGCAATGCGGGCAACGAGGTCATGGAACGGCCGGTCCCGGTGATCGCCGAATTCGACATACTTGGCCGCGTCCCACTTCACGATTCCTCCTGTGTTGATCTCTTACACAAAGCTGAGCCGAGCTTACCCGGAGCCGGGCGGCACTAAGCTGGGAAGCAATGAAACTTCTTGAGCAGCTTGCCGGACTCTCCGACGGCGGAACAGCCTCCCGCCGCGTCGACCCCGACGATATCTACACCCGATTCGTGGAATGGACGGACAGCCGCGGGCTCCAGCTCTATCCGGCGCAGGACGAAGCGATCATCGAGCTGTGCTCCGGCGCCAACGTAATCCTGGCGACGCCCACCGGTTCCGGAAAATCCCTCGTCGCGATCGCTGCACACTTCGAAGCCATGGCCTCGGGGCGGCGCAGCTACTACACAGCGCCTATCAAGGCCCTGGTCTCCGAGAAGTTCTTTGCGTTGTGCGACATTTTCGGGGCCGAGAACGTCGGCATGATCACCGGCGATTCCGGAGTCAACCAGGACGCGCCCATCATCTGCTGTACGGCCGAAATCCTGGCCAACACCGCCCTTCGGGAAGGTGCGCAGGCGGAACTTGGTGCCGTCATCATGGACGAATTCCACTTCTACTCAGACCCGCAGCGCGGCTGGGCCTGGCAGGTGCCCCTGCTGGAGCTGCCACAGGCCCAGTTCCTCCTCATGTCGGCAACCTTGGGCGATGTCAGCCGTTTCGAGGAAGGACTCACCTCGCTCACGGGCCGGCCCACGGTCACGGTCAGCTCGGCCGAGCGGCCCATCCCCCTGCACTACTACTTCCAGGAGACGCCGGTCCACGAAACGCTGGAGGAGCTGCTGACTACCCGGCAGGTACCCGTCTACGTGGTGCACTTCAGCCAGGCCGAAGCAATCGAGCGGGCCCAGAACCTGATGAGCATCAACATGTGCACGCGGGAAGAAAAGGACCGAATCGCCGAACTCATCGCAGGCTTCCGTTTTGCGGCCGGTTTCGGGAAGACGCTGAACAGGCTGGTCCGCCACGGCATCGGGGTGCACCATGCCGGCATGCTGCCCAAGTATCGCCGCTTGGTGGAACAGCTCGCCCAGGCAGGACTCCTGAAGGTCATCTGCGGCACGGATACCCTCGGCGTAGGCATCAACGTCCCTATTCGCACCGTGCTCCTCACGGCGCTGAGCAAGTACGACGGCGTTCGGACGCGGCTCTTGAATTCGCGCGAATTCCACCAGATCGCAGGCCGGGCCGGACGCGCCGGTTACGACACCGCGGGGACCGTGGTTGTCCAGGCTCCGGAGCACGTCGTCGAGAACGCGAAAGCCATGGCGAAGGCGACTGCCAAGTTCGGCAACGACCAGAAGAAACTCCGCCAGGTTGTCCGCAAGAAGCCGCCCGAAGGGTTCGTTTCGTGGGGCCAGCCCACCTTCAACCGCCTCGTTGAATCCGTCCCGGAGCCGCTGACCTCCAGCTTCACGGTCACGCACGCCATGCTGATGAACCTCATGGAACGGCCGGGCGACCCCTTCACCGCTGCCCGGCGGCTCCTGACCGAAAACCACGAGCCGCGCGCCTCCCAGCTTCGCCTGATGAAGAAGGCCCTCGCCATCTACCGGGAGCTGCTCGCCGCCGGGGTTGTGGAGCGGATACCGCCCCGTGAGCAGGGCGAGGACGGCCGGACCGTCCGCCTCACTGTTCACCTGCAGCCCAACTTCGCCTTGAACCAGCCCCTGTCACCGTTCGCCCTCGCGGCCCTGGAACTGCTGGACCCGGAGTCGCCGTCGTACGCCCTCGACGTCGTCTCCGTCATCGAGGCCACGCTGGAGAAGCCCCGCCAGATCCTGTCCGCACAGCAGAAGAAGGCCCGCGGCGAAGCCGTGGCGGCCATGAAGGCTGACGGGATCGACTACGACCAGCGCATGGCCATGCTCGATGAGGTGAGCTACCCCCAGCCGCTGGCCGGGATCCTCGGCGAAGCCTTTGAGGTGTATCGCAAGGCCGCGCCGTGGGTGGGCGACTTCGAGCTCGCTCCCAAGTCGATCATTCGTGACATGTACGAGCGCGCCATGAACTTCGGCGAATTCGTCCAGTTCTACGGCCTGGCCCGGTCCGAAGGGATCGTCCTTCGCTATCTCGCGGACGGCTTTAAGGCGCTGCGCCAGACCGTGCCTCAGGACGCCCTGCGCGAAGACCTTGAAGACCTCGTGGCCTGGCTCGGCGAGCTGGTCCGCCAGGTGGACTCCAGCCTCCTGGACGAGTGGGAGGAACTGACCTCCGGTGCAGCACCGACTCCCCATGATGCGCCGCCTCCCCCGCCGCCGTCGCTCACCTCCAACATTCGCGCGTTCCGCGTAATGGTCCGGAACGAAATGTTTCGGCGGGTGGAGCTTTTCGCCGACGAGGACTCCGCAGCGCTGGGCGAGCTCGACGCCGACAACGGCTGGGACGCGGAACGCTGGGAAGATGCGCTGGACGATTACTTCGACGAGCACGATGACATCGGCACCGGACCCGACGCCCGTGGGCCCGGCCTGCTCATCATCAACGAAGAGCCCGGAATCTGGCGGGTGCGGCAGATCTTCGACGATCCAGCGGGAAACCATGACTGGGGCATCTCGGCAGATGTGGATCTTGCGGCCTCTGACGAGACGGGCACCGCGGTTGTGACGGTCACGGCGGTCAACAGGCTCTAGGCCGTTGCCCTAAACCGTCGCCCAGGCCGCCACTAGTAAGCTCGAACCATGAGCGTAATCCGTCCTGCAACCATCGAAGATGTCCCGACGATCCTGGCAATGATCCACGAGCTCGCGGTCTATGAAAAAGAGCCCGATGCCGTACGGAACACGCCGGAGATGCTCGCAGGAGTGCTCTTCGGCGACAACCCCCGCGTCTACGCCCACCTTGCGGAGAACGACGCCGGAGAAGTTCAGGGCTTTGCCTTGTGGTTCCTCAACTACTCCACCTGGGAAGGCGTCCACGGCATCTACCTCGAAGACCTCTACGTGACTCCGTCCGGGCGGGGCGAGGGCCACGGCAAGGCGCTGCTGCAGCACCTGGCCGCCACCGCCGTCGAACGCGGCTACGCCCGTGTCGAGTGGAGCGTGCTGGACTGGAACGAGCCCTCCATCGACTTCTACAGGAAGCTCGGAGCTTTCGCCATGGACGAATGGTCAACATTCCGGCTCACGGGCGAGGCCTTGGCTGAGTTCGGAACGAGCGACAGGGTCGGGACCCATGGCTGAAACGGCGACGGTCGTTCACCGGAGAGGCGCCAGCCGCAACTTCCGGGGACTGCGAAGCACGGAGCATTTCTTCACCGTCCCGCTGGACTACGACAATCCCGGCGGAGAGACCATCACCGTCTTTGCGAGGGAATACTCCTCCGCGGACCACAGCGCGGAAGCTGCTGATCGACTGCCCTGGCTCCTGTACCTCCAAGGCGGACCGGGCGGCCGTGGCAACCGCGTGTCCTCCCTGTCGGGCTGGATGAAGGCGGCGGCGCGGGACTTCCGGATCCTGATGCTGGACCAGCGCGGCACCGGCCTCTCTTCGCCCGCTGATCGGAAAACCCTGCCCCTGCGGGGCGACGCATTGGAGCAGGCCGCCTACCTGCAGCACTTCCGGGCCGACTCGATCGTGCACGACGCCGAACTCATTCGCACGGCTCTCGGCTCCGGACCCTGGACCGTCTACGGGCAGAGTTACGGGGGCTTCTGCGCCCTGAGCTACCTGTCCTTCGCCCCCGAGGGCCTGGAACGGGTGCTCATCACCGGCGGGCTGGCTCCCCTGACGGGACCAGCGGACGACGTCTACCGTGCCACTTTCCAACGCGTCGCCCGCCGAAACCGCGAATACTTCACCTTGTATCCGGAGGACCGTGCACTCGTCACGCGCATTGCGCGGCACTTGGCGGCCGTCGAGGAGCACCTGCCCGACGGCGGTCGGCTGACGGTGGAGCGCTTCCAAATGCTGGGCTCATACCTCGGCGGCAACACCCGGATCCATGCCCTCCACAACCTGCTGGAAGACGCCTTCGTTGAGACGAGCAACGGAGAGCGCCTGTCGGATGCCTTCCTGGAGCAGGTCCGCAGCCAAGTGGCCCGCATGTCCAATCCGCTCTACGCCGTGATGCACGAATCCATTTATGGCCAGGGCGAGGCGACCCGCTGGGCCGCATGGCGGATGCTGGAGGAGTTCCCCGAGTTCCGGCCGGACGCTGCTGAACCGCTCCTTACCGGGGAAATGGTGTACCCGTGGTATTTCGAACAGGATCCCGCGCTTGAGCCCCTGCGCGAGGTGGCCGAGTTGCTTGCCGCCAAGGACGACTGGAAGCCGCTCTACGACACCATCCAGCTGGCAGCTAACGACGTCCCTGTCGCGGCGGCCGTCTATAAGGATGACATCTATGTCGACTACACCCTGTCGATGCAGACCGCAGCGGCCGTCCGGGGGCTCCGCGCCTGGGCCACCGGCGATTTCCACCACGACGGAATAGCCGACGACGGCGAGGGCATCTTTGTGCGACTGCTCGGTATGACCGGCGTCAAGGGCACCCCCGGAGCCTGATGGCGGCGGGACAGCCGCTAAAGCTTATCCCGGTTGCTGGGTAGGGCTCGCCTTGCGTGCGCGGCTGGCAAGGAGTGCGACGACGGCGGCAGCCAGCACCGCCGCGCCGACAAGGCCGCCGGCCATATTGAGTCCCTGGTAGCCCACCCAGCTCAGGACCAGCCCGGAGAAAGCGCCGCCGACCGCCCCGGCAGCGCCCATGAGCATGTCCGAAACACCCTGCACCACAACCCGGTCTTCCTGCCGGACACTCTCGGCCAGCAGGGTGGACCCGGAAATGTTTGCTGCCGACCAGCCCAGGCCGAGCAGTACCAGCCCGGTGGCGACGGCCGCCGTCGAGCCCTGCCCGAAGCCCGCCACCAGGACCGCGGCGAGCAGCGTGACGTAGCCCAAGGCAATCGTCTGGGTTCGCCCTGCTTTGTCCGTCAGCAAGCCCATGACGGGAGACAGGGCGAACATCCCCGCAATGTGGAGCGAAATGGTGAAGCCGATGATCACCAGGGTGTCTGCACCTACGTGGCCGGCGTGGCTCGCACCGGGCCCGTCCACAAGTGCCTGCAAGTGTAGCGGCGTCATGGACATGATGGCGACCATGATCCCGTGTGCCCCGATGATGGCGGCAAGGGCCAGCATTGCCTGCCGGGAACCTCGAGCGGCCTGCAGGCCGCGAACCAGGGCTCCCCTCCTTGCCAGCGGATGCTGTGCGGGGGCATGTTGTGCTGGGGCCTGAGCGGAGGCCTGAGTGACTGGCTGTTGTAAGCCCGGCTGCAGTATGTCGGGCTGCACAGTACTGGAAGCCCGGAGGATCTGATCCAGCTTCCCGGGGCTTTCCGGGGAGGCTCCGGGAGCGGCTCCGGGCTGTGCGGGGCCTCCTGCCCGGGCGGACAGTTCGGCCACCGCGAGTTCCCTCGACAGGAGGAGGGGATCCGGCCGTAGTCCCGCGAGCAGCAGCACACAGGAGAGGAACAGCCCGGCGGCGGAAATCACAAAGGGTCCCGCGATGGCCGGGAGGCCAAGGGCCTGCCCTACGACGGCGCCGGGCTGGACCAGGTTGGGTCCTGCCACGGCCCCGATGGTGATGGCCCAGACGACAGCGGACAGGGAGCGACCGCGGTGTTCGGGGTCCGCGAGGTCGACGGCGGCGAAGCGGGCCTGAAGGTTGGCGGCGGTACCCACTCCCACTCCTGCTGCGCCGAGGATCAGCAGGACAAAGAAGCCGGTGACCACGGAGAGGATCATCAGCAGGGCACCCGCAAGGGCGGAAGTGAGGCCGGTGACGAGGCCGATCCGGCGGCCCCGGCGGTCTGCCAGGGAGGCCAGCGGCAGGGCCGCGAGTGCCGCGGCGAGCGTCATCAAGGTGGCCACGGAGCCGGCCCAGGCCTCGGAGCCGGAGAGTTCAACGGCCAGCAGGGATCCGATTGACACGGTTACACCGGTTCCGATGCCGCTAAGCAGCTGGGCAGACCCCAGAAATATTACGGTGCGCCGCTGTACCTGCCTCACCTGCGGCAGCGCCCGGGACGTGGTTGCCATCCTCAGAGCATAGTCCTGTGGGGACGGTGCAAACAGGGTTCGCCCGAACCGGCCCCACCACCTGACCAGCTCCACAAAAGCAGGCAACCCCGGCCAAAAGTGGCCAGGGTTGCCTGCGAATTGCTACTGGGTGGTGCGGCGCCTACTCGGCGTCGCTGTAGCTCTTGCGGGAATCTTCCTCGAGCCTTGCGTCGAGCTTGGACCGCTGGGCGGCCGGGGTCATGAGGCTGGCGACAACGGCCACCAGGATGGTGCCGACGATGACTGCCAGGGATACGAAGGTGGGGATCTCCGGAGCCCACTCGATGTGCTGGCCGTTGTTGATGAACGGCAGCTCGTTGACGTGCATGGCGTGCAGGACAAGCTTGACGCCGATGAAGGCCAGGATCACGGAGAGAGCGTGCTTGAGGTAGATGAGGCGGTTCATCAGTCCCCCGAGCAGGAAGTACAGCTGTCGGAGGCCCATGAGGGCGAAGATGTTAGCGGTGAAGACGATGAACGCGCTCTGCGTAAGGCCGAAGATCGCGGGAATCGAGTCGACGGCGAACAGCAGGTCAGTCATGCCGATAGTCACGAAGACGATCAGCATGGGGGTGAAGACCTTCTTGCCGTCCACAGTAGTACGCAGCTTGCCGCCGTCGAACTTCTCCGACATGGGCACGACCTTGCGGAGCCTCGCTACGAGCTTGTTCTCAGCGCCTTCTTCCTCGTCTTCACCTTCGTCCTTGGCCTGCTTCCAGGCGGTCCACAGCAGGAAGGCTCCGAAGATGTAGAAGACCCAGCTGAACTGCTCGATCACGACGGCGCCCAGGGCGATGAAGATGCCGCGCAGGACCAGGGCGATGATGATGCCCACCATCAGCACTTCCTGCTGGTACTTACGGGGCACGGCAAAGCGGGCCATGATGATGATGAAAACGAAGAGGTTGTCGATGCTCAGGCTGTATTCGGTTACCCAGCCGGCGATGAACTGACCGCCGTACTCGGGACCGGCGAAGCCGAACATGGCCACGGCGAAGACCATGGCCAGGGCCACGTAAAAAGCCACCCACAGGCCGGCTTCCTTCATGGAGGGCTCGTGCGGTCTTTTCACCACCAGCAGAAGGTCGATCAAAAGTATGACGCCCAGGGCCACAAACGAGCCGATTTCAAACCAGACGGGAAGTTGCACTTAAAAGGCCTTTCGCAGGGTGCGCGGAACTGGTGTAAGTCTCTCCGGCTAGCCTGCGCACTTCTGTACTGAAACGGCTGCCCGCTGCGCCCGGCGAGGCATCTGTGCCTTGCGTGTTGACGGACGTAGCGCTTGGGATACTCCCCTACGTGACCAACACTTTACCTTAGGCATGCCCTGCGGACTGCATCTGCCTCAGTTCACGCTTCAATTCTCCGACTTCGTCACGCAGGCGTGCGGCGACTTCGAACTGCAATTCCGCCGCCGCGCCGTGCATCTGCTCGGTGAGCTGTTCTATCAGCGAGACGAGATCCTCCGCGGGAGCAGCAGCCAGGCCATCGGCGCGTACACTGGCACCGCCCTTGGCTCCGGAGGACGTGCGCCTGCCGCCCTTCGCAAGCCGATTGTTGTTCAGGAGCTCCTGGGTATCGGCATCCTCGCGGGCCAGCTGATCGGTGATATCCGCAATTTTCTTGCGCAGCGGCTGGGGATCAATTCCATGCTCCGTGTTGTACTTCACCTGGATCGCCCGCCGGCGATTGGTCTCCTCAATGGCGTGCGCCATGGAATCGGTGATGCGGTCCGCGTACATATGGACCTGGCCGGAAACGTTTCGGGCCGCGCGGCCAATTGTCTGGATGAGCGAGGTGCCCGAACGGAGGAAGCCCTCCTTGTCGGCATCCAGGATGCTGACGAGGGAGACCTCGGGAAGGTCCAGTCCTTCACGGAGGAGGTTGATGCCCACGAGGACGTCGAAGGTGCCCAGGCGCAGCTCACGCAGGAGTTCGACGCGGCGGAGGGTGTCGACGTCGGAGTGCAGGTACTGGACCTTGATCCCGTGTCCCAGGAGGTAGTCCGTGAGGTCCTCGGCCATGCGCTTGGTCAGGGTGGTGACGAGGACCCGCTCGTTCCGCTCGGTGCGGAGGCGGATCTCACCAAGGAGGTCATCGATCTGTCCCTTGGTGGGTTTGACGATGACTTCGGGGTCGATGAGGCCGGTGGGGCGGATGATCTGCTGCACGAAGCCGTCGGCCTTGCCGAGTTCGTACTTGCCCGGGGTGGCCGAAAGGTAGACGGTCTGGCCGATCCTCTCCAGGAACTCGTCCCACTTCAGCGGCCGGTTGTCCATGGCGGAGGGAAGCCGGAACCCGTGGTCCACCAGGGTGCGCTTGCGGGACATGTCGCCCTCGTACATCGCGCCGATCTGCGGCACCGTCGCATGGGATTCGTCGATGACCAGCAGGAAGTCGTCAGGGAAGTAGTCCAGGAGGCAGTGTGGTGCCGAGCCGGACGGGCGCCCGTCGATGTGCCGGGAATAGTTCTCGATGCCGTTGCAGAAACCCATCTGCTGCATCATCTCGAGGTCGTAGGTGGTGCGCATTCGCAGGCGCTGGGCCTCGACGAGCTTGTTCTGGCCCTCCAGCACCTTGAGCCGCTCGGCTAGTTCATCTTCGATCGCGGTGATGGCCCGGCTCATCCGTTCCGGCCCGGCGACATAGTGCGACGCCGGGAAGACGTACATCTCGGTTTCTTCCCGGATGACCTCTCCAGTGACCGGGTGGAGCGTGTAGATGTTCTCGATCTCGTCGCCAAAGAATTCGATCCGGAGGGCGAGTTCCTCATACATCGGGATGATTTCCACCGTGTCTCCACGCACCCGGAACGTGCCGCGGTGGAAGTCCATGTCGTTCCGGACGTACTGCATGGACACGAACTTGCGCAGGAGGTCGTCCCGGTTCATTTCGGCGCCGCGGCTCAGGGTCACCATCCCGGCAATGTATTCCTCCGGCGTGCCCAGACCGTAGATGCAGGACACGGTAGCGACCACTACGACGTCCCTGCGGGTCAGGAGGGCGTTGGTGGCCGAATGCCTGAGCCGCTCGACTTCCTCATTGATGGACGAGTCCTTCTCGATGAAGGTGTCCGTCTGGGGAACGTAGGCCTCCGGCTGGTAATAGTCGTAGTAGGAGACGAAGTACTCTACTGCGTTATTCGGCAGCAGCTCCCGGAATTCATTGGCCAGCTGCGCGGCCAGGGTCTTGTTCTGGACCATGACCAGGGTGGGGCGCTGCACCTGCTCGATCAGCCAGGCAGTGGTTGCGCTTTTTCCGGTGCCGGTGGCCCCAAGCAGGACCACGTCCTTTTCACCGTTCTTAATGCGTTCTGTCAGCTCGGCAATGGCCGCCGGCTGGTCACCCGCCGGCTGGTAATCGCTGACAACCTCGAACGGCGCGACGACACGGTTGATCTCCTGGGCAAGGCTCATGGCTCCAATCTACAACCTGCCGAGGACAGCCGCTGTCCTGAATTGGGCCGCACTTGGGGGCCGATCTTCCGGGCCGATCCGGCTCGCCTTCAGGCAGTGCCCACCGGGGAGGAGGAGTACGACGGCGGCGACCAGGCAGTCCGCTGGGCCCATTCGGCCATGCCAGAATCTGCGACGCCCCTGAACCACGCTTCCTTGGCGTCGGCATAGCCCGCCGTCGTCAGGTCCGAGGCATGCAACGCGGCGAGGCGCCTCTTCTCTGCGGCGTAGGCGGCCGCCGCATCGGGGCTGGCGCGCAGCCAGTCGCGGAAGCACAGGGCATAGCGCCAGCCGGGCGAACCGGCCTGGCGCACGTGGAGGTTGACCGCCCGGCCCGGGTCGGCATTTGCATGGAAGCGCTTGGCCCACCTGGCAGGGTCCGACTCCGGTTCGTGGGGAGTGTCCGCGCTGATCGTGGGGACCTGGGGGAAACCTGCGGCGGCAAGCAAAGGAGCGATACGATCTGCCGTGGCGAGATCGGGAACTGCCAGTTGGAGGTCCAGGACGTCCTTGGCATCAAGTCCGGGGACTGAAGTTGAGCCGATGTGGTCCACGGCAAGGGCCTGGCCGGGGGCGGCAGCCTCAAGTCGCTCACACAGCCGCCTCGCCTGCGCAGGCCAGGTGGGGTCCGACGCCGACAGTACCGGCCCGCTGCGACGTTCCGCACGCAGTCCGGCGTCGAGGTTCCGGGCAAACGGCGCAAGCCGCTCCTCCCAGAGCGAGTCCACCTTCGCGCGGATCGCATCTATGCCGCCGGAGTTGTCCAGGACGACGTCGGCGGCGGCGAGACGCTCCTCGCGGGACGCCTGCGCTGCCATACGCGAGACGGCTTCATCCCGGCTCATCCCCCGATGCTCTGCCATTCTGCCGATTCGTACGTTGTCCGGCGCGTCAACCACCAGGACGAGGTGGAACCTCCTCCCCTGCCCCGTCTCGACCAGCAGCGGAATGTCCTGGACCACGATGCCCACACCCGCCGAGGCGATGATCGCTGCCGCCCTGTCACGGACCAGCGGATGAATGATGTTGTTCAGCGCTGTGCGGCGTTCCGGGTGGGCGAAGACGATGGCGCCGAGGGCGGCGCGGTCCAGCCTTCCCTTGGGGTCGAGGATGTCGGAACCGAACTCCTCCACGACGCGCGCCAGGCCCGGAGACCCCGGCTCCACCACTTCGCGGGCCAGGACGTCAGAGTCCACGAGCAGGGCTCCCCGCTCAGCAAGCCTCGCTGCCACCACCGATTTGCCTGAGGCGATGCCGCCAGTGAGTCCGATCTTCAGCACCCCTCAAGACTAGACTGAAGCGGTGGCGGATGAGGACGACAGCAGGGCGACGGAATATACAGTCCTCGCCGCGGGGCAGGCTTTTCGCCACGAACTGGAAATCAAGAGATCGCGCTTCATTACGGTTCTCCGGCGTGCCGAAAACGAGGACGAGGCGCGTGCCCTCGTGTCTGAACTCCGCAGGGAATTCCACGACGCGCGGCACCATTGCTCGGCGTTTGTGCTCGGACCAGACCGGCTCATCCAGCGGTCCAGTGACGACGGTGAACCTTCCAGGACCGCCGGGATCCCCATGCTCGAGGCCATTATCAAACGGGAGACGAGCGCAGGGAATGCCGACCTCAGCGACGTTAGCGCCGTCGTCGTCAGGTATTTTGGCGGCATCCTGCTGGGTGCCGGTGGCCTCGTCCGCGCCTACTCGGAGTCCGTTTCCACCGCGCTGGAACTCGCTCCGCTCGTCCGGCGGCGTCGCCTGAGACTGTGCGCCGTAAGGGTGGAACATGCCGCAGCCGGGCGGCTCGAAAACGACCTTCGCTCCGCCGGGTACGTTATGGCCGGCACCGATTACGAGGCGCGCTCTGCCGTGCTCCGGCTGGCCCTTCCGGATGAATCGGACAGCGTGGCCGAAGCCGCATCCCGCCTGGCGGCCCTGTCCGCCGGCACAGCCGAACTCATGCCCGAGGGTACCGAATGGGTCGACCTCCCGCTGTCCTGAAACGGGCATCATCAGCTTGCTTATGAGTTTGGCGCTTCCTAGGCTGGAAACTGTAAGACGCGCCCCGATCGAAGGAGGAAAGAATGTCCGAACACAGCATCGCGGGTAAGAGGGTCGCCTTCCTGCTCACGGACGGCGTGGAGCAGGTAGAGCTTACAAGCCCCTGGGACGCCGTCACGGAGGCTGGAGGCCAGCCCGCCCTCGTGGCACCGCACAGTGGAAAACTCCAGGGCTTCAACGGCGTGGATAAGGGAGACACCTTCGCGGTCGATCTTCCGCTGGCCGAGGCAAACGCCTCCGACTTCGACGCACTGGTCCTTCCCGGTGGCGTAGTGAATGCAGACCATCTTCGGGTTGACAAGGAGGCCCGGGCCTTCACTCGCGCCTTCTTCGAGCAGCACAAGCCAGTTGCCGCAATCTGCCATGGCCCGTGGCTCCTAATCGACGCCGGGGTAGTGCGCGGCCGTAATGTGACTTCCTATCACACCCTAGAGACGGACCTGCGTAACGCCGGGGCCGTCTGGTCGGACCAGGAGGTCGTGGTGGACCAGGGCCTGGTCACAAGCCGCAAGCCCGGTGACCTCCCGGCATTCAACGACAAAATGCTGGAGGAGATCGCCGAGGGGGAACACGCAGGCCAGACCGTCTAAGGTTCAGGAGCTGGACTGGAGTAAATGAGCCGAGTCAATGAGCCGGCATTAAAGAAAGGTGGCCGTCCCCGTAGGGACGGCCACCTTTTGGCTTGCTCAATGCCTGCCCGTGAGGGCCTGGCAATTAGTTGCCGGTGAGCTTCTCGCGCAGTGCGGCGAGGGCCTCGTCCGAAGCCAGGGTGCCGGCGTTGGTCTCGGCAGCAGCAGGCTCAGAAGAGTAGCTGGTTGCGGCAGACTCGCTGTCACCGGACGTTGCAGCTGCAGCGTCGTCGGCAGCGTGCTGGGCAACCTGCTTCTTGTGGGCTTCCCAACGTGCCTGGGCGTCAGCGTACTGCTGCTCCCAAGCGGCGCGCTGTGCCTCGTAGCCCTCGAGCCATTCGTTCGACTCGGGGTCGAAGCCCTCGGGGTACTTGTAGTTGCCCTCTTCGTCGTACTCTGCGGCCATGCCGTACAGTGCCGGGTCGAACTCGGTGCTCTCAGCGTCAACGCCCTCGTTAGCCTGCTTGAGGGAGAGGGAGATGCGGCGACGCTCGAGGTCGATGTCGATGACCTTGACGAACAGTTCGTCGCCAACGGAGACAACCTGCTCTGCCAGCTCCACGTGGCGGACAGCCAGCTCGGAGATGTGGACCAGGCCCTCGATGCCGTCTTCGACGCGAACGAACGCACCGAACGGAACCAGCTTGGTGACCTTACCCGGAACAACCTGGCCAAGGGCGTGGGTGCGGGCGAAGGTCTGCCACGGGTCTTCCTGCGTAGCCTTGAGGGACAGGGACACGCGCTCGCGGTCCAGGTCCACTTCGAGAACCTCGACGGTGACTTCCTGGCCAACTTCGACAACCTCGGACGGGTGGTCGATGTGCTTCCAGGAGAGCTCGGAAACGTGCACCAGGCCGTCTACGCCGCCCAGGTCCACGAATGCACCGAAGTTGACGATGGAGGAAACGACGCCGGGACGAACCTGGCCCTTTTCCAGCTTGTTGAGGAAGGTGGAGCGGACCTCGGACTGGGTCTGCTCGAGCCATGCACGGCGGGACAGCACAACGTTGTTGCGGTTCTTGTCCAGCTCGATGATCTTGGCTTCGATCTGCTGACCGATGTACGGAGCGAGGTCGCGGACGCGGCGCATCTCGACGAGGGACGCGGGCAGGAAGCCGCGCAGGCCGATGTCGAGGATAAGACCACCCTTGACAACCTCAATGACGGTACCGGTAACGACGCCGTCTTCTTCCTTGACCTTCTCGATGTCACCCCAGGCGCGCTCGTACTGAGCACGCTTCTTGGAGAGGATCAGGCGGCCTTCTTTGTCTTCCTTGGTGAGCACCAGGGCTTCGACCTGATCGCCAACGGCAACAACTTCGCCGGGGTCAACGTCATGCTTGATGGAAAGCTCGCGGGAGGGGATGACACCTTCGGTCTTGTAACCGATGTCGAGCAGGACTTCGTCGCGGTCGACCTTGACGACGGTACCTTCGACGAGATCGCCGTCGTTGAAGTACTTGATAGTGGCGTCGACTGCTGCGAGGAAGTCCTCAGCGGTGCCGATGTCGTTGATTGCGACGACGGGGGCACCGGGCTTCTCGGTGGAGGTGATGGTCATGTAGTAGGGGCTCCGTTGTGGATAGTGTGTCGGTCAGGCAAACCGCCTGCCGTTCCGAGGCCGGAGGGCAGGACACGGCAAAGAGCAACCGGGTCATCCTGATTTGTGGATTATTGCGAAAGGTTTATGCGTGCACGTAGTACGCGCCCGTTCATTCTAGTGGCTGGCGTCAACGCGGGTCAAAGCGGGTGACTCCCTCCTCAGGGGCCGCCTGGAAAGCGGTGTGCTAGAAGTGGGTCAGGCAATGGGGCGCCCTTTCGGCCGCGAACATCAGCCTGGCCCGGAGCGCAGCCCCGCGTTCCTGCTCGACAATCCTTCCCGCTGCAGCGAGGGTGGTGGGGTCCACCGCCCCGAGGTAGATCGATGACAACGCCGACACGTCCAGTACAAGATCGGCACTCTCGGAGCCCGCGGACTTAACAACGGCGGATCCCCCGCGGGCCTCCAGAGCGAAAGTTCCCGCCGCCAGGCCCAGCTCGTCCTGGACCTGAAGGACCAGCCGTCCATCGAACGGGTAATGCCGGGCTTCGAGGGCTTTCCGGACATCGAGGATGCGCAGCCAGAGCATGTCCCGGGCATTTGAGGAATCCACGCACCGGGGATCCTCCAACGCCCACACCAGCGGATTGTCCACCGGTGCCTCGTCCCAGGAAACCCGCTCCACGAGGTCGATGGCTCCAAGGAACTGCCACAGCTCGAGGTAGGCGTCGTGGGTACCGGCAACCAGGTCCACGATCTTCATGGTGTAGGGCTTGGCGTCCCAGCCGAGGAACTTGTAGGAAACGTAGCCGTCAACGTCTCCCCCAGGCCCATAATGCAGGGCGACCTTGACGGCGTCGTCCTCCTTGCCGTCCCCGCCCAGCTCTCCCGAGGCATGCTGCCGGTAGTATTCCTGCCTGTCGATCGATCCGGGCGTGTTCCGCTGCACCTTGGAAAAGACCTGCGGCGCAAGGTCCAGGAGTACCTTTCGTGGGGCGACTTCCACCGTCCCGACCGGCTCATGGCGCAGGCGGAAGCGCGGGCCGGTATCCACCCTGATGCTGCATTCGAAACTTGCCACCCCGTAACCGAAGCGGCCATAGATCGAACCCTCTGACGCCGTGAGCGCTGTCATCGCCAGGCCCTCGTCCCGGGCCATCTCAAGGTCGGCTGTCATCATGCGCCGTAGCAGTCCACGCCGGCGATGGGATGTCCGAACGGTCACTGCTGTCACCAGCCGGGTTTCCAGCTGGCGGCCGAAGCCGATGTTCAGGTCCTTCCGCATCGTTCCGAAGGTCGCGACGGGAACGTCGGGCGGCAGCGATAGCACCGGCACGTCGCCGGCCTGGTAGGCGCCGGTCAGGACCCGGTCGTCCACCCGGTTCATGTCCAGGATCCTCTCGACACGCTCCGGGCTCCGCTGCTCTTCATGGAAGCCGAAGCTCACCGCGCCTACCCACTTTTCGGCGTCGGCGTAGTTCGGCTCCCCCTTGGCCGGCACGCGAAAGCGCCGGATCTCGTACTCCACCTCAGTGCCCGGCGTCGTACCAGCTGGATCCGACGCCGATCTGCACGTCGAGCGGAACGCTCAGCTGCGCAGCGGACCCCATCTGGGTCGCGACGAGCTCCGTCACCGCCTCGCGTTCTCCGGGAGCAACCTCGAGCACGAGTTCGTCATGGACCTGCAGGAGCATGCGGGACGTGAGTCCGCGTGCTGCGAGCTCCGACGAAACGCCCAGCATGGCGCGTTTGATGATGTCGGCGGCCGAACCCTGGATGGGCGAGTTCAGGGCGATGCGCTCCGCGTTTTCGCGCGCCTGCCGGTCTGTGCTGGTGAGGTCCGGGAGGTAGCGGCGGCGGCCTTCGATGGTGGAGGTGTAGCCATCCATCCGGGCCTGCTCGACGACGCCGCGCAGGTAGTCGCGGACCGCACCAAACCGCTCGAAGTACTGCTTCATGAGGGTCCGTGCCTCGTCTACCGAGATCTCCAACTGCTTGGAGAGGCCGAATGACGTCAGGCCATAGGCGAGACCGTAGGACATGGCCTTGACCTTCGAGCGCATGGCGCTGGTGACGTGCTCGGGGGTTATGTTGAAGATGTGGGAGCCGACGTAACGGTGGAGGTCCTCGCCTTCCCGGTACGCCTGAATCAGGCCCTCGTCACCGGAGAGGTGGGCCATGATGCGCATTTCGATCTGCGAATAGTCCGCGGACAGGAGGCATTCATAGCCATCGCTGACCACGAAGATGCTCCGCACACGGCGGCCTTCCTCGCTGCGCACGGGGATATTCTGCAGATTCGGGTTGTTTGACGAGATACGACCCGTCGCCGCCACGTTCTGGGCGTAGGTGGTGTGGATGCGACCATCTTCGGCTACCGACTTCTTCAGCGTCTCCAGCATCTGGCTCAGCTTTGCCGATTCACGGTGGGCCATGAGCTGCACCAGGAATTCATGCCCGGTCTTCTCCAGCAGCGCCTTTAGGGAGGCGGCGTCCGTGGTGTAGCCGGACTTGATTTTCTTGGTCTTGGGCAGGCCGAGCTCGTCGAAGAGGACCGTCTGGAGCTGCTTGGGCGAGCCCAGGTTGACCTCGTGGCCGATCGCGGCGAAGGCCTGCTCCTGGGCGTTGTCGATCACCTTCGCCAGGTCGGCCAGCTGCTCGTTCATCCGTTCCATGGAAATGGAGATTCCCGCGGTTTCCATCTGGGCCAGGACACGCGATACCGGCAGTTCCAGCGTTGCGAGGAGGGCCTCGGCCTTGCGGTCAACGAGCTCCTTCTCGAAGTGCCTGCTCAGTTCCTGCACGACGGCGGCCTCCCGGACGAGTGCCGCGGCAGCGGCGCCGTCAGATGGCTCGCCGAATTCGAGTTCCAGCTGGCCGGTGGTGGCGGCCGTGGGCTCGTGGGAGATCTGCAGGTGGTGCTGGGCCAGCTCGCGCAGGTCGTAGCTGCGACGGTCGGGCTCGATGAGGTAGCCGGAGATCGACGTGTCATCCACCACCCCCTCGAGCGTGAGGCCCCGGTTGCCGAGGGCCTTGAGCGCGTCCTTGTAGCCGTGCATCACCTTGGGCGCTTCGGGGTCCTGCAGCCAGCGGCCAATCGCGGCCTCGGCATCCTGGTCCAGGGCGGCAAGATCGACGAATGCGGCGCCGTTGTCGCTCACTAGCGCCAGCGCGGAGGCGTCCTCCCCGATCCTGCCGGGAACCAGCTGGACAGCAAGGGAGGTCCGCCGACCGGTGCCGGCGGCGAGGAACGCTTCCAGTTCCGCGGCGTCGGCCGGCACCGTGAATTCCGGAGCTTCGATAGTTGCAGGAGGCGCGCCCGCAGTGTCTTCTCCGTACAGCTCAAAAAGCCGGGTGCGGATGGTCTTGAATTCGAGGGAATCGAAGAGCTGCTCGATAGCGACGCGATCCGGGCGCGGCTCCGCGAGTTCGTCAAGGGTCACCGGCAGTTCAAGGTCAGTGTGGAGCCTGTTGAGCTTCCTGTTGCGCTTGACCGCGTCCACATTGGCACGGAGCGCGTCGCCCACCTTCCCGCCGATCGAGTCCACGTTCTCCAGCACGCCTTCCAGCCCGCCGTAGAGGCTGATCCATTTGGCTGCCGTCTTGGGCCCGACGCCGGGAATACCGGGGAGATTGTCCGCGGACTCCCCCACCAGCGCCGCAAGGTCTGAATACTGCGCGGGCGTGACAAAGTACTTTTCCTGAACGGCTTTGGCGTCCAGGCGAGGGATATCGCTGACGCCCTTCCTGGGGTAGAGCACAAACACGTTGTCCGTGATGAGCTGGAACGCGTCGCGGTCACCCGTGACCAGCAGGACCTCGTATCCCGCTTTTTCGCCCATGGCGGCGAGCGTGGCCAGGATGTCATCTGCCTCATAGCCGGGCATCTTGATGGTCTTGATGCCCCAAGCGCCCATCATCTGGTCGATGAGGTCGATCTGGCCACTCATCTCGCGGGGAGTTTCGTTGCGGCCGCCTTTGTACTCGCTGTACTCAGCCTTGCGGTGCGTGGTGTCGTCCGACACGTCGAAAGCGACGGCGATGTGGGTGGGCTTCTGATCCTTGATCAGGTTGATGAGCATGGACGTGAATCCGTGGATCGCATTGGTGTGCTGGCCATTGGAGAGGGAAAACTTATCCGCTGGCAGGGCAAAGAAGGCCCGGAAAGCCATGGAGTGGCCGTCCAGGACCAGGAGCCGCGGGCGGCCGCCACCGATGGTGGACTTCCCGCTTGAAACCGAGGGGCTTTCAGCGACTGACGCGCGTTCCTTGACGGCGGGTGGTGCTGGGTCGGCTGACGGGGACGGTGCCGTGATGGTGGCAGTTGCTGTAGTCGCTGGAACAGAGTCCGGTTTGGTTGTTTCGCTCACAGGTGCCAGCCTAGTTGCCATGGTGCACAATTTCACGCCCGGCCGCTTTACCAGCGAGCTCGTCGACGCCGGCGTACCCGAAGAATTTCACGGCTGGCTCTCAAGGCACGGAGTGGGGGCACTGGTGGTCAAAATGGGCATCAAGTTTATCGAGATGGGGGCCGAGAGGACTGTGGCAACCATGCCTGTTGAAGGCAACACCCAGGTTGCGGGGATCCTGCACGGCGGTGCCCACGTAGTCCTCGCCGAGACGCTGGGATCATTCGCCGCATCCCTGCATGCCGGACCCAAGCGCCACGTGGTAGGAATCGAAGTCGGCGCCACCCATCATCGTTCCGTTGCGGAAGGACTCGTGACCGGAACCTGCACTGCCATCCATTTGGGCGGCACCCTGGCCACGCATGAAATCGTCATGACTGACGAGCGGGGGCTCAGGCTGTCCACCGCCAGGATCACCAACATCATCCGGGACAACCGGGGTCACTGAGCGCAGGCTTTCGGGGCGTTAGCCCCTCAGCCAGTCTTTCGCTCGAAACTGTAACGGAGCTCAACCATGCCCTGCCCAACGGGACGCGAGGACAGAAGCTCCAGTGGCGGCGTCGGGCCGTTGCGCAAGGGCAGCAGCTGCTTTCCCTCGCCGAGCACCACGGGGACGATGGACACGATCAGTTCATCCAGCAGTCCGGCCGCGGCGAACTGGGCCACGAGGTTACCGCCGCCTACCAGCCAGACGTTCCCGTCGCCGGCGTCGGCCTTCAGGTCCTCGGCGAATTCCCGCACGTCTCCCCGGACGAAAGTGATGTTGGAGTTCGGCGGCGCCGTGTACTCGTGGGCCGTGAAGACCCAGCATGGTGTGGCGGGATAGGGCCACTTGTCCGGCTCGTGTTCCAGGAGCCAGCGGTAAGTGGTTCCGCCCATCACAATGCACCGGACTCCGGCCATGAACGATTCATAGCTCTCGTTGACTCCCTCGCCGCCGTCGAACTGGAGCAGCCAGGCGAGATCGTCGTCGGGAGTTGCGATGAAGCCGTCGATCGAGGATGCCACGTAGTACTGGAAAGCCGACATGATCAGAGCCTAGTCATGAGCCGGCGGGGATGCTACCTGCTGAAGTAGGGGACGATCAGGTAGATGCCGAAGAGCACAGCGAGTCCACAGAAGCCGAAGCAGGCGTAGGCCAGGGAACGGACCCAGCGCGTGTTGTTGATCCGGACATCGCCGGCGATGGCCGTGAGGCGGACTCCCAGCGAGTAGAGCACCACAACCGTGAGGGCCGCAGCCAGGGTGGCCCCTGCGACAGTGAACAGTTCCAACCACTTCATTGCTGGAGATCCTTACGCTTGCTGGACTTGGCGGACTTCTTCTTGCGGAACCGCACGGCCTGGCCGGCTTCTTCGACCTCGACGGCGTTGTGGTGGCCCACATGGGATTTACGGGAGTAACCGAACATAAACAGGACCGCCGCGGTTCCGACGATGGCCGCGATGATCACGCCGGCGGTACCAATATTGACGAGCCAGGCCGTCAGCGCGCCAACGACTGCCGCCGCAGGCAGGGTGAAAAGCCAGCCGACGGCGATCCGTCCGGCCGTCCCCCAGCGCACCGAGGTGCCCTTCCGGCCGAGGCCGGAGCCGATGACGGACCCGGAGGCCACCTGTGTGGTCGACAGCGCGAACCCAAGATGCGAAGAGGCGAGGATGGCCGAGGCGGTGCTGGTTTCGGCGGAGAATCCCTGGGCGGGCTTTACATCCGTCAGGCCCGAGCCCATGGTCCTGATAATGCGCCAGCCGCCGGCGTAGGTTCCCACGGCGATCGCGACCGCGCACGCCGCGATGACCCAGAACTGCGGCCCGGTACCCACGCCCTGGGTGCCGGCGGCGATCAGGACCAGGGTAATGATGCCCATCGTCTTTTGCGCGTCGTTGGTGCCGTGTGCCAGCGCCACCAGGCTTGAGGTGAAGATCTGCCCTGTACGGAATCCTCCTCGCCGCTGCGTGAGCTTGTCGCCGGTCTCGGGGTCATGCCGCGACGTGAGGGCATAGGCAAGCCTGGTACAGAGGTACGCGACACCGCCGGCAACCACCGGGGCGAAGACCGCGGGGATGATGACCTTCTGCAGGACGGTTTCGAAGTTAATTGAGTGCAGGCCGATTCCGGCAATTGCCGCACCGATCAGCCCGCCGAAGAGTGCGTGCGAGGAACTGGACGGCAGGCCCTTGAGCCAGGTGAACATATTCCACAGGATGGCTCCCATGAGGCCCGCGAAGATGATCTCGGGCGTGATGTGGATGCCCTCCGAGCCCTCACGGATCAGTCCGCCGGAAATGGTCTTGGCCACCTCCGTGGACAGGAACGCGCCCACCAGGTTCAACACAGCTGCAAGAGCGACTGCTGTCTTCGGCTTGATGGCTCCCGTGGCAATGGGCGTGGCCATCGCGTTCGCGGTGTCGTGGAAGCCGTTGGTGAAGTCAAAAAATAGGGCCAGCGCAATGACAAGCGCGACCATGAAGGTGATTTCCACCTGTTGCCCAATCTGCAGAGTCGACGTTCAGCAGTTCCACTTCCCCGTGCCTGCCCAGGAGAAAATTCAGCAAGTGTTTGCTTTGCTGCACTTGCGCTTTTTGCCCGGGCATGGCTGAAACCTTATAGATCCTACGTTGCAACGCCATCATGGCAAAACAGCGGGCAGGAACCGGCGGATGGCTGCGATGTGCCTGCGGGAGAGCCCGCGTCGGGGATCCGGCGAGATCAGCAGCATGCGGTTGTGGAGGAACGATGCCCAGGAGCGTGCGGCAGGTTCATAGTTGAGCTGGTCGTCCATCCAGACGATCCCCTGGGTGTCCGCTGATTCGATGTCGTGCTGCAGTGCTGCCAGCTTCCACCACCCCTCGTCGGACTGGTCCCGGCTGTAAAGCACCGGCCAATCCTCTCCGTGCAGTCCAATTGCCGGGCATAGGAATCTTGGGGCGAGTTCTTCCCAGCTCGTCAGCCAGACGAAGCGGGCCTCGGGGTGGCGGGAAAGGTCGTTGAGTTCGTCCACGAGCTCAATGGCATAGGCCACTTCCAGGAGGCCGGCGTCGGCCAGGCGCCATTCGCTGCCCCAGTCGGTGACGCCACTGGGTCCGAAGGGGCTCACGACGCCGTCGACGTCGAGATACAGCGACACCGCCGGCATCTCCGCTTCCTGTCCCTCCCTCAGCCATCAGCCTTGATCCTGGCGACGAACCTGAAACGGTCGCCTCGAAAAACGCTGCTGGTCCATTCCACAGGGATTCCCTCGGCATCCCTGACCAGGCGATGGACCACGAGGAGGGGCGAGCCCATCTCCACACCGAGGAGACGCACCTCCTCAGGGCCGGCGAGCGCCGTTTCCACCGTGTCTTCGACGTCGAGCAGGCGGATTCCATAGCCTTCCTTGAGGGCCGTGTACAACGATCCCGCCTTCTCGAGCTTTGCCTTGAACCCGGGCAGCCTGCCCCGCAGGTGGGCTACCTCGTGGGCGAGTGGTTCGTCCTCGACGAGCCGGATACGTTCGAGCCTGTGCACGGGCGTTCCGGGCGGGACGGTGAGCTTCTCGGCCACTTCGTTATCCGCGGGCACCGTGGACAGGGCCAGGGTTTTCGCCGCCGGACGCAGGCCCTGCGCCCTGACGTCCTCGGAAAAGGAAGTCAACTGGCGGACGTGGGTGAGCTTTGGCGGTGCCACGAACGTTCCGTGCCCTTGTATCCGTCCCAGCCTGCCTTCGGCAACGAGTTCACTGATGGCCTGGCGGACGGTGGTGCGCGACGTGCCATAACGATCGGCCAGCGCGCGCTCTGTGGGAATGAGGGTGCCGGGGGCCAGGTTTGCGATGAGCTCCACCAGATCGGTCTTGAGTACGTAGTACTTGGGCAGCGGGGCGACTGCTTCTGCGGACATATTGGAAATCCTACTTCTAGACAACCCGATTGGTCTATGCCAATCTAGGACAGGTTGGTCTAAACCAATTCAATCCCACCTCCCCAACATCCAAGGGACGAAGATGTCTATTTTCCAAGACCTGCGGCAGGCTCCACGGCTAGGGTTGATCGTCGGCGGCACCGCCGCAGCGATCGGCGTGATCTACGGCACGAAGGGCCGGCAGCTTGAGGAGATCCAGCTCTACTGGGAGAACGGCGGCACCTGGCCGGACGCAGTCCGCCCGGATGCTGCCTCCGCCTCCGCCACGTCCTCGGATGCTGGCCAACTGACGACGGCGGCACGTCGATGAGGCGCGGATCAATCCTCGGACTGGACATCGGAGGCTCCAAGACCCATGCCCTCTTCTGCGACGCCGACGGCGGCACCACCGAATTAATGGAGACGAGCGCCAATGTGGCTGCCCTGGGCGTCGAACAGGCCGGGGCCGTGCTGGGCCGCATTGCGGCGATTATTGGAAGCGACGTCGAGTCCGTCTGTGCCGGCGCCGCCGGTGCCGACACCCCCGCCTCAAGGGCCCTCCTCGCCGGGCTCCTCGGCGAGCATTTCCCGGGCGCCCGGATCGACGTCGTCCACGACACCCCCCTCATCCTGGCCGCAGCGGGCCTGGACTCCGGCGCCGTCCTGATTTCCGGGACAGGCTCCGTTGCCTGGGGAGTCACGCGGGATGGGCGCGAGGCCCGCTGCGGCGGCTGGGGCTACCTGCTCGGTGACGACGGCAGCGGCTACGCGGTAGTGCGGGACGCTGTCCGGGAAGCGCTCCGCGAGCACGACGCCGGCCTGCCCGCGGGCAGGCTGACCCGTGCCGTCCTGGGCGCTACTGGTTGCAGCGATGTGGAAGGGCTCCTGGACCTCTTCTATCGGCGTCCTGAGAGGCGTTACTGGGCGGGCCTTTCCGGCATTGTGGCCGAACTTGCCGACGAAGGCGACAGGGCCGCATGCCGCATCCTTTCCGAGGCCGCCCACGCGCTTGCAGGCCTGGCACGCCAGATAACCGGTCGATTGGGTACCGGGCTGCCGCTGGTCCTCGCCGGAGGATTCCTGGTGAACCAGCCGGAACTTGCCGCCGCCGTCGCACGGAAGCTGGGACCGGGCGGCCCGGACAGCGTGCGGGTACTGGACAGGGCTCCCGTCCACGGCGCGGTCCGGCTGGCAGGTGCCCGACTGCCTGGTGCCGCAAGTAGTGCCGCACCGCTGGTGACAGCCTGATGCCCACTGATCCTCGCCGCAGCGATCCGCCCACGACCCTTCTTCACTCGACCCTTCACGAAACCGACCCGAAGCAGACAGGAACCATGACAGTCACTCCCGCCGCCGCCCCGGCCTCCTTTCAAATCGCCACCACAGAAACAGCCGCCAGTGCCGAAGCAGCCGGCAGCAGGATGACCAGGGAGATCTTCGAACAGCCTGCGGTCCTCGGCCGCCTGCTTGAGGGATCGGACCCTTTCCGCCAGATGGCCGCGACAATCAGGAAGGCGGCTCCCCGTTTCGTACTGCTGGCGGCGCGCGGCACCAGCGACCATGCAGCCCTGTACGCGAAGTACCTCATCGAAATCAGCCTTGGCCTCCCCGTGGGCCTGGCGTCGCCGTCGACCCTCACCGCCTATGGGGCAAAGCCGCAGCTGGACGGAGTGCTTTGGCTCGCGGTGAGCCAGTCCGGCGGTTCGCCGGACCTCGTCGAGGCCACTGCAGCCGTCCGCCGCTGCGGCGCCCTGACGATAGCACTGACCAATGCGCCGACGTCTGACCTCGCCCGCGCTGCCGAGCACCACTTGGAGATCGGCGCGGGACCTGAAACCGCCGTCGCCGCAACCAAGAGCTATACCGCCCAGCTGCTGTCGCTGTGGCTCCTGATTGACGCCTGGCGCGGGGGATCCGGAGCTGAAGCCGAGGGATTGCCCACTTTGGCCTCCCAGGTGCTCGACGACGATGGGGTCCTTGCGGTGGCAGCGCAGTACCGTTTCGCGGACCGCGTTGTTTTCACCGGACGCGGTTACTCCTACCCGACGGCACGCGAGGGCGCGTTGAAGCTCATGGAAACCTCGTATCTGCCGGCCCAGGCGTTCTCAGGGGCGGACCTGCTGCACGGACCATTCGCCATGATCGATGCCCAGCATCCGGTGATCGCCGTGCTGTCTCATGGCCCGGGGGGCCGTGCCATGAGCCCTGTCCTGGACCGCCTGGCAGAACGCGGCGCGCCAGTATGTATCGTGGGCGAGGCCGCTTCGGCCGCTGCGGTTCCCGGTGGCCTCTTCCTGCCGGTCCCCTCGGACGTGCCGGAGGAACTCGCGCCCCTCCTGCAGATCCTGCCATTGCAGCGGCTGGCGCTGGAGCTTTCCCTGTCCCGCGGGAACGACCCCGACGCGCCCCGCGGACTGCGTAAGGTCACCGAAACCTGGTAGCCGGCGGGTGGCGGGGAGCCGGAGTGGCCGGGCCGGGCGCCGGAGGTGCCTAGCCCGCGAGGACGAGCAGTTCCCAGGGCCGCAGCCGGATTCCGGTGCCGGTGGGCGGCCCGGCGTCGGGATAGTTGCCGATGACCAGGGCTGCCCCCGTCCACTCGGCATCGACGTCGGCCGTGTGCTCGGCGTCGGAAAAGTTCCCCACCACCAGCAGCTTCCTGCCGGGCAGCGAGCGCATGAAGGCATAGATGTGTTCGTCGTCTGGCAGGAGCATGGTGAAGTCCCCGTGCGCCACCACCGGGTCACTGTGCCGCAGTTCGATCATGCGGCGGTAGAAGTTGTAGACGGAGTCGCTGTCGTCCACCTGTGCGGCCGCATTGATGTGGTTCGCGTTTGGGTTGACCACAATCCACGGCGCCCCGGTGGTGAAACCTGCATGCCTTGTGGCATCCCATTGGACGGGGGTCCGGGCGTTGTCCCGATTCAGCGGCGCAAGCGCGGCCAGCACCTCGGCGTCGGTATGCCCGAGGTGGGTTGTGGCCTCGCGGTGATGGTTCAGGACTTCAATGTCGCGGTAGTCACTGATGGCCCCGAAGGCCATGTTGGTCATTCCCAGCTCTTCGCCCTGGTAGATGAATGGCGTGCCGCGGTGCAGGTGCAGGATCCCGGCGAGCATTTTCGCGGAGAGTTCCCGATACTTCCCGTCGTTGCCGAACCTGGACACCGCCCGGGCCTGGTCGTGGTTTCCCCAGTACAGGCTGTTCCAGCCGCGGTCCGCAAGGCCCGCCTGCCAGCGGCCGAGGGAAGCCTTTAGCTCCGTCAGCTTCAGTGGCTTGGGCCGCCACTTGTTGCCGGCCTCCTGATCCACTGCGACGTGCTCGAACTGGAACACCATGTCCACTTCGTTCCTGGCCGGATCGGTGAACAGTACCGCGTCCTGCACGGTAACCCCGGGCATTTCCCCCACCGTCAGGAGTTCCTTGTCCCTGCCTGCGAAGACTTCCTCGTGCATTTCCTTCAGGAACTCGTGAATCCGCGGCCCGCAAATGTAATAGGGGCTGCCGTCGCCATACAGCATTCCGGGGGTCCTCACGCCGTCCGGGAGCGATGTGTCCTTGGAAATGAAATTGATGACGTCCATCCGGAATCCGTCCACGCCACGGTCCAGCCACCAGTTCATCATGTCGTAGATCGCCGCCCGGACCTGCGGATTCTCCCAGTTCAGGTCCGGCTGCTTCCTGGAGAAAAGGTGGAGGTAATACTCCCCTGTGGCTTCGTCGTATTCCCAGGCCGGTCCGGAAAATGCCGAACCCCAGTTGTTAGGCTCGGAGCCCGGACCCGGGGGACGGCCTTCGCGGGGAGGGCGCCACCAGTACCAGTCCCGCTTGGGATTGTCCTTGGCGGACCTGGATTCTACGAACCAGGAGTGTTCGTCCGAGGTGTGGTTGACAACAAGATCCATGACGAGCTTCATTCCGCGCGAATGCAGGCCGCGCAGGAGTTCATCGAGGTCCTCGAGCGAACCGAACACGGGGTCGATGTCCTGGTAGTTGCTGATGTCGTACCCGTTGTCGTCCTGCGGGGAAGTATAGACGGGCGATAGCCAGACAACGTCGACGCCGAGTTTCTCCAGATAGTCCAGTCGGCCGATGATGCCGCGGAGATCCCCTATGCCGTCTCCGTTCGAGTCGGCGAAGCTGCGAGGGTAGATCTGGTAGACCACCGCGCTGCGGAACCACTCCCGTTGCTGGTTTCCAATTTCAGCTGTGCCAGGTGCTTCTGCACTCATCTGCTGGTCCTCCCAGGTTGTCGGCACCTCCAGCCTGTATCTGCAGGTCCAAAACGGCAAGGCCCGAAGGGGCGAGCGGCGGGATGCATTATTGATACATGCCGATCACAGAGTCCCCCGTCACGATCACGGTCGGCGATGCCGCCGTTTCCGCCATCTACGAGCGGCCTGATACGCCCTTTGCCACCCTCGTTGTTGCTCATGGTGCCGGGGCCGGAATGGACCACCCGTTCCTCGCCGGCTTCTCGCGTGCCCTGAACGACGCCGGCGTCGCGACCCTTCGCTTCAACTTCCCCTACCGGGAGGCGGGCAGGAAATTCCCCGACCGCCCGCCGGCCGCGATCACTGCATGGCGGGCAGCCATGGATTTCGCCACAGATCGGGCCGCAGGACATGCGGACGACGGGCCTGTCTGGGCCGCCGGCAAGTCTTACGGAGGACGCATGGCCTCAATGGCCGTGGCCGAGGGCATGCCCGCTGCAGGCCTGGTCTACCTCGGCTATCCCCTGCATCCGCCGGGCAAGCCGGACAAGCTTCGGGACGAGCACCTGTACGGCCTGACCCTGCCCATGCTCTTCCTGCAGGGCACGAAGGACACCTTTGCCACTCCCGAGCTTCTGGAAGGCGTCGTCAACCGGATCGGTCCGAACGCCACCCTCGAATGGCTGGAAGGCGACCACTCGTTCGCGGTTGCAGGGATGAAGAGGAGCCAGTACGACGTCGGGGCGTCAGTGGGCGCGCCCGTGGCGGCGTTCCTGCGAGCCCACAGCTGATCACGCGGTCAGGCGTTGGGGGTGGCGCCGTTGCCCCGCACCACTGACGCATTCGGCGGCACGGGCTCGTGGCGCAGGTATTGCCGGCGGAATTGGCCGGTTCCCGCAGTCAGCGAACGAAGCTCGATGGCGTAGCGCAAGAGTTCGACGTCGGGTACCTCGGCGCCGATTTCGGTGCTGTCACCGCCTGATGACGTGGTTCCCGTCAGCCGTCCCCGCCGGGAGGACAAATCGCTCATGACGGCGCCAACGTAGTCATCCGGGACACTGATCGTGACGGACGAAACGGGTTCGAGCAGTTGGATCCGGGTGGCGGCGGCGGCCTCCCGCAGGGCCAGCGCGCCTGCTGCCTGGAACGCGGCGTCTGACGAGTCGACGCTGTGGGCCTTGCCGCCCACCAGGGTGACCCGCAGATCCACAACGGGGAACCCGGCTGACACGCCCTTTTGCATCTGCGAGCGCACGCCTTTCTCGACCGAGCTAATAAACGGACCGGGGATCACGCCTCCGACGATTTTGTCGACGAACTCGAAACCGCGACCCCGTTCGAGGGGCTCTACCTCAATATCGCAAATGGCGTATTGGCCGTGGCCTCCAGACTGCTTGACATACCGTCCATGACCTGCGGCCCGGCCTGCGAAGGTTTCACGGAGCGGCGTGACGACGTCGACCGTTTGCAGCTTCACACCCTGCTCACGGAGCCTGTCGAGCACTACGTCCGCGTGGGCCTCACCCATGCACCACAGGACGAGCTGGTGGGTTTCGGAGTTCCGTTCCACCCGCAGGGTAGGGTCGCCGGCCGCCACCTTGCCAAGGCTCCTGGCGAGGGCGTCCTCATCGCTGCGTGTTGCCGCTTCGACAGCCACGGGCATGAGGGGCTCGGGCATATCCCACGCTTCGACCAGGAGCGGCATCTCCTTTGCGGATATCGTGTCCCCCGTCTCGGCACTGGCCAGCTTGGCAAGGGCGCAGATGTCCCCTGCGACCGTGAACGGCACTGGCCGGAGGCTGGTTCCCAGCGGGGAGTATAGATGGGTGATCCGTTCGTCGCTGTCGTGGTCGGGGTGCCCGCGCTCAGCCAGTCCGTGTCCGGCGACATGCAGCGCCGAGTCCTCGCGGAGCGTCCCGGAAAACAGGCGAACCAGGCAGACCCGGCCGAGGAAAGGATCCACCGTGGTGCGCACTACCTCGCCCACGAGGGGTCCGTCAGGATCGCAGCTCAACTCTTCGACGGGGGCGTCCGCGATATTGGTCACGGCCGGCATTACGCATTCGGGTGGAGAGGGGAAGGCGCGGTTCAGCACTTCCAGCAGCTCATCAAGGCCAAGTCCCGTCACCGCCGAGGAGGCAAGGACCGGAAAGAATGATCCTCGGGCGACGGCCGTTTCAAGGTCGCTGACGAGGACGTCGAAGTCGATGTCCTCGCCGCCCAGGTACCGGTCCATGAGCGTCTCGTCCTCGCTCTCGGCAATGATCCCCTCGATGAGTTCGCCCCTCGCGGCTTCTGCATCAGCCAGTTCGTCGGCGCTCGCAGGCCTTATGGCAGGGTGGAAATCTCCGGAAGAATAATCCGAAACGTTCCCTGAAAGCAGCCCGAGCAACCCGTTGACCGTGCCTCCCGAGCGCACGGGCAGGTAGAGGGGCATCACCGAATCGCCGAAGGCCTGCCTGCATTCGGCGAGGACTTTGTCATAATCGGCCCGCGGATGGTCCAGTCGGCTGATCACCACCGCACGCGGCATCCCTACCCGCTCGCACTCACTCCACAGCGCAGTGGTCGCGGCGTCGACGCCGTCGACGGCTGATACGACAAAAAGGGCCGTGTCCGCTGCTCGAAGGCCTGCGCGCAGTTCGCCGATGAAATCGGCATAGCCGGGGGTGTCGAGCAGGTTGATTTTGGTGCCGTCGAACACCAGGGGCGTCACGGAAAGCGCCACTGACCTTTGCTGGTGAATAGCTGCCGGGTCCGAATCACCCACCGTGGTGCCGTCGGTGATGGACCCCATGCGCGTTATGGTTCCGGTCGAAAACAACAGCGCCTCAGCGAGCATTGTCTTCCCGGCGCCCGAATGTCCCACGAGTGCGACATTGCGGATGTCCTCAGGCCGTTCGGGCGATATGCCGGCCGCTCCCTCACCACGTCGTGGATCGGTGCTTCCCCGGCTCGCGCCCTTCGTCGGGCCACCTTTCACCGACATGAGCATCTCCTAGCGTCGTAACAGTCATCCGCGCCGTCCCTTGCTAACAGATTCCACACCCTCAAATCGCAGACGGCAAGACCGGGCCTGCGCCTTAGGCCGAAAGCATCCCCCAGACCAGGGACGCGGAGAGCGCTGTGGAGACGGCAATGACGGCCGCAAATCCTGACAGCCAGAGGAAAGACGGAACCCCCGTGGAGCGCGCGAGGATGTAGGCATCTGACGTGGCGAGCCGATGACGCCGGCGGGTGTGCACGGCGGTCACCTTGAAAAAGTCACGGACGGCGCCTACGCCCAGCGCGATTCCCAGCGCCAGCGCGACATAGCTCACTGCTAGCGGGCCGGCGAACATGACCATCGCCTGGGCGGTCGCCGCGCTGCACACGGCGACGAGGATCCCGGTGAGGTTTCGCAGGAAAATCAATGCCAGCAACAGCAGCAGTGCGCCGACGGTCATGGCGATTCCGGACCATCCTGCCGACACCGAAGAGACAAGGGCCGCACCAACCACTGCAGGCGTCGGGTACCCCCAGAAACCGGACCATGCCGCGCCGAGCCTGCCCCGCCCACTGCTGACGAGCTGCCCGGAATGGTCAAGCCCGATCCTGAGTCCATGGACGAAGCGGCCAGTCATGAGGGCCGCAAATGCATGGCCCAGCTCGTGCACGAACGTCACATACAGTCCAAACCAGCGCCACGTAGCCCTGGGGATGCTCAACACAACGGCCGCCGCAAGCATAGCCAGCACTACCGGCGCCGTGAGGGCGGGAATTTCGCGCGCCGTCAGCCCCCTCAGGATCGCCTGCCACCAGTCGGAGGCCACGTCGGAGGGAAGCAGTTCGGTATTCATCACTGGAGAATCCTAGTGAAGAAGCCTGTGAACAGTTCCCAGGGCGTCACATCCTGGCTTTGGTCCTTGCAGCTGCCCGGGCAGTCCATGGATCCTCCGGCCAGGGATGCTTCGGATAGCGGCCCCGCATTTCTGCACGGACCTGGGAGTAGGGCCCGGCCCAGAAGGATGAAAGATCGTCCGTTACAGCAAGTGGGCGACCCGCGGGAGACAACAGGTGGAACAACACAGGCACTCTCCCGTCCACCAGCCTGGGCGTCTCTGCCCAGCCGAAGCACTCCTGCAGCTTGACAGCGACCACCGGCCGTCCGTCGTCGTCCTCCACCGCCGGGTAATCGATCCTCACCCGGGAACCGCTGGGGACCTCCAGCCGCTCCGGTGCCAGCTCACCCAGCCGCGCCGCTTTGGGCCAAGGCAGCAGCTGCCGCAGCGGCTCTGTGAGATCGATGGTGTGGGCGGGGGCGCCGATAGCAAGGGCCTCAAGCTCTGGTGCCAGCCAGTCGTCCAGCCGTGCGAGCAGGGCAGGTTCCGAAACTTCCGGCCAAGGCTGGCCCAGTTGCCGATGCACCAAGGCAAGTCGACGCCGTAACGCCTCCGCCGCCGTCGACCATCCGATGGTCCCCAACCCGTCTCTCTCAAGCGCCTCGGCCACCGCCGCACGTCCCTGCTCCAGCCTGGGACGAACGGGCGTGGAAGACAGGACGATCGCGCCAAGTCGGCGTTCCCGTCGTGCCGTAACCCGGCCCTGGCTGTACCGGGCATCCACGGTGTCGCGCAGGAGGGCTCCGGCGGCCGTCTCCGCACCCTCGGCCGAGATGGGTGGGGCAGAGCGGATAACCGCACCGGTTCCGGCGGCCTCGCGGCCTTGGGCGCGCGATACTTCCGCGACCGCAAGCCACTCGTGTCCGGACAAGGGGCTTCCGGCAGGAAGGCCAGCGCGGGTGCCGGAAGACAACAAGTACTGCTCCTGGGCCGAGTCCGGGACGCGTCGGGCTACCCGGTCCGGGAACGCGAGGGCGACGACGAAGCCCACGGCTTCCCCCGGCCCGAGGAGTCCGACGGGTCGGTTTGGTGTGCGGGCGGGGCCCGCAACGCTTGAGGGGGCGGGGCCCGCTGGCACCTGGCCGGTCTGTACCTGACGGGCGATGGTCTCCATCCGTCGGGCATCTTCGGCCCAGCGCCGCGATCCTGGGTCCTTCCCCGTGCGGAGGCTGCCCAATAACCCCAGAAGATCAGCACCGGGGGCCCGCTGATCGCCGGCTACCAGGGCCACGGCTTCCCCCGCTGTCCGTGGACCGACGACGGCTGCCCCGTCCAGGAGGGCTCGAGCCAGCCGCGGATCTGCCGGAATACTGGCGAGCGTCCTTCCCAGCTCGGTTGCAAATCCGTCTGGCCCCGTGGCGCCCAACTCCCTCAACACTTCAAGGGCATCCTCCATAGCCGCTTGCGGCGGTGCATCCGGAAGAGCCAGGCCGCGGCCGCCTGGTGCTCCCCAACAAGCCAGGATTAGCGCCGCGCCCGTGAGGTCCGCCACCACGATTTCCGGAGTTTGATGAGCGGGTGCCGCACCGAAGGCCTTCTGGTCGTAGCAGCGCACTACCCGGCCCGGACCCTGCCGGGCTGCTCGCCCGGCACGCTGATCGGCAGACGCCCGCGAGCAGGACACCGTGACAAGGCCTGACATGCCTCGGTTGGAATCACGGCGCGGTTCCCGGGACAGTCCGGAATCCACCACCAGCCGGACGCCCGGCACGGTCACGGAGGATTCCGCGAGCGCCGTCGAGACGATGATCCGCGGCAGGTCGCCCGGGTTCCTGCCGGAGACAGCCCTAACCTGGACCGCCGGAGCGGCCTGGCCGTGCAGTTCCAGGATCTCGACGCCGGTGTCCGCTCGATCGCGGAGGCGGGCTGCAACGGACGACACCTCCCGCACGCCCGGAAGGAACACCAGGGCGTCAATGTCCAGGCCGCCAGCCAGTGCTCGCGCGTGTTCGGCTGCGGCCGTCTCCGCCACATGCTCCAGGAAGGCATGGGTCACCCCGCGCGCATCAAGCCGAGGCCCGGTCAGCGGTGTCCACGCCAAGTGCAGCGGGTGCAGCGCAGAGGGGCAGTCGACGACGGGAACCGGCCCGCCGCCGTCGTTATTCCCTACGCCGCTGCCTTCGGCGCCGCTGCCTCCGATGAGGGCGGCGAACCGCGGCGCGTCAAGGGTGGCCGACATGGCCACAAGTGTCAGGTCCTCCCTGAGCTGGCGTACTTCGCAGAGCAGGCCGATCAGCAGGTCCGTCTCCAGGCCGCGTTCGTGGACCTCATCGAGGATGACGGCGTCGACGGCCTCCAGGCCCGGATCGACCAGGAGGCGCCGCAGCAGGATTCCCGGGGTGACGAACTCGACCATCGTGTTCCGTCCCGCGCTGCGTTCTCCGCGGACTGTGTAACCCACTCGGTCCCCGAGCACGCTTCCGTCGAGGGCGGCGAGGCGGCGGGCCGCGGAACGCGCGGCAACGCGTCGGGGCTGGGTCACAACGACGCGCGGGCTTATTTCCTTGGTGCCGGCTCTGGCGGCGAGGTTGGCCAGCAGTGGCGGAACGAGCGTGGTTTTGCCTGTCCCGGGAGGTGCCTGCACCACAGCGCTTCCCGCTGTTCCTTCGGTTCCTCCCCCAAGCAGCGCCGCCGCGAGTTCCCCGACTGAGTCTGCAAAGGCCAGGCCGGTCCCGATGGCCTCCAGGTCGAAGGGACCTTCCAAGCCGGAGGGGTCGAGGGGTTTGAGCGGGAGGGGCACCTATCCATTGTGCCTGCACCGGCTGGTCCTGCGCCGTGGTCCTTGAACGCATTTGCATATCGCTCTAGCTTGGAACTGGGCTCAGGGCCCGGAAATCATTCAGGGCCTGCCCGGTAGGTGAAGGAGTGATTTAGTCATGGCCAATGTACAGGAATCCGTGGACGTCAATGTCCCTCTAAGCCAGGCCTACAACCAATGGACGCAATTCGAGGAATTTCCTCGATTTATGTCAGGCGTCGAATCCGTTTCGCAAATCGACGACACTACCGTGCAATTCAAGACTGACATTGCAGGGGTTCGCCGGGATTTCAAGGCCCGTATCATCGAGCAGATTCCGGATGAGCGGATCCACTGGGAAAGCGTGGAAGGCCCGCAAAACTCGGGCACCATTTCCTTCGAGCCCCTGAGCGCCACTGAGACCCGCGTCAACGTCGACCTGACCTGGGAGCCCGAATCCGCTCTCGAGAAATTAGGAGCGTCGCTGCGTCTCGATGACCGCCAGGTTAAGGATGACCTCCAGCGCTTCAAGGCATTCATCGAAGGCAGGGAAGTCGAAACCGGGGCTTGGCGCGGGAGCGTTGAGGGAGGTGAGGTCGAGGAGTAACCGCGTCAGCCTGAACGGCTAATCAGCCCTTGAAAGACGATAGTCAGCGATATATCGTTGAGTATCGAACGATACTTGGTTGTCAGGGTGAGGTGTCCACTGTGAGGTGTTCACCGTGAGCCCGAGCTGACGCAGAAGGGTGATGCAGCCATGAAAGGCATGTATGAGTACAAGTTCACAGATTGCGGCCCCCTGATGGGAGGGCGCTTCCAGCGTGGCATGGGCCGTCGCGGTCCCCATGGGCATGGTGGACGCGGATTTGGGCCTGGTGGTTTTGGCCCTGGTTTTGGGCCCGGCGGATTTGGGCCGGGTGGCTTCGGCCCCGGCGGCTTCGGACCGGGGTTTGGTCCTGGCGGGTTTCGACGGGCCAGCAGGGGCGATGTTCGCTGGGCGATTCTCTCCCTCCTGGCGGAGTCACCCTCCAACGGGTATGGGCTGATCCAGACCATTGCCGAGAAAACTTCCGGAGCGTGGCGTCCAAGCCCTGGCTCTGTTTATCCCACACTCCAGCAGTTGGTTGATGAAGAGCTCATCGAACCCGTTGGGGAGGGGCGACGCACGGAATTCACCCTGACCGACGCGGGGAAGGCCTACGTTGCCGAGCATGCTGAGGATCTCAGCAGCGCCTGGAATGCTGATGCCGAGGGTTCAATGCCGGCGTTTCATCAGAGCGTGGGCAAGCTCATGCGCGTCATCCATCAGTTCCGGGCTGCAAGCGATGAGCAGCGCAATGCCGCCGCGGAGAAAATCGATGAAGCGCGCCGGGCGCTCTACCACATCCTCGCCGACTAGCACTCGGGGAGAGCCAGAAGGTGTTGGGAAGCACCCGCCTCCCCGCATCACAGTTGAGGTGCCGGTCCTCCGCTTTGGATCCTCTCCGTCCGATTACGAGGCGCTGGGAACTTACGTCAATGCACTGCGCGGCCGGCATGGCCTGCACCTGACCCTGCTGCACGTGGGAGTCCTTGAGGACTTCTCCCGGGACGTGGCCGAGTGGACCAAAGGCAACACCAGTCCTGCGGAGACCACCCGCAGGACTGTTGCCTGGCTGCAGGGCCTCCCGGTCCTGGAAGGCTTCACCGGAAACGCCGAAAGGCTGATCAGGCTGGGCGGCGGCTGGGTGTCCGCGCTCGAAGTGGATGTGCCCCAACGGGTGCATGATTATCAGGTCTTCCTCATGGAAGGCCTGCACCGGCTGCTGGACGAGTTGCTCGTGGATAACATCGACGATTTTATTCTCAGCTCACCCGCCCTCGGTTTCAGGTCCCCCCGCTGGATACCGCACGTGGCGGTGGGCAGGCCAAAATCGAGAGCCGACGGAATACGGGAAATTGAGCCGGCGGAGATCGATTTTGGCGAATCCCGGATCCGGAACGGCCGGTTCCTCCCCGCCGTCGACGACGAATAGCGGCCTGGTCTTACACCCTGCCGGCAGCCCTTCCGCTGAATTGGCTGCAGACCTACCCTGTTGACATGCCCCGACTTAGCGTCAACGGCGTTGATCTCTACTACGAAGAACACGGCAACGGTATCCCCATCCTGGGCATTCATGGGACCCCCGGTTCAGCGTTCATGTGGACAGACGCCGCCGGGGAACTCGGCCACCATGGCCGGTGCATCATCTACGACCGCAGGGGCTTCTACCGCAGCGCCCCGCCGGCGCCGTTTAAAGCCCTGGACCTGGTGGATCACGTCGACGACTCCGCAGCCGTCCTGGCAGCCCTGCGTGCAGGGCCGGCAGTGGTGGTCGGCCGCAGCAGCGGCGGCCTGATTGCCCTTGAACTGGCCCGCCATTTTCCTGACAAAGTAAAAGCGCTGGTTCTCCTGGAGCCTGCCCTGTTCACCATTGACCCTGACGCTTCCCAGTGGGCCCGCAATCTTCGGAGCAAAGCACTTGAATATACGGTTGACCAACCCGGACTGGCCGCGGAGACAGTGATCAGGGAAGCCTTGGGCGACCACTCCTGGGATTCGCTCCCGGACGAGGCCAAGCAGATATTTGCCGCGACCAGCCCTGCGGTCCTCGCTGAGATGAACGGCAGGGGCATGGACCTTAGTGAGCAAGCCTTGGAACTGGGCGAGGACGAACTGGCCGAGATCCGCAGGCCGGCACTGATCATCTCCGCCGAGGATTCGCCTGAGGCCTGCCGGCTGGTAAATGCCCGTCTGTCGGGTGCCTTGCCATTTACCAGGACGGTGCTGGTTCAAGGTGGACACTTGATCAATCCGGCCCACCCCGCAGTCCTGGATTTCGTGGATACCTTTTTCGGCGAGCCGGACGCCTGGGCCTAGACATCCACAATAAGAGAGGGCTCGCTCTCTCATTGGGGGAATGGGAGTTTTTTGGAAGGCAATATTTACTGGAGTCGTCTATTTTGCCGGATTTGTTGGTACTTTTTGTTTTGCCGCTCCGCAATTGCGGGCCGGGGGACCCACATATTCGGATATTGAAAGGCACCACTCATGACTTCTCCGCAGTATCAGCCGCAGCAATACCAGGGCTATGCGCCCGCGCCGGCCAAGACCAACACGCTTGCCATCGTCGCGCTGATTTCTTCGTTCTTCGTCAGCCTGCTCGGCGTCATCCTGGGCCACATCGCCCTCAACCAGATCAAGACCACCGGTGAGGGCGGTCGCGGCCTGGCCATCGCAGCCTTGGTCATCGGCTACGTTTCCATGGCCTTCGCGATCATGCTCATCATTGTCATGGTGGGTGCAGCCGCGAGCCAATACAACTAGTAGGTCCGAAAGCAAAGGTCCCGTCCCAGAATGGGCGGGACTTTTTGCTGCCCTCTCCCCCGCCGGCGCACGCAATCAGCGCAATGCGCCGGACCGCACTTCAGTTGCCCGTCCAGCACCATGCAGCAATGTGTCGATGACGAGTGTGGCCAGCGCGTCGACATCCGGTGCGTCCGAGCCCTCGTCCCCGCCGGGCCTCCGAAGCGCCTCGCTCATCAGCGCGTAGTACACCTGACGTGTCCATTCGAGGTCAGCAGCCGGATCGAGCAACCCCTCGCGTTGCGCCCGACTGAGGAGTTGGAGGCATCGGGCGTTAATCTCGTCCCAGATGGCCGCGGCGGCACTGGTATCGGCCAAGGGATTGCCGAGCGTGAACCTCCAAGCACTCTTGGTCCGTAGCACGTTCGAGGTAACGCGGTACAGGGCAATCAGCGGAGGAGCTGTGTCGGGGCTGCCCGCTTCGATGGCCTGGGCGAGCTGGAGCTTCGCGGAGACGGCGAGGGCATCAGTGAGCGCCTGCCGGTTGGCAAACCGTCTGTGCACAGTCGTCCGGGTCAGGCCCGCCGCTTCGGCAATCTGCTCCATCGACGCGCCGGGATCTTCCGCGAGTAGTCGCTCAGCAGCTTCGAGAATCGCGCGCGCACTCCGCTCGGCATCGGCCCGCAACGCTCGACCCACGGCAATCTCCCATCCTATTGGCTATAAGTTTCCCAAAGGATACGCCCACGCTGCAGGTTCGCAATCAAATAGACCATCGTTGTTCCTTTTTTAGAAATAAGTGCTACAGTCATGTCACGCTTATTCAACCCAATGCCAGGAGCCCAAGATGACAACAGCACGGCCAGTAGCACTCGTAACGGGGGCCTCATCGGGAATCGGCAAGGCCACGGCGACGGCACTGGTCGAGGCAGGTTTCGAAGTAATCGGAACCAGCCGCAAGTCTGCGAGCCTGAGCGCACCCCGAGGCGTCACCTTCATTGATCTCGATGTGACCAGTGACGACTCCGTAGAGAGCGCGGTGAAGGAGGTCATTAACCGGTTCGGAAAGATCGACGTCTTGGTCAATAACGCAGGGATCGGCTCCTCGGGAGCGGCGGAAGAAAGCTCAGTGGAGCAGGACCGCCGGGTATTCAACATCAACGTCTTCGGCGTCATGCGCATGACCAAGGCCGTCCTGCCGCACATGCGTGCCCGGAAGGCCGGCCGCATCGTGAACATCTCGTCGATCGTAGGCTTCATCCCCCAGCCCTACATGGCCACCTACGCGGCCTCAAAGCACGCCATCGAGGGATACACCGAGTCCGTCGACCACGAAGTCCGTGAATATGGAGTCCGCGCCCTGCTCATCCAGCCGGCCTGGACCAACACCGAGTTCGACCTGAACAACCTGGAGGCCGACAAGCCGCTGGAGGCCTATGCCAGGCAGCGGGAGATTTTCACCGAATATATGGCAGGAGCCGTCAAGGATGGAGACGCACCGTCCGTGGTCGCTGCTTCCGTCGTCGCTGCTGCCAAGGACGCCAAGCCCAAGCTCCGATACACCGCCGGCCCCCGTGTGGGGCGGGTCAGCCTGCTGCGTCGATACGTCCCCAGCCCGGCGTTCGACAGTCAGATTCGCAAGCTGAACCACCTGCCCAGCTAGGACAAGATATTGATACCCACAGCGATGGAAGAATGAAGCGAGCGGCCGACGGGACGTTGCGCAGCGTTACTCGGTCCCCCGGACACAGCCTCAAGGAAAGCGGGTAGTCCGAATGTCTCCATCCATCAACCGCGGGCGTCTCACCGACTTCCGCTCCTTGGAACGGCCACTCCTTCAGGCCCCAATGGCCGGCGGCCCCTCCACACCCGAGCTGGCAGCAGCGGTGAGTGCAGGCGGAGGCCTGGGCTTCCTTGCCGCCGGCTACAAGAGCGCCGCACAGGTGGAGAGTGAGATTTCACGAACGCGCGATCTCACGTCGGCACCCTTCGGCGTCAATCTGTTTGTCCCCCAGGCATCGTTCGCCGACCCGGCGCAATTGCATGACTACGCTGCAGAGCTCGCCGTGGACGCGCAGCGATATAGCGTTGAAGTTGGACCCCCCAAGTTTGACGATGACGACTGGGACAACAAGCTCGAAGTCGTTCAAAGACTGGCCCCGGACGTAGTCTCGTTCGCCTTTGACGCCCCGAAGGCGGCGGTGGTCAGGAGGATGCAGGAGTCTGGAATTTCCGTGATTATTACCGTCACGACGGTGGCCGAAGCCGTTGCGGCAGCGGAAACGGGTGCTGACGCGCTCTGTGTTCAGGGCCCCGAGGCAGGCGGCCATCGCGGAACATTCCAGGCGACTGCCCCCGTCAACGAAACTCCCCTTGTTCCCCTCCTGCAGCAGGTTCTGAATGCGGTCGGGCTTCCTGTCATTGCCGCAGGCGGCATAGTCACGGCTGCTGATACCGAACAGGCACTTGCCACCGGGGCGGTAGCTGTCCAAGCGGGAACTGCATTCCTCCGGGCTGTCGAGGCGGGCACGCGACCGGTCCACCGGTCAGCCCTTTCCTCCCCCGAGTTCACAACCACGCAAGTGACCAGGGCATTTACAGGAAGGTACGCCCGAGGACTTTCCAATGCGTTCATGAAGGACCACGATGCGTCGGCGCCTGCCGGGTATCCCGAGGTTCATCACATGACGACTCCCATCCGAACAGCCGCGGCACAAGTCGGCGACGCTCATGGAGTCAATCTTTGGGCAGGAACAGGCTATGCCCGAACCATCGAAGGCTCGGCTATGGACATCCTGCGGTCCCTCACCCCCTAGGCGGCAACCCTATAGCCCGCAACGAGTGGGCTAGTCCCCGCGTGCCTTGCGGGTTGCAGCTTCATTGGCTTTCTGCAGTGCTTTGACCAGCTCGTCCTTATCCATCTTCGAACGGCCGTCGATGTTCAGTTCCTGGGCACGTTTGTAAAGGTGCTCCTTTGAGGCATTTGCGTCCACGCCTCCGGCGGTTGGTTCAGATGAATCAAGTCCCTCCTCAGCATGCTTGTCGGAGGGCCCACGCTTCTCCTTCGGCTCCCAATGGTCGCCCACCTTCTCATAGCTGTGCTTTAGCGATGCGTACGCTGCACGGGCGGCACGGCGCTCGTCGTTATCGTAGGACTCGAGTGCGGAATCGTAGGTTTTGGCGAAAGTATCCTGGGCTTTCTGCTCAGAGCGCCGCAGGGTCGAGGGAAGCTCTTCCTTGCGGGCGTGATCGTTCTTGCCGGTCTTGGGCATGACACCCACACTCCTATTATAAGCAAGCTGATTATCCCGATGGAACCAGCTTAGGCGCGCGGGCTTCTGTTAGGGACTGCCGGGGTCAGAAGGTGCCGGTTCAACTGACTCAATGGCATAGGGCTTGGTGGCCGACCGCTGCAACGGACGACGCAGGCGCACTTGGTAGGGTCCATCCCAGAAGATGGCGCGGGGATCCAGCTGGACAACCAGGAGGGGTTCGTCGCGGGCGGCGTCGAGCCGCATCACTACCCCATCACGCCGTCCATCCACGAACAAGGGGGTGGCCGGCTCCACGGCAGTCTCCTTAAGGCGTCCCCGATATTCCGGCCCGGCCGCCAGGAACAGTATCCCATGGGCGACCCCAACAACCCTCAGGGGAATCACCGCTGCTGCTGGCGGTGATTCCACGGTGGGCGGATGGTGCATTTTGTGTTCCATTGGAGAGGACACCGTGGCGGACGTCAAGTGCCGGTCGCAGTCCTTGCACCGTGTCCGTGCCCCAACGTCGGCCAACAGGGTCACGAGAAGGCTCCTGGGTGCCTGGTCCCATTTGTCTGCTACGACCTTGCACCACGCCGTATGGTACTTCGTCCCGTATTTCACTACGTAGACCTGGTTATCGCCCAGGAGGGGCGCCCCGTCCCCTCGTCGGCTAGTGGGCTGGACCGCCTTGAGCTCGCCGAGGTCTTTAGCGTCTGTCCGGGCGGGGTGATCGGTCTTGAGGTATCTGCGGATTAACGGATTGGGTTGCCATTTGGGTCTTGGCACGGAATTTTGGGGCCTTTCTGTTCCGCGGGAGTGCGTATCGCCAGCACCCCTACTAACCCCCTACTTACTTAGCTTGCTGGGTTTTCTCGCATGTTGCCAGTCGGGACATTTAGTCAAAACGCTGGAACTCTGAGTTTCCGCAGAATGTTGGCCAGTTCGGCCACTGTGTGACGATAGGTTGACTGCGTCGCTGCCGATAAAGTGCGGAAGCATGCCCACAGTGGGGCGCGGTCAGTCGTCAAACCGTCGGGTGAACAGTCCCGGGTAATCAAGGACGAAACCTTCGCCGTCGACCATGATGTCTCTCGTAAAGTCACTATCGCGGGACTCGAACCGGTAAGTCCTCTCGGCAATGCGTGTGTACCGCTGGACGTCGGCTGACACGACGAGCTCGGGGACGGCTATGTAGGCGGTGACAATGTCTATATGGCCGCCGATCGGCAGGCCCACCCGCCGGATCGGGAGGGTGTTAGTGAACGGTGTCGCGCTGATATCGACGTCGGTCGCCCCTGCCGCTGCGGAAACGGCATTACCGCTTTCGTCGGTCCAATTCCCGTCACCGTCCGAATGCAAAGTGACATGTCGCCCATTTGCAGCGTCGGTGACCCGGACAAGCCGAGTCCTCCACGACTCATCGCACTGAACAAGGTAGTCAACCTCGAAGGGCGTTTCTGCGGGTCCGACAACGTGGCCGGCCGCGACAATCCGTCCCGCACCATACGTCACAACCAGATTCTCAAATCCAGTTTCAGAATCATCAACCCACGTGAGGCGGGCCACTCGGTCACTGTACATTGTTCGATCATTCCCGATGCCAGTCCCGACGGCCATGGATAGGAGACGCCTGCGTGTGGATACTTGTCCCCATTGCCTCCTGCGCTGCTGTAACACAGGATGAACGGGTACATCTCTAGGGGGAAGAATGTCTTTCTACGGCGCAGACGTCCAACAACTCAAAGCTCTCTCAAAGTCACTGGCCACTGGGGCCACACGCCTCTCCGGCAAGGCCCGCGAACTGGATTCCCTCATCGGCCAAAGCCAGTACTGGCAGGGTCAGGACGCCAAACAGTTTGCAGCTGAGTGGCAAAGCAAGCTACGGCCGATGATTGAGAAGGCATCGCGGGGCATGGAGGAAGCCTCCAAGCGGGCCTTGATAAATGCCGAGGAACAGCAGTCGGCCTCAATCGCCGTTTCAGGTATCACTGGTGCCTCAGGTGTAAGTACGGCCTCCGCCCCGGCGAATGCAGGGAGCCCTCCCACCGGAAATGGCGAGCAAGGCCAGCCAGCGTCAGACAGGCCCACGCCCGAAGAGATCCTCGAGAAATACCAGGTCAGCGACGCCGGTACCACCGAATGGCCCTCAGACTGGGATCCTCTCCGGTTTGTGGTGGACCAGCGAACCGTCACTGAGAAGGAGGCGGAGCTGCTCAACGGCCTCGGCCCGCTTGAAATGAACGCCTTCAAGGACATCCATGACGACGCCTTTGAGTCGGCGGACGAGCGATTCCCCAGCCCCGATCAAAACGACGACCAAAACGATGCGTTCAGGCACGCATACTGGAACGCTCTCATGGTCAAGGAATACGGGGCTGAATGGGCAGAGGACTACGCGACAGCCCACGAGCAGCTTCCGGGGAATCCCGGCCCGCGCGAAGCTATGGACCTCTACAACAATGAGGTGGGCAGGAATATCGCAGTGGCAAACCCCGATGCCAGCGCAGAAGAGCTCGCCACCCTGATCGAGCAGGCAGTCAGGAACGGCGACACTGTAGTTGTAGGCCAGGACCTGCTTCCACACCCATCAAACGAAGTCCCCATGGAGCAGACCGGGGATGCAAACAACGCGCCTCCTGTCGACGGCCACGATCCCGAATTCAACGACGAATCCAGGACAACGTCTTGACCCTCTCGCTACAGGGGCCGAAGGCCTGCAAACACCTGCTGATCATGCTTAGCCTCATGCTCGTCTGCGCCCTGACCGGATGCTCAATTGGAGGAAACACCATGCCTGAAGGAAACGAAAAACTGAACAGCCGCGTGCTTGAGGCGGCGACAACCGGCACCGAGCTAAAGTTGGCCGACGTCACCGATTTCGACTGGGACCAGGCTGGATTCGTCACAGAGGGGACACTGGCAACGGACATCGAAGCGGCCTTCGGCGAACCCATCACCAAGGAGAAGCGTTACACAGCCTCCCCGGCGCTGTTCATTTTCCTCAAGGACGGCAAGGTTGCCAAAGCGGTGCGGATCACCCCGGATGCATTCTTCGGCAAGGAAGCGAAAAAGAAGTACGGCCGCGACGTCGTCCTCGCGCCGCTGGAAGGCCACAAGGGCTTTCTCAACTGGCGGGAGTAGTTGAACCCTGCCGGCCCTTGTAGGCGGACTGGTGCCCAATTGCATGATTTTCCGTTCCGGTCGACCGCCTCCGGTCCGGATAGCACTTGTCGAAGCGATCGCGCGCGATGCGTCCCAGCCTTTCGACAGTGTGCCGGCTGATGGCGGCTACTAGCAGGGTCAGCAGGATTGCCGACACAGCGACCAGGGGCGGCAGATCGGCTGTGGATCCGTCATTGAGCCAGAGAATGATGACATAGTTCCAGAGATACGCTGCATAGGAAACCGTGCCCAAGGCCTGCAACCAGCGTGTCCACTTCGGCATCACCCGGGTACGCGAGGCGGCCAGTACCACCAGGACGGCAGCGGCGGCCATGGCAAGCGGGCCCCCAACAAAGAAGAAGAACGGTGCTTCGTTGGCCTTGGGGAAGAAGAACAGCGCGGCCAGGACAAGGATCGAGCCGATCAGGGCTGAGATTCTGAGCCGGTGCCCGGAGAACCAGCTGAACACACGGATCCTGTAAAGGTGCAATGCAGAACCGACGATCAGGCCGAGACCCCACGTCGTCGGCAGCGCATAAACCAGGGAGTGAAGATGCGGAGCCAGGATCAGCATCGCCAGCACACTCGCCGTCATGAGGGAAAAGACGACGGCGGCAGACCAGCCAATCAGCCGTCCCTGACGATTACTTCGCAGGGCCAGGACCAGCAGTGCCGGCCAGATCAAATAGAACTGTTCTTCCACCGCCAGCGTCCAGAGCGGCCCGATGGCCAGGCTGACATCGAAGGGCAGCGGCAAATCTTTGAGGTAGCCGAAACCCGCCAGGAGGGTATAACCGATGATTCCCTTGGATCGATCCCCAAGGACGTCTGCCGTCCATTCAACGACGGCGTATACGCCAAGGAAGGAGATAAGGGCCGGCAACAGGCGGAAGGCCCTGTGGGCATAAAAACGACCGTAACGAATTTTGCGATGCCGTTCGACGTCCCTGAGCAGCACGCCTGTGATGAGGTAACCGCTCAACACAAAGAAGACGATGACGCCAACGATGCCGGCACCTTGAAATATCCCGGGCCAGGAATGTCCCAATAGGACAGCACCGACGGCGGCGCCGCGAAGAGCATCCAGGCCGTCCAGCCTTGGGCGCACTCTAGTTTGCTGGTCCGCCGTCGCGACCGTTCCGTTGACCAGTAACGTCACATAACCTCCGGTGCCTCTATCCGGCCGGTTCCAACTTTCAGTGAATCAAGGCAAAAACCGACCCCTGTTGACATGAAATGTGGTTGCGGGCGCCACGTCCGGGCCCCCGTCCAAGTATTTCCGTCCAAGTATTTCCGTCCAAGTATTACCGACTTGACTGAACGAAGCCTGAGTCCGGCTAACCCGGCGCCGCTGGTGCTGTCGAGGCCGCCACGCTTCCTTCCTCCTTCGCAGAAATGAATGCATCGGGCAGAATGTGCATCATGGTGCGCTGGACCGAGCAGCGGGTGATCGACGCCGCGCCCGACGAAGCCTCCGTCGCGGCCGCCCGAAGGCTTGCCCGGCCGGGCCCCTGGTCCGAAACCGGCAGCAACGACGTGCTGGTCTGGGGCAAATGCCAGGGCAGCGGGAAGACCCCTTATCAGGTGAGCGTCGACATCGCCACGCCGGCCTATCGGTGTTCGTGCCCGAGCCGGAAATTTCCCTGCAAGCACGCTTTGGCGCTGCTGTTCCTGTGGTCCCGCGGCGAGGCTGCCGAGGTGGGCGGAGAGGCTGCGGACTTTGCGCAGGAGTGGGCGACGCAGCGAGCGGATCAGGCCGCCTCCCGCGAGCGCCGCCAGTCCGAGCAGCAGGCGGATCCGGTCGCACAGGCCAAACGGCTGGCCGAGCGATTGACGCTGATGGATGCGGGGATCGCTGATTTTGCCCGGTGGCTGACGGATCTTGTGCGGACCGGGCTGGCCGCCGCACGCAACCAGCCGTATTCCTGGTGGGACGGGATCGCCGCGCGCTTGGTCGATGCCCAGCTCCCGGGTTTGGCCGATCAAGTGCGGGCGATGGGTTCGGATGTGCACGCACGCGCCGATTGGGCCGACTATTTGTTCCTGCGAGCCGGTCGCTGGTGGGCGATAACCAAAGCCTGGAGCAGGCGGAACGAACTGACCCCTGATGAGGTAGCGGACCTCCGCGTGGCCGTCGGCTGGGGCACAGCGTCCGCCGAAGTCCGGGGCACCGAAGCTTTGCCCGGTCCGTGGCTTGTGCTCGGCGCCCACCGGAGCGATGACGGGCGGCTCCAGCAACAACGTACTTGGCTTCGCGGTTCCGACGGAACGGTAGTTGTCGTGCTGGATTTTGCTGCCCAGGGTGAGTCGCTGGCGACCCCGCAACTGGCGGGAGCGTTGTTGGACGTTGCCGTCGCCCGGTATCCTGGCTCGGCCCCGCAACGGGCCATGTTCACCAGTCCCATTGCCCCGCAGGGACTGGCCGCCAACCTTGGTGAAGGTTCCAGCATTGCCCAGGCCCTGGACATGGAGTCAGCTGCGGTCGCCCTTTCGCCATGGCGTGATCGTCACCCGGTGCTGTTCGGCGGGGTCAGCGTGTGTCCTGGCGATCCCGGCTTGCTTCGGGACGGTTCCGGTGATGCCCTCCCCATTGTCGGCACGTCATTGGCCTCCCTGCTGGCACTCACGGGCGGCCATCCGGTGGACCTGTTCGGAGAACTGGAGGAGGGCCGCGTGAGGCCGCTGTCCGTCGTCGTCGGTGATGCGGTGGTGACGCCATGACCTGGCTGGCCGATCTCCGAACGTCGGCGCTCGTCGGTACTGGACGGCATGCGGCACCGGCTCCGGCCGCAGAGTTGGGCTTTCGTCCGCCTGCAGGCCTGTCCCCCGAGGAGTCACTGCTCGACCAAGCGGCCTTGGCCGACGTCGTCACGCGTGCTTCCCGCCGCCCTGGAAACGTTGACACTGTTGGCCTGCCTGATCCGGCAGCCCCTGACGACGCCCCTCAGGCCGCCGGTGACGCCGCCCGGCTACTGGACCTGCTGCTCAACCAGCCTCCGGTCGGCCTGGAGCTGCGAGCCCAGCTGGTGTCAGACTGGCTGCAGTTCGCCGCAGCGTCCCGACGGCGGGTTCCGCACCGGCTGCTCCCGGCGCTGCTCGCCTTGGCTGACACGAAGCCGGGCGTGGCGGAATATTTGCATCCGGCTATCGGGACGCGTGGTCAGTGGCTCCAAGACGTGACGTCCAAGGGTTCGCACCTGCATCCCGCGACGCCGACCGGGTGGACCGAGCTAAGGAGCGCTGACGGCCTGGAAGAACTCGAGCGACTCCGGCGCAGCCACCCTGCGGCCGCTCGCGAGCAGCTGCGTACTCACTGGGATGCACTCGGTGCCCGCGAACGCGCCGCCTGCCTGGCGACCTTCGCTGCCAACATCGAACCTGCTGACGAGGACCTGCTGGAAAGCTCCCTGGACGACAAGGCCAAGAGCGTGCGGGAGGTCGCAGCCGACCTCCTTGATCGGCTACCCGCCAGTGCCCGCGCCCGGCGAATGGCTACCCGCCTGACGCCTCTACTGCGTGTCAAAGGCTTGTTACGCAAACAGTTCGAGATAGATCTTCCACCCGACCCGGACCCGTCGGCCCTGCGTGACGGGATCGCACCGAACCCCCACACTGGCGAACCCGACCGGCTCGGGCGCCTCGACACAATCATCCGTGGTGCTCCGTTGGACGTTTGGACGACCGTTGCAGGCCGTAGCCCTGCAGCAACACTGGCACTGCTTGAAGGCGAAACCCGCGTCTTGGATACGATAATTGCCACTGCGGCCCTCCGCGCAGACCTTGACTGGGTGCGACCGCTGTTGGACGTCCGGACGGACCTGAGGCTTCTGAATTGCCTGCCCGCCGAAGAGCGCGAGCCCGCGATCCTGCGCCACCTCCGGAGCGGAAAGGTTCAGCCGATGCTGCTGGTGCCCCTGCTGCAGGACTTGCCCAGGCCGTGGACCTCACCGCTGGCTGACGCGGTGCTCGGGCTGATCACGGCCAAGAACGGGGGCCAGCTGGCGACGACGATGGCGTCGTTCCTGCCAATGGCGCTGCCACTCGAGGCGGCCGAAAAGTGCCGCCGCTTGCTGGAGGATTCCGACGACGACGCCGCACGCCGCCGCGTCTTTCGTGATGTGGTGCAGTACCAATCATTCCGACAATCATTGACGGAGGCTTTCCAATGACCGATGCCCAGACCGCCCCGGAGATCCTCCGCGCCCACGCCGAGACAGCGTACGCCGACGAACTCCAGGCCCTGGCCGCCGTCGACGACCGTCCCCGGCCACCCAGCTGGCGACTGTCTCCCTGGGCCGTGGCCACGTACGTCCTCGGCGGCGTGCTGCCGGACGGCTCGCAGATTAGTCCGAAATACCTGGGCTCGGCGCGCTTGGTGGAAATGGCGGTTGCTTCGCTTGCCACCGATCGGGCCCTGCTGCTGCTCGGCGTACCGGGGACTGCGAAGACCTGGCTGGGCGAGCATCTGGCAGCCGCCATCTCGGGCACCTCGACGTTGGTGGTGCAGGGCACGGCCGGAACACCTGAGGAGGCGTTGCGGTACGGCTGGAATTACGCGCGACTGCTCGCCGACGGCCCCTCCCGGGCAGCCCTGGTCGCCGGGCCGGTGATGCGCGCGATGGAGACCGGCAGCCTGGTGCGGGTGGAAGAACTCACCAGGATCCCGTCGGACGTGCAGGATTCCCTCATCACGATCCTCAGCGAGAAGTCCCTGCCGATCCCCGAACTCAACGCAGAGGTGCAGGCCCGCAAGGGTTTCAACGTCATTGCGACGGCGAACAACCGGGACAAGGGCGTCAACGACCTGTCTTCAGCGCTGCGCCGCCGGTTCAACACAGTGGTGCTGCCGCTACCTGACAGCCTCGACCAAGAGGTCGAGATCGTCACCACCCGGGTGCGCAGCCTTGGCACAGCACTCGAACTTCCGGCCGATCTGGCGGCGCTTTCGGAGATCCGTCGGGTGGTTACAATCATGCGGGAACTGCGCTCCGGCGTCACTCAGGATCAGCGCACAACCCTCAAGTCCCCCTCAGCGACACTGTCCACGGCAGAGGCAATCTCGGTGATGACCAACGGATTGTCCCTGGCTGCGCACTTCGGTGACGGCAGCGTCGGTGCCGAGGACGTGGCGGCAAGCCTGGTCGGCGCTGTGGTCAAGGATCCGGTACAGGACCGGGTCATTTGGCAGGAGTATCTGGAGACTGTGGTCCGTAACCGGCCGGAGTGGAAAGACCTCTACCGTGCCTGCCGCGATATCGAGACGTCGAACTGACCGATGACAGACGTCCACGTCCTGGGGATTCGGCACCATGGGCCAGGTTCGGCGCACTCGGTCGCTGAGGCCCTGGGGACCATCCGGCCTGATCTGGTGCTCGTAGAGGGCCCGCCGGAACTTGATCAGGTCATGCCGCTGGTGTCCGATCCAAGGATGGTTCCGCCGGTGGCAGCCCTCATCTACGCCGCCGAACAGCCGCGGCTGGCCACATTCTATCCGCTGGCCAGCTACTCCCCCGAGTGGGTGGCGATCCGCTGGGCCGTTTCCACCGGAACCACCGTGCGGGCGATCGACCTTCCCGCGACGCACAGCTTCGCTCTGCGCGACGCCGCCGATCTTGCGAAGTCCGCCGACGCCGCCGACTCTGCGGAGTCTGCCGACGCTGACGAGGCCGCCCAGGCGCCGCAACTAACGCCCTACCGGCCCGATGCGATTGCGATGCTGGCCGATGCTGCGGGGTACAGCGATGCTGAGCGTTGGTGGGAGGATGCCGTCGAGCACCGGAATGCCGGCCCGGTCGACAGGTTCGCGGCTATTACCGATGCCATCGCGGAAATCCGCGCCCTTGACGATCGACCCGCCGACCACCCGGACGTCGTCGAGAACAACCGACGGGAGGCGGCGATGCGGCGGCTGCTCCGTGCCGCCATGCGCGAGGGGCATGGGAGGATCGCTGTGGTGTGCGGGGCCTACCACGCTCCCGCGCTGGTTCCTGATAATTTTCCTCCGGCCTCAGCGGACAATAAGCTGCTGGCCGGCCTGCCCAAGACGAAAGTCGCCGTGACATGGGTGCCGTGGACCTCGGACCGGCTCCGCTTGAAGACCGGATATGGGGCAGGCGTCACTGCGCCGGGGTGGTATCAACATCTCTTCACCCATTGGATCGCCAAAGACCCCACCGCTGATGTGGCCACCACCTGGCTGGTCCGAGTAGCACACACCCTGCGCCGGGAAAACCTCAACGCCTCGACGGCTTCCGTAGTTGAGGCCAGCCGAATGGCGGACGCACTGGCCGCCATTCGAGGTCGTCCCAGCCCGGGCCTATCGGAACTGGACGACGCCGCCCAGGCAGTGCTCTGCGACGGCTCACCGTTGCCGCTGGCATTAGTGCACCGCGAGCTCACTGTTGGACACAACTTGGGGAGCGTGCCGGAGTCTGCGCCGACCGTCCCGTTGGCCGCTGACCTCGCGGCAGCCCAACGCCGCCTGCGGTTGAAACCCAGTGCGTTGGAAGAGTTTCTGACGATCGACCTGCGCAAGCCGAATCAGCTGGCCCGCTCGGTGCTGCTGCACCGGCTGGTCCTGCTCGGGGTCAACTGGGGCACGCCAACCGAGACCGGCCGTACTACGGGAACTTTCAAGGAGGCCTGGACGCTGCTCTGGCAGCCGGAGCTCGCCGTCGCGGTAGTGGACGCCAGCCGTTACGGCACCACCATCGCCTCTGCGGCCGCGACTTGCGTAGCCGAACGGGCCCAGGCCTCCAGCAGCCTGGCTGACCTGAGCGAACTGCTCGCCGGCTGCCTGCTCGCCGATCTGCCGGATGGAATCAGAGCAGTGGTGACGGTACTGGCGGAGCGAACCGCAATGCAGCAAGACGTTCCCCCGTTGCTGGAAACCGTAGCGCCGCTCGCCCGCACATGCCGGTACGGCAATGTGCGCGGGGTGGACGTCACTGAGGTGCAGCGGATTCTCGACGCGACGGTGGTGCGCGCCTGCGTGGGCCTGCCCACTGCCTGCGCTGGACTGGACGACGCTGCCGCAGCAGCCATGCGGCGTGCCCTCGACTCCGCCCAGGACGGCTTGTCATTGTTGCCGGAACTGCCCCTGGACGACTGGCACCAGGCGCTGGCAGCCGTAGCAGGTTCGGATCGGATCCACGGAGCTGTCGCCGGGCGTGCCACCCGCCTGCTGCTCGACGCCGGCCTGGTTGCCCTGGATGAAGTCACAGCCCGGCTCAGTCGCCGGCTCTCGGTGGCGACTCCCGCGCCGGAGGCCGCCGCATGGCTGGACGGTCTGCTGTCCGGTGACGCAGTGCTGCTGATTCATGATCGACGCCTGCTGCAGATCGTTGATGATTGGATCGCCGGGGTGGACGACGAGGTCTTCGATGACGTTTTGCCCCTGCTGCGCAGGACATTTTCCGCGTTCAGCCCTCCTGAGCGGCGGGAGATCGGCGATCAGTTGAGTCGCGGAAGTGACCCCGCGAAGATCCCAACAGCAATGACGCTTGACATGGCAGGCGCGGATCCGGCGATCCGTACCATGGCGCGATACTTGGGATGGGAGGCGATTGCATGACCGACACGAATCCTGATGTGCGGGACCGGCTGAGCCGTTGGCGCTTGGTGCTTGGCGGACACGACGCCGACGGTATCACTACCGGCGATGGTGGGAGTGTTGTGCTTTCAGCCGCTGACGCCCGCCGCGACCAAGCCTTGGAGGACTTGTACGGGGCCGCGAAAAAGGGACCCGGAGGCCTCGGCGCATCGAGTCCGCGGGTGGCCCGTTGGCTCGGCGACATTCGAGGCTATTTCCCCTCAACTGTGGTGCAGGTGATGCAGGCCGATGCCATGGACAGGCTCGGCTTGCGGCAACTACTCCTCGAACCGGAAATGCTGCGCACCGTCCAACCCGATATCAGCCTGGTCACTACGCTCGTGGGGCTGGGCCGTGTCATCCCCGAGCATTCCCGTGAGACTGCCCGGTCGGTGGTCCGGCAGGTGACCAGCGAGCTCGAGGAGCGATTGCGTTCAAAGACGATTCAAGCCGTCTCTGGAGCATTGAACCGGGCCGCGCGAACCCGGCGTCCCCGGCATCAGGACATCGATTGGAACCGCACTATCGCGGCGAACCTCAAGAACTACCAGCCGGAGTATCGCACCGTCGTACCCGAGCGACTCGTCGGCTACGCGCGACGCAGCACCGAGGTGCAGCGCGAGATCATCCTGTGCATCGACCAGTCCGGCTCGATGGCAGAATCCGTGGTGTATTCAAGTGTGTTCGGGGCAGTGCTCAATTCCCTCCGTTCGGTGCGCACCCGCCTGGTGGTCTTCGACACCGAAGTCGTCGACCTGACTGATGACCTGGACGATCCGGTGGATGTGTTGTTCGGGGTGCAACTCGGCGGGGGCACGGACATCAACCGGGCGCTTGCCTACTGCCAGGACCACATCACCCAACCGACCGAGACGATCCTGGTGCTCATCAGCGATCTCTATGAGGGCGGAATCGCCGAGGAGATGCTGCGCCGGGCCGCCTCGATCGTCGGATCGGGAGCCACCCTGATAGCCCTGCTGGCCCTGAGTGACAGCGGCCATCCAACGTTCGATTCGAACCACGCCGCCGCCCTCGCAGGGATCGGCGTGCCAGCCTTCGCCTGCACTCCGGATCTCTTTCCTGAATTGATGGCCGCCGCGATTGAATGCCGGGATGTTAGTGAATGGGCCGCCTCGCACGACATCGTGACGAGCCACGAAACATAGAGGTCCAGGCAGAAAGCCCCACCTTGAACGGACGCGGCGCTCACTGGCGTAGGTCGAGCGCTTCGAGGAGTCGCTTGACGGAGCCGCCGAGGTTCCACTCGGCGGCGAGAGCCTCGAGTTCGGCGCGCGAATCACCGACGACGGGGTGCAGCTTAGCGCCCGCCTGCTCGAGCGTCGGCAACTCGAGGTCGCGCACCACCTTCACGACGGCGGGCGCGACCTGGAGGTAGTCTGCGGCCGCGGCGAGCCTTGCCCGCACAGGTGCGGACAGCCCGCTTCCAGGATCCATTGCGGCAGCGAGCAGCCCGTCGAGCGTGCCGTACTCGCCCAGCAGCGCCGCCGCCGTCTTCTCACCAATGCCAGCGACGCCCGGCAAGCCGTCGGAGGTATCGCCACGCAGGATTGCGTAGTCGGCATACTGCTCGGGCAGCACACGGTACTTGCCGACGACGACCGCGTCGGTAATGACTTCGAGGTTCCTCATGCCGCGCGCCGTGTAAATCACCCGCACCTGACGGGCGTCGTCGACGACCTGGAAGAGATCCCGGTCCCCGGTCACCACGTCGACCGGAAGCTCGGCGTGGCTCGCGTAGGCGCCGATGACGTCGTCGGCCTCATGTTCAGCAGCCCCTACGACGGCGATACCAGCGAGGTCCAGCACCCTCACGATCATCGGAATCTGCGCCTCGAGCGCGTCCGGCACGACCTCCACGTCGGGGGCAGCCACTACCACCTGTGCAACCCGATGCGACTTGTAGCTCGGGATGAGGTCGACCCGCCATTGCGGACGCCAATCATCGTCCCAACACGCAACCAGGTGCGTCGCGCCGTAGTCGGTGGTGAGCCGCGCGATCATGTCGAGCAGGCCCCGCACGGCGTTCACCGGTATGCCGTCGGAGCGGCGGATCGTGTCGGGCACGCCGTAGAACGCACGAAAGTACAGCGACGCAGTATCGAGCAGCATCAGGCGCTGAAGCATAACTTATCCTGTCACGAACGCGCCTGCGCAGGCTTTAGCCCCTTGGCATACGCAGCCTGTCCCACATGTTGGAGGCAGTCGGCAATGGTGCTTACGAGTCGCACCCCGAGAGTGACTGGCGGGTCCCAGCGGATGTCGACGATCCGGTCGAGGGCTTCGTCGTCGACGGTGTTCAGAAACTGCACGGTCTGCCGATGAACGGCTTCGTAGTAGTCCAGCAACAGCTGACGCGGCGCCCGCACCGCATCGACCTGGTCCGACGAATGCCCGTAGCCGGTGTCGCGATCGTTCAACGGGAGGTTGAAACGGCCGGCAAACCCCTGCGAGGTCCAGACGGGTTCCAGGCCCGCGGCCTCTCCCACCTGCACGTCCTCAATCCTGCCAAGGTGCCAGATCAGCCAGGCAATCGAATTTCCGTTGCCCGCGGGCCTGCGGATCAGAACCTGGTTGTCGATTCCCTCAAGAACCTCGGCCACAGTTTCATGGATACGGCCGTAAGCGTCCAGCAGCAATTCGCTGGATTTCATCGAGTCCCCTCTCGCTCCACTTTCGCTGAGCCCTATGGTTCCATGGAAGCCACACTTCCCAACAGGGCAACCGACGATGGTATCCATGACGCGGACCAGACCAGGTGGGAGGATGGGCGCATGGAACTGCACATCACTGGAGACCCCGCCGCCGACAAACTGCTCAGCGATGACGCATTCGCGCTGCTTACGGGCATGCTGCTTGACCAGCAGGTGACCATGGAGTCGGCGTTTGCCGGACCCGAAAAGATTCGGGCGCGCCTCGGGTCCGTGGATCCTGCCGCGATTGCCGAATATGACCCGGCAGGCTTCATTGAGCTCTTCAAGGAACCCCCGGCCGTCCACCGCTTCCCCGGTTCCATGGCCGGCCGGGTCCAGGCCCTCGCCGAGACCGTGCAGCGCGATTGGAATGGGGACGCAACTGCCATCTGGGCCCGGGGCGACCCTGACGGCCAGGACGTTCTCCGCAGGTTGAAAGGATTGCCTGGATTCGGGGAGCAAAAGGCAAAGATCTTCCTGGCACTACTAGGCAAGCAGTGCGGACTCCAGGCGGAAGGCTGGCGCGAGGCCGCCGGTCCCTACGGCCAGGAGGACGCATTTCTTTCTGTCGCTGACATCGTGGACCCGGAGTCGCTGAGGAAAGTGCGCGCCAGCAAGCAGGCTGCCAAAGCTGCAGCCAAGTCGGCGAAGGCATCAGGACGCTGATAAGCGGTTGAAGCACGACGGCGGCCAGCGGGCCGCCGTCGTGGCTTGCTCTCCTTCGGGTTGAAATGGGTTAGGTTCGCTCCGCGATGCCGAGGATGTGTGTGGCGGCCGGGAAAGGGAGGCGGGTCTCGGGGAAGGAGATCTTCTCTAATTGCGTAATAGTGAATCCGGCGGTGGTAATGGCGGTTTGGGTGTCGCGGCTGGTGTGGCAGCCGCCAAACAGCAGGGGCCAGAAGGTGGCATCCGCGACGTACTGGACGCGGCGCATGGCATGCGATTCGGCTTGGACATGTTCGAAGAAGCGCAGTTGTCCACCTGGGTGCAGTATGCGATGGAGCTCGGCCAGGGCGGCGCCCTGATCGCTCACAGAGCACAGAGTCAGGCAAGCGACGGCCGCGTCGAATGAGGCGTCGTCGGCAGGGAGTTGCTCGGCGCGGCCGTCGACAACTTCGATGTCGAGCGGGGCGTTGCGGGCGTTGTCCTCGGCGAGGGTCCGCAGTCGCAGTTCCGGCTCCACTGCCACGAGGCGCGTCACCTCGAGTGGGTAGTGCGGGAAGTTCAGACCGTTGCCCGCGCCGATCTCGATCACCTCTCCCGACAGCCCGTCCAAGAGTCGCTTGCGATACTCATTGATACCGGCCATTCCCAAGGCGGGGCCTGCGATTTTCGCCTAGAAGCGAGCGAATAATGGCCTATTCGTTGATTGTGCCATTGCTGGTCACCGTCTTTCTCTGCAGGAACGCCCGCTGGCCTCCATTAATATCAACCCCTCAAGGATGCTTACGGGGGCAGCCCACGCCAACGCCGTCATAGCGGGTGACCCTGCCCGGGGCTTAGCCGGAGAGTTCGGCCAGTAACCGCGCGCCGGTTAGCGCGCCGTCGGCCCCGCGAAGCCTCCGTCCTACAGCGGAAGCTGCAAGACGAATGGCCTCCGAGTCCAGCACAATGCCGAGGGCACGGGCAATCTCATCCGTGGGTGCCGAAGCCTTGATCAGCAGCCCGGCGCCGGCGTCCTGTACCGCCTGACCCACCATTCGCTGATCGAGCAAGGGATGCATGGGGGCGGCCACCAGGGGCAGGTCGTGCGCGAGCGCGAGCATGGTAGTGGCGTGCCCGCCGTGTCCGAGCACAGCATTGCACTCGGGCATGACCTCCCTGTCCGGGAGATAATTGTGCACAGCCACGTTTGACGGCGCCTGAATCGCGGCCGGATCAATCGCAGGCCCGGTTGTGAGGATCACCTCGACCGGCATTTCTGCCACCGCATTCACTGCTTTCTGCATGAACGCCTCCTGCACGTTGAAAGCGGTGGTGCTCAAGCTGATCAGCACACGCGGTATGGAACCAGGGGCGGTCCCGCGCGCTGGACGGTCAACATCCACCACGGCTCCCGACCACAACACCTTCCCGTTCTGGTTCCCGATACCCTTCCTGCCGGGGCTGCCGGCCGGGTCAAGCCACCGATCCGCGCATACCAGAACCCGCTGGGCTTGACTCATCACTCGCCGAGGGCCCAGTCCACGCATGGCCAGCGCCGCCGTGATTGGGGTCCGGCGGAACGGGCCGTCGAAAAACGAGTAGAAGCTGTGCATCAGGACCACTGTGAAGAGCCCTGCCTTGGCGGCGGCGTCAATGGCGCCCAGCAGCAGGCAGTCCACAATGACCACGTCCGGCCGTTCCTTCCTGGCTTCCTCCACAACGTCTTGTGCGATGCCGGCGTCGGTGAAAACGGAAACCAGCATGGAGATTTGCCGCAGGGTGGGCATCTGCACCGCCATGTCCATCTGCGGCGAATGGCGGTACGGCTGGAACTCCGCTCCCGAAGCCCTTATTGCAGCAGCCTGCTGTGGATGGCCGAGAAAGCGTACCTGGTGCCCGAGCCGTACCAGCTCGCAGGCAATGCCGACGGCGGGTGGCAGGTTCCCGCCGGCGTCGAGCGTTGCAAAGAGGAAGTTCGACATTGAATCCTCCGGGTTCAGGAACGGTACTTCCGGTGGCAGAAGCCTAGCCCCTCCGCTGTTTCCTGGGCAGAGTCAGCAGATGCGCAGAGACTCCCGGTCTGGGCGCTCTCCGCCGCTGATAGCCGAAACCAACGCTGGCTAGCCTGGCTGTCTTAGCAAATCACGCCGGCGACACGGTCAACACATCATTGCCCAGTTGCTTGACCGCCCCTAAGCTGTGCATCGAGGGCAGCAGGACGGTTTCCGGACCGCGGCACCGCGTCGCAGCCCGCGAAGGAAAAGTAGCATGGCAACAGGTACGGTCAAGTGGTTCAACGCGGAAAAAGGCTTCGGCTTCATCGCGCCCGATGACGGCAGCAAGGACGTTTTCGCACACTACACAGCCATTAAGGGCGGTGGATACCGCTCGCTCGAAGAGAACCAGAAGGTCTCCTACGACGTCGAGCAGGGGCCGAAGGGCCCCCAGGCGCAGAACATCCACCCCATTTAGCCTCACACTTCACTTGTACTGATGAGCTTCGCGCCCTTCGCGGTGCTCACCGGAACGTTGGCAATGATCGGCTTGCTCTACTGGCACGCAACGTTTACTGATCGTTTACGCGCAGTGCCCTGATCGTTCCTGCAACTGGACAAGACTATGCAGTCGAGCTGTTTATCAAATCGATAGCTATAACAGCCCGAAACTGGCAAGCCCAGCTATAAGCTTGCCGGACATGCTCCGATTCCAGTCCAGAAATGAGTCCTGATCGTGCGTAAATTGCAGACTTTGGTTGCCGCCGCCGTCGCTGTCACCCTTCTCGCCGGATGTGGAGGGGGCACAGCTTCGCCCGCCGCATCAGGTGAAGCCTCCACGGCTCCAGCAGCCGGTTCCGGCGAGACCCTGGTGATCTATACCAATTCCAACGGCGAAGGCCGCGGGGAATGGCTGACTACCAAGGCCTCGGAGGCTGGCTTCAAGATCGAGGTTGTGGGTGCCGGTGGTGCAGATGCCACCAACAAACTGATCGCCGAGAAGAACAACCCTATTGCCGACGTCGCCTTCGGACTGAACAACATGTACTTCTCGCAGATCAAAGCCGAGGATGTTCTTGAACCGTATGAACCGGCGTGGGCCGGCCAAGTGGACAAGGAACTGGGCGACGGAGAGACGTACTGGCCGCTGGTCAAGCAGGCCATCCTCCTCGGCTACAACTCGGACAAGTTCTCCAAGGATGCGGCCCCGCAGGACTGGACGGATCTGTGGACCAAGGACGAGTTCAAGGACCGCTATGAGCGGGTCACCGGCCTAGGCACGGCCACGGCACAGCTAGTCTTCGCTGGCATTCTCAGTCGCTACCGGGACGACTCCGGTGATCTGGGCATCTCCGACGAAGGCTGGAAGCAGGTAGAGCAGTACTTCCAGAATGGCAGCCCCGCCGTTGCCAAGACCGACCTCTTTGCCCGCATTGCGTCCGGCGAAGTGGACATGGGCCAAATGCCGTCCTCGATCATCGCCGAACGCGAAAAGTCCTTCAAGGTCAACGTTGAAACAGTCATCCCGTCCCTGGGTGTCCCCCTGGCCGTGGAACAGGTTGCCCTGGTGAAGGGAACAGAGAAGAAGGAACAGGCCCAAAAGTTTATCGACTGGTTCGGCAGCGCGGATGTCCAGGGGGCCTGGGCACAGCAGTTCAACTCCATGCCGGTCAACAAGGGCGCCGAAGCCAAGGCTAACCCGGAGGTGGTGGACTTCTTCGCCAGCCTCAAGCAGCAGGACATCGACTGGGAGTTCGTCCAGGAGAACATGGGCGCCTGGGTGGAGAAGATCGAACTCGAGTACATGACGTAGTCCGATCCCCCGCCCACCCACGGTTCCATCAGACAGGTTTCGAATGATCCGCTTGGACAGCATAGAAGTTTCCTTCGGCGATTTCACCGCCATCCCGCACCTTGACCTGCACGTCCACCCAGGGGAGTTCTTCACTCTGCTGGGCCCCTCGGGCTGCGGAAAAACGACGGCGTTGCGCACCTTGGCCGGTTTCATCCAGCCCTCAGGGGGCAGCATCCATGTGGACGGCAAGGATGTCACGCGGCTTCCCAGCGATAAGAGGCAGGTGGGCATGGTGTTCCAAAACTATGCCCTGTTCCCCAGCATGAGCGTGTGGGAGAACATCGCTTTCGGTCTGCGGGTGAGAAAGGAAAAGCCGGCGAACAGCGACCGCCTGGTTCGGGATATTGCCAGGCGCGTGGACCTCAGTGATGAACAGCTTTCCAAGAACGTGGCGGACCTGTCCGGGGGCCAGCAACAACGGGTGGCGGTGGCACGTGCATTGGTGCTGCGGCCTAAGATCCTGCTGCTGGACGAGCCCCTCTCCAACCTGGACGCCAAGCTCCGGCACCAGCTCAGGCAGCAGCTCAAGGACCTGCAGAGCGAATTCGGCATCACGACCGTGTACGTGACCCATGACCAGGACGAGGCCTTGGCAATGAGTGACCGTGTGGCTGTGTTTAACAAGGGCGTGGTGGAGCAGGTGGGGACTCCGCAGGATATCTACGAAAATGCCGCGACAGAGTTCGTGTGCAACTTCATCGGGGACAGTTCGGTCTTGACGCCAGAGTTTGTCGCCGAACTGAACCGGCTTTCGGGGGCGGGGCTCAGCAGCGAAGCCAACTCCTACCTGCGGGTGGAAAAGGCGTCCCTGGCCAGGCCCGCGGACGGCGGCACCGCCGTCGGCCTTCCCGGAACAGTGGTGTCCCGCACTTATCACGGAATGCACAGCCGCTATGTGGTGCGCTGCCATGGCTCGAACATCCGCCTGCTGGTCAAGGAGGACGGCGCAGTGCAGCCGGAGCCTGGAAGCGCCACCATTGTGTACCTTCAGCCGGCGCACGTCCTCCAGTACCACCAGTCCGGCGCCGCGCTGATGGCGGATGAAAAGGCAGAAGCCCTGCCATGAGCGGCACCTCGGCCCGCAGCATGCTTCGGTCCCCCTTCGTCCTGGTTGTTGGGGCGGTGCTCACTTGGTTCGTCGCGGCGTTCCTCGTGTGGCCCAATCTGAACGTATTGATCGCAACGTTCTTTCCGGACGGCAGTTTCTCGGGCCGGGCGGCGGAAAAGCTCTTCTCATCCCAGCGCGCCATGAAAGCGCTGGGCAACAGCTTCCTGCTAGCGGTGGCGTTGTCCATCACGGTGAACCTGGTGGGAATCTTCATTGTCCTGGTGACGCACTACTTCCGGATCCGGGGCTCCAGGATTCTTTTCCTGGGCTATGCCTCGACTTTCATCTACGGCGGGATCGTGCTGGCCGCCGGTTACAAGTTCATATATGGGGACAAAGGAATCGTCACGTCGCTGCTGATGAAAGTGTTCCCCGACATGGATCCGGGGTGGTTCTCCGGGTTCTTCGCCGTCCTGGTGGTGATGACCTTTGCCACCACCACCAACCACATGCTGTTCGTGGCCAGCGCGCTGAAGGGCATCGATTACCAGACCATTGAAGCGGCCCGGAACCTGGGGGCCTCGACGTGGACCATCCTGCGTCGGATTGTGCTGCCCATGCTGAAGCCCACGCTGTTCGCTGTCACCATCCTGTCCTTCCTGACCGGACTGGGTGCCCTGAGTGCTCCCCAAGTTCTGGGCGGGCGTGATTTCCAGACCATCACGCCGATGATCCTGACGTTCACCAACAGCCCCACCTCGCGGGACTTAGCCGCACTACTGGCCGTCATCCTGGGCGTGGCAACCATGCTGATGCTCGCGGTGATGTCCCGTTTGGAAAAGGGCGGCACCTACTTTTCGATATCGAAAGTATCCTCGGCACTGCAGAAGCAGGACATCAGCAACCCCGTCGCCAACGTTGCCGTCCATGCTGTGGCTTACCTGCTGTTTGCGGTATACACCCTGCCGGTGGTGCTCATCGTGGTGTATTCGTTCGCCGACGGTGCCGCGATCCAAACCGGCCAGATCGCGCTGGACAGCCTGACGCTAGACAACTACGTGCGGGTGCTGACACAGCAGTCAGGGCTGCGACCGTTCATCGTGAGCGTGATCTACAGCGCTCTGGCGGCCCTCATCGCCGTCGGCGGCCTGCTGTTCGTGGCCCGGCTGCTACAGAGATACAAAAACTGGGTGGCTTCCGTCTTCGAATACCTGCTGCACATTCCCTGGATCCTGCCGTCTGCGCTTCTGGCCCTGGGCCTGATCATCAGCTACGACCACCCCAACCCGCTGGTGGGCGGGACGGTGCTCACAGGAACCACCGTGATCTTGCTGATTGCCTTTGTCACGGTGAAGATTCCGTTTACGCTGCGCATGCTCAAGGCCTCCTTTGAGTCAGTCAACGCATCACTGGAGGAAGCGGCGGCCATTATGGGTGCGAAGACCCTGTATGTGTTCCGGAGGATCCTCCTGCCGCTGGTGCTGCCGGCGGCTTCCGCCATCACGGCTCTGAACTTCAACAGCATGCTGGATGACTATGACACCGCCATCTTCCTGGCCCACCCGCTGGTGCAGCCCCTGGGCCTGGTAATTAAGGCGAATACCGACGGCGCCGAAGGGGTGCAGGGCGTAGCCAACACGTTCGTCTATACCGTGCTCCTGATGGTCATCACCGGGGTGACTATGTATCTCGTCTATGGCCGAGCCAGCAGGCGCGGCGCAACGGGAAAGCGCGCCCGGGCATTGCCGCCGGTGCAGCCGATGACCGCATCGATCCCAGGTTCCCCCGTGGGCGAGGCGCTGGACGGCAAGGAGTCAGCAGCGCCGGTGCGCTGAACAGCCAGCCGGGAGCCGGAGGGTTGGCTTAGCCGCCGTTTCCGGAAGCGTCCACGCTCTCGGGCAGAATGTATTGCATGACCCTCACGACGTTCGCCCTCATCCGCCATGGCCAGACAGACTGGAATGCGCAGCGCCGGCTGCAAGGGTCTACCGACATTCCACTCAACGACGTCGGCCGTGGCCAGGCGCGCGACGCCGTCGCCGTCCTTTCCCGCTACGACTGGGATGCGATCGTGTCCTCGCCGCTGAGCCGTGCTGCGGAAACCGCCGACCTGATTGCCGCCGGGCTGGGGCTCGACGTCGCCCGACGCGTGCCGGAACTCAGCGAGCGTAGCTTCGGACCCGCAGAGGGCCTGCAGGCTGGCCCTGAACTGGACGCGCTGCGCATTCCCGGCGGTTTCCGAGGCGCAGAAAGCGAAGACGAGGCAGCCTGCCGCGGGTTGGCTGCCCTGGATGCACTAGCCGAGGAGTTCCGCGGCGGCCGCGTCCTGGTCGTAGCCCATGGCACGCTCCTCCGTGTAAGCCTCAGCCGCGCCATCGGCCGCACCCTGCAAAGCATCGACAATGCCCTGCTCAACCTGGCCCATCACCATGTGATTGACGGCTGGCAGCTCGAATACTTCAACGGTGAACGGACCGTTGCCGCCGTCGAGGTTTGACCTAGCCGGCGAGTTCGGCCAGTAACCGCGCGTCGGTTGGAGCGCCGTCGGCCTCGCCGAGCCAGCATTGCTGACGCGCCTGCAAGGTGCTTGTCGCCGCTATCACAAGGCACTGAGCCTTGGGGGTCCCTGCTGGTACCCCTATCAACAGGATCTGCCTAACCACCGTCCGTCCGGTGTTCAGTAGATGGAAGAAACAGCGGCGCTCACTGTCGGGCGCCCGGCACTACTCCTCATCACCAATCCATCTCACCCGCCAATACGCACAGGAGAACCATGCTTACGGTCAACGCCTACGCATCCCCGTCCGCCACCGAAGACCTCATCCCCACCACCATCGTGCGCCGCGACGTCGGCCCTGCCTGGTGAACTCCTGCCGCGAGTGCGCCAACGCCGGCAAGAAGGTCGCCGTCGTCGGCCTCGGCGGACTCGGCCACATGGCCGTAAAGCTTGCCCACGCCATGGGCGCCGAGGTCACCGTGCTCTCCCAGTCGCTGAAGAAGCAGGAAGACGGCCTCAACCTGGGCGCGGACGACTACTACGCCACCAGCGACCCGGGAAAGGAACATTTCAGACCCTTGCCGGTAAGTTTGACCTGATCATCAACACAGTCAGCGCCCCGATCGACATCAGCTCCTACCTGCAGTTGCTGACCCTCGACGGCACGCTCGTAAACGTTGGTGCCCCGGCGGAGCCGCTCCCCCGTCAACGCGTTCGCGCTCATCATGGGACGGCGGTCCTTCGCCGGTTCAATGATCGGCGGCATCCGGGAAACCCAGGAAATGCTGGACTTCTGCGCCGAGCTGGCATCGGCGCAGAGATCGAGGTCATCCCGGCCGAGAAGATCAATGACGCCTACGAACGTGTCCTGGCCTCCGACGTGCGCTACCGCTTCGTGATCGATACCTCCACGCTCTAAGCACCTCCAATTAGGGTCGTCATCGGCGACACCGTGCTCACCGGCAGGTTGTGGGACAACGCCAACGCCCGATCCCTGATCACGCAACTCCCCCTCACCGTGAACCTCAGAAACCACAACGGCCAGGAGAAGACCCGGCATCTTCCGCAAGTACTGTCAATGGACGGCATGCCCGAAGGCGATGACCCGGTGCCCCAAGACATCGGCTACTACGCACCGTCGGGCAACATTGTCTTCTATTACGGGGATGTCGGTTACTGGAACGGCATCGCTCGAATCGGCGAGTTCGACAGCAGCATGGACGTCATCAAAGACCAGACAGGGGACTTCAGGGCAAGGATCGAACTCGCGAACTGACATCACGCCGGCGAACCCAGGGTGAGGGTCACAGGCTTCGTGTGCTGCGCACACGATACGCAGGCCAAAAGCAGGGGGTGCCCGCCAGTTTCGTATCGAGGCTATGCGTGGAGATGCGGCGGTTGTTTGGTTATTTTCTCAATGTCGGCCGCGGTGGCCTCGATCAACTGATGAGCCAAGTCCGCCAGAGCTCGTGCGGTCGCCAGTTCATCACCAATCATGGGGACATCTGAGTCTGCCGGATTCAGCTTGGCTACACCGAATCCGACCAAGTCAGACCGGTTTTCGGCCTGCAACTGTGCCTTGGCTCGTGTTCGGCCTTCGTGTTCGTCAATGACGATGTTCACCGACCAGCCCTTTTCTTGCATGGTGGTGCCTCCTCGGGTCAGATTTCAACAATGTCAAGCTTCAGATAGCCCGTCAAGGGTCCGCATTGACTTGGAATATTTCGATGACTTGGTCGTCGGAGGAACTGTTTTCGACCACGGTCGCCCCTGGATCGCGTACACAGTCCTAGCTTCTATTACGTCATTCGGTTGACACGTGTCCCACAAAACTTGATACAGTCCACAACGGAAACAAGGTAAGCCTTACCTAATCGTCCTGAGATCAAAGTTGAAGGCGACGCGTGAAAACATCCAGTCTCAAGCAGTGTTGTGCCAGGGGTGGGCCTGCACTGCAGTCGAGCAGTGGAGGCGCACCGCTTTCGTCCCCCACAAACCCCAAGGACCTTATATGGGAATCCAACACGACTTCGCACCCCGCCAGCTGCCTTATGCAGCCAAGAGCCGCTATGCCGAAATGCTTAGCGTTGACGACTTCAAAGCGGCTTTCCGCAACCATCCGGCCGGCGTCTGCATCATCACTGCCCAAGGCGCTAGTGGCCCGGTAGGATTGACGGCAACCTCGGTATTCTCCGTCTCGGTCAATCCGCCGCTCCTTGTCTTCTCCCTCTCCGCGCACTCGTCCTCCGCGGCCTCAATCCGCGAGGCTGGGACGGTTGTCGTCCATTTGCTGGGCGAAGACCAGATTGATCTTGCGAAAACCTTCGCCACCAGCGGCATCGACCGCTTTGGGGACGGCTCCACCTGGTCCCGTCTAGTTACCGGCGAGCCCGTTCTGCCCAGTGCCGATGCCTGGCTGCGAGGAACAATTGTCAATGAGATGAATGCCGGTGACTCCATGGTGGTCGCCGTACGCGTGCTGCAAATCAACCTCGCATTCACGGCAGACGGGGACATTGAGCAGACCCGTCCGCTCGTCTACCACAACCGCTCCTGGCACTCACTCAGCACTGATTCAATAGTCAGCAGCTGACGCAGGTCTGGGAGGATAGGCCGCTTTGCGAGCCGAGCTGATCGGTGTGTAGCCGGTGGAACGAAGTCAGGATTTCTGCCCCGGACCGTGGATGCTTCGGTGTTCGCATCTGAGGCGCCAGCCAGAAGTTTTCATGCCCGATCGCAAAATGGCCGTTCATGAACTGAGCGCCTCCCCGGTGTGTCACTCAGCGAAGCAGTGGCACCCGCCGTCCTGCCGCCGTCGTCCGCTCTACTTGTGAGGCGGCCAACTTGAGTCAAGCTCTCGTATGATGTTGCGGGCAGTTTCGCGCAGGACGTTTACGACGGCGTCCGTTGCCAGCCACTCCGCTGAGGGGAAGACGATTGCGACGGCGGCAATCACAGCCCCGCTCTCATCAGCGATGGGTGCGGCCAGGGATGATTCACCGATAACCGCTTCATCATGCTCATGCTCAACCCCATCATGACGGCTCGCTCGCAGCCCTTCCCCTTGCCGCCCTCGGCATCGGTCTGTGGCTGGGCCTCCCCACGGTGGCTTTGCAGGCAACGGTCATCATCTGCGCACTGCCCACGGCCCCCTCCGCGAGCATTCTCGCTGCCCGAATGGGAGGGGACGTTCCACTTATCGCCTCCATGACCGGGGTCCAGAGCATCCTGTCATGGCCACCATGCCGGCCTTGCTCGCAGCCACCAACCTGTAGTCCGGGGAGGCTGCTGGCAGCTGTGAAGAACTGTCTTGCTGGTTTCCTGTCGTACTTCTAACAGCACGTTTACGGTGTGCTGGCAAGCGGTTCGAGAGGGTGGAGGCATCAGCAAGGGTCCGAAAAATATCGGATCACTGACAGGAAAGGTCCCTCATGCACACTCGAACCAAGACAGCCCTCATCGTTGTATCCGCATCCCTAATGACCATGACCGGCTGCGCCGCCGGCAGTGCCGAGGCCAAAGAAGTTACGAACGGGCCCAGCCCAGTGCCGGCCAACACGATCCCAGAACAGCAGGTTGAGGCCTTGTTCGATGAGTGGAACGCGTCATTGGCCACCGGTGATCCCGCCAAGGTGGACGCGATGTATGCAGCCGACGCAGTGCTGCTGCCCACCGTTGCCCCGGGCGTGCACGACACGAGTGCCGAGCGCGTCGGGTACTTCACTGCCTTCCTCCAAAACGATCCCACCGGGACGGTGGACGAGGGCGTGGTGCGCCCGCTTGGCCCCAACGCAGTCTCCCACTCGGGTCTCTACTCGTTCACCATGGGCACCACGGGCGAGGTGGTCAAGGCCCGTTTCACTTTTGTCTATGAGCGGATCAACGGCGAGTGGAAGATCGTTGAACACCATTCCTCGAAGGAGCCGGCCGCCAAGTAGCCCTCACAACGCGCTTCCAGCTGGCTGTGGGAATCTTAGACGTGCACATTCTGCTGGTTGAAGACGATTTGTCCATCGCCGACTCTTTGCGTGAAGGCCTTATCCGCTACGGGTTCGACGTCGATCATGTCACCACCGGCTCTGCCGCTCTGGCAGCGGGCAGTGCGGACGTCATGCTGCTGGATTTGGGACTTCCGGACATGGACGGCCTCGACGTGTGCCGCCGCCTGCGCGCACGTTCGGCTGTTCCCATCATCGTGATTACAGCTCGCGGGGATGAGGTGGACACGCAACGGTGGCTGGCCTTGAAGTCGGCGGTGGACACCGCTGCGCGGCGGGTCTTTTGCAAAGGTGAGGAGGTGCCGCTGGCGCCGAAGGAGTTCGACCTGCTCTCTACCTTGGCCGAGCGGCCCGGTACCGTGCTGACGCGGGAAAGCCTCATCGACACTGTTTGGGACACGCATTGGTTCGGCTCCACCCGGACGCTGGACGTCCATATTGCGGCGTTACGGCAGAAGCTCGCGGGGGCACTGACGATCACCGCCGTGCGGGGTGTCGGGTTCCGATTGGACAGGGACTGATGCGCCGCCGGCTCGTGATCTCGTACCTGGTGCTGGTCGCTGTCGCGCTAACCGCGTTCTCGGTGCCGGTCGGTGTCAGCCTCGCCGGGCTGCTTCACGACGATCAGCGGGAGGTGGGTCTGCGTGAGGCCCGCACCGTGGCAGTCCTGCTGGCGACGGCGGAAGAGGCGGATAGCACGACCGCCCGGGGGGCATTGCTCGCTCTACAGACGCTGCGCAGCAACCTCGAAGATCAGACGGGAGGCAGGGTTGAGCTGATCACCGCCGCCGGTATTCCGGCGCTGGGCCGGGAAGTGCACAACCCGGACGACGATGACTTCGCCGCCGCGCTGGCCGGGCAGGAACGGGCCCAGCGGTTGCCGGAGTCGGTGCTGGGAGCGCCGGGGCTGCAGGTAACGGTGCCGGCAGTGGCACCGGGAGGACGGATCGACGGCGCGGTGCGGCTGACCTACCCTGAAGCCCCGGTGCAGGAGCGTCTGGCAAACGTATGGACGTTTCGACTAGTGGCCGGTGCCGCTGTCCTCGTGCTCGCCGGGATCCTGGCCGCCATGTTTGCCAAGTCCCTCACCCGACCCCTGCGCCTCCTGGACACCATGGCCGTTCAAATGTCGGCGGGCGACTTCACGGCGCGTACGGATCCTTCCCTCGCCGGCCCCCGGAGACACGGCGACTGGCCGAGACACTCAACGACGGTGCCCGACGGATAGGAACGCTGGTGGAAGCTCAGCGTTCATTCACCGCCGACGCGTCACACCAATTGCGAACACCGCTGACGGCACTGCGCTTGAACCTGGACAATCTGCGTGACCGGCTCGAAAGCCGCGACGAGAAGGCAGCCGTGGACAAGGCCCTGGCGGAGGCCGCCCGGCTCACACGGCTGGTCAACAGCCTCCTTGCCCTGGCCCGGGCACAGTCAGCTAGAAGGCGCCCGGAAGCAATGGACGTCGGGACCGTTGTCGCCCGCAGGCTGGAGGCATGGAGCGCGGCGTGCGAGGAGGCCGACGTCGAACTGGTGAGCTCCCCGCCCGTAGTCGCCGGTGCTGAGCATCAGCCCGTCCTCGCCTGGAAAACGCCCGGTCATCTTGAGCAGGTTCTGGACAACCTGCTGGCGAACGCGTTGCAGTCATCGCCTCCTGGAACCACTGTGACGGTTATGCTTCGCGCGAGCGACGGGCAGGTGATCCTGGATGTTGCAGACCAAGGTCCAGGGTTGACCAACGAGGAGCTGGAGCGTGTATTTGACCGCTTTTGGAGCAATACTCCCGGCGGTTCAGGCCTTGGGCTGCCCATCGTGCGCCAACTGGTAGAGCACGACACCGGTAATGTTCAGCTACTGACCAGGCCGGCAGCAGTTCCGACGAACGAACCTGGCCAAGCCAAGGGGCTCACCGTCCGGATCACCCTTCCCGCCTGGAGGAAACCACGCTCAGGCTGACCGCGCAGTGTAGCTGGGTGGCATCATCTGCCACACGAAATCCACCTGATCCATGCGACGGATGCTTGGCTGAGTGCCTCTCTCCTCAGGCTTGCGCCGGCTCGTTCTGTCAGGCCCAGACACCACGGACGTGCCGCAGATGGGTGGTCATGATCAAGGCCGCTTCCTCGGCGTCGTGATCCTCCATGGCGTCCAGGAGCAGCTCATGTTTGCCGCATAGGCCGACTCTAGTCAGGCTTGGCGTAGGTGGCCGCACTCATGAGCTCGTATCCTACAAACGCCTCATCTCCCTCGACCCAGGCATCATGGCCAGCGGGAATTGCATAGGCGCCACCGGCTCTGACTGTAGCGCGTGTTCCGTCTTCCATCTCCACCGTTAGCGTTCCAGATGTGCAGAACCCCAAATGATTAACCTGGCAACTGTCAGTGTGGACCACGGTCTTCACGGTCTCTGACCAACGCCAGCCAGGCTCAAAAGTCATTCTTGCCAAGGTGGTATCACCAATGGTGACAACGTCAACTTCCGTCTTCGGCGGTCGGCGTTTTTCATCGGGTTCGTCGAATGACTTCGACTCAAGGGCTTTGACAGTTACTGCGGGCATTTGTTGTTCCTCCTGAACGGAGAGTAATTGCAACTGTTCATCCGGAGACGCCGAGGAATGCTCCGGGAAAGCGGGATCGGCAGGCACGGCCTCACGTCCATTCAACGCCGCCAAACCCAAGCGACTAGCGCTACCAGCGTGCTCTGAGCCGTAGGCCATGTCAATATGCGCCGCCTCATGGACGACGCCCAAGAAGGCAGGGGATGTGTACTGCGACGGCGGGGGCGAGTTCCTTACCTTAGATGGCAACTTCGTAGCGTGTCCTTGACGGGTTCGCGAGGGAATGCAAATGCAGAGCGTGAGACGCATCGCTCATAGCCAGCCACAGCGCCTGGCGAGGATCAGGATCGCATTCGCCAGCTTCCGGTGAACGGCCCCGTTGCAGCTCTTCCCTAAGGAGGTGCGTGCCTTTTATCAAGGGGAGGACAAGCGTAGCGTCTATGCATGGGATTAGGGGGCGGCGATAGACGGTTGGACCGGGATTCCCATAGCGCCACCTTGGTCTTGAGCCGTTGAAGGAGGCGGGGATGGCTGGCTGGAATGCTGATACTGCTGCCGGGCCTGTGGGTTCCGGCACGGTTACCTTGGTTGAGGGTTCATCCTTCTGTATTTCCTTGCCGAACGGGGACATTCATCCGGAATATCCGCACGGGGTTTTCCATGAGGACACCCGCATCCTGTCGCGCTGGAACCTCGCTGTGAATGGCCAGCCGCTGGAGCCGTTGACGGCGGAGACGAAGGAGCCTTATCGGGCCCTGTTTATTGGCCGCGTTCCCCGCTCTGATGGGTATGCGGACAGCCCTCTGATCGTGGAGCGACTGCGGGAGGTAGGTGCCGGGATCCTGGAGGAGATCACCATCCGGAACTACGCCTCGGACGCGGCGGAGTGCCTTGTTTCCCTCAGTGTTGAATCGGATTTCGCGGATCTCTTTGAAGTCAAGGAAGCACGTGTCCAGCGGCACTGGGAAGAATCCCGGCAACCCGACGGCGACTCCCTGATTATCAGAGCCGTCTGGCAGGACGTCCTGAAGGGCGTCATAGTCAAGGGAGGCCGAGCCGACATCACTCCCGATGCTCTCACGTATCGGATCGTTGTACCGCCGCACGGCTATTGGAGCACGCTGCTGAGCGTGGTACCTACCGTCGACGGCGGCACCGTCCCGGTAGCGTCGTTCGTGCGTCCGACTGGAGGTGAAATATCTCCGAGCGACCGCCGCCGCCAGGAATGGGTAGCGAAGATTCCCAAGCTACACATGGGCAATCGTTCCATTGAACGAACCCTGCGGCGCAGCTACGACGATCTGGGCGCGCTCCGGATCGAGGATCCCGCCCACCCCGAGCGGATCGTAGTAGCCGCGGGCGCGCCATGGTTCATGACGCTCTTTGGCCGCGACTCGCTCTGGGCCTCGGAAATGGCGCTGCCGGTGGACCCGTCCCTGGCACTAGGCACCTTGCAGACACTGGCTGACCGCCAAGGCAGGGTGGTGGATCCCATGAGCGAGGAGGAACCTGGAAAGATTCTGCACGAAGTCAGGCTCGGCGTCTCCAGTGGGCTGGCGCTGGGTGGCAAGTCCGTTTACTACGGCAGCGTAGATGCCACCCCGCAGTTCGTGATGACGCTCGCATCGGTCAGCCGCTGGGGCTTTGCGAAGGAGACCATCGCGGCGCTGCTGCCCCACGCCGATCGGGCACTGGACTGGATCCGGGACTACGGCGATAAGGACGGCGACGGGTTCGTCGAGTATCAACGCCTCAACGACCAAGGCCTCATCAACCAGGGCTGGAAGGACTCCTGGGACGGTATCAACTTTGCGGACGGGACGATAGCCGAGCCCCCTATCGCGCTCTGCGAAGTCCAGGCATTGGTCTACACCGCGCTACTGTCCCGCGCATGGATGGCGTACGACGGCGGTGACGTGCCTTTGGGGGCCCGGCTCACCGACGAGGCGGCACAGCTGAAGAAACGGTTCAACGAGCAGTTCTGGCTGCCTGACCGCGGCTACTACGCCGTCGCCTTGGACGGCAAGAAGCGGCCTGTCGACGCCTGCGCGTCCAACATGGGGCAATGCCTGTGGCACGGCATCGTCGATGACGACAAAGTAGGGTTGGTGGCCGAACGGTTGATGTCCCCCGAGATGTTCAGCGGCTGGGGCGTTCGGACCCTGGCCAGTGACATGGGCGCCTACAACCCCGCCAGCTACCACAACGGATCGGTCTGGCCGCATGACAATGCGATCATCGCCGCCGGCCTATTACGCTATGGCTTCGTGAAAGAGGCGCAGCGAATCGCCACAGCCCTGCTGGAGGCAGCCGACTACACCGATGGCCGGCTACCGGAGCTGTTCTGCGGCTTCAGCCGAGACCAGGTCGCCCAGCCCGTGCCATATCCGACAGCATGCTCCCCGCAGGCCTGGGCAGCAACCACACCAATTATGTTGGTTACCAGCCTGATGCGGTACGACGCGCATGTCTCCCGGGGCGGCTTCTGGATGCACCCGGTACTCCCGGAATCCTACGGCAACCTCCACATCACCAACGCCCCCATGGCGGGAGGCCGCATCACCATTAACATCACCGGTTCTGAACCTTCAGTGCAGGGGCTGCCCGAAGGAATAGCATTCCACCGTGGACACCGGCCATGGCTGACAGAACTGCTGGAACAGGCCGGTAGGCAAAGTCAGGCTTAGCGAGACCGTAGTGGCGGACTATCTCAGGACAGCACGCGGTAGGTCACGTGCGTGACCTGTCTCGCTGCCCGCGATTTCACCTGCTCGAGTTTCAGCGGCGGGACGCCCTCGAACAGCCGTGTGCCGGCGCCGAGCGTGAGCGGCACAATGTGCAGTCGCAGCTCGTCGATCAGCCCGGCGCCGAGGTACTGGTTGATGGTGGTCGCGCCGCCTTGGATCGCGACATCGCCGTCGCCCGCCGCCGCGCGTGCCTGTGCCAGTGCCGACTCGATTCCGTCGGTGACGAAGTAATAGGTTGTGCCGCCATCCATCGGCTGCGGCTCGCGTGCGTGGTGCGTGAGCACGAAGACCGGGCAGTGGAACGGCGGATCGTCGCCCCACCAGCCGTTCCACTGCCGATCCCACTCGCCACGCACTGGGCCGAACATATTACGCCCCATGATGAATGCTTTGGCCGCGGTCATCTGGTCGGCCTCGGCCCGGTTCTCCTCGGGAGTTTCGAACATCCAGGCGTGGAGCTTGTCACCCCAGCCGTCGCCGCCGTCGTCGCCGAACGGGCGTTCCTCGGTCTGGTTGAGCCCGGCCGAGTACCCGTCGGCCGAGATCGTGATGTCGCAGATCACCCTGCCCATAGGTTTGGTCATTGCTCTCTCATCCTCGGACCGGTGCCCGGCGGACCGCTGAGCACGGTGGGGATGTACTCGAGCAGCTGGAGCCGACCGTCGAAGGTCCTGCTGTCCACCATTTCGAGCGAGACGTCCGGATAGCCGTCGTAGATCCGCTCCCGCCCGGTGCGGCCCGTGATCACCGGGAAAACGACCAACCGGAACCGATCCACGAGGCCAGCGGTCAGCAGCGCCCGGCAGAGGCTGAGACTGCCCAGGGTGCTCAAGGGCCCTGTCCCGGTCCTTTTCATCTCCGTCACGGCCTCGACCGCGTCCTCGCTGACCAGCTCCGAATTCGGCCAAGTCAGGGGCGCCTGCAGGGTGGAGGAGAAGACGACCTTGGGCACAGCGGCAAGGCCGGTCAGGGCGGCCCCCTCATCCTCGGAGAATCCTGAGCCCTCGGCAGCCGCCTCCTCTGACATGCCGGACATTAGCCGATAGGTGTTCGCCCCCATGAGGAAGGTGTAATCCTTCTGCCCCTCCTGCTCGAGCCAACCCAGGTATTCCGGCCCCTCCAGACCCCACCAGCCGGGCCATCCCTCGGCCGAGGCAAACCCATCCAGGGAGATGATCAGGTCGACCATCAGGTCTGCCGATGACGTCTCTCTAGTTGTCTCGCCCATAGCCGTCTCCTCGATCTGATCTACGCCAGTGACCGCCAGGCCCTTCGGCCAGGCACAGCAGCCGTGCCGGCAATGCTATCCCTGTAGCAATTAGACGCTCAATAGTTGGAAGGCCCCGAAGGGTGCACGAAAGAAAATTAGCTAGCATTTCAATTATAGAATCTAGCGTTCTATAATCGAACAACAGCCAAAAGGCTCCAGATGCCCACAAAGAAGTGAGGAAAGCCCGTGCAGTTCCACCACCACGGTTACGTATCCGGTGACCCGCGAGTGCAGCCGGCCGCCGGCGTCGGAATCAACCGGCCTGCGGACCTTCCCGATCAAGTAGACGTGCTGATCGTAGGCAGTGGGCCCGCGGGCATGCTCACGGCCGCGCAGCTGTCCCAGTTCCCGAACATCACGACCCGGATAGTAGAGCGCCGCGCCGGGAGGCTGGCCATCGGTCAGGCTGATGGTATCCAGGCGCGCAGCGTAGAGACATTCCAGGCTTTCGGCTTTGCCGAGCGCATCATCGCCGAGGCGTACCGCATCACCGAGATGGCCTTCTGGAAGCCGGATCCCATGGATCACTCCCGCATCGTTCGCAGTGCCCGCGCGGTGGATGACCCGGCCGGCATTAGCGAATTCCCGCACCTCATCGTCAACCAGGCCCGGGTGCTGGACTACTTCGCCGAGTTCATGGCGAACTCCCCTACCCGCATGACCCCTGACTACGGCTATGAGTTCCGGGGCCTGAACGTTACCGGCGAAGGCGAGTACCCGGTCACTGTGACGCTCGTGCACACCTCCGGCTCCAATGAAGGCCAGGAGCGCGTCGTCCGGGCAAAGTATGTCGTCGGTGCTGACGGCGCGCGCAGCAAGGTCCGCGAATCCATCGGCTGCATGCTGGCCGGCGACCAGGCCAATCACGCTTGGGGTGTCATGGATGTCCTTGCAGTCACCGACTTCCCCGATATCCGCCTGAAGTGTGCCATCCAGTCCGGGCAGGGTGGCAGCATATTGCTGATCCCGCGCGAAGGCGGCCACCTGTTCCGCATGTACGTGGATCTCGGTGAAGTCAATCCCAAGGACAACGGCGCGATGCGCAAAACCACCATCGAGGAGATCATTCGCAAGGCCAACGAAATACTCCACCCCTACACCCTGGACGTCCGCAACGTCGCGTGGCACAGCGTGTATGAAGTCGGTCACCTCCTCACAGACAGGTTCGACGACGTTCTGCCGGACGAGCTCGGCGCCCGCACGCCCCGCGTGTTCATCACCGGCGATGCCTGCCACACACACAGTGCCAAGGCAGGCCAGGGCATGAACGTCTCCATGCAGGATGGCTTCAACATTGGCTGGAAGCTAGGACACGTCCTTGAAGGCCGCAGCCCGGAAAGCCTCCTGTCCACCTACTCGGCTGAGCGCCAGGTGGTGGCGAAGAACCTCATTGACTTCGATAAAGAGTGGTCGACCCTCATGGCGAAGAAGCCCGAAGAGTTCGACGACTCCTCGGAGCTGGAGGACTTCTACGTCCAAACCGCCGAGTTCCCAGCGGGTTTCATGACCGAGTACGCGCCTTCCATGCTTATTGCCAAGGCAAAGCACCAGGAAATGGCCACCGGCTTCCCGGTCGGCAAGCGCTTCAAGTCCGCTCCCGTCGTCCGAGTCTGCGACACGAACCCAATCCACCTCGGCCATCACGCCAAGGCTGACGGCCGCTGGCGCATCTACGTCTTCGCAGATGCAGCAGGCACCGGCACGGAACAGGCCACCTCGTCACAGGTGGCGGACTTCGCCGAGTGGATGGCGAACTCGCCGGGCTCGCCGCTGGCGGCAACGCCGGCCGGAGCCGATCCTGACGCATGGTTCGACGTGAAGGTGATCTACCAGCAGGACCACACGAATATCGACATTAACGCCGTATCGGCGGTCTTCAAGCCGAAAGTGGGACCCTTCCGGCTCACGGACTACGAGAAGATTTACGGCATTGATCCCACCGCTGACATCTTCGATCTGCGCGGCCTCAGCCGCGACGGTGTAGTGGTGGTCGTAAGGCCGGACCAGTACGTGGCCAACGTCCTGCCCTTGACTGCGACGGCGGAACTCGCCGCGTTCTTCGCGCCGCTCCTGCCCGCACGCCGAAACGCGGACGTTGGCCTGGTCAGCAACCAAGCCTAAGTAGAAAGCATCCGTACCACGCAACCGCCGTGCTCCCTTCAGAGGGCACGGCGGCCTTGTGTTGTGGGGCAAGTGTCTGCTCCAAAGGGTTACTACGGCTAGTTTGTCGGCTCCCCGCGCTTTCCTGCGGCCCGGTCAGCGCACAGCTTGAATGCGACGTCAGCAGCCTTGGAAATTGCCGCGCTGGACGACACCTCGGAACTTGAGCCTCCTCTGCCGGCCTCATGACCTGCTGCATAGCCCACCATGAATGCCGTTACCGGTGCTGCCGCATGGATCACTGAGTCTGCAGATCTCCTGGCGAGGTCAAGCAGCAACTCCTGGTCCACCTCCAGATCCAGGATTTGCAGTGCGTTCGCAAGCTGCTGGCTCCATTGGGTTAGGACGCGTGCTTCGTCATCGACGGCCATAATCTCTCCTTGCTTGGAATCACTGCGCGGGATGTGAATTGGGTGCGACGAGAATATATGGCTTTGGCTCGTAAGTCAGCGGCCCGGTCAGAGGGTGATGGTGGTGGCTTATTGGCGTCCGAGAACACGCAGGCCACGAAATGGGCGCCTGATCAGCACTCGATGACGTTCACCGCGAGGCCACCGCGGGAGGTCTCCTTGTACTTGATCTTCATGTCCGCGCCCGTTTCCCTCATCGTCTTGATTGCCTTGTCGAGGGACACCTTGTGGGTGCCGTCGCCTCGCATGGCCATGCGAGCGGCATTGATGGCTTTGTTGCTGGCGATGGCGTTGCGTTCGATGCAGGGGATCTGCACCAGGCCGCCAACGGGGTCGCAGGTCAGCCCGAGGTTGTGTTCGATGCCGACTTCCGCTGCATTTTCAACCTGTTCGGGGCTCCCGCCAAGGACTTCGCAAAGACCGGCGGCCGCCATGGAGCAGGCGGATCCGACTTCGCCCTGGCATCCCACTTCTGCGCCGGAGATGGAGGCGTTCTCCTTGAAAAGGATGCCCACAGCAGCGGCTGCCAGGAGGAAACGGACCACGCCGTCGTCGTTGGCTCCGGGGATGAATTTCTCGTAGTAGTGCAGCACTGCCGGAACAATGCCGGCTGCGCCGTTGGTGGGCGCAGTCACGATGCGGCCACCGGAGGCGTTCTCCTCATTGACGGCGAGGGCGAACAGGTTCACCCAGTCCATGGCCCGCATCGGGTCCGTTTCGTCTGTGCTTGCAGCCAGTTCGGCATGCAACTTGGGCGCGCGTCGCGGGACACGGAGACCACCTGGCAGGACTGGTTCCGTCCGTTCGCAGCCGTTGCGCACGCATTCCTTCATGACGGACCAAATGTGCAGCAGTTCGCTGCGCAATTCCTCCTCGGTCCGCCAAGAGAGCTCGTTCGCGAGCATGATGTCGCTGATTCGCATGCCCTCCCGACGGCAGTGTTCCAACAGTTGGCCACCCGTGGTGAAGGGGTACGGCAGCGGCGTCATGTCCTGCACGATACGGTCAGTACCGGCAGCCTGCTCGTTGACGACGAATCCCCCGCCCACTGAGTAGTACGTCGACTCCTTGAGAATCGACTCATCAGCGTAATAGGCCGTGAACGTCATCCCGTTCGGGTGTGCGGGAACGGATTTGCGGCGGTGCAGGATGACGTCGTCGTCCTTGCTGAAGCCGATAGGCCGCGACCCTGCCAAATTCAGTTTGCCGTCCCGTGCAGCATCAGCCACCATCTCATCAGCATGGTCGGTATCCACGGTTTCCGGACTTTCACCCTGGAGGCCGAGGATGACGGCCTTGTCGGAGCCATGCCCGTGACCGGTTGCTCCCAACGAGCCGAACAACTGGGACTGGACTCGAGCCACGCTGTCGAGCAGCCCCTCGGCCGCCAAGCCGTCGGTGAACAGCTTGGCGGCACGCATGGGTCCGACTGTGTGCGAGGACGACGGACCGATCCCAATCGAGAACAGGTCGAGCGTACTCAGCGCCATTAGTTCGTCTCCGGGGCTTTGAATTCAGCCATGGCATCAATGAGCCACCTGCCGAGGTAGTCGGCAAATGACGCCCTCGGGTAGATGCGGTAGTTTTCGGCCCCGGTCTTCCAAAGAACGACAGGAACGTGGCCGATGTTGGTGTTTACAGCCGTTCCCTCCTTGAAGATTCGCGGATGCAGGTCGAGGGGACACCCTTTCTCGAGTACCGCCCGCGACGATGGGCCGTTAAGTTCAAATGTGGTTCGATTCGCGGACAGGTCGATCACGGAACCGGGATGGCCGTACAGTGCTTCCTGCAGTGCCTTGGTAAGGTCGGCAGATTCCTCGGCGGAGATAACCAGGAACTCGTCCGGCGCGAGCCATATGACGGATCGGCCGGAACCTGCCGTCACGATGCCGTGCCGGTCGGGCAGGAGCGTACCCAGGGCTTCCTCCAGGCGGTGTGCCCCGTCACTGTCCTGTGCTACCCGCAGACCCACCATGGTCTGAAAAGGAACTTCGCGCAGCTGCACGCCGCGGGCGCCCTGGGTGCAGGCTTCTTCAAAGACTCCGGCCAGGTGGGCCGCCGGGCTGCTTCGCAGCGCGCTGATGTCTTGTGTTGCGGTGGTTTCCACTAGTGTCAGCTCAGCCATCTCGGCGCTTCCCTTCAGGATCGAACAGTACTGTTTCGGCGACCACGACATCGATGAGCTGATCCCCCACAGGAGCCACCAAGGTCTCGCCGATGCGGTTGCGGCCGTTCTTGATCAGGGCCAGGGCAAACGACCGTCCCAGGGCCTCGCTGTGATAGCTGGAAGTGACGTGTCCCTGCATGGGTATCGGCGCATAGTCAAGACTGAAGTCGATACCCTTTTCGACCAGCTGCGTTCCTTCCGGAAGCCGGAAGGACTTGTCCACTGGCAGGAGACTAACCAAGTGTTTTCGGTCCGTGCGCTGGGTGTCTTCGCGGGAGAATGAGCGTTTGCCCACGAAGTCCTTGGCTTTGGAGACGATCCATTCCATCCCGGCATCCTGCGGGGTGACGGTGCCGTCGGTGTCCTGACCGACGATCGGGTAGCCCTTCTCGGCACGGAGCACGTGCATGGTCTCCGTGCCGAAGGGGGTGATGTTGAATTCAGCGCCGGCGGCAGCCACGTCTTCCCAGACCTGCTGCCCGTACCATCCTGAAACGTTGATTTCGAACGCTAGTTCGCCGGAAAAGGAGATGCGGCAGACACGGGCGGGGATCCCGGATGCCAGGGTCGTTTCGCGAAACGTCATGAACGGGAAGGCTTCGTTGGAGACGTCCAGTTGGGGGGCCAGCTTGGCGACGACGTCCCGGGACTTGGGTCCAACGATGGCGATGGTGCTCCACTGTTCGGTAACCGACGTGCAGTTGACGTCGAGTTCCGGCCACTCGGTCTGCAGCCACTCCTCCAGCCAGTCCAGTACGCGGGCTGCGCCTCCTGTGGTGGTGGTCATGAAGAAGCGGTTGTCATCGATGCGCAGGGTCACACCGTCGTCGAAAATCATGCCGTCCGGCTTGCACATAACGCCGTACCGGGCAGAACCGGGGGCGAGCTTCTTGAACGCATTCGTGTAGATGCGGTTAAGGAATTCGCCGGCGTCGGTGCCCCAGATCTCGATTTTGCCCAGAGTTGTGGCATCCATGAAGCCGACGGACGTGCGCACTGCGGCGCATTCCCGTGCGACCGCTGCGTCGATGTCCTCCCCCGGCTGGGGGTAGTACCAGGGGCGGAGCCACTGGCCCACGATTTCGAACTCTGCTCCATGTTTGACGTGCCAGGGGTGGATCGACGTCAGCCGGGCGGGATCGAAGAGCTCGCCCCGTTCGCGTCCTGCCAGGGCGGCGAATGCGACCGGTGCATAGGGAGCACGGTAGGTGGTGGTGCCAAATTCCCCGGGAGTCGCACCGCCGTTGAGCGCTGCTGCGATCACGCCGATCGCGTTGACGCCGGAGGTCTTGCCTTGGTCATTGGCCGTGCTAATGGAGGTGTAGCGCTTGATGTGTTCGACGGAACGCATCCCGGCCCCAGTTGCCCGAAGAACGTCTGCCACCGTCTGGTCGCGCTGAAGATCCACGAAATGTTCGTGCAGGTCCGACAGCTCTGCATCTTCCTGCTGAACAAGCCATAGCGGCCTGGTGGCACCCTGAGCTGCGGGCGGGTAGGAGGGCACGGCCAGGGCGTGAGTGCCTTGTTCGTTCACGAACCCGGAGTTGAACGCCGCCACGGAGCCTGCGTGGGAACCCTCGGCCGTGCAGTCGTCGGTGGAGAAGCTGCCTCGAGCCGAGCCAACTATTTGCTGGCCATCGACGGAGTCGGCCGGAACGAAGGCAACCAGATTGTCATCCCAGCGAACGCGTCCCTGCCGCTGGCTGTGCAGGTGGGTCACCGGGCTCCAGCCACCGGAAACAGCGACCAGATCACAGGCGAGTTCGACGGCGGGACCGTGCGTTGCGCCGTCGTCGCTCAGCGAGCTGACCACGGCGCCGGTGACGCGCGGCGAACCGGTGGTGTCCGCAACGGCAGAGCCAAGCAGGACCCGGATGCCCTGGCTCTCCGCAGCCTGGGCGGCGGCGGACGATTCGGTACGGGCATCGGCGATTGCGGCGATGCTGATGTTCGCGGCGATCAGGTCGGGAATGAGGGCATAGGCGCTGTCATTGTTGGTGCCGATGACCACTCGGGAACCGGGCGCGACGGCGTAGCGGTTGATGTAGGTCCGCACGGCCGAGGCGAGCATCACACCCGGGCGGTCGTTGTTGCGGAAGACGATCGGGCGTTCATGCGCGCCGGTGGCGACGATGACCTGCTGGGCACGGATGTGCCACAGCCGCTGACGAGAGACCGCCTTCATCTCCGGAACTGCCGCAGCCTCTCCAAGATGATCCGTCCGGCTTTGCAGCGCGACGATGTAGTTGCTGTCGTAGTTTCCGAAGGCATTGGTGCGCGTGAGGACCGTGACCTCCTCGGAGGCCTCGAGTTCTGCCCGGATGGAGTCGACCCATTCGATGGCCGGCTTGCCCTCGATGGTTGTCCGAGGTGCGGACAGCAGCGTACCGCCCAATTCCGGCTGGTCATCGATGAGGATCACCCGGGCGCCAGTGACTGCGGTACGGGCGGCAGATAGGCCAGCGGGGCCCGCCCCGATGACCAGGACGTCCGTGTGGACGTATTTCTTGTCATAGACCGCGTTGTCCTCGTCGGGATCCAGCTGACCCAGGCCGGAGAGGTAGGTGGCGGCCAAGCCGTCGGTAAGCTCCACCGTGGTGGCCGGCAGCATGGACTCGTTCACTCCACCTTGGCCGTGATGGTGGACCTTCACCAGCGCATTGGGTTCCTCGATGCCGGCGGCCAGGATCCCGCGCGGACGCTTCAGGTACAGCGACGGGGCGGTTTCGATGACGCCGTTGGCGAGGAGAGCCGAGGCAAGGGTGTCCCCGGTATGTCCCGTGTACTCTCGGCCGTCAACAGTAAAGGCCAACTCCTTGGAACGGTCGATACGGCCGCCTTCGGCGATACGGCGGGGCTGAGACGTCATTTGGTCCCTCCAACGATTGGGTCGTTTGAATCGGGTTGGGCCGGTGCGTTATCCGGGCGAGGCGAACCCGCGGGATAGACCGCCGAGAAACGGTAGGTGACGGTGTCACGGATGGCGTTGAACCATTTGCGGCATCCGCCGGAGTGGGACCAGCGCTCGGCGAACTGGCCTTTGGTGTTCTCCCGATAGAAAAGGTAGCGGGCCCATTCCTCATCGCTGAGTGCGTCCGGGTTCTCGGGATAGGCCACATGCGCCTGGCCGCCGTAGTGGAATTCGGTTTCGTCCCGTGGCCCGCAGTTGGGGCATTGGATCTGGATCATGCCGCGTCTTCTTTCAGTGCGCCACGGCTGCTGCGCCGTGCTCGTCGATAAGCGCTCCCGTGACGAAACGCTCAAGGGAGAAGGGTTGGTTCAGGGCGTGTGGCTCGTCGTTGGCGATGGTGTGGGCAAAGGACCATCCGGCACCGGGGGTTCCCTTGAATCCCCCTGTTCCCCAGCCGCAGTTGACGTACATGTTCTCTACCGGCGACTTGCCCACGATCGGCGAAGCGTCCATGGTGGTGTCCACAATGCCGCCCCAAGTACGCAGCAGGTGCGCCCTGGCGAAGATGGGGAACAGTTCCACAGCCGCGGCCATCTGGTGCTCGATCACGTGGAAGGAGCCGCGCTGGCCGTAGCCGTTATAGGAGTCGATGCCCGCGCCCATGACCAGTTCACCCTTGTGGGCCTGGGAGACGTAGACATGGACGTGGTTGGACATGACCACCGTGGGGTGGACCATTTCATGCAGTTCCGACACTAATGCCTGCAGAGGATGTGACTGGATGGGCAGGTCGAAACCAGCCAGTTTGGCCAGCACACTCGAATGCCCCGCAGCGCAGAGCGCGACTTTGCCTGCATTAATCGTGCCGCGGTTCGTCCGGACTCCGGTTACACGGTTGCCGTCCTTGATGAATCCGGTGACCTCGCAGTTCTGGATGATGTCCACGCCCAGCTCGTCCGCCTTGCGGGCGAAAGCCCAGGCAACGTGGTCGTGCTTGGCGATACCTGCCCTCGGCTGGAAAGTTCCGCCCAGAACGGGATAGCGAATCTTGTCGCTGATGTTGATGATCGGGCAGACTTCCTTGACCTGATCAATGTCCAGCCACTCGGCGTCGACACCGTTGAGCTTGTTGGCATTGACGCGCCTGACCGAATCCGGACGTCCTGCAGCGTGTGGTCGAGGTTCAGGACACCGCGCTGGCTGAAGAGGAAGTCATATTCAAGTTCCTCCGGGAGCTGCTCCCAGAGCTTCAGCGAATGTTCGTAGATGGCGGCACTCTCATCCCAGAGATAGTTGGAGCGGATGATCGTCGTGTTGCGAGCCATGTTGCCACCGGCGAGCCACCCCTTTTCCAGGATGGCGATGTTGGTCATGCCGTGGTTTTTGGCCAGATAGTATGCTGTGGCGAGTCCGTGACCACCACCGCCGATGATGACGGCGTCATAGGAGGGCTTGGGATCAGGATTGCGCCACAGAAAATCCGGGTGCTCCGGCAGGGGTCCGTTGTTCATCACTGTGCTCCGTTCTCACCGGAAAGGTTCGGGTAAAGCGGGAACTTGTCGGCAAGGTTTTCCACTCGCTGCCGCAGGGCGGACGCCGTCTCATCAGTGAACTCGCGCTTCAGTGCAGCGGCGATAATGTCCGCGACCTCGACGAATTCGGCGGCACCGAAGCCGCGGGTAGCCAAGGCCGGGGTGCCGATGCGCAGGCCGGAGGAGACCATGGGCGGGCGCGGGTCGAAAGGTACGGCGTTGCGGTTGACCGTGATGCCGATGCGGTGCAGGCGATCCTCTCCCTGCTGTCCGTCCAGCTCGGAGTTCCGAAGGTCCACGAGGACCAGGTGGACATCCGTGCCGCCGTTAACAACCGTGACACCGGATTCAGCGACATCCTCAGCCAGCAGGCGTTCGGCGATGATGCGCGCGCCTTCGAGGGTACGTTCCTGCCGTTCACGGAAGGCAGGTTCGTTTGCCATCTTGAAGGCAACTGCCTTGGCTGCAATGACATGCTCCAGCGGGCCTCCCTGCTGCCCGGGAAAGACTGCGCTGTTGATCTTCTTGGCGATGTCGGCGTCGTTGGTGAAGATGACTCCACCGCGAGGACCACCGAGGGTCTTGTGCGTGGTGGTCGTCACCACATGGGCATGCGGCACAGGGTTTGGGTGCAGTCCTGCCGCGACGAGTCCTGCGAAGTGGGCCATGTCCACCATGAGGTAGGCGCCCACGAGGTCTGCGATGCGGCGGAACTCTGCGAAGTCCAGCTGGCGGGAGTACGCCGACCAGCCAGCGACGATGAGCCGCGGCTTGTGCTCCAGGGCCAGGGCTTCGACTTCGGCCATGTCCACCCGGAAGTCGGACTCCCTCACGTGCTACGGAACCACCTTGTAGAGCTTGCCGGAGAAGTTCAGGCGCATCCCGTGCGTGAGGTGGCCGCCGTGCGCGAGGTTCAGGCCCAGGATGGTGTCGCCGGGGTTCAGGAGGGCGAACATGGCCGCAGCGTTGGCCTGCGCACCTGAGTGCGGCTGGACGTTGGCGAACTCCGAACCGAACAGGGCTTTGACCCGGTCGATGGCCAGCTGTTCAACGACGTCCACGTGCTCGCAGCCGCCATAATAGCGCTTGCCCGGGTAGCCCTCTGCGTACTTGTTAGTCAGGACCGAGCCCTGTGCCTGCATGACGGATGTCGGGGCGAAGTTTTCGGATGCGATCATCTCGAGGGTGCTCTGCTGGCGAAGCAGCTCGCTTTCTACAGCGGCAAAGATCTCGGGATCGGCTTCTGCGAGCGAACGGGTAAGAACATCGGCCATGAATTACTCCTTACAGTTGCCTAATATCCGATTGATATATTAGTTCTGATTGCCAAGTATGCTACGGCTTGGAAGGGGTGTCAACAGCCTGATTCGAAAGGAAATCGAATGCTACGTACAACTGGTTGCGCCTGGGTTAGCAGTCGCACGGCTGCAGCCGGAGAACGTCACTCGGCGCGGCCTTCCAGCCGGCATGTGGGGACAGATCCTACTAATCCGGAGCCCATTAAGCGGCGAACAGGGCCTTTCGTACGGCCTTCTCGAAGCCATCAACGTGGACGCGCGCCAGCTCCGCAGCCTTTGCCTCATCCCCATCAATAACCGCCGCGAGGAGATCGAGGTGTTCGTGCACATGCCGCGAAAGGTTGGGCAGGCGATCAAGGACCATGCACCAGATGCGCGTAGCAAGGTTGTCGTAGCGAATCAGCACATCTTCAAGGTGTGGATTGCCTGAGGCGGCGTAGATCCCTTGGTGGACCCGAGCATCCAGCCGCAGAGTCTCAACTACCGAGGCGCTGTCGAGGTCGAAAGACTCCACCTCTTTCATCACCTGGCGGAGCTGGCTTCTGGCCGCCGGAGTGGCCTCCCTGGCTGCCCGCGATGCGGCGAGCGGCTCCAGTTGCATCCGAATCTCAGATATGAAGGCAAGGTCAGTCACTTCGACGCGCGATGCAAAGGTTCCCCGCCTGGGGTAAGTGACAACGAGATGGTCAAGTTCGAGCCGCTTCAGCGCCTCCCTGACAGGCGTGCGTCCGACACCAAGGTCCTTTGCGAGTGAATCGTCGTTCAGTAGGTCCCCGGGTCTGATGTCAAGCATCAGGAGCTTGTCGCGAATTCGCTCGTAGGCCAGCTCCGCCAAGGATTTCGACCCAGCAGTCTCTGTTGCCGGCAATGTTTCGAACGCCATGGCACCGCCCTTCCTATCTTGAAAACAGACTATTGACCTTTCCGGTTTAGCCAGTATACGCTAAACGCCAGCACTGATATATCAGTTTAGACACTAAAAATATATCTTCAGGAGGAGACATGACATTGGTGGACACCACGCCAACCACGAGCACCATCCCTCAGGGCGACACCTCTGAAGAGTCCCAGTCCAGCAAGTTTGTGCTCACACTGTCGTGTACCGAACGCGCGGGCATCGTCCAAGCCGTCACCACTTTCCTGTTTGAACGCGGATTCAACATCGACGAACACCAGCAGTTCGACGACGGCCTCCGCCAGACACTGCATCTTCGTACCGCTTTCTCGGGTCCGTGGGACTATGCCCCGGAGCGGCTCGAAGAAGAGTTCCGTCCAGTGGCTGATCGCTTTGAAATGAAGTTCGACTTTTTCGATGAGACACAACAGCGAGTCTTGGTCATGGTCTCCAAATTCGGGCACTGCCTCAATGACCTGATCTTCCGCTGGCGGGGAGGAAGCCTTGGCGGGAATCTCGTTCTCGTAGTCTCCAACCACGAGACCCACCGGGCCATGGCCGAGGCAGCCGGGCTTCCCTTTGTGTACATTCCCGTCACCCCGGAGACGAAAGCAGACGCCGAGCAGCGTCTACTTGAACTGGTAGACGAATACAACATTGATCTGGTTGTGCTGGCCCGGTACATGCAGGTCCTCTCCAACGATCTTTGCCGTGCCCTCGAAGGCAGGGCTATCAATATCCACCACTCATTCCTCCCGGGCTTCAAAGGCGCGCGCCCCTACCACCAGGCCTACGACCGTGGCGTCAAGCTGGTGGGTGCCACAGCCCACTACGTCACAGCCGACCTCGACGAGGGACCCATCATCGAGCAGGAAGTCATCCGTGTGGACCACAGCTACGGGCCGACTGCCCTTTCCACCGTCGGTCAGGATGCTGAAGCCCTGGCATTGTCCCGGGCTGTCCGGTGGCACTGCGAGCACCGAGTGCTGCTCGACCAGGCCAGCACAGTTGTCTTCCGCTAAAACCGCGCGCCAGCACGAGTAGCAGTACCCACACACGAACAGCAGGAGAACCACATGGCATCGACGCCACGCATCGTCATCATCGGAGCCGGGATCGTCGGAACGAATCTGGCCGATGAACTGGTATCCCTGGGTTGGAACAACATCACTGTCCTGGATCAAGGGCCGCTGAACATGCCGGGGGGATCTACTTCCCATGCCCCCGGCCTGGTTTTCCAGACCAACCCGTCAAAGACTATGGCGACTTTCGCCAAATACACGGTCGAAAAGCTCCTGTCCCTCAAGGAAGAGGGCGTCAGCTGCTTCAACCAGGTCGGCGGACTGGAAATCGCCACCACCGAAACCCGCCTCACCGATCTTAAGCGGAAGCTGGGCTACGCCTCGGCCTGGGGCATCGAAGGCACGATCCTCTCCCCCGCTGAGTGCAAGGAGCTCTATCCTCTTCTCAGCGAAGACAATGTCCTCGGTGGACTCCACGTTCCAAGCGACGGCCTTGCCAGCGCGGCACGTGCCGTGCAGCTGCTGATCAAGCGTACCGAGGCCGCTGGGGTGAAGTACTTTGGCAACACGACAGTTACGGGCATAGAGCAGTCCGGCCGGCGAGTGACCGGAGTACGAACGTCGGACGGAGTCATCCCTGCCGATATCGTCGTCTCCTGCGCTGGCTTCTGGGGCGCCAGGATCGGCGCCATGATCGGTATGGCAGTTCCCCTCCTTCCCCTAGCTCATCAGTACGTGAAGACCACGCCGGTCCCAGCTCAGAAGGGCCGTAACGAACTGCCCAATGGAGCCACCCTCCCGATCCTCCGCCACCAGGACCAGGACCTCTACTACCGCGAACATGGAGAACGGTATGGCATTGGTTCCTACGCTCACCGGCCCATGCCCGTCGACCTGGAGGAGCTTGGAACCTTCGCACCCGACAGCATCAGCGAACACAACATGCCATCCCGGCTGGACTTCACGGTGGAGGACTTCCTCCCGGCGTGGGAGGCCACAAAGCAGTTACTTCCGGCATTGATGGAAAGCGATATCGAAGACGGCTTCAACGGCATCTTCTCCTTCACCCCCGACGGCGGACCGCTGGTTGGCGAGTCCAAGGAGCTCGACGGCTTCTTTGTTGCCGAAGCCGTGTGGGTGACCCATTCCGCCGGCGTCGCCCGCGCCGTCGCCGAACTGCTCGTCACCGGAAAATCGGAAGTCGACTTGGGCGAATGCGACATCAACCGGTTCGAAGATGTGCAGCTGACCCCCGAGTACGTCAGCGAAACCTCGCAGCAGAACTTCGTGGAAATCTACGACGTTCTTCACCCGCTGCAGCCTAAGCTCTCGCCACGCAACCTTCGAGTGAGCCCCTTCCATGCCCGCCAGAAGGAACTTGGAGCATTTTTCCTGGAATCAGGGGGATGGGAGCGTCCATACTGGTTTGAAGCAAATGCAGAACTCCTGAAAGAAGTGCCCGCCGAGTGGCAGCCCCCGGGCCGTGACGCCTGGTCCCAGATGTTCAGCTCACCCATCACGGCAGTGGAAGCATGGAAGACTCGCACGGCAGTGGCGATGTATGACATGACGCCACTCAAGCGGCTCGAAGTCTCCGGCCCCGGAGCTCTAAAGCTGCTGCAGGAACTCACTACCGGGGACCTGGATAAGAAGCCCGGCGCGGTGACCTACACCCTCCTGCTGGATCACGCCGGCGGCGTACGAAGCGACATCACAGTGGCTCGCCTGAGCGAAGATACCTTTCAGCTCGGAGCCAATGGCAACATAGATACCGCCTACTTCACGCGGGCTGCCCGTCATCAGACTGCAAGCGGCTCCGCCAACGACTGGGTCCAGGTCCGGGACACGACCGGCGGCACCTGCTGCATCGGGCTATGGGGGCCGCTCGCCCGGGACTTGGTCAGCACAGTCAGCGACGACGACTTCTCAAATGAGGGCCTTCGCTACTTCCGGGCGAAGAACGTCGTCATCGGCGGCGTTCCCGTTATCGCGATGCGTCTTTCCTACGTCGGCGAGCTTGGCTGGGAACTCTACACAAGTGCGGACAATGGGCAGCGCCTCTGGGACGCACTATGGAAGGCAGGACAGCCGTTCGGCGTCATCGCAGCCGGCCGGGCGGCATTCAGTTCCCTGCGCCTTGAAAAGGGATACCGATCCTGGGGAACCGATATGACCACGGAACACGACCCCTTCGAAGCCGGCCTCGGATTCGCCGTGAAGATGTCCAAGGACAATTTCGTCGGCAAGGGTGCTCTGGAAGGCCGTACTGAGGAAGGTTCCGCCCGTCGGCTGCGCTGCCTGACCATCGACGACGGGCGGTCCGTCGTTCTAGGCAAGGAACCGGTCTATTACAAAGATCAGACCGTCGGCTACGTGACCAGCGCGGCGTACGGCTACACCATTGCCAAGCCGCTCGCCTACGCGTACCTGCCCGGCGCGGTATCAGTCGGGGATTCCGTCGAAATCGAGTACTTCGGACGACGCATCCGCGCCACGGTCACCGAGGAGCCCCTGTACGACCCCACAATGACCCGGCTCCGCGGCTAAACAGCCTGTCGGTGCCCTAAAGGGCGCGCAGCCTGGACTCTTCCCTCGCAACCGGAGTTCGGGCTGCGCGTATTACCCATCACCCGTCCAAGGTCCCTACCCAGCCCAGGAATGGACACATGATCAGTTCAGAAACACTCAACGACTATCTCGGCAGGCTTTCATCGCGCCAGCCCACCCCCGGCGGCGGGGCCGCAGCTGCCCTGCATGCCGCCCAGGGAGCGGCCCTTGTTGCCATGGTGGCAAGGTTCACCACTGGCGGAAAGTACGAGCAGCATACTGAAGTCATCTCAAGAATCGTCTCCGCAGCGGACAGGCTCAGAGAGGAGGCCCTGCGGCTGGCAGATGCCGACGAGCACGCGTTCAAGGACGTCATCTCTTCCTACAGGCTCCCCTCGGGAAATGACACCGAAAGCCGGGCGCGCGAACAATCCATTCAAGAGGCCTTGCTGCAGGCAGCCCAGCCGCCGGTTCAGCTGATTAAGCTTGCCGGCGAGATCGTGGAACTTGCCGCCGAACTCCTGAACGTCGCGAACCCAAACGTCATCAGCGACGTCGCGGCCGCTGCTGACGCTGCCCGCGCGGCTGCCAGCACAGCGAGGGTCAACATCGACATCAACGTCGTTGCAATCAAAGACATCGGAGCACGGACTTTACTGGCGCAACAGACCGACGGTCTGGAAGAGAAAGTCATCCTGGAGGCAGATGCACTCGCCGGGCGTGTGCGCGAAAGGATTCTGCGATGACCGCTGCGCTGCTCTCCGGCAAGCCCCTTGCCAAGCTGCTTCACCTTCAAGCAACGGCGCAAGCCAAAGCGCTTGCCGAAGGCGGCCTGCGCCCTGCACTTGCTGTTGTAGTCGCCACTGAGGATGGCTCAACCCATTGGTACGTCCGGTCTATTGAACGCGCTGCTGAAAACGCAGGCATTTCCTGCAGGATCGTTGACCTGGGTCACGACGCCAGCGAGCAAGTACTCATCGACGTGCTGAAAGACCTCAGCCGTGAGCCGTCCGTGAACGGAATCATCCTGCAGACGCCCCTGCCTTCCGGAGTGAGGGCTGATGAGCTGGTGAGGCACATCACCCCCGAAAAGGACATCGACGGTGCCAACCCCTTGAGCCTGGGACTTCTCGCCGTTGGGCAGCGCGCCTTCGCGCCGGCAACCGCACGTGCCGTCATCGAAATGCTGGAACACTTCGAAATCCCGACGGCTGGCAGGAATGTTGTCGTAGTGGGCCGCTCCACTGTTGTGGGTAAGCCCCTGTCACTGCTCCTACTGCAAAAAGACGCCACCACCACCGTTTGCCATTCGCGGTCGGGCCCACTGGAAAGGTACACAAAGTCGGCCGACATCGTCATTGTCGCCGCTGGCAGGAGAGGCCTCCTTACCGGAACTGACGTTTCCCCCCAGTCCGTCGTCATCGACGTCGGAACCAACGTGCTCCCCGACGGATCCCTAACTGGCGACGTTGACGAAGTAAGCGTCGGATCCGTTGCTGCAGCACTGACGCCCGTGCCGGGCGGCGTCGGATCCGTCACCACATCCCTGCTGCTTCTGCACACCACTGATGCTGCCCGGGAACAGTCTCACATGCTGGTATCCCTGCCAGCCAAGTGATGAGGGGAAAACATGACAGCCTGCACTAGCCGGGGTGATCTGAAGACCGCCACGAAAGTGGTGCCTGACTGGACCACCCTCTTCCCGGGAGATTTCGTCACTATCATAGACGACCACAACGTGCCCGATAGCGGCTGGGTGGATGACATGACCGACGACGGCAAGGTCATTTGGATCATTCTGGTCAGGGGCAGAGGCCGACGCATGTTTCTCCGCGAGGAGAATTGCACGATCACGGTCGAAGTTCCGCAATGGAATGCCTGAAGCAATGGCACCCGACGCAGCCACCGAGGCGACGGCATCCCATAAGAACATCACTCCTGCTCGGTGCGGCGGACCTCGCCGTCACCATCCGAAGTGTTGTCCTGGTCGAAGTGTTGTCCTGGTCGAACAACCGGGCCGGTTCAGAGCACGGCGCGGATCAGGTTCTCGAAGTCGGTAACGTGCTTCGTCGTAAGATGTGCGGCCGAATCGGCGTCGCCTTCGGCAATGAGTTCGAGGAGATCAATGTGCTGGGCAATGTGCTCTGAAACCGGAGGGAGTTTTTCAAGCACGAGGCTCCAAATCCGGGTTGCAAGGTTGTCGTAGCGAATGAGGACGTCCTCAAGGTGGCGGCTTCCGGTCGCCCGGTAGATGCTTCGATGGACCCTCATGTCCAGACGCATCAGATCACGCTGGGCTTGCCGCCCCTCCAGGAGCTGTTCCACTTCGCGAGCAAATTCCCTGAGTTCCTGCCGAGTCCTGGGGGATGCCATACGTGCCGCGCGGGCCGACGCTGCGGGTTCCAACAGCTGGCGGATCTCGGAGATCTCGGCGAGGTCGGTGATGTCGACACCCGCTGCAAATGTTCCTCGGCGGGGGTACGCCACCACTAGATGGTCGCTTTCGAGCCGCTTCATGGCTTCCCGGATTGGAGTCCGCCCCACACCAAGCCTGCGGGAGATCAAATCATCATTGAGTGGCTCGCCAGGCTTGATATCCAGCACGATCAGCTCGTCGCACAGAACGCGATAGGCGTAGTCGGCATAGGACTCATCGTCTTGCCTGGGCGGCAGGTCGTGCTGTCCTAAGTCGACCGTTAGCTTTCCGCTGCTTTCCACTATTAGGCTCCCTTCCCGCTTTGTGATGGAACCTTGACTCGCCGGCCCCTTGTACATACTATTCCTACAACTGATATATCAATACTTTTCAATAAGAATGTCAAGAATCTCTCGACAGCGATCCACCTTTCAGGGCTGACAGCCCCAACTTTCAAGGAGAGGCACATCATGAGCCCTAAGCCTGCTTCCGCGCTGCGCTTGGAAGTTGTCCCGTCCCGTGACTTAGCCGATCAGCTCCCGCGCATCTACGAGCCTCCGGGAGCGGTAAGCGTCACCTGTCTGCCCCACCACGGGCCGTCCAGGACCGTCACTGCATCGGTTGAGCTTGCAGGTCTGGGTTATCACGTTGTGCCTCATTTGGCTGCCCGTAGCATTGCCAGTCAGTCCGAACTCCATGGCCTCCTCGACCGGTTGGGTGAGGCGGGCATCACTGAGCTTTTCCTTGTTGGAGGAGACCGTCGCGCTCCTGCCGGCCCCTATTCCTGGAGCGGTCCGCTGATCAGGGATGTCAGGGACTTTTCGTCCAGTTTTTCCGTGGGGATTGCCGGATACCCGGAAGGGCATCCGGCGCTGACCTCACATCAGCTGCGTAGCGGACTGAAAGCCAAGTCCGCGCTGGCCGCCTCATTGACCACGCAGATGTGTTTCTCCGCAGACGCTATCGCCGACTACGTCGAGGCCCTGCATGAGGCCGGACATCAGCTGCCTGTGTGGATCGGAGTTCCCGGGCCCGTCAACACAAAGAAGTTGCTGTCCATGGGGGCGCGACTCGGTGTCGGACGATCGCTAAAGCTAGCCCGCGGGACGGGCATGGCCAGGGCTTTGCTTGGGTGGAAGAATTTCATGGACTTCGACAGCAAAGGGCTCATCCGTGATATTCGCAAGCGGCTTGCCCACGATCCCCTTATCGCCGGATTTCATGTCTACAGCTTCAATGACCTGGGGCGCCTGCCGGGCCTCCTTAAGGGAATATCGGAGTTTGAGTCAGCGCCTCCCCTCCCACCCAGAGAAGCCGGCCCCCTGTACCCGTCCAAGATCTGAAGGAAAAGAGCCAATGGCCTCAAAAGCCCCCCGTGACAACATCGACGAGACAAAGCTGGTTGTTACCAGACCCAAGTCCAAGGCTGTTGGCATCCCGGCGGTAACGAACGCGCTGAAGATATCCCTCGAGCAGATGGGACCTGTGCGCAGCATCCAGACTCTCCTGGCGGTCAATCAGATCGACGGATTCGACTGCATGGGCTGTGCATGGCCCGAACACGACAAGCGCCACGCCGCAGAATTTTGCGAGAACGGGGCCAAGGCTGTGGCGGAGGAGGCCACCAGGCGCCGCGTTACTCCCGGGTTTTTCGCAGCGCACTCCGTGGACGAGCTCAGGAAACGCGATGATTACTGGCTGGGGCAACAGGGGCGACTGACCCATCCGATGGTGCTGGACGAGGGTGCAACGCACTACCGACCGATCGATTGGGATGAAGCCTTTGATCTGATTGCGAGCGAGATCAGGGGCATGGAAGATCCTGATCAGGCGGTCTTTTATACTTCCGGCCGGACGTCCAACGAGGCGGCGTTTGTTTATCAGCTGCTCGTGCGCGGTCTGGGCACAAACAATCTTCCGGACTGTTCGAATATGTGCCATGAGTCATCCGGGTCCGCCCTGGTAGAGACGATTGGCATCGGCAAGGGTTCAGTCAGCCTTAAGGACCTGGAAACGGCCTCGCTGATCTTCGTTGCCGGCCAGAACCCGGGAACCAACCACCCACGCATGCTCAGCTCGCTGGAGAAGGCCAAGAAAAACGGAGCGGCAATTGTTTCCATCAACCCCCTGCCCGAGGCCGGACTCCTAAGGTTTGAAAATCCGCAGACCGTCTCAGGCATGGTGGTGGGCACTCAACTGACCGACGACTTCCTTCAAATCAGGGCAGGCGGCGATCAGGCCCTCTTTCAAGGGCTGGGCAAGTACCTGCTGGAGGCCGAGCGTGCAGGCAGGAACACTCCGGGGCTGGCTAGCGTGTTCGACAACGAGTTCATCAGCAACCACACGACCGGAATTGATTCCTATCTGCAGCAGCTGGAGGGCATCACCTGGGATGAAATCGTCGAGGCGTCCGGGCTGACCCTGCAGCAGATCAGGGACACCGGTGAGCGCCTTCTGGCCTCCAACGCAACGATCGTCTGTTGGGCGATGGGTCTGACCCAGCACAAGCACTCTGTGCCTACCCTTAAGGATGTCGTCAACATCCTCCTGCTGCAGGGCAACATTGGCAAGCCAGGAGCCGGCGTCTGCCCTGTCCGCGGACACTCCAATGTGCAGGGAGATCGGACCATGGGCATCTTTGAGCGGATGCCGGAGGAGTTCCACGACAGGCTGGATAGTGAGTTCCAGTTCCTCTCACCGCGAGCACACGGCTATGATACGGTCGCGGCAATTCGGGCGATGAGGGACGGCAAGATCCGCGTGTTCATAGGCATGGGCGGCAACTTCGTACGGGCGGCCCCGGACTCTGAAATCACTGAAAAGGCCTTGGCCAATACCCGGCTTACTGTCCAAATCTCGACAAAGCTGAATCACTCCCATCTGGCAACCGGACGGCGAGCACTGATCTTGCCCACCCTTGGACGTACCGAGAAGGACACACAATTTTCGGGCGATCAGAGGGTCACAGTGGAGGACTCGATGAGCGCAGTCCACGCCTCGCGGGGACGCCTCAAGCCCGCAAGCGAGTATCTGATGTCGGAGGTTGCGATCGTCTGCAACCTGGCTCACCGGCTGTTCATGGACGCCAACGGCCTTCCCTTGGCAAACACGCCGAAGGCTGCCTGGCTCTCGCTCAAGGACGACTATTCACTGATCAGGAAGCACATCGAAGCCGTAATTGACGGCTTTGAGAATTTCGAGGAGAAGATCCAGAGCCCCGGCGGCTTCATTCTCCCCCACCCGCCGCGCGACGCAAGGGAATTCGACACCCCTTCCGGCAAAGCGCATTTCACCGGGAACCATATGGAGTACCTCCGGGTACCACCGGGACGGCTAATCCTGCAGACCCTGCGGTCACACGACCAATACAACACCACCATCCAAGCGCGCGCGGAACGGGCCGTCCGGGAGTTCCTCCTGGCCATTGGTGAGGACCCGGAAAGGCCCGGCCTGGCCGACACTCCCGCTCGCGTCGCGCGTGCGGCAGCCGAGATGTATAGCGGACTGCACGAAGACCCCGTCAGCATTCTCGATAAGACTTTTGACCTCGGCCATGAAGAGCTCGTCATTGTCAAGGACATTCCCTTCTATTCAACATGCGAGCATCATCTCGTACCGTTCCACGGCGTAGCCCACGTCGGCTATATACCCTCCTCCGAGGGCCTCGTCACCGGCCTGAGCAAACTTGCCAGGCTGGTGGATGCGTTCGCCAGAAGACCGCAGGTCCAGGAACGGCTGACGACTCAAGTCGTCGACGCCCTGGTCTCGGCCCTGCGGCCCCTTGGCGCCATCGTCATCGTCGAGTGCGAGCACCTGTGCATGTCGATGCGCGGGGTCAGAAAGCCGGGGGCGAAAACCATCACCTCTGCAGTTCGAGGAGAGCTTCGTCTGCCTGCCGCCCGGGCCGAGGCTCTCAGCCTGATACTCGGTCACTAGACGTACGTAATCAGTCGTCACATCTCTTCTCTGATATATCTTTACGATATATTCGACATATCAGAAAACTGACCTCGTAGACAAGCGCTTCTCACAGCAACAAGCGAATGCTCTGATTGCTTCAAGCAGCACATGGCCGTAAGGAAATAGTCCTAGTCCTTAGCGCCCTGCATCCATCCAGGCCCTTCTTGGCTGCACGGGAAACCTCCAGAACAGCCCCGCCCACCAGCGGTCAGGCCCTTTGTCCCCTCATGTCAAGAACAAAACAACGCCAACAATCAGGAGAAACCATGTCAGACATCACTCAAGCCCAGGCAGATACCGTCCTCGAAGCTGCACGGAATGCCGCGGAGGAAACGGGTACGGCCATGAACATTGCAGTCGTAGACGCCGGGGGCAACCTCAAGGCCTTTACTCGCATGGATGGCGCCTGGCTCGGGAGCATCGATATCTCGATCAAGAAGGCACGGACAGCCCGATACTTCGACATGGCAACCGGATCCATCGGCGAGCTCTCACAGCCGGGTGGTCCTCTGTTCAACATCGAAGTCTCCAACGGCGGCCTGATTACCTTCCCCGGTGGCCTTCCGATTCATTCCTCTGCGGGAACGATTATCGGCGCTATCGGCGTCAGCGGAAGCACCGTCGAAAATGACCACTCGGTCGCATCCGCAGGCGCAGCAGCAGAACTCTAAGTGGTGCAGGGTCGGGAGGCCCATGATTTCCGGGGCCTCCCGACATTGACCTCATCTGATTCCGATCCGGGGCGACTCGTTTCCCGTGAATGGTGCTTCGATGGCCTGAATACCTGGGGAGGTACGTGTCGAAGCACCGCTTTCGGGCAACGAGCAACCCACCGTCGGCGCATTAGCCTCCAATCGGTGACCACGGGTACGTGGAATGACCCGCACAGCAATGATTGCCATCGACAGCACCGCATCCATGTGAAGACCCTTCTTCACGACGTGCCCAATACCCCAACCAACAAACACGAAGTGCCCTAGGAGTGACCATGTCAGGAAACAGAGCAGTTGCCTACAAGGAACCCGGCGTAGTTGAGGTGATTGACACCGACTACCCTACGTTCGAGCTCAAGGACGGACCGGGGGTCAATCCCGCGAACATCGGCCGCAAGGTGCCGCACGGGGTGATCCTGCGGACGGTGACCACGAACATCTGCGGCTCGGACCAGCACATGGTTCGAGGACGCACCACCGCCCCACGCGATCTGGTCCTGGGCCATGAGATTACCGGGGAGGTCGTGGAAACAGGCCCGGACGTTGAATTCATCAAGGTCGGCGACATCGTCTCGGTGCCGTTCAACATCTCCTGTGGCCGCTGCCGCAACTGCAAGGAACGCAAAACGGGAATCTGTCTGAACGTCAACCCCGACCGGCCCGGCAGTGCCTTCGGATACGTGGACATGGGAGGCTGGGTAGGCGGGCAGGCCGAGTATGTGCTGGTTCCCTATGCCGACTGGAACCTGTTGAGGTTCCCGGATCGGGATCAGGCGCTGGAGAAGATCATGGACCTGACCATGCTCTCGGACATTTTCCCCACCGGCTTTCACGGAGCCGTAACCGCCGGTGTCGGCGTCGGGTCAACCGTTTACATTGCAGGAGCAGGTCCCGTCGGCCTGGCTGCAGCCGTTGGTGCACAGCTCCTTGGCGCAGCGGTTGTCATCGTCGGTGACTTGAATGAGGGCCGCCTCGCTCAGGCCCGGTCCTTCGGCTGCGAAACGGTGAATGTCTCCAAGGGTGACCCCAAGGACCAGATTGAGCAAATCCTCGACGTTCCGGAAGTCGACTGCGGTGTCGACGCCGTCGGATTCGAGGCCCGCGGCCACGGCAGGGACGCGTCTCACGAAGCGCCGGCCACGGTGCTGAACTCCCTCATGGACATCACCGCCGCCGGCGGCGCCTTGGGTATCCCCGGCTTGTACGTCACGGGTGACCCGGGCGGAATCGACGACGCAGCCATGCACGGATCCCTGTCCCTGTCGCTGGGCACCGGATGGGCCAAGTCCTTGTCCTTCACCACCGGCCAGTGCCCTGTGATGAAGTACAACCGCCAGCTGATGATGGCGATTCTGCACGACAAGGTCCAGATTGCCAAGGCAGTGAACGCCAAGGCAATCTCGCTCGACGACGCTCCGCGTGGCTACGCAGAGTTCGATGCCGGAGCGGCAACCAAGTACGTGCTAAACCCGAACGGCTACGTTAAGGCCTAGCACGCGGTTCGCTGGAGACTGGGATCGCCCAGATCCATCGAGCCGAGCTGTCCTGGGGGCGGCAACGGGCGCTATTAACGGGCGCCCGTGGCTGCCGTCCCCAGAGGCATCATCACCGCTCAGCACAACTACTCCACCCGTTCAGACAAGGGGGCAGCCTTGCTCAGTCATGACGTAGTCGATCGCGTACCGCAACGGCATCGTCTCTCCGGCCTGTCCATCGCCCATACGTCTGCGCCCACTTGGGCCGAAGCCCGTCGGTTGGCATTCGATTGCGCTCTCCCGCTCCCGCCTGCGCACGTACCCATAAGGGAAGCCATCGGGCGGACACTGGCTGAGGACGTCATCGCCCGACAGGAGCTCCCGCACTACGCTTCCTCTGCCATGGACGGCTGGGCAGTAAACGGCACCGGCCCATGGGTTCTGGCTGAACGGGATCAGAGGCTTGCGCCCCACCATGCAAGCCCCATTGTCACCGGCGGATTGGTACCCCCGGGGACGGTGGCGATACTCTGCAAGGAAAACGGCCGGACCACCACAGATGTGGGAGGTTGGCCCCTACTGGTTCTCGGCGCCGGCGCAAAGCCCGGTGAACCGCGAAGCGGCCAGCATATCCGGAAGGCCGGCGAGGAAGCTGCAGCCGGGGACGTGCTGATCCCCGCTGGCACTGTGCTCAACCCCGCTCACATCGCCCTCGCCGCCGTGGCTGGCCTCGACGAACTGCAGGTCCTTGGCAAGCCACTGGTTACTGTCCTGCTTACCGGCTCAGAAGTATTAACTTCTGGCATGCCCGCGCCTGGACAGGTGAGGGACACCTTCGGGCCGCAGCTGGATCCCGTTATTGCAATGCTGGGAGGCACCCCGGGCGGACAATGCAGGATCGGTGACTCCTACCAGGACTGGCTTGCCGCCCTCAGCTATACGGGCAGGCACCAGGGGCAGCTGTCCGACGTCGTCATCACCACCGGCGGAACCGGCCGCTCCAGCACGGACCACTTCCGCAACGCTGTAGCCGCGCTCGGCGGTCGGCTGCTGCTAGACGGCATCGCGATGCGGCCTGGACATCCTGCCGTAATGGCCGAACTGCCGGACGGGCGCTTCGTCGTCGGACTGCCCGGAAACCCGCTGGCCGCCATGATGGCACTGATCACCATAGGAGCACCGCTAGTGGCAGCACTCGCCCACTTGCCCTTGCCCAACCTCAGTCAAGTGACCTCCGGAACCGTAATTGTTGCTGACCCCGGACGGACTCGCCTCATGCCGTTCCGCCTCTCCAACGGCCTGGCATTCCCTGCCCATCACACGGGGCCGGGAATGATGCGCGGCTTGGCTTGGGCTGACGGGGTCATGGCTGTGCCGCCGTCTGGAGCCCAATTGGGAGATCCGGTTCCCGCGCTCCCCCTCCCATGGACTCCGGCATCACAGGCTCTACCTTCGATGCCGGAGGATTAGATGGTTAGGCCCACTATGGATCTCGGCACCTGCCTACCTTTCGTTAAAGAGCGGGGAAGGCGTACGACATGGCGCGTATGATTCAGCGGCGCAAGGTCCACCGGTACACGTCCTGGACGGCTCGGACACAGCCAGGGAAGTCCCGGTGCGCCTCCGGGAGGACGTACTCGCGGCCGAGGAACCGTTGGAAATCCGGCTCGGTACCCTCTCTTTCGCCGTAACAATGCGCACCCCGGGGGACGACTTCGACCTGGTCGCGGGCTTCCTCGTCTCGGAAGGCATCAATCCGCGACCAGTCCGAGCTCGTCTCGCTGCGATTCTGCGCCGGCGAAGACGAGCAGGGGAGACAGACTTTCAACGTTGTCGAAGCACAACTGCGCTCGGACGTACCGGTGCCGGACACCGGCCGGCACGTCTACACCTCAAGCTCCTGTGGCATCTGCGGGACCGACTCAATCGAAGCCGTCCGCAAGACGCTCCACTTCGACATCAGCCAGGACCAACGGCGGGTACCCGCGGATGTTCTCGCGGACCTTCCACGCCGGCTCCGAGCTGCCCAGGCGGTATTTGACAGGACTGGAGGAGCCCATGCGGCCGGCCTGTTCAGGATCGACAACGGAATCCCCGCACTGCTATGTCTGCGAGAGGATGTGGGTCGCCACAACGCCGTGGACAAAGTGGTCGGATGGGCCCTGCGTGAAGGCCTTCTGCCGTTGAGCGGCACTATCCTGCAGGTCTCTGGACGGGCCTCGTTCGAGCTCGTACAAAAGGCCGCCCTCGCGGGGATCCCCATACTGGCCGCCGTCAGCGCGCCTTCAAGCCTAGCTGCCGACCTTGCGGCAGAAACCGGAGTGACCTTGGTCGGATTCAGCAGGGGCACCAGCTTCAACGCCTACTCCGGGCAGCAGAGATTGGCCTCGCCGCTGGAAGCCCCACGCCGGGCAACAGCAGGGCTGGCCATAGATGCTATGTGAACAATTGGAGGGAAACATGCCAACCACGACAGACTCTGGCGTGGCCTCCGCCGTAATCACGACGGCGGGAAAGCCGTGGACAGGCTCAGCTACACTGCCCATCCCGCCGCGCACCAGGTCATGGACGACGTCGTCGCCGAGCTTCAAGCCAAGTACGCCGAAGGAGCACAGCAACCGGTCCGCATCTGGGCCGCCCATCGGATCGGGATGCTTCGCATTGGCGATCCTGCCCTGGTTTGCGCCGTCTCAGCCGCCCACCGGGGTCAGGCTTTCGCTGTCTGCTCAGAGCTCGTCGACCTTATCAAAGCCCGGGTGCCCATCTGGAAGGAGCAGTTCTTCAGTGACGGCACCGTGGAATGGGTCGGCACAGGATTTGCGAGGACTGCCAGCGCAAACAACAGCAACCTTTCCGAACGTAAAGAAACCCAAGAAATAGGAGAAAGATGACTGCGAACATCTCGACCGCTGTATCGACGACACAGTCCGGTGCGCCCGTCACGTCCGACGCACATTCCAAGTCCGTCGGCGCCGATGGTGCCATCATCCTGACCGACCACTACCTGGTCGAAAAGCTCGCCCAGTTCAACCGCGAGCGGGTTCCGGAGCGTGTGGTGCACGCCAAGGGCGGCGGCGCGTTCGGTACCTTCAAGACCACCGAGGACATCTCCAAGTACACCAAGGCAGCGTTCCTGCAGCCGGGCGTGGAGACCGAGATGCTCATCCGCTTCTCCTCCGTTGCCGGCGAGAACGGCTCCCCGGACACCTGGCGGGACCCGCGCGGCTTCGCCGTGAAGTTCTACACCTCCGAGGGCAACTACGACCTCGTGGGCAACAACACCCCGGTGTTCTTCATCCGCGACGGCATCAAGTTCCCTGACTTCATCCACTCCCAGAAGCGCCTGCCGGGCACCCACCTGCGCGATGCGGACATGCAGTGGGACTTCTGGACCCTGTCCCCCGAATCGGCCCACCAGGTTACCTGGCTCATGGGTGACCGCGGCCTGCCCGCTTCCTGGCGCGAAATGCAGGGCTACGGCTCGCACACCTACCAGTGGATC